>DPRM01000045.1:0-56974 GCA_003537645.1 Prolixibacteraceae bacterium
GAGATATGTATAAAGAGTAGCTTTTAAAAGAGAGGGGAAAAGCATCGCAGATGCTAAGGGGTGAGTTATATTATTGAAACAAATTGAAATACAAACATTTTTGCATTCAACTATTAAAATATTCAAGGGGAAACTAAAATGAAAACAAGATCAAGAATTCAGGTACGCATATTCATTCTACTGTTGGTTGTATCAGCGAGCCTAAGTTTATCCGCTCAAAAAATCCCACTTGTTTATAAAGTTGAAAACACTGGGGCAAAATTTGCAAAACCGGCTCTTCCAACCCTCGATCAACTTCCTGTTATTGAGCCTTTAACCGATCCATTCGTATGGTCTGATGGCAAGAAACGTTCCGTAAAATTCAAGGATTGGAGTCGCCGTCGTGCAGAAATTGGCGCTGAAATACAACACTACGAAATCGGCGAAAAGCCTGTTCGTCCGGACACCCTGACTGCCAGTTATGCCAACGACACGCTTAAGGTAAGAATTACGGAAAACGGCAAAACACTTATTCTGACATCAAAAATTATACTTCCTGAAGGAAAAGGACCATTCCCGGCAGTGATCGGAATTGGTCGTGGTTCGGGCAGTTTGCCGGCAGAAATATTTGCCAGCCGCGGCATTGCGCAAATCCCATTTAATTTCACGCAGGTAATGGCTCACGCACAGAAGCGCGGGAATGAACCCATCAACCAGCTTTATCCGAACCTCACGCACATGGGAGCCTACTCCGCATGGTCTTGGGGAGTCAGCCGCCTCATCGATGGATTGGAACTGGTTCAGAAAGACCTCCCGATCGATTTAAAACATCTGGCAATAACCGGTTGCTCTTTCGCCGGAAAAATGGCACTTTTTGCAGCAGCTTTCGATGAGCGAATTGCGCTGACGATTGCCCAGGAATCTGGTGGCGGTGGAGCAGCCGCCTGGCGCGTTTCACAGTCATTGCCTGTTAAAGTGGAAACCTTGGGCGCTACCAGTCATGTCTGGTTTATGGAAAGCATGTTTCAATTTGCAGGCGAGCATGTTTCAAAACTGCCATTCGATCACCATGAGTTAATGGCGATGATAGCGCCACGTGCATTGCTTGTACTTGGAAATCCTGATTTCGTGTGGCTTGCCGATGAATCGGGCTATGTTTCGTGTCGGGCTGCTCACGAAGTCTGGAAAACTTTTGGCATTCCCGACCGCTTTGGTTTTTCGATAGTGGCCGGTCATGGACACTGTCAACTTCCCAAAAGTCAATATCCGGAAGTGGAAGCCTTTGTTGAAAAGTTCCTTCTTGGGAATACATCGGCAAATACAAATGTCACCATCAGTCCCTATCCACAAGTTGACTATATACGTTGGTTTGACTGGTGGGGAAAAGGGAAACCGGCATTCAAGAAAAATTAAATATGATTGACCGTTTACATATCTATTTGGCATTTCACATCAGTCATTGGTGGTCAATTATTGTCATTAAGTTGTCATTTCCTGGCAACTTAATGACTACCAAATGACAATTGAATGACTTTTATGACATTGGGTAATATTAAGAATATCCATAAATTCAAATACATGATTAGTGCTTAAGATTAGAATTTTATGAAAGAGCAAAGAAAACATACAAGTTTATTGATCGGATTGATACTGTTGGGCATGAACGCTTTTTCGCAGGATCCGGATTTCCACATTTACCTGTGTTTCGGACAGTCGAACATGGAAGGTGCAGGTGCAATTGAAACGGTGGATCGAACTGTTGACAGTCGTTTTAAAGTTATGGAAGCTGTTGACTGTTCAAATCTGGGAAGGACGAAAGGGAAATGGTACACTGCTGTTCCACCTTTGACCCGATGTTATTCCGGCCTCTCGCCTGTCGATTATTTTGGCAGAACAATGATTGCAAATCTTCCGGCCAACATCAAAGTCGGAATAATCAATGTTTCTGTGGGCGGCTGCAAAATAGAACTGTTCGACAAAGTCAACTATACAACGTATGTTTCATCTATCACCGAAACATGGCTGAAAAATATCATCGCCGAGTACAGTGGAAACCCTTACGCGCGTTTGGTTGAAATGGCCAAACTGGCACAGAAAGATGGAGTAATCAAGGGTATTCTGCTGCATCAGGGTGAATCAAATACGGGTGACACCCAATGGCCTGCAAAAGTAAAAGGAGTTTACAACAACCTGATTACGGACCTTGCACTTGACCCCACCAAAGTGCCGCTGCTTGCCGGTGAAGTTGTTCATGCCGATCAGGGTGGCGTTTGTGCAAGCATGAACACCATTATCGCCAAATTACCCCAAACAGTTCCCAATTCTTACGTTATTTCTTCGAGCAAGTGCACCGATCAAACTGACAATCTGCATTTCAATTCGGCTGGTTACCGAAAATTTGGAACGCGGTACGCTATTAAAATGCTTTCATTAATGGGAATAGAAGTAACCGACCCTCAGGATCCGGTTATTCCGGTTACTCCGCCCGATCCTAAAGGAACCGAATCGTTTTGGTTCGAATCTGAGCGTTTTGTAAGCCCAACAGTTGGGCTCAATTTTAATGTAGTAAATGACGTGCTCGCTTCAAATGGGAAATACATAACTGTACAAGCTGGTGTTCAATCTCTTACTACAGCTCCCAGCCTAAGTGCGGGCTTAATTACAATCCCTTTTACAGCGACCAAGGATACCACCTACAACCTTTATACACGATTAAATTGTCCATCGGCCGATGACGATTCTTTCTGGCTAAAATTGAACAATGGCGCCTTTGTGGCATGTAACGGATTGACTACAAGCGGATGGGCATGGGTAAAGATTACCAGTTTTGTCCTGACAAAGGGCCAGCATAAAATCACTATTGGCTATCGTGAAGATGGAGCTATGCTTGATAAAATATGTATTTCAAGTTACGGGACTGCACCAACTGGAATGGGTGAAAAAGATGCTTTAGCGGTTGGAGTAAATTCTTTAAATGAAATGGACGGTTATGCATTAGGACAAAACTATCCAAATCCTTTTATCGGGAAAACGAACATTTCATTTGAGATTCCGCAAAACACATTCGTTTCACTGAAAGTTTATAATTTGCTTGGTACTGAAATTCAAGAATTGGCTGGGAAAGAATATTCTTCAGGAAAACACACCGTAGAATTTGACACAAAAAACCTGGCCAAAGGAATTTACATTTATACGATTAAGGCCGGAAAGTACTCTACGAGCCAGAAAATGATCATTCAAGAGAAATAGCATTGGGGATGAGGAAAATAAAACATCTAATTATTATAGCGATATGCTGGATTTCAATTACTGAAACAGCAAGTGTTTCGGCACAAACAGTAACAGTCGATTTGTCCAATGAATTCCAAATCATTAGAGGTTTCGGAGGGATGAATCATACCACCTGGATAAAAGACTTAAATGAAGATAACAGGGAAAAAGCTTTTGGGAACGATCCGGGGGAGATGGGTTTAAGTATTCTAAGGATGCACATTGACCCCAATGCAGCGCGGTTTAATCTTGAATTACCTACTGCCTTACATGCCATAAAAAAAGGTGCTGTTGTTTTTGCCACTCCGTGGGATGCACCCGAAGCTTTAACTGTAAAGGTTTCTGACTTAACCAGAGTTGACCCAACAAAATATGACGCATACGCTGCGCATTTGAATGCATTTGACACGTATATGTCGAACAACGGAGCGCCATTATACGCTATATCAATACAAAACGAGCCCGATTGGGGTGAATGGACCCGATGGACTTCGGCTGAAATGCTCGACTTTTTGAAAAATCATGCGCAAAAACTTAATAATCCTCGGGTGATGGCGCCCGAGTCTTTTCAATTCAGACGTGCCTTTTCCGATCCGCTCTTAAACGATCCTCTGGCAGCAGCCAACTTTGAAATTGTGGGTGGTCACATTTATGGCGGCGGATTGTTTGATTATCCACTTGCGCGGCAGAAAGGGAAAGAGGTTTGGATGACAGAACATTTACTGGGAAGTGGCGACGGACTAGTTAACAATTGGGATTTGGCCCTTACTGTGGGAAAAGAAATTAACGACTGCATGAAAGCCAATTTCAACGCCTATGTTTGGTGGTACATTCGCCGGTCGTATGGTTTGATCACCGATGACGGAAATATTACCGATAAAGGGTATGTTATTTCACAGTTCTCGAAATTCATACGTCCGGGCGCAGTTCGGGTTGATGCTGCAATTACCTCATCTTCACTGGTAGATGTTACAGCCTATAAAACTGATACATCATTTGTTATGGTTGTGATCAACAGAAACAGCACAGGTAAAAATCTGAATTTCAATATTAAAAATGGCACTGTTAATAAACTAACTCAATTCACTACTTCAGCATCGAAAAAAGAGGTTAACGATGGCGATTTAACTGTTTCAGGAGGCTTGTTCACTGCAACTGTCGATGCCAAAAGTGTAACCACATTCACCACTTATTCAGGTAATGGAGGTAAAACGGGAAATGTAAAACCAACTGCCTTTGCAGGCGATGATTTAATCATTAACGATACTGGAACAGGTTCCGTAGTCCTTAAACTGGATGCTTCGTTAAGTAAGGATAGCGATGGTGAAATTGCTAATTATTCATGGTCGTTAAACGACCAGCAGATTGCCTGGAAACCTAAGGCCGAATCAACAATTTCAATTGGCGAATATAGCTTTGTATTAACTGTAACCGATAACGATGGCGCCACCGATACCGATACCTTGCAAGTAAAATTTAAAAGTCTGAATAATACGGAGATATGGCTCGAAGCCGAATGTGCAACGCTTGGTGTAAATTGGGATACCATCGCCGATGCAGGAGTTTCAAACGGAAGTTATGTAATGGTTAAGCCGGGCATTCAAAGCCTGACAGCTGCGGCAGGTAGCGAAGGTACACTGGTACTTCCATTTTCTGTTGACACAACAGGAAACTATAACTTACATGCAAGGCTAAATTGTCCAACGAGTGATGACGACTCATTTTGGATAAAATTGGATAACGGATCGTTTTCTTCGTTTAACGGATTGGTTACCAACGGTTGGGCATGGTTGAAATTAACCAGTTTCTGGCTCACAAAGGGACAGCATAAACTTACCATTACCTATCGCGAGGATGGTGCGAAACTCGATAAAATTCTGATAGCGAATACCGGACTTACACCAACTGCTCTTGGTGGAGCGGCTGAAAATTGCCAATTAAATACAGGCAATATCAAGTCATTGTACGATAATGAAGGAACCTTTACAGTTTATCCAAACCCATCATCTGGACAGGTAAATATTTCATGGGATAAGAAATTTAATTCATTAAAGGTTTACAATCTTCAGGGACAATCGCTGCTGGTTAAGCAATTTCCGGCTGAAATTGAAAAAACCGATGAAGTGTTTGATTTTAATCCGGGAATATATTTCATTGTGCTGAAAAACAAGAACTCTTCGGCTATTAAGAAGCTCATAATAAATTGATTGGAATAACAAAAAAAAACATACCATGAATAAAAAATTGTATTTAATTGGATTAATCGGGTTGCTAATTTTCGGATCACTGAATCCGGTTTCGGCCAATCCGTCAAAAGGTATTCCCACCGACAAGCAGCACCGAATGATTGTGTTGTCGGATATTGAAGCGGAAGTGGACGATACGGAAACTTTTGTCCGCTTACTTTTGTATTCAAACGAAATCGATTTAAAAGGATTAATTGCAACTACTTCGGTCTGGAAAAGAACAAGTGTTGCTCCTGAAGCAATCGTAAAAATAATTCAGGCATACAGCAAAGTTCAGCCGAATCTATTGAAGCATGATACTGGGTTTCCTGATGCTGAAACGCTTCTAAAACTGGTAAAAAAGGGCTCGCCAAAATATGGAATGCTGGGAGTTGGCGAGGACAAAGATTCTGAAGGATCGGACTGGATTATAAAAGTACTGGAAGAAAAGGATGAGCGCCCGCTGTGGATTTCGGTTTGGGGAGGCTCCAATACTCTTGCACAGGCTTTGTATAAAATTAAACACACGAAAACTGCTGCGGAAGCGAAGAAACTAATCGCCAAACTTAGGGTTTATACCATATCCGATCAGGACGACAGCGGTATCTGGATCAGGAATAATTTTCCAGATTTGTTTTACATTGTTAGTCCGGGCGACGATTACGGCAGCGCAACCTGGTCGGCGATTAACACTGTAATAAAAGGCATCAGTAACGAAAAAATCAGCAACGAATGGCTGGCCGAAAATATTCAGCAGGGTCACGGACCTTTGGGTGTGGAATATCCTGATGTGGCCTGGGGAGTGGAAGGAGATACCCCATCGTGGTTACAACTAATTCTTAACGGATTAAATGCGCCGGAACATCCTGAATGGGGTGGCTGGGGCGGTCGTTACGAATTGTACAAACCCGATTTTGCCAAACTGAAAAAAGGCAACTCCGGAGCACCGTACGAGCCAGAAACCAGACCCATCTGGACCAATGCTGTTGACAGCTATACTCCGTTTGTACCCAATAGTTTCGGACGAACATTAAAAGCCGATACGGCGACCTTTACCGATTACAAAGTGACTCTGTGGCGTTGGCGCGACGATTTTCAAAACGATTTTGCCGCCCGGATGGATTGGTGCATTAAACCTTACAAAGAAGCCAATCACCCGCCAATTCCGGTTTTAAGTCAGCCTGAAGAAATAACTGTAAAGTCAGGCGATGGTTTTGGTTTGGATGCCGGCAATTCTACCGACCCCGACGGAGATCATATCAGCTACCTGTGGTTCAGTTATCCTGAAGCCGGCAGCTATAAAAAGAAGCTAATTACTGAAGCAGAGGTGGCGCATGGTGTTTGGCTGAATGCGCCTATAGTTGATAAAAAAGAAACGGCTCATATTATTCTGAAAGTTACCGATAAAGGAAAGCCATCATTATCCAGATATAAAAGGATTATCGTTACGATAATTCCGAAATGATGTTAGAATAATAATTGCGTAAAATAATAGCATGCAAAGAATTACACTAATAGTATTTGTTCTGGCATTGGTTTTTAATCTATCCGGCCAGTCTCCTTCGTTCAAAACCTACATGAATCCGGTAATTCCGGGCGATCATCCCGATTGTACCATTACTAAAGTGGGGAAAGATTATTATACCACAGGTTCGTCGTTCAATGTCACCCCGGTGATTTATCACTCCACCGATCTTGTTCATTGGGAGGCCATTGCCCAACCCGTCAGCGCATCATGGTCGAATTACGACGACAAACCCGGTGGCGGATGCTGGGGCGGGCACATTGTTTACTACAACGGCAAATGGTGGGATTATTTCTCGAGGGCAAATACCATGTATTTTGTAAAAGCCGACAAGCCGGAAGGGCCGTGGAGTGCTCCAACCAAAGTGAACAACCCATCGACCTTGCCTTACGGATTGGGCTACGACAATTCGATATTTATCGACGATAACAACAAATGGTATCTGGTGGTGAAAAATGGTCAGCCCAACGGCGGTATTGTTGAACTGGGGACTACTGGTCAGCCAACCGGTGTTGTTTACGATTTGAAATGGTTGAATCCTAGTCCTGCCTTGCCGTACAGTTGGGCTGAAGGACCAGTGATGTGGAAATACAATGGCTACTACTATTATTCGTTTGCCCGCGACTTATCCGGAGGGCAAAAGTCGATGCGCAGCAAAACGCTGACTGCCGATCAATCGGCATGGGAAATGATGGGCGATTTTTTCAACGAGAACGATCCGTTAAAATCGGGGTCGCTGTTTTCTGCCCCCAACCACGCTTCTCCGGCAGTGATGATTGACGACAGTACTTCGTGGGTGATACATCCGGTTTATGCCAAAGGCGAGTGGAGAGGGCAGGGGCGTCAGGGACTGTTGAACCAGGTTCGCTACAATTCAAGTGGCCGGCCCATCACCGATTACCCGGTCAACAAATCGTTTGAGGCGCCCAAACTTCCGAGCAGCGGCATTCCGTGGATGGTTCCCAAATCCGATAATTTTTCAAACACCAAGCTTCATCCTGAATGGTCGTCGCTGGGTTACACGGCATCCGGGAAAAATTCGCTGACCGAACGCCCGGGCTGGTTACGGCTATCACCCAAAAGTACAACCAAAGGAAATACGATAACCAAATATGATGGTGAACACAATTATTCGCTCATCACACGACTCGATTTCAATGCAAAATCTGTTAATGACCAGGCAGGAATCAGGTTATTGCGTGGCGACGAAACCAAGTTTGTTAAACTTGTAAGTTCTAAAAATGCTGAAGGAAAGAAAGTAGTGATTTTTAGTTTTGAAAGTACCAGTCACGAAGTGGAAAACACCGTTGGCGATACACTTTGGTTGAAAATGGTGAGGATAAACCACAAAATAACAGCCTATTTTGGAGCAAACGGTAACGACTGGCAACCAATTGGTCAGGCTTTCGATGTTTCGGTGATCGATTCGTATTCCGATTTTACCTCATTCACCGGCACGCTCCAGGGATTGTATGTTCAGGGAGCAAGCAATGCATACTTCGATCTTTACATTTACCGCGATGCCTACACTCCCATCCTGGCCGAATGTCCGGCAAATCAGTTTGGAACCACCCGAAGTTTACCCAGCGGGGGAATTAGTGTATTGGATAACATTAATAACAACGATTGGGCCTTGTATGCCGGAGTCGAATTTGGGAACAGCGATTACAAAGCTGCTCCGGACTCTGTAGAATTCACCGTTTCAAGTACTGCTTCAGGCGGCATTATTGAGGTTTGGCTAGATTCTATTGACACAGGAACTAAAGTGGCTGAATGCGCTATTGGAAATACCGGAAGCTGGAGCACATTTAAAAAGTTTAAGGCGCCGGTAACTTCAATTTCGGGTAGCCACGATGTTTATCTGAAATTTGTCGGATCGGGAACCAACAAGCTTTTTCAGCTTAGGTGGATCAATTTCAGTAAAAAATCTACACCAACAAACACTTCGTCGATCATTGGGACGCCCGGCAAACTTTCAATATTTCCCAATCCGGCCAAAGACAAGCTGTTTATCTCTTCCGGATTTCCGTTTAATATTGTTGAAATATTCAGTTTGAATGGGAAAATAGTTTTTCAGGATAAAAATGAAGCAGCACAAAGCTCAATTCTGAACTTTAATCTTGATAAAGGAATGTATGTTTTGAAAGTCAGCAGCGAAAAAAATGTTGCCTCTTCGAAGCTTTTTATTGATTGATGACAAATTTAAACAAGCACATGAAATACAAAAATTTACTTTTAGCATTCTGCATGTTAGCCGGTTTGGCAGTACTTGCACAAACCCCGACTGTTAAACCCATTGCCGATGGAAATGAGAAATTTCTGGGCAGTGCATGGAGCAGCGGGCAAAACACCAATTTTCAAAACTACTGGAATCAGGTTACACCCGAAAACGGAGGAAAATGGGGAAGCGTTGAAGGAACCAGAGGTGTGATGAACTGGTCAACTATGGATGCGAGCTACAACTTGGCAAAGAAATACAACATGCTTTTTAAGGCACACACCCTGATTTGGGGAGCCCAGCAGCCTTCGTGGATTGCCAATTTAGATACAGCATCGCAACGAAAAGAGATCGAACAATGGTTCTCGCTGCAAGCCGCCCGTTACCCGGATATGGAATACATCGACGTGGTGAACGAGCCACTTCACAATGCACCAAATGGGATGCTTCCGTGGGGCGCCACCACAAAAAATGTGGATTATGCAACAGCTTTGGGCGGAGCCGGAGCATCAGGATGGGACTGGATTATTACTTCATTTCGTATGGCCCGTAAATATTTTCCCAACTCAAAATTGATAATCAATGAATATAGCGTCATCAACAGCACTACAGAAACGCAGAAATACATTAAAATAATTAAACTGCTTCAGGCTGAAAATTTAATAGATGGCATTGGCGAACAGGCACATGCGTTTACAACCGCAGGCACATCAGCAACAACCCTAAAAGCGAATCTCGATGCGCTGGGAGCAACCGGATTGCCAATATATTTAACTGAAGTTGATATCGACGGAGCGACAGATCTTATTCAATTGAATGAGATGAAACGGGTTTTTCCGGTTTTCTGGGAGCATCCTTCGGTAAAGGGAATTACCTTTTGGGGCTTCAGGGTTGGTTTGTGGCGCAACGACCAGAAAGCATACCTGATCAACTCGAATGGAACAGAACGTCCGGCACTGAAATGGTTGAGAGCTTATGTGAACAACACCCTGACAATGACCCAATCGATTGATCTTTCTTTTGAAAATGATAGTAGCTCAACTATTATTAAAGGAACGTCTGTGAATATGATTGCAACTGTGCTACCTTCAAATACAACCATCCCCAATATAACATGGAGTACGAATCCTACCTATCGGGCTACAATTGATTCAAATGGGAAACTAACTGCCCTGGCCAACGGAAATGTTATCGTTACAGCTACAGCATGGGATGGATCGGGAATTAAAGGCACCAAGACTATTACTATTACAGATCCACCCACAGGTCTATCCGAAAAACTAAATACAGGCTTTATAAAGGTATTTCCAAATCCTGCGGTAAATGGCAAATTCACTATCAGCGGAATTGAAAATATAGAACGGATTGAACTGGTCAATTTGGTCGGGGAAAAGGTAATTACGTACGATAATTTGAAAGAATCATCGTTGAATATTCAGGTAAATGTTCCTGAAGGAATTTATATCCTGAATCTTTCTGACGGTAAACAGTCTGTGAACAAGAAAATTGTAATAAAATAATCTTCTATGAATCTGAAATTAATAAAACAAGTCATACGGCCTGCGATGATCCTACTGATCATCCTTTCGGCATTTTCGGCAAACGCGCAAAAAGGCCTGAAGGACGTTTTTCAGGGAAAATTCTACTTCGGCACAGCCATGAACAATGGTCAGATAAACGGACGCGACACCGCTTCTGTCCGGATTATCAGGCAACATTTCAACTCCATCACGGCTGAAAACATCATGAAAAGCGCGTTGATTCAGCCTGAAGAAGGAAAATTCAGCTTCGGACTGGCAGATCAGTTTGTTGAATTCGGCCAACAAAATAACATGTTTATTGTTGGTCATTGTTTGGTGTGGCACTCACAAGCTCCAAGATGGTTTTTTGTTGACAGCGAAGGCAAAGATGTTTCGCGCGAAGTGCTGATCAGCCGCATGAAAACCCACATACAAACAGTGATGAGTCGTTACAAAGGCAAGGTGAAAGGCTGGGATGTGGTGAACGAAGCCATCCTTGACAACGGAGAATGGCGCGAGAGCAAGTTCTATAAAATCATTGGGCCGGAATTCGTAAAACTAGCTTTTCAATTTGCCCGCGAGACCGATCCTGAAGCTGAACTTTATTACAACGATTATTCGATGGCCCTTCCCGGAAGGCGCGAAGGCGTTGTTAAAATGGTGAAAGACCTTCAGAAAGAAGGAATCCGCGTGGACGGAATCGGGATGCAGGGACATTTAAGCATGGATTTCCCGAAAACCGAAGAATTCGAAAAGAGTATTCTGGCATTTGCCGCATTGGGAGCGCAGGTTCATATTACCGAGATGGATATTTCGGCACTGCCTAGTCCAAAAAACCAACAGGGAGCCGATGTTGATTCGCGGGTTGAATACAAAGCAGAGTTAAATCCTTACCCAAACGGATTGACTGAAGAGGCCGAGAAAGCACACGCAAAACGATACCAGGAATTGTTCGATCTGTTCCTGAAACATCAGGATAAAATTGCCCGCGTAACGATGTGGGGAATTAGCGACCGCCAATCGTGGAAAAACAATTTCCCTGTTCCCGGAAGGACGGATTATCCGCTACTTTTCGATCGAAAAAATCAACCTAAAAGTTTTGCGAAAAGCCTGCTCGCCGGAGCCGAAACAAGCATGTTGAAAAGTGGCAGTAACTACCTCGTGAAAGACCTGTATATTGCCGATCCCTCAGCGCACATTTTCAAAGGCAAAATTTACGTTTATCCGTCGCACGACATTGATACGCAAACTCGGGGGAGAGGCGATGGCGATCAATTCGACATGCGCGATTACCACGTATTTTCAATGGACAATGCTGAAGGCCCGGTTACTGATCACGGCGTAGCACTCGATTTAAAAGACATTCCCTGGGCTGGTCGCCAGTTGTGGGCTCCTGATGTGGCTTTCAAAAACGGGAAGTATTACCTCTATTTTCCGGCAAAAGACCAGACTGATATTTTTCGCATGGGTGTAGCTACCAGCAAAAAACCTGAAGGCCCTTTCAAGGCTGAAGCCAACCCGATCAAAGGAAGTTACAGCATCGATCCGGCTGTATTTCAGGATAAAGACGGAGCGCATTACATGTATTTCGGCGGAATAAGAGGTGGCCAGTTACAACGCTACCGCAACAACAAAGCCATGGAGTCGGGCGTATTTCCAAAAGCTGACGAACCGGCGTTAACTGCAAAAATTGCCAAACTCACCGACAATATGCTCGAATTTGCTGAAGAGCCAAAGGATGTGCTTATTCTCGATGAAGCAGGTCAGCCGCTAAAAGAAGGCGACCGCAAGCGCCGCTTTTTTGAAGCTGCCTGGGTTCACAATTACAATGGCAAATACTATTTCTCGTACTCAACCGGCGACACACACAATATTTGCTACGCCACCGGTGATAATCCTTACGGACCGTTTACATATCAGGGCGTCATTCTGACTCCGGTTGTTGGTTGGACCACCCACCATTCCATCGTTGAATTCAAAGGAAAATGGTATTTGTTTCACCACGACAGCAAACCTTCAGGAGGAAAAACCCACCTGCGAAGTGTGAAAGTTACCGAACTGAAATACAATACCGACGGAACCATCCAAACCATTGACGGGGAAGGGAAATAACTGAATAGCGGATTAAAGTTGAGCGGAATTCAAAATTTAGCTCAATAACGTTTGGTGTGGGGTCATTAATTTCAATTCGTTTTGTCTCGAAGTCGCTAATCGGAATTACAGTGAGTCTTCAACTATCTTCTGTATCGTCTCAATAAGCTTATTGCTGACAAATAAACTACGAATAATAATTTATTGAAATAATCTGGAGTTTAATAAATTATTATTCGTATCATTGTAATGAGACGAAATCTGACATTACAGCTATGAGAAGTAAAAATATTTCAACTCAATCCCATGAACTTTTGTCCCATTTTAATGGGATTGAGAAATCTTGCTTTAAAAGCTCCGAAGCATTTGAGATTCTATCCAAATCGTCCAAACCAACTGTGAATCAGCTTTTGAGCGACATGACAAAGCGCGGCTTATTGATGAGAATAAAAGATGGAGTTTATTATATCATTCCCTATGAGAAAGACCCTGAAAGTTTTATGCCTGACTGGCATCTGCTGACAGAGAATCTAGTAAATGGAGTCGATCATTACATCGGGTATTATTCTGCGCTTCAAATACACAACTTAATAACTCAACCTTCATTAAAGCAACAAATTGTCGTAGCCAAACAAATTCGACCTTCGACAATTAATGTAAAAGAGGTTACCTTTCAGTTTATCTACCATAATTTGGATCACTTTTTTGGAGTAAGAAAAATGTGGATTGACAACTTTCATAAAGTGAAATGTTCAGATTTAGAAAAAACGTTTATCGACTGCCTTTTTAAACCAGACTATGCTGGTGGTATAGTAGAAATTGCAAGAGCAATCTACATTTCAAAAGATAAAATACAGTTTGATAAGTTACTTGAGTACGCTAAACAATTTAATTCACAGGCTGTCATTAAAAGACTTGGCTTTTTATTAGATGCATTAGAAATAAATCAACCAATTACAAAAGACCTGCAAAGAATAAAAACAGCATCGTATGTTGTTCTCGATACTGAACTGCCAAAGGAAGGAAAGCTGTTAAGCAAATGGAGTATTATGCAGAACATTGATATCGAAACGATTAAATCGGCTATTTACACATGATTAAACCAAGCGAAATACAAAATAAAGCACGAGCAGTTGTTGTGCGTGACCAACAAATTGAAAAGGATTATATCCTTTCTTGGATTTTACGAGGGATCGCTGAAAATGAAAATTTAGCGAAAACTCTTGTATTTAAAGGAGGAACAGTTTTGAAAAAAGCTTACTTTAAAGACTACCGCTTTTCGGAAGATCTTGATTTCACCTTATTAAATGATGAAATTACAAATGACGAGATTTTTCAATGGTTTGAAGAGATATTTGGATATGTAAGGGAAGAGGCTAATATTCCATTAGAAATCATTGACAATAACGAGCATGAAGATGGTGGCATTAACTTTTATATCAGCTACATAGGTCCATTAGGTGGACAAGGGAATAATAAACGTGTTAAAGTAGATATTTCAAGAAGTGAGAAACTTGTATTTGCTCCTGTGTGGCAAAATATGATACTAAATTATACCGATCAGGAAGAACACAAACTTCTTTGCTATCCTTTGGAGGAAGTTTTAGTAGAAAAATTACGATCTGTAATACAGCGCATGCAAGCACGTGATTTTTATGATATTTGGTATTTGTTAGAAGTTCATGGTATGGATGTCGAATTTTATGTAAATGAATTTAAATCTAAATGTGAAAGTAAAGGATTTAAGGCTCCTGATTTTCACATAAAGCTAGAACAACGTATGCCGCAATACAAAGGTCGTTGGCAAAAATCAATGAATGACCAGATAAAAGATTTGCCAGATTTTGAAAAAGTGGAAAGGGAAGTTCAAAGGCATCTTCGTAAAATGAATTTATAACCCGTTGTATTTGAACGATTAGACAGCCAAAGCATACTTAAGTTGGATAAAATCACCTAAAACCTTTACCTTAGAAGTCTAAATTCTTAAACCTAAACCCAATGAAACCAAACTTCCTTCAAAACCTGCTTGTATTTTTAGTTTTTCTTCTTGCCAGCTCACTTTCTGCATCCGCGCAAAAACCTGTCAAAATACAATTCGACAGCAGTAAGGAAGTTTCAGGACAAAAATTTGCAATCCGGGATATTACTTCAGGAATACCCGCCAATTGGGACGAATACAACTTTGTGATACTCGAATTTAAAATCACCACCTCGCAGCGATTTCACGTGGGTTTTACCACCGAAACCGGGTATAACGAACTGCGTGTGATGAGCTACACCGCCAACGGATGGAACAAACTGGCCATTCCGCTAAAATTCTTCCGCCGTTTGCCTGATGCAGCGCTCGATCTGGCAGCCACTTACAACCAGCCGCGCTATACCGGATGGATCAATCTAGGCGGAAATCGCGGGCCGCTTCGTGGTATTGACAGCATTGGTATCCGAATGAATGCTCCCATCAATAATCCAACTTTGGAACTTCGCTCCATCGCACTTTCGGTGGAAGATCCGGGCGATCAATATCTGGGTGACAAACCTGTTGTTGACGAATTCGGCCAATGGAACCTTGGCGAATGGGAAGGCAAAGCTCATTCGATCGATCAGCTCAAAAAAGAATGGGAGGCTGAAGAAAAAGAAGTGGTGACCACAAAAGACTACAATTATTCAAAATACGGAGGATATCTTCATGCAAAAACCAAAGCCACAGGCTTCTTTTACACCGAAAAAATTGATGGAAAATGGTGGTTTGTCGATCCCGAAGGTTATTTGTTCCTTTCTGTTGGCGTCGATTGCGTGAGTGCGGGCGGCGGCGGAAACATCCGCGATCTGGACAAACGCGATGGCATTTATAAGGAATTGCCTCCTGAAAACATCAGTCAAAATCAGGGAAGACGAGGCGGGGCTTCGTTCGGAACCTGGAACCTTTTTCGCAGATATGGTGACAGTTACCCAACGGAATCAAAGGAAATGATCATCAAGCGGATGGACAAATGGGGATTGAATACGATTGCCAACTGGTCGAGTCCCGAAGTGATGAACATGAACCGCAAAGCATTTATGTTTCAGTTGCGGGGCGTGGGAATCGAGGGCGGACTGATGGGATTGCCTGATGTTTATACCACTGATTTTGCTTCGAAAGTTGATGCAGGTTGCAAAGCATCGGTTGAGCAGTACAAAGACAATCCCTGGCTGATTGGCTATTTCACCGGCAACGAACCGTCGTGGCTCGAACAGGAACTTAGGCTTTGCGACATGATTCTGGAAGGTGCCGACAAACCTATCAAAACCGAATTAAAAAAATGGCTGACCAAAGGCGATACACCTGAAAACCGGAAACAATTCATATTTAAAACTTTCCGCATCTTTCTCGAAACGGTTGACAATGCCATCAAAAAATACGATCCCAACCACCTCAACCTGGGCATCCGTTTCGGAAATGTGATGCACATCGACCGCGAAATTCTGGAAATATGCAAAGACGTTTTCGACGTGTTCAGCTTTAACTGCTACGATCTTTACCCGAAAAGGGAAATGATGGATCGGGCAATGGAACTGACCGGGTTGCCAATGATTATCGGCGAGTATCACTTCGGAACGGTTGACCGCGGAATGGCACAATCGCTGTGGCAGGTAAATTCGCAACTGGAGCGTGGCGTGGCCTATCGTTACTATACCGAACGCGCATACCAGCATCCGGGCCTGATCGGAACAGCCTATTTTCAGTGGTGCGATCAGGATTATTCAGGACGACGCGATGGTGAAAACTACAATTGCGGGTTGGTTGATGTGACCGACCGCCCCTATCAGCATCAGGTGGAAGCCATGATGGAAACCGCCAAACGCTTGTTCGACATTCATCAGGAAAAATTAAAACCAGTTGAACAGGCGCCGGTAAAAGCCCGTGGGCATGGCGGAATGCCTGATTTCTGGAATAAATAGATAAAATATTCAGCTTTTTATTAATCCATTTAATTTTATTTCCGTAAACATTTTTCATAAAATATCAGATTGCTGATACGTGTGTTTCATACTTGAGTTGTATTTATGAGATTACAGTTTTTCCTTACAATACACTAAATCAAACACTATGAAAATTAAAGCTTTACTTTCTTCATTGCTTCTTGCAATGCTGGTAAATCTGGCTGCAATAGCCCAGGTTCCTGAACGAAAAGGTTGGTGGAAATTTGATGATTCGGCAAACTTATTGAAGGCTGAAATTGGTGCTCCTCTCGAAGTAATTGGCACTCAACAATCGGTTGAAGGCCCTGTTGCCGGGAACAAAGCCACACAGATCGATCCCGGAAATTTTCTGATTATGACCCACGGGATATCAGCCAACGGTGGTGGCACAAAAGTGAATGAATACACTGTTCTGATCGACTTTAAGGTTCCGGAGGCAGGTATCTGGCATTCGTTTTTCCAGACCGACCCTGCAAACTCTGGCGATGCCGACCTTTTTACAAGCACAACAAATTCGGTTGGTATCTCCGAAATTGGATATTCACCAAAAGGTATTGCCGACAATACCTGGTACCGGATGATTATTTCGGTTAAAAATGGTGAATTCTTTAAAGTATATTTAAATGGCGCATTATGGCTCGACGGAGCAGGTCGTCTCCTCGATGACAGGTTTAGCCTGTCGAGTTCATTGTTGCTTTTCGCCGACAACGATGGAGAAGACGGAACCATTATTTGTTCAGAATTAGCTATCTGGAACGTTCCGCTTGATGCCAATCAGGCGCTTGCCCTGGGCGGAGTAACCGGAGAAAGAGTTCCTGTGAGAGATAAATTGGGATGGTGGAAATTTGATGACCCGACTAACCTGTTAAAAGCTGAAATTGGTAAACCTCTTAAATTAACCGGAACACAACAATCTGTTGACGGACCGGTTGATGGCAATTTGGCCACAAAACTGGATGTTGGTAGCTACCTGAAAATGACCACCGACATTTTACCCAACGGCGGTAACCTTACAAATGAATACACACTCCAGATTGATTTTTCAATTCCGCAGGCAGATACCTGGCACGCGTTTTTTCAGACTGATGCAAAAAATGAAAGCGATGCCGACCTGTTCACAAATACCAATAATGAAATCGGTACTTTGGCCACAACTTATTCAAGCCTTACAGCCTCGGCAAATACATGGTATCGAATGCTGATTGTTGTGAAAAACGGCGAATACTTCAAAGTATATCTCAATGGCGAACTTTGGCTTGATGGAGTCGGCCAGCCTGTTGACGGACGTTTTGCGCTGGCAAATGAGCTTTTATTATTCGCCGATGATGACGGAGAAGACGGAAGCATCCTCTGTTCTGAAATATGTATTTGGGAAGTTGCCCTTAACGATGACGAAATAGCCGACATTGGCGCAAGTCCGGCCAGCCTTTTTCCTGAAAGAATGGGATGGTGGAAATTTGAGGATCTTGCATCACCACAAAAAGCAACAATAGGATTGCCGCTCATTATTAGCGGAAATGTGGCGCCTGTTCCCGGACCAAGTGTCGGAAATAAAGCCATTCAGGTTGATTTGGGAAATTACCTGAAAATGAACCATGGAATTTACAGTAACGGCAACGGGATGATGGTAAACGAATACAGTTTGCAAATTGATTTCTCGGTTCCGGAAGCGGGAATATGGCATGCTTTCTTCCAGACTGATGCCGCCAATGGTGGCGATGCCGACCTGTTCACCAACAAAACCAATTCAATTGGGACAGCTACCACCACTTACAGCGCCAAAGGTATTTCGGCAAACAAGTGGTACCGAATGGTTATCACGGTTAAAAACGGATCGTATTTCAGAGTTTACCTTGATGGAGAACCCTGGCTCGAAGCAGCCGGACAACCCATCGACGGACGATTTGCACTGGCAAACGACCTGCTTATTTTTGCTGACGACGATGGAGATGACGGTACGATCTACTGTTCTGAACTGAGTATCTGGGAAGTTCCGCTTTCGGCCGAACAGGTAGCCCAATTGGGAAATGTAAATACAATACCTACAAGTATTCCTGATATGCTGGAAAGTCAGAACCTAGATCTTGGACAGAATTATCCCAATCCATTCTCCGACCACACTACTTTCCCATACCAGATTACTGAATCGGGTAAAGTGAGTTTCAGAGTTCTGGATATTACCGGAAAAGAAATTCGGACGATTAATGAAGGAACCAAATCTCCCGGGAAATACAGTTTAAGGCTGGGTGCCGAAAGGCTCACCAGCGGAATATACTATCTGCAAATGATTACGAATAAACAAACCAGTACACGAAAAATGGTGTTTATTCAATAAATGGGAAATGTGTTTTTAATTATGAGGGTGCTTCTCTTGTTGAAGCATCCTTTTTTTTATTCATTCTGATGAGAAAAAATACCCTGCTTCTCCTGATTGCATTTCTGGTTACAAATCTGTCAATCGCGGTAATTCCTGAAAGAACCGGTTGGTGGAAGTTCGACAACGCCACAACGCTGCTAAAAGCAGAATCCGGATTTGGAGAGGCGCTAAGTCTGATTGGGACTCATTCGCCAACAGCCGGCCCTGAAACCGGAAACGGAGCAGTACTAATCGGAACAGGCAGTTACTATAAAATGAACCACACGATTGCACCCAATGGCGAGGGCAGCAAGGTAAACGAATACACCCTTCAGTTCGATTTTAAAATCATGAAAAACGACGTTTGGAATTGTTTTTTTCAAACCTCCCCGAACAACAGCAACGATGGAGAATTATTCATTAATCCTTCAGGAAATATTGGAGTGGCAGCCGTTGGATACAGCACGGCAACTGTTGCGCCGAATGAATGGTACCGCTTAATTGTATCGGTTAAGAATGGGAAACAATTTACCTGCTACCTCGATGGCGAATTATTGCTGAATGGTTTTTCGCAAGCCATCGACGGACGGTTTTCGCTGGAAAACCAAGTGCTGATTTTTGCTGATGAGGATGGCGAGGATGCTCCTGTTTACTGTGCCGAACTTGCTGTATGGAACCGCGCACTTACCGCTGCCGAAGCAAAAGAACTGGGCGGATATGGCCATAAATTTGAATTACCAATGATGACCAGAATCCCGTATTTACAATCGCCCGGACAAACAAGCATGACCGTTTGCTGGCACGATTCGATTCAAACAGGAACAAAAGTGGAATATGGAACCGATTCGCTGAAATTACTTCAGGAAAAAACGGGAACATCCGAAATTGTAAGTCTGCCCTACCGCTGGCACAGCGCAAAACTAACCGGACTGACTGCCAACACCCGCTACTTTTACAAAGTTGGCAGCGGGAACGAACGCTCTGAAACCTATTCGTTTAAAACTTTGCCTGAAGCAAGTTATCAGGGAAAACTGCGATTTGTTTTGCTTAGCGATACACATGCCACCGATACGACCATGGCAGGCAAAGTAATCCGTGCAGCCAAAGCAAAAATCACAAGTTTATACGGTTCCGACATTGAAAATCATGTGAATGGGATTTTTCATTCGGGCGATATTGTGGTGAGCGGCAATTCTCCCGATCAATATACCAAACAGTATTTCATGCCAATGTCGTCGCTAACACCTCATCTGCCAACAATGGTGGTGGCCGGAAATCATGAAGGCGAAAGTCCATTTTTTTACCGCTACCTCAAAATGGACGAGCTTTCTGCCTATCCGCAGTTGACTTCGCTGAATGAAAAAATATGGCAGTTAAGGGTCGGGAATTCACTGTTTTTAGGCTTGAATACAAACATCATCAACGAATTCGGGACAACCCAGGCCAACTGGCTCGATACAAAACTGAAAGAAACAGAACTGGATGCAAGTATCGATTTTGTCTTTCTATTTATGCATCACCCGCCCTATTCGGAGCTTTGGAATGTGGTAAATACTTTTGATGCAGGCGCTAATTACGTGAGAGACAAACTGATTCCAATCATCAGGAAATACACGAAAGTTCAGCAATTGACTTATGGACACACCCACGGGTTTGAGCGGGGAACTGTTCTGTCAGAAAAACCTGATGGCGATTTCAGAATTGTTTGCGGTGGCGGAAGCGGCGGACCACTGGATCCCTGGGCGCCGGGAGCCAACCGCGATTACAACAATATTCATAAAAGCTACAGCCATTATTGTTTCCAGATACTTGAGATCGATTTGGCCGGACACTCCTGGCATAATTCGATGTACAGTTTGGGAAGTACAAATAATTCAGAAAATGCCGTGATTTTAGATACATGGTATAAACAAAAAAATCAAGCTGCACCGGTTACTCCGGTAATAGAAAGTGCAACAAATTCGAATGGGAATATTGTGGTCAACACCTCCAAATTCTCCGGATCTGACTCTATTATGTCGGTTCAGTTTCAGATTACTGAAAGCTCGAACATGGTGCTCGACTCCATAATTCACTGGACGAATATCTACGGAATTTCAGGAAACAATGTGCCGGTTGACAAAAATGCCGGTATAAATCTGAATCGGTTTTCCATCAGCCAAGCACTTATTTCTGAAGGGAAAACTTATACATTCAGTGTTCGATACCGCGATCACAATCTGAAATGGAGTGCTTGGTCGGAGCCATTTTTATACCAGGCAACCGGAATTAAAAACTCTTCATGGCAAAATAATGACCGTTTTCTGGGGCAAAACTTCCCCAATCCTTTTCACTCAAAAACTACGATTAAGTACGAGCTGGCAGAAAAAAGTGAAATACATTTTCGCATTTATGATGTGAATTTCAGTCTGGTTGCTGAAATAGCCGAAGGTGTTAAACCGAAAGGCAATCACGTCATTGTTTTAAATGCCGGACATTTTAAAAGCGGGGTGTATTTCTACGAAATGATTGCGAAAGATTTTTCTGTTATGAAAAAGATGATCAGAATTGATTGATTACTCCGTTTCATTGTCCTGTTTCGAATATTTTCTTTTCAGCCAGAAATAAACGGGTATTCCTGAAAGAATCAAAATCAGTCCGATGACAGCTTCGCGTGGGCGGGCTGCGATTGTGTTGACAAACAGCCCGATACAAAAGAGAATAAAAATAGCCGGAACAACCGGGTATCCCCACACTTTGTAGGGACGGTGCGCATCTGGCATTTTGCGCCGCAGAATAAACACACCCAGCGTAGTAGCTCCGTAGAATATGAACACCGCAAAAATAACCATGTCGGTTAACTGATCGAAAGTACCCGACAGCACCAGCACCGAAGCCCAGACCCCCTGCCACAAAAGCGAGTTGGAGGGAACATTAAATTTATTCAGCTTTTTGATACCCGAAAAGAAAAGTCCGTTGCGAGCCATCGCATAATACGGGCGTGAACCTGTAAGAATACTGGCATTGGTGCAGCCCAGTGTTGTCAGCAAAATCAGCAGCGAAATAAACATCACCCCTCCGGTTCCCCAGAAACTCCGGACAGCCTCAACCGCAGCAATCTGGTTGCCCGCTTCGTGAACCTGAGTTAATTGCGGGATAGATAAAAGCGAGAGATAAGTTACATTCACCAACAGATAAACGGCGATTACCACAAAAACACCCATCACAATTCCCTTCGGAATATTTCGGGTAGCATCTTTAATTTCTCCGCCAATAAAACCAACAGAAACCCATCCCTGATATGCCCAGAAAGCTGCCAGCATAGCTGTAAAAAAGGAGGAAAATGTAACAGTTCCGCTGATAAGATCCCCGCTATCCATAAAATTGGCAGGTGTGGCAACCGAACTGCTTAGTCCAAAAACAATAATCAAAAGGAGGCCTGCACATACCATTAAAAGTATCGCTCTGCTCACCCCTGCCCCACTCTTTAATCCTGAAATATTGAGTGCAGTCAATATTAAAATCAGCAAAATGGCGACAAGCTTAACACCAAAATCCTGAAATGGAAAGAAAACACCTCCTATTGAAAAATGCTGAAGGGAGGTGAAAATTTCAGGAATTGGCATGATGCTGTTCAGCGACTGCGCAAACACATAAGCCAGCGAAGAAATAGTTGCCGTTTGAATAATGGTGAACAGCGACCAGCCATATAAAAAGGCAAAAAAACGGTTGTAAATTTTCTTCAGATAAACATATTCGCCTCCTGTATCGGCAAGCAATCCGGCCACTTCGGCATTACTCAAAGCGCCAAAAAGGGTGATAATTCCACCGACGATCCAGGCCAGCAGTATCCACGACGAAGACTGAAGCTCGGCTGCCATCGGAGCAATTTTCTTATACACTCCTGATCCAATGATATTTGCGACTACAAATATGATGACATATCCCAGGCCGAGCGTCTTTACCAAATTTCGCTGATTACCCATACAAAAAGGTGTTTGAAAATGAATAAAGATTCGAAATTAAGAAATAAGTTAGATTTTGGATGATCATTTTATTTCAGGAAAAGTTTGCTGTTAAAGACTTATTTCAAAACCAATAAAATATCGGTATAACTTTATACTTTAGGCAAAGTTAATCCTGAATAGAAAACATTTTCTACTTTTGCTATTATGCAAATTATACATGGAATACATGAAAAAGACCTGATTGTGCGCCTTAAAAATGGCGACCAGACGGCATTTGAGCTGTTATTCCATTTTTATTATCCGGGATTGGTAATGTACTCAACCCAATTTACTACCGACCGGATGGAAGCCGAAGAAATCGTGCAGAATTTCTTTGTAAGATTCTGGCAAAGACATCAACAAATTGTCCCTTCCGATTCGCTGAAAAACTACTTGTTTTTATCTGTCAAAAATGGCAGCCTCAACTACCTGAAGCACAAAAAGATCGAAGAAAAATACATCAGATCGATGAGCGAACTTGCCAACAATCATTTGATTTACGAACCTGATGTGTATGTAGAAACAGAACTTCAGGAAAAAATCAAAAATGCGATTGATCTTCTTCCTGAAAAATGCCGCGAAATATTTATCATGAGCCGGATACGCGGGCTGAAAAATGAAGAAATCGCCTCAGAACTGAATCTTTCGAAACGAACCGTAGAAACGCAAATCAGCAAAGCGCTGAAAGTAATGAGGGTTGAACTGAAAGATTATGCAGGATTGCTGGTTTTACTGGGCATTTGGCAATAACCTTTTTTTGGGGGTCTATAACGATTTGTACAGGAAAATATATCTACTAAATATTTTAAAATCAGAATGTAAAGAGTTGATGCAAACAAAGCCTTAGTTTGTAATACCGATGTAATAAGTTGTAATCTCCGTCCCTTTAGGGACAAAATATTTATAGGAAACAGATTCAGTCCAAATAATGGTTGTCCCTTTAGGGACAAAACGCTATTATTCGATTTATAAAAACAATAATAGAATGTTGATAGCGTACCCAAAGGCACGCTGTTCGCTGCGTTCTCATTTAATTTCTATAAATATTTTGTGCCTAAAGGCACAGTTCTGCACCTTAAGAGCGAATTGCAACATTGAACTACAAATATCACCGGTGTTCTGCACCTAAAATGGTTTGCTTCATTTTACCTACACTGTCTGTTCTAGCACTTTTTTAGCAATTTTAGGGTTCGGGATACGTGTAAATCAGGTTTCGGTTGTTTTAATGGCAAACAAAAATACATCGGTTTAGTAAAATGACAGACAACAAGCACATTCAGCACAAAATAGAAGATCGTTTAACACGGCTTACAAATCAGGAACCGGCGGAGCAGATTCTTGCAGCTCAGCAAATCATTTCCGAAATTGGAACGATCAACAGTCATGCAGCCTTTGCCAAGGTTCAAAAACGAATTCAAAAACGCAAAAACACAATTTCCTTGCTGAATACATTCAGCAGGATTGCCGCCATCCTTTTTATACCATTGCTGCTTGCATCTGTCTGGCTTTTTTACAATCAGCAAAAACCAGTGCACCAACAATTTGCCATTCAGGAAATAACCAGCCCTCCGGGAATTCGGTCACAAGTGGTTTTGCCCGACGGATCGAAAGTTTGGCTCAATGCCGAAAGCACCATTAAGTTTCAGGTTCCGTTTCAGGAAAACAGCCGAAACATCGACATTGTTGGTGAAGCTTTTTTTGATGTAGTTAAAAATCCGGACCGGCCTTTCTTTGTTCAATCGGGCAACGTGAAGGTGAAAGTTTTGGGAACGCGTTTCAATTACAAAGCATTTGCCGATGACGAAAACATTGAAGTGGTGCTGGAAGAAGGAAAAATAGCGCTGAACCTGCAAAGCGATTCAAAAAACAAGGAAACAATTTTGATCCCCGGCGACCGTGCGGTGATAGAAAAAGAAAGCAGCAAGACAACCGTCAGGAACGAAAATATTAACAAATACATTGCCTGGCACACCGGCAAACTGGTTTTCGACAACAGCCCGATGAGCGAAGTTGCCCGGTTACTTGAAAGGTGGTACGGTGTTGAGGTGAGGGTTCAGGATACAGAAATAATGAATTACAGGTTTACTACAACTTTCGAAAATGAGTCGCTTTTCCAGGTAATCGAATTGCTTGGACTGTCATCACCAATCCACATCAAATACGTTCCGGCAACAGTCGGAAAAAATAACCAGGCACAAACAAAATCAAAAGTTATCATCAGCAAAAAATAAAAAACCAATTGCCAATGACAAATTAATTCTCTTTAAAGAAGAAAGGAAGTGCGCCAACACTTCCTTCCGGGTTACCCTTTACGGGCAGATCAATAATTGTTTCAAAAAATTAATCATTCAAATCTATGAAAAAAAAGATGAAAATCTGTTGTTCGGCCCTTGCCGGACACCGAAAAACCTTTAGAATTATGCGGGTTTCACTATTTCTTATCCTGATAAGCGCTTTCCAGGTCCTTGCAGGAGTCAGTTATTCACAAACGACACGCTTGTCGTTGAACATGAAAAACACAACAGTGAGGGAAGTACTTGGACAGATTGAAGACCGGAGTGACTTCTATTTTCTGTATAACAACCAACTAATTGATGTAGAGCGCAAAGTTGACGTTGATGTTACAAACGAAAAAATCGACAACATACTTGCGAAACTCTTTGACGATGGAACTGTCAACGTTTTAATCCGCGACCGCCACATTATTATTACACCTGCCGGGGGTGCATCGGTATTACAGCAACAAAAATCGATTACCGGAAAAGTAACCGACAATTCGGGAATTGAATTGCCCGGCGTTACGGTTGTTATAAAAGGAACCCAAACAGGAACCGTCACATCAGGCGATGGAAGTTTTTCGCTTGCCGGCTTTCCTGAAAATGCAACCCTGCAATTTTCGTTTATTGGCATGAAAAGTCAGGAAGTTTTTGTGGGCAACAAAAGTAATCTGGCAGTTGTAATGGAAGTTGAAACCTTTGGTGTTGACGAAGTTGTTGTTACCGCACTTGGTATAAAACGATCGGAAAAAGCGCTGGGATATGCTGTTCAGAAAGTATCGGGCGAAGTTTTAACCACGGTAAAAGGAATAGATGTTGCAACCTCGTTAACCGGCAAAGTTGCAGGCTTAATGGTAAAAAACAGTACGGAGTTTACTGCTGAACCCTCCATCGAAATTCGTGGTGAGCAACCTTTGCTGGTAATCGACGGAGTTCCTTATGGCAACATGAGCCTGCGCGATGTTCCTTCCGACGATATTGAAAGTATAAATGTGCTGAAAGGCGCCACTGCTTCCGCTCTTTATGGCTACAGAGGCGCAAGTGGTGCAATTATGGTTACCACTTTCCGTGGAAGCGCAAATAAAGGTTTATCAGTTTCGGTAAACAGCAGCACCATGTTTACAGCCGGATACCTTGCCATTCCTGAATTGCAATCGCAATATGGAAGAGCGCTTAAAACCAATACCGACGGAACTTTGCAGTATGTGCAATCCGGAGATGGTTCATGGGGAGCTCCAATGGAAGGACAAAGCGTGATTCAATGGGATCCGATCTCAAAAACCATGATGGCAATGCCCTACAACGCGGTAGGAAAAGATAATTTCAAGAATTTTCTGGAACAGGGCTACATTATTAATAACAATGTGAACCTTGTTCAGCAAGGTGAGTTGGGCAGTTTCCGTACTTCTGCTACCTGGGTCGAAAATAAAGGTCAATATCCAAATTCGGTTTTCGATAAAATCACCTACAGCATTGGTGGCGAAATGAAAATAAACAAATTCTCATTGTCGTCGAGCATGTCGTACAATAAGCAAACCTCGCCAAATACCGGATTTAGCGGCTATACCGGTTATGATCCGATGTATGCTTTGCTGATATGGTCGGCTACCGACTGGGATATTCGTCAGTACAAAGATTACTGGGTTATTCCGAACGAAACTCAAAACTCCAGCTATACGGCAGGTAACAACAATCCGTATTTCGACCGTTATGAACGTACGCACAGTGTAAACAAAGATATTCTAAATGGAACTTTGGCACTGACTTACGATTTTACTCCCTGGTTGAAAGGAACTCTTCGCACAGGTTATGATACCTACAGCAACCGTCAGGAAATCAACATTTCAAAAGGTTCGTTTCAGGGCGCAGGCAGCGGAAGAGTACTTGATGGAGGAACCGAAGTATGGGGAGAATCGCAAAAAGGTTCGTATAATCAGGGAATTGGCCGCGGTTACAGCAGCAACAACGATTTGATTTTCACAGCAGAGCAGAAAATCAGTGATTTTACTTTTGAAGGATTATTGGGAGGATCGTTATACTACGGACAGGATGAAGGTATTGAGGCATTGACAAAAGGCGGCCTTTCAATCCCCGCATTCTATTCATTAAAAGCCTCCATCAATCCGGTGTTTGTTCAATCCAGAATTTTCAAACGACAGGTAAACAGCGTATATGGCCGTTTTGGTGTGTCATGGAAAAACATAGCTTTCGCCGAAACAACTTTAAGAAACGACTGGGTGTCAACCTTGCCCGAATCCACCCGTTCGTACTCCTATCCATCGGTATCCGGAAGTTTTATTGTATCCGAATTACTGCCTGAAATGGATTGGCTTTCGATGTGGAAAATCCGCAGTTCATGGGTAACGGTAAAAAATCCTGCCGCTATCTATGCAATCAACTCTGTTTTTGGAATTACCAACAATGCATGGGGAACTTTAAGTTCGGCTACCTTGCCAACGTCAATCAGGGGAACCGATGTGTTGCCTGAATCTTCAGCTACTTTCGAAATTGGTTCTGTTGTGAATTTGTTAAAGAACCGTGCTTCAGTTGATGTTACCTACTACAGCAAAAGAATGTACGATTTCCTGAAATCGGCAGGGATTAGCCCCGCTTCAGGATTCTCTACCAACTACATCAATATCGACGAAGAGATTACCCGCAGAGGTGTTGAAGTTACAGTAAATGCCACCCCGGTTAAAAACAATGACTGGCGATGGGATGTATCATTCAACTGGTCGAAATATGCAAGATACTTCACACAACTCGATTCTGTATATTCAGCTGACAAGCCTTGGGTAAAAGTTGGAGAAAGAGCCGATGCATATGTACTTCGCGATTACCTGAAAGATCCTGAAGGCAATATTATTCACAATGCCAGCGGATTGCCACTTTATTCAGCTTACGATTCGAAATACGGGTACAGCGATCCCGATTGGATTTGGGGTGCTGGAACTTCGCTTAAATACAAAAACCTGGTAATGAGCATCTCGATGGATGGCCGGGTAGGTGGTTTGGCGCAAACAACTACCGAAATGTATATGTGGCGTGCGGGTGGACACCCAAATTCGCTTACCGAAGCGAGATACCTTGACGCAACCAAACCCGGAACAAAAAACTATATTGGCGAAGGTGTAAAAGTAGTTTCAGGAGCTGCAACGTATGATACTTATGGAAATATCACCAGCGATACCCGTGTGTTCGCCCCCAATGATGTTGCCACCACATACAAATCGTACATCGAAAATCTGCACAAAGGCACAGCCTGGGGTGGATCTCCCTCAACAGTTGACCTTTACAGTACAACTTTCCTGAAAATAAGGGAATTGTCGTTAACCTATTTCCTCCCTAAAAATATTTCAGCAAAAATAGGCGCCAGAGATGTTTCAGTTTCAGCTGTTGGTCAGAATGTTTTGCTTTGGGCTAAACAGTTCAAATACTCCGATCCTGATGGTGGTTCTGAAAACTTTGCCGACCCATCGCAAAGGTACATTGGACTTAACGTGAAATTAGGTTTCTAAAAAAAAAACAAGTGCTTATAAACAAAGCACATCAGACTAAAATGTTTTTGAATTTTAATATACAAAACAGATGAAAAAAATAAATAAAATAATAGGTTTAGGTCTTTCACTCCTGTTTATGCTGGTTGGCTGCGACCAGTTTGAGGAAATAAATACCAATCCCGACACTGTTACTCAGGCGAGTGCATCGATGGTAAGTACAAACGTAATTCTTGCCAATATCAAGTTTAACGGAAGAGATGCACATGCCTATCTTCAACCCAATGCCTTGTCGAAATATTTGGGTTATGCCAACCAAAGTCAGATGGATCAGCAATACAATAAAATTGGAGGTGGCGGTTTTGGTTCGATGACCATTCTCCCGAATATTGATAAAATGGTTGAATATGCCACCGGAACGACCATGGAAAATTCGTACAGAGGTCTGGCAAAATTCTCTCGTTCCTATATGTTCTATCAGCTCACCATGCAAATGGGCGACATTCCTTACAGCGAAACGAATATGGCTGCCACAGGTAATTACAGGCCAAAATATGATACACAGGAAGCTGTGTTTATTGGCATTTTGAACGAACTGAAAGAAGCCGACGCGTTTTTTGCAAAGGGAGTAGCCTTTGCAGGCGATCCGACTCCGTATAACGGCGACCCCAACAAATGGAGAAGAGCTTCAAACGCCTTTGCATTAAAGGTGCTGATGAGTTTAAGTAAAAAATCAGAAGTCGCTTCGCTGGATGTGAAAAACCGCTTTGCTGCAATTGTAAATGGTGGTTTCTTACTCGAAAGCAATACCGGATTTCTGGGCCTGAATTATTCCGCAACAAATATGCATCCGTTGTCGGGTACCAACGATTTATTTACCAGCAGAACCGACATTAGCTCATTGCTGATTGACAATCTGAAAAATTTGAACGACCGTCGCCTTTTCTACGTGGCCGATCCGGCAGCAGCAAAAATTGCGGGCGGACTTGCCGAAACCGATATGAATGCCTACGTTGGAGCCGATGTTGCGATGGATTACAACAATCTGACTTCGGAACATTTAAAAGGAAACTTCTCGTTGATCAATTCGCGGTATCTGAAAGAAGCTGCCAGCGAACCCCGAATGATGGTTACTTATGCCGAGCAGCAATTAATTCTGGCTGAAGCACGGATCCTGGGATGGATATCAACAAGCACTGCCAAAGACTATTACGAATCAGGAGTTAAATCGGCATTGGCTGCAATGATGGCTACCAAAGCAAGTTATGCGCACGGAAGAGCAATCGATCAGGCATACATTAACGGATATTTTACGGGCGAAGCTGCCTTTAAAGCAACAACAGCCGACCAGTTAAAACAGATTTGGATGCAACGCTATATTCTTAATTTTATGCAGGATGCTGAGTCGAGTTATTTCGAATATCGCCGGAATAATTATCCTCCGTTCCCTGTAAATTCTACAACAAATCTGAATGAAAACAACCCGAACGGAATGCCAATGCGTTGGTTATACCCAAGTTCGGAAACCAATTACAACCGCGAAAACCTCATTGAAGCACTTAATCGCCAATATGAGGGGTACGATGAAGTGAACAAACTCATGTGGCTATTGAAATAATAATGTTTCTGCCTTTTGAGAAAAAGTAAATAAGTATATTTTTGAAGAATAAGAAATGTGGGCAGCGAAGGAGGCAAATCGATTTCCGGAGTTGCCCACATTTATTTTAAATGAACATCCGTAAAATTGCCCAATGACATTGTCATTCAATTGTCATTTAGTAATCATTAAGTTGCCGGAAAATGACAACTGACTGACGCATAATGTCAAATAGGTATGCAAACGGACAATCATATTTTTTTATAATACTAAAACCTAAAGAATGATGCGAACAATATTTCTTTTTCCCGCAATTTTCCTTTTCCTGATATTCATTCAGCCATCAACCGCACAAACCTCCGGTTCTGTAAATCAGGATAATTTCCTAAAAAATGGCGTAGTTGCTCACCGTGGAGCATGGAAAAATGACGGATTACCACAGAACTCGATCGCTTCGTTGAAAAAAGCAATTAGTCTGGAAGTTGCCGGATCGGAATTCGACGTGCAACTAACCGCCGACGAAGTTTTGGTGCTTAACCACGACCCTGTTTATGAAGGAATGCACATCGAAAAAACAAAATATTCNNAAATCAGCAAGGAACGATCGCTGCTTCTGGCACAGAAAACTGTTACGAAAGTAAAGAAAATGAGGGCACAAGCCTGGATCACCTACATCAGTTTTGATTATGACATTCTGAAAGAAATAGTTCGCTTAGACCCATCGGCAAAAACAATGTACCTCAATGGAGATGTTGCTCCTGAACGTCTGAAAGCGGATGGAATATCCGGAGCCGATTATCATTTTAATGTTTTCAGGAAAGACGACAACTGGATTGGCAAAGCGCGGAAAACCGGGATTGAAACAAACGTGTGGACTGTAAATGATCCGTTGCTGATGGACTATTTTTTGGCCCGCGACATTGATTATATTACGACCGACGAACCGGAAACCTTGCTGAAAAGAGTAGCTGAAAAGGAACAAAATAAGGGATGGAAACTGGTTTGGGCTGATGAATTTAACACCACCGGCCTGCCCGATTCGACCTTATGGAACTACGACACCCGCGGAAACACTTACGGTTGGGGAAACAACGAAGCGCAATGGTACAATGTTGCCAATTTGCAAAATACGCAGCTTAGCGATGGAACTTTAAAAATTGTTGCCCGTCAGGAGCCAACTTCAGGCAAAAAATATTCCTCCGGAAGGTTAACCACCAAAAGCAAAGGCGACTGGAAATACGGCAAGTTTGAAGTCAGGGCAAAACTGCCTACAGGAAAAGGTACATGGCCTGCGATATGGATGTTGTCGTCGGACAATTCCTATGGCGGATGGCCCAAAAGTGGCGAAATTGACATTATGGAACACGTTGGATACGATCCCGACTCGGTTCATTCAACGGTTCACACCCACAAATACAATCATGTAAAAGGCACGCAGGTAGGAAAGGCAATTGCATCGAAAACTGCTACTACCGAATTTCATGTTTATACCACCGAATGGGACGAAAATGAAATCAGGAGTTATGTGGATGGAGTTCTCTATTTTTCTTTTCAGAAAGAAAACAGCGGATTCGATGCATGGCCTTTCGACCAACCGTTTCATTTAATACTGAACCTTGCCATTGGTGGCGGTTGGGGCGGAAAGCACGGCATTGACGACAGCAAATTTCCGCACACACTTGAAGTTGATTACGTTCGGGTGTTTCAACGCTAAACCATGATCGCCTGAAATTTATTTTCGGCATGTTGTCAGCATGGGTATTCTTCCTAAATTTGGCAGACTAAACCGAAACACAACAAGATGAAAAAACTAATCCTTTCCCTTTTTATTTTTTGTATTGTTATCCAAGCCTATTCGCAAAAATACGTTCAGGTGTGGGGCGACGAATTCAACACTCCCGGTTTGCCCGACAGTACAAAATGGGATTACGAAGTGGGCAAAATACGCAATGCCGAATTGCAGTATTACACCTATAAACGCAGCGAGAATGCCCGTATTCAGGATACAGTTCTGATTATTGAAGCGCGCAAGGAAGCTTTTCAGGGAGCAAGCTATACTTCGGCAAGTCTGGTATCGAGGTACAAAGGCGACTGGCTGTATGGCAAATTTGAAATCAGGGCCAAAGTTCCAACCGGAAAAGGTACCTGGCCGGCAATTTGGATGATGCCAACCAACAGCGAATACGGTGGATGGCCAAAAAGCGGCGAAATGGACATCATGGAATATGTGGGAATGAATGCGAACAATTTGTACTACACTGCTCATTTTGAAGGAACAAATGGTACCGGGCATCAGAGTTCGGGCATCCAAACCTCTTACAACCAACCTTACACGAAGTTTATCACTTTTACTTTTATTTGGTCGCCAACCAAATTGGAATGGTATGCCGACGGAGTAAAAAAATACACTTATAACAAACCAACAGGTGACTATAGAGTTTGGCCGTTCGATAAGATGTTTTACATGATCCTGAACCTTGCTTATGGTGGTAGCTGGGGCGCGCAGCAAGGAATTGACGATACAAAACTGCCTCACAAATTCTACATCGATTACGTAAGAATTTATCAGCTTCAGGAATCGGAAGGACCATTTTCGCTGAATATTGAGCCAGCTTCAGGAGGAACAATTGATGTATCTCCCAAAATGGAATCATATCCTGAAGGAACAATGGTTACACTTACAGCTAAACCTGCCGAAGGCTATGAATTTGATAAATGGCTGCACCTCGGTTCGGCCAATCCGATGAAGCTTGAGGTTGCAAAAGACATGACTTTGATCCCGGTTTTTAAAAAGAAAAACGAGATTATTATAAATGGCGATTTCAGCCAGGGAATGAAAAACTGGGGGAACTGGTATTTCCAAAGTACACAATGGAAAGCTACCGGAACCGTTGTTGACGGTGTGTATAAAATTAATGTAACACAGCCCGGTACAGCCTATTGGCACATTGTCGATCAGCAATTGGGAATTCCGTTGGTGAAAGACGTCACTTATCTCATTACTTTCGACGCATGGGCCGACAATCCGAATTCGATGGATGTTTTCCTGTCGAAAAACCACTCAGACTATGGGAATTACTATTCAACCGTGAAAGCTGTAACCGCAACAAAACAGCAATTTTCGTGGACAGTAAAAATGGCGCAGGCAAGCGATCCCAACTGTCGCTTCGGTTTTGGAATAGGCAAGTTTTCAGGCAATATTTACCTCGATAATGTTAGCATCGAAAAAGTAGTAACAACTGGCAACGAACAGATTAGCGAAATGCAGGATGATCTGTTTCAGCTTTTTCCCAATCCGGCCAATGACTATCTCGGAATTACCAATACAACAAGCAGAACTTTGCAGCCAACAATTAAGTTGTACAATCTTCAGGGGCAACTCATATCAAATTTGTGGGAGAACAAACCAATTGCCGCCGGTCAGCAAATTAGGGTAAATCTGGTTGATGGTGAAGTTGCAAACGGCATTTACTTCCTCAACATTTCGACTTCTGAAAATTCCACAACCAAAAAGTTAATCATTAGCAGAACAAGCAATTAGCACCCTAATTCAGCAAAATTACTTTCCTGATAGTTTTTTCTGAATTGCTGATCAGCCTAAGAAAATAGACTCCTGACACTAATCCGGCTCCGAAGGTGAAATGGTGGATTCCCTGCTCTATCGGGCCATCGGCGAGGGTTTTCACCAGAACGCCATCTGTTGAAAAGGCCGATACATTTACCATTTGCTTTTCCGACACTGAAAGACTGACTTGCACTTCGGCATTGGCCGGATTCGGGAAAACATTCAATTCAAATTTTCCTGAAGGCTGCATGTTTGAAAAGGTACTTCGTTCCGAAACAAACACAAACTGGGGTGTTTCGGTTAATTTCAACTCAATTTTATCGTCAGTAATAATGGGATTGATCGTATCGCCATCCATATCAGTATCGGCAGGTAAAACAGCATAAGCCGATTTAATCTGAAATCCGGGAACAAACTGGTAATTGGTTTGCGCTCCACTGTCGGTATTCGACCCGGTTTTGCGTGTCCAAAGTGCAAATACTTTTTCTGAATTCGCAGGATTGGTAAATTCGATGCAGTAAATTTCGTTGTTTCCTGAAAGTTGTTTGTACGAAACAGTTTTAGTGTATTCGCATTTTCCCAGCACATTTTGCATGGTTGCCAAATAGTAGTACGATTTCTTTTTGGCATACTTCGTGGCTTTGTCGGTCAACAAACCACTCGACGAATATTGAAGGATATCTTTACTGTTTCCATCGGTATCCATAAACAAAAAAGCCTTTTCGAAACCAAGCTTAAGCAATACAAGATAAGATCGAAGAATATAATTGGCCTGTTGTTGATTAGGTGCGTAAGTATATGAATGTTTGTTGTCGGGCGCCAGATAGGTATCCCAGCCAAATTCGGTCATCCAAACCGGAATATCAGGCAAAACACGGTTTTTCCACCTGAAAAAATTGCGGTATTTTACTTCGTAGCCGTACTTTTCGTTTTCAGGAGAATAAGCATTGGCAAGGTCGCTGCAATAGTGGTGAACATTCAAAACATCAAACGGAACGCGGCCTCCGGAAGCTTTCAGCACATTGTTCACATAAACAGTATCCGACGAAGCCATTCCGGCCAGTACATGTTTGGCATCCGGATCAACCGATTTAATTCCCAGCAAAGGGTGATCAGCATCGGTTTGAACTCCAAAACCATCGTGCACCGCATTGCAGTATTTGGCGTAACTGGCTGCTGTCCAAAGTGGCGATTTCCAGGTATAGTCAGGTTCATTGTCATCCTCGTAATATTTTATCATGTTCAGTCCGCTTGCTTTGTCGGCAGTTTCGAGCAACGAAGTGTTTATCTTTTTCGAGCCGTAACGGGCGACCAACTGCCCAATAAACTCAAGGCGTTCCATATAATCAGATGCATTGGTGCCAGTTCCTGAATTATTTGGAATAGGCGAAGTTCCCACCCATGAAGGTTTTCCCAACACATCAATCAACACGTTGATTCCGTATTTACGGCATTCGTTCATAAACAAATTATGATCGGGCCAGGTGTAGCCCTGAGGTTGTGTGGTAATGTTATCCCATTTGTAATAATTATTGGCAGCTTCGTAATGCGACCAATCGTGGTATTCACGAATCCATTTCACACATTTCGACAAATCGGCCAGATATTTATTGTCATAAGCCGCCACATTGGTGTTGATTCCAATGTAATCGGACATGGTAATTTTGGGCGTATTTTGGGACTGACTAAAATTGGATACCAGCAGAAATGTTATCAGGAATAGAATTGATTTCATGGTCGGGTTTGGTTAAGCGAACCAAAGATAAAATTTTTGAAGTGCCGGTATTGAAATTGCCAAAGCAAAACAATGGTAAATTCCCATTTTGAGCCTACCAAGCTCGTTCGTTCGAACCTGAAACTATTAAAATCGTCAACACACTGACGATTTTAATAGTAATTTCGTCAATACAATGACGGAATTAACAGCTTCAATTCTATAATTTTTAAAAATCTTCCGAATATGAACCGAAATCGCAAGTGCCGATCGTGGAAAAGTGTTATCGTTATATTTCTGGCAGTCAGTTTTCATTTAGGCGCATTCGCGCAGCAAAAACTTCCAACGAAATTAAAGACCAGCCTGAATGCCTATTCATTTAATGGTCCGCTGATGAAAGGCGAAATGAATCTGGATGATCTATTGGATTATTGCGCTGCCAATCAATTTGAGGCTGTCGACATTACCGCCTATTATTTCCCAGGTTATCCTGAAGTTCCATCGGATGAATATTTATACCACATCAAACAAAAGGCATTTTTGCTTGGGCTTGAAATCAGCGGAACCGGTGTACGAAATGACTTTACCGATCCAGATCCGGACAAACGAAAAGCAAGCGTTGAGTTGGTGAAAAATTGGATCATCGCATCTGAAAAACTGGGAATTCCAGTTATTCGGGTTTTCTCCGGAACGGCTGATGTTAAAGACATCCCTCGCGAAAAAGTGGTTGATTATATGATCGACGACCTGAAAGAATGTGTTGAATTTGGAAAAGCTCATGGGGTTGTGGTTGGCATTCAAAACCACCACGATTTTCTTAAGACTGCCAATCAGACCATTGAAATCATCAAACGCGTTAATTCCAACTGGTTCGGATTGATTCTGGATATTGGCAGCTTTCGAACCGATCCGTACAAGGAAATAGAAAAGACAATTCCTTACGCAGTAAGCTGGCAATTAAAAGAAAACCTGTATGTGAATGGAATCGAGCAAAAAACCGACCTGAACAAACTGATGAAGATTATTCAGCAATCGGGTTATCGTGGATATATTCCGCTGGAAACACTGGGTGTAGGAGATCCAAAAGTGAAAGTTGCAGGTTTCCTGAAAGAAATAAGGGCAGCTATGAATGAAATTGGTGAATAACCAGTAACTGTTAAAGAACTCTTAAAGTTTAGTTAAGCATTAAACCTTTTATTTTCAGATCTATCCAAAGTGTAATTTCAATAAAGTTTCAGAAAACAGATTTTAAAAATTAGAAATTATGAAAACAAAAATTTTAATGCTTGTAGTATTGATGAGTATGTCGGTTGTCATGTTTGCGCAACCAATTAATCGGGAAGGTAAGAAATCCTTTATCGAACGAGATAAGGTCTTGCTCATGAATGACGGACAAAGAGACCCTATGAACGGATTGAATTTGACCGATGCACAAAAAGAAGCCTTTAAACAAAGTATGCTTGCCGTGCAAAAACAGTTACAACCTATCCGCAATGAATTGGGTGAGGCAGAGGCCCGACAGAAAACATTGACAACAGTTGAAAAACCAGACTTGGGAGCCATCAACAAAAACATCGAAAAAATTGGTGCATTAAAAGTCGAGATGGCCAAAATACAGGCAAAACACCGGCTTGAAATGCGTGCCCAACTTACCGACGAACAACGCCTGAAGTTTGATCTCCACAAAGGGAAAATGATGCATAACAGAGGTCAGCGAGAAATGAAACGCGGCCCGGGAATGCGCGGATAAAAAGATTTATAAGTACAAAAAACCAGGCTGCCTAAAGATTTTTTCTGAAAGGCAGCCTTTCTTTTTTTATTTCTTTACTTTGTTGACTACTCTGGAGTTCTCAAAAGCAAAACCAATCCGTGGAAAAACTCTTGCATACCGAAAAGGAATTAGTCACAAAGCTCAAAGAAGGTGATTCGTTTGCCTTCGAGGTGCTTTTTTACAAATACCGGAATAAGGTGAAAGGGTTTGCCGTTAAATTGGTTCCAACCCAGGTCGATCCTGAAGAAATTGTACAGGAAGTGTTTGTGAAACTATGGCTCAAAAAAGAGTTCATCAATCCTGATAAAGATTTTCAACCTTACCTGTTTTCCATTGCTAAAAATTTGATTCTCGATCACCTGAAATCGGCAGTAAATCGTAAACTTTATTTTGTGGGTGAACATTTCCAGAATGATTTACTTGTTGATGAGGAATTGGATTATTTGATGCCTGAAGATGCCGAGGAAAAATTAGAAAAGTTGATTGACGAAATTCCGGAGCGACGACGCGAAATTTTTCGAATGAGTCGTTTCGAAGGACTGAGCTACAAACAAATTGCAGTAAGATTAAATATTTCAGAAAATACCGTTGACAGCCAAATCCGCAATGCACTTGCCTTTCTCCGGAAAGAATTCCGAAAATTTGTTGTGCTGGCATTTTTGTATTTTTTCCAATAAACACATACTAGATTGGTGTTCAATTTATTGGACAATACGTATTATGAATTTCTTTACCGACACATTACATCAGGTAACTATAAAACCATCGAAGATTTTCCTGTTTCAGAATGGGTGAATCAGGTTTCCGAAGGAGAAGCTACGTACAAAAGACGTTCAAGAAAAGAGTTGAAAGACAAATATTTTAATCAGGCCAGATGAGACGTTTTATTGATGCAAATATCCTGTTTGCAACATTAAACAAGGAATATCCATTGTTTACATGGTCCTCGCGCTTACTTAGTCTTCAGGGAAAGCACAACATCGAGCTTTTCATCTCACCACTTTGTCTGGCCATTGCCTTCTATTTTTCAAGCAAAAAAAGTGGCGAAAAAAGGCAAGAAAAAAAAATAGAAATGCTCCGTCAGCATATCCGAATAACAACAATCGATCAAAATATTACAGATCAGGCCATTCAAAATAAATTGATCCACGACTTTGAGAACGGATTGGAATATTATTCCGCCATTCAAAACAAATGCAATTGCATCATTACTGAAAATCAAAAGGACTTCTATTTTATTGAGATAGAAGCGATTGGATGCGAGGCATATATTATGCAACTTCAACTCAGATAATATACTTGCTAACACTAATAGTTGGCAGTGGTCAGTCGCAGTTGGCAGTAAGCCCAACTGAACAATGTGACTGATCACTTTTCCCATCACCTGAAAACTTTTTTTTCAAAACCTCTTCACGGAAATTCTTACCTTCCTCGTATTACTTACAAATTGTTTAAAATGAACGAAGGAATTATTGATATTGCAAACAGGTTTCTGGCTGAAAAGAAATGTACCATTCAGGAAATAAAAGAATTAGAAAGATGGCTTTCTGATACGAAGACTCAAACAGAGGTTGAAAGTTGGCTTGCTGAAAACTGGGCGACATCTGCCGAAATTGATTCAAATACCTTGATCGAAAACGTATTCACCCAAATTAAGGAATATCAGAAAAAACATCACATGAAGTCCCGGGTTTCGGTTTCAAGAATCCTGAAAGTCTATCAAAAAATTGCCGCATTCCTTTTGATTCCAATCATCGGACTGGGAATTCTGTATTGGGTAAGCCAGTCAGATCAGTCGGCAGGTCAATACACTGAAACCATTGCGCCACGTGGACAAAAGTCGCAAATTGTGCTGGCAGACGGCACCAAAGTATGGCTAAACTCGGATACGAAAATCAGATATCCGGGCAATTTCAGTAAAAACCAACGCGATGTCTATTTGGATGGAGAAGCTTTTTTTGAAGTCAGCAAAAATGAGCACCAACCTTTTGTGGTTCATACTTCAGGAGTAATTGTGAAAGTATTGGGAACAAAATTTAACGTCAAAGCTTATTCCGACGAAAATCAGGTAGAAGCTTCGTTGTTTGAGGGGAAAATAAATCTGTTACTGAGAAATTCATCCAATCAGACAGTTGAAAAGGAGGTAAAACCAGGACAGTCTTTTGTTTATTCCAAAAACAAACGTCAATTGGTACTTAACCGTTTTCCACAGGATGAAATTAACGGCTGGAAAAAAAACCAACTCCTCTTTAAAGACGATACTTTTGGCAAACTGGTTAGGAAAATCGAGCGGTGGTACAATGTAGAGTTGATATACGATGAACAACAGTTTAACGACCGCAGGCTAACTGTAGAATTGTATGAAGGCGAGCGCCTGGAACGATTGATGGATATTCTTAGTCTAGCCCTATTGGTTGATTATAAATACGAAAAAGGAAAAATAATTTTAACGCCAAAGTCAAAGAATATGTAAAAAAAAAATAAAGAGCGATAATTGGTCGAAGAATTACCGCTCTTTCAAATGTCAAACCATTGTTTAACACTTAACACGTCAAACTTATGAAAAAAAACAAAACAAGTTTGTACAGGGAGTCATTTATCCCTATACGAAAGTATTTACGCATTATGAAACTAACTTTCTTGTTACTTCTTTTAGGGCTGATGTCTTTTGCTTCAGTCTCCTACTCGCAGGCAACCAGGTTGTCGTTTGAGTCGAAAAATGCTACCATCGAGAGTATTTTCAAGCAAATAGAATCATTGTCGGAGTTTAAATTTGCCTACAACAGTACCAAACTGGATGTTGAAAAAATCATCTCCTTAAAAGTCGACAACCAGACTATCAATGCTATTCTGGATAAAATTCTCGGAGCAGCCGATTTACAGTACAAAATTGTTGACCGTTACATTATTATCACCGATGAAAATGCAGGTGAAAACAATTTACTGGAAAATATCGGGCAGCAGCAGAGATCAATATCCGGGAAAGTTACTGATTCTAATGGAGGTTCATTACCAGGCGTTTCCGTGGTTGTAAAAGGAACTACCAATGGCTCCATTACCGATGGCAATGGAAATTATTCAATTTCGAATATTCCTGAAAACGCGACACTGCAATTTTCTTTTGTAGGGATGAAAGGGCAGGAAATTGCAATTGCGGGAAAAACCAGTATCAACGTAACATTGGTTGAAGATGCCATTGGGATTGAGGAAGTTGTCGCCGTTGGTTATGGTACAGCAAAGAAATCAGATTTGACTGGTGCAGTTGCTTCTGTTACAGCCAACAACCTGAAAGAAAGAGCAGTTACATCTTTTGGGGAAGCACTGATTGGTCAAGTTGCAGGGGTGCAAATCCAACAAATTAATGGTGCACCAGGAGGAGAAGGTTTATCTATCAGGGTTAGAGGTACGGGATCAATTACACAATCAAATGAACCTCTATATGTTGTTGATGGCTATCCAATGGAAGGTGGTGCCTTTCGATTGTTAAATCCTTCGGACATAGAAAGCATTCAGGTATTGAAAGATGCTTCTTCAACTGCTATTTATGGATCAAGGGGAGCGAGCGGAGTGGTTATAATCACCACAAAGAAAGGAAAATCAGGTGCTCCGTCTATAAATTTCAATATGTTCGTTGGTGTTCAGCAGCGAGAAAAGACAGTTGATATGATGAATCGTGACCAGTATGTGGAATGGTTTAACGATGGAAGAAACCAGGCATGGTTAGATGCGTCAATCATTTCTGCAGATCCCAATAAATCGCCACATAGCATAAGCGATCCCAACAGTCGAAGAAAATTATATCCAAGTGCGAATACACAGTATTTAATTCCGGATGGAACATCCGGTTCTCTTTACAATTTTTTAGATCCGGCCTCTGTTGCACAAATGCCTGACAATAATTGGCAGGAACTGCTATTCAGAAATGCAAAAATGCAGCAATATGAACTTTCCTTAAGCGGTGGATCTGAAAAAACACAATATACATTTTCAGCCAGTTATATGCAGCAAGATGGAATCTCAATCAATACAGATTACGATCGTTTCAATTTCAGAACCAGTCTATCTTCGCAAATCAACGATCGTATTCAGATAGGAATGAATATGAATGCATATTTTTCCAATAGTAACGAACAAGCGAATGGCAAAGATGCGCCAATTATGTATGCACTTAATTTACCTCCAATTTATCCTCTGAAAAATTCTGACGGAACTTATGGTTCTATGGTAAGAAATCCTGAAATTCTTGCCGGAGATGTAGCCAATCCAATAGGTATTGCTGAGCAAATTTATGATTTCCGCAGAAGAAATGGCTGGATGGGAATTCTGTTTGCAGAATGGGAAATTATAGACAATTTAAAATATAAGGTTAGTGTAAATGGAGGAGTTCAGGAAAATAATAAAAAGCGATATCAACCTTCGTATGTTGACCTTGATGGATCAAAAGCTCCCAGACCAGCTCAAGGCAATAATGAAAGCTGGACTGATATTGATTGGGTAATAGAACAAACATTAACCTATCAGAAAACTTTTGCAGAAAAACATAGTTTGACAGCCTTGGCTGGATACACTGCCCAAAAACACTCCTATGACCATGCTTATGGAGAAGCTCGTGGATTCCCGAATGATAATATATATACACTAAATGCGGGAACGATGTATCAGCTTACCAGCGATCTGTCAGAATATTCAATGATTTCTTATTTGTCACGCATTAATTATGCTTATGACAACAAATACTTATTTACTGCAACTTTCCGCACCGATGGATCTTCCCGTTTTGGACAAAATAAAAAGTGGGGATCTTTTCCCTCAGCATCTATAGGATGGAGAGTCAGTCAGGAGAATTTCATGAAGAATGTTCAGACCATAAATGACTTGAAGGTTCGTGCCAGCTATGGGATTGTAGGGAATAACCGTATTGGGAATTATTCATCAATCGGATTGCTGGGTACCGGATTCTATCCAACAGGTGATGCATTACAAAATACTGTGAACCCTAGCACAATGTCAAATAAAAATCTGGGATGGGAAAAAACAAAACAATTAAATTTTGGCTTCGACATGGGATTATTTGAAAACAGGATTCGCCTGGAAGCTGATTTTTATGATAGCCAATCTTTAGAATTACTACTTAATGTTCCAGTTCCAAGTATAACTGGCTATTCTAACCAGATGCAGAATGTGGGGAAAGTCCAGAATCGCGGTATGGAATATCAGCTGTCAACCAAAAATTTAGTCAATGAATTTAAATGGTCGAGCGATTTCAACATCTCGTTCAATAAAAATAAAGTACTGGAGGTTGGACCTGATGGACGTCCTATTTTTGGAAGTGCACCTAATGCAAATAACGCATTCATTACAAAGCCAGGTTATCCAATTGCTTCTTTCTATGGCTATGTTTATCAGGGTGTATTTTTGAATCAGGCAGAACTAGATAAATATCCTCATCTTCCGATTGATAAAGTTGGCGATGGGCGTTATCTGGATGTAAATAAGGATGGAAAGATGGATCAGAACGATAAGGACATCATTGGTGATAATAATCCGACTTTTACTGCTGGATTCAACAACAATTTTTCATACAAGAATTTCACTCTTGGAGTACAATTTACCGGAGTTTACGGTACTCAATTATTCAGTTTTTTTAAACGTATGGTAGGTATCTATCATGGCGACAGAAACGGAATGATAGAGCAACTCGAACGCTGGCAGTCTGCTGATGAACCTGGAGATGGAATCCATTTTCGGCCTACACGAACTCCTTCTGGCTGGCAGAGAGATCCTTCATCTGCATGGGTGACCGACGCATCTTATTTGCGGTTACGAAATCTTTCTCTTGCTTATGATTTTGATTCAAATAAGATCCAAAACTTAAGAATGAGAGGATTGCGCTTATATTTAACAGGACAGAACCTTTTTACTTTAACCAGGTATCCGGGCTACGATCCAGACACAAGCAGCCAGGGAGATGGATTATCAAAAGGAGGAGATTACCTCGGATATCCTGTAGCCAGATCGGTGATTTTCGGAGTTAATGTTACATTCTAAATTTTTATAAAATGAAAAAGATATGCATATTTCTAACAGGAATGATTTTGATGGTATCCTGCAACCAAGAATTTATCGACTTAAATCCACCTTCAAGCCTCAATTCTGAAGGATTCTATAAAACGCAAGCTGATATGAACCAAGCGGTTTTATCAGCCTATGGCAACTTACGTTCTGTTTATAATAGGACTTTTATTGACATTGGTGAAATACGTTCTGACAATACTTCTTATTCATGGCTGGCTGGTAATCCTGCAAATGAAAAGGGAATAGACGACTTCGTTTCACCCTTATTGCCAGAAAACGGTTTTCCAACAGATTGTTGGAATAATTGCTATAATGTTATCATGCGTGCGAATATTGTTATTGGAAGAGTTGATCAAGCCACCTTTACCAATGAAAATTTAAAAAACCAATATAAAGCAGAGGCAAAATTCATAAGGGCATTGATGTACTTCTGGTTAAACAGAACGTTTGGCGGAGTTGCACTCAACGGTCAAATGTTAGGCGTAATAAAGGTTGATAAAGAGATTTCACAAATAGAAGCCTATGAACTTGAACGAGCCTCACTTCAGGAAATTTATGATTTGATTGTTGAAGATTTGAAATTTGCAGAGCAAAATCTTCCCGATACTTATGGTGCTTCCGATAACGGTCGTGTTACAAAAGGCGGAGCTAAGGGATTACTAGGGAAAGTTTATATGACTATGGCCGGATTGCCATTGAATAAGGGTAATGAATATTATAATCTTGCCAGTCAAAAATTCATGGAAGTTATAAACGATTCCAAATTTTCATTGGTGACGAGTTATAAAGATCTGTTTGATGTAACAAAAAAGAATAGCAAGGAATCTTTATTTGAAGTTCAGTATAAAAAGGGAAGTCCGAATGGTGCGACTGGAAGCCCCTGGAATAATAATTTTGCACCTCGTTTTTCTGATAAAGAAGTTGTTCTTGTTGGTGATAAAGGTGGTGTGAATGCTCCTACCGAAGATATGTCGAAAGCTTATGAAGTAGGAGATCCAAGAAAATATATTTCGATGCGTGATGGTTGGAAAAACGCAAAAACCGGAGCCTTTGAAAACGATAAATATGTATGCAAATATTATGATATTGCAACTAGCGGAACCGACAATGGTAATAATTGGATTGAACTTCGATTGGCAGACATTTACCTTATGCATGCTGAAGCCTTGGTTCGCACCAATGGTGACAAATCTGTTGCATTATCATATTTAAACAAAATTCGTCAACGGGCACGCAATACCACAGGCGATCCGAATATTATAAAACCTGCCGATCTTTTAAAAGATTATTTACTTAGTGATTTAACTACTGATCAAGCCTTTTTGCTTGCAATTGAGAAAGAGCGGCGCGTTGAGCTGGCTTTTGAAAATCATCGCTGGTTCGATTTGGTCAGAACCGGGCGTGCCAAAGACGTAATGAAAGCTGAACAGGCAGCTGATGGCTACGGTGCTTTTGTTTGGAGTGACGACATGCTGATCTACCCAATCCCGATGACTGTCATGCAGTCAAATCCTGGCAAAATCATTCAAAACAAAGGATATACACAACTATAAACATATAACATGGAGGCTAATCTGCTTTAGTTTAGCCTCCATATTATTGAAAATTTAAAATCAAATCATTATGAAAAAACAAATTTTGACTTTGTTCCTATGTTCTTTCTTTGGAATAAATTTGATTTCGGCCCAACTGCCCAAATTAAGTTCAAAAGAAATAAAGCAAGGATGGACGTTACTTTTTGATGGGCAGACAACCAATGGTTGGATAACGGCAGCAGGCAAACCTGTTCCGGCAGGCTGGGAAATAAAAAATGGATGTTTAACTGCGGTTAAAGGTGATAAAGGAGGCGATATTATTACCGCTGACGAATATTCGGACTTTGAGCTTTCGTTAGATTTTAATATCGAACCTGGTTGTAACAGCGGAATAAAATATTTTTACACCAAATATGCTACCGGAGGAAATCTGGGAATGGAATACCAGATTCTCGATGATAAATTAGCTGAAGATAATAAGAAAGAAAATCACCTTTGTGGATCTTTTTATGATGTATTACCAGTAAATACCAATAAGAAAAAGGTAAATGCTCCGGGTGAATGGAATACAGTGCGTATTGTATCTAAAGGAAAGAAAGTTGAACATTGGTTAAATGGTGTGAAAATCCTCCAATTTACACGTGGTGACAAAACCTATACCGATGCCGTTGCACTCAGCAAATTCAATAAGGCTGTGCCTGCGTTCGGAATGGTTGAGAAAGGACATATCCTGTTGCAGGAACATGGTGGCGTTGTATCTTTTAAAAATATAAAAATCAAAACATTATAACCAAATACTATGGATAACAGACGTGATTTTATGAAGAAAGTTGCTGTCACTTCAGCCGGCCTCGCTATTGGTGGAACCGCCTTTGGATTTAGCGCAAAAAGTTATAAAAACATCATTGGAGCAAATGACAGGATTCATGTTGCAGCCATCGGCTTAAACGGCCGCGGAAACAGCATGGTTGGAACTATCGCCAAACAGAAAAACACCGAGGTGTCATGCGTTTGTGATGTTGACTCCAGAACAATGCCAAAAGCAATCAATTCGGTACTAAAAGCTGGTCAGACAACTACACCAAAGTCAGAAGGTGATTGTCGCAAAGTATTGGAAGACAAGTCAATCGACGCAATATACATTGCAACTCCAGATCATTGGCATGCACCACTCACTATTATGGGTTGTCAGGCCGGAAAACACGTGTATGTTGAGAAACCATTATCTCATAATCCGCGAGAAGGCGAAATGGCTATCGCTGCTGCACGAAAATATGACCGCGTTGTACAGATGGGTGCACAACGGCGTTCTGCACCAATACTTACTCAGGGGATCGAACAATTGCATAATGGAATTATCGGCCGTGTTTATCTGGCAAAAACCTGGTACACAAACAATCGTAAATCATTGGTTTTGAAACCCGCAGCCGTACCGTCCTGGCTCGACTACGAACTTTGGCAAGGCCCTGCACCACGTGCCACTTACCAGGAAAATCTGATTCACTATAATTGGCATTGGTTATGGAATTACGGNNTCGGTAGGAGGTAGATACCATTACAAAGACGACTGGGAAACTCCCGATACCCAAATAATAACCATGGATTACCCTGGACGTATCTCATTAATGTGGGAATGCAGGAGTTCGAATGGAAGAGCCATTGAAGGAGCTGATCGTGGCATTATTTTCTACGGTGAAAAAGGAAGCTTAGATACCGGTGGAAATAGTTATAAGGTGTATGACAATGATGGTAAGCTGATTAACGAAGTGAAATCGCTTATTGTAGAAGGTGCATTGGATGGCCGCAATACTGCAAGCCCGAGTTTAGGAATGGATAACCTTCATGTGGCCGACTTTTTAGATGCAATAAGAAATAACCGACGTCCAAACTGTGATGTTGAATTAGGACATAAGAGCATAACAGCAATGCAGTTGGGAAATATTTCATGGCGCGTTGGACGTGATCTTAATATTGATCCTAAAAATGGACACATTATTGGAGACTCTGAAGCCCAAAAACTATGGAGTCGTGAATATGAAAAAGGATGGGAACCGAAAATTTAAGTTTTATAAAGTGAATTATTTGCTTGGTTAAAATAACTCAGTTTCCCGAAAAGAGAGGTATGAGAAAATCAAACTTTTCATGCCTCCCTTTTCAATTTAAGCAGTGGATTTTGTCACTATTGAAGTGCATATAAGGATCAATATCAATAGCTTTGTCATTAGGTATCCTTATTTGGTCAATGAAAAATACAATGGAATAGATTTAAAATTTGTTTTGCAATTATTGAATCTTAAGAGTATAATTTAGTCTATTAAAAGGGTAACCGAGAATGATAAAAATTACCGGACTTATAATCATTTTGTTCGCTTTTTGTTCTTCTGATGTTGTTTATCAATTGGTTAGCGATGGTTCTTACCTATGGAATTCGACAAGTATTACATATTCGGTGAATGATAAAACGGATCTGGTAATTTCAAATAAAGATCATTACAACAATCAGAATAATCAACTGGACTATTTTCATTTTGATCTGATTACTTACCACGAAATAAGTAAAAAGTTTACACTTGGTCTGGGACTTCGTCAAACTGAAATTTTTAAATCCAATAGTTGGAATTCCGGACAAACCTATATGCTTTATGGAGTATATTTTTGGCATCCGGACAATATGATCGTTAAGGTTGCTAATCGACTGGTCTCCAAAACTTATAAAGCCTCGGCTACTCAATATGGACTGGACAACATTACAAACATTGATTTTTTTGTTCGTTCCACCAATAAATTGCCAAAGCCATATCTGATGGGTGAATTGTTCACAAATATTAATTTCCAGAAGGTTCAAACTATACGTTTGTATGGTGGATTTCATCTTTTCAGAAGCAAATATTTTGGAATTGATATTTACTATTGTTACCAAAAAACAAGACCAACCTGGGAATGGAAAGGTTACAATGTATTTGGAGTAAATACCAAAGTACGCATCTGATTTTGAGTTGGCAGATTTGCAGGATCTTTTTTTGAGTTGCGTATTTTAATATTTTATATTCTCAATTAAAACAATTCTTTGAAGATGAATAATACAAGAACTTATTTATTTCGAGTCACAATGTCTATTAGTATGAGCTTTTTATTAATCTCATGCTTTTTGCAAAAAGAGAATTCTTCTTCCAGGGCACCCAACACTATATCAAAAAAAGAAATCAAAGCTGGTTGGACGCTTCTTTGGGATGGGAAATCTTTTAACGGGTGGAGAGGTATTTACAAAGATGATTTTCCTGTGCAAGGCTGGATCATTGAAAACGGAGAACTGATATGCCTTGGAAATGAAATGCCAGACTCTTTGAAAGGAGGTGATATTATTACCATTAAGAAATATGGAAATTTTGAATTAGCATGTCAATTCAAAATTGCGGATCAAGGGAATAGTGGGATTAAATATTTTGTCAATGAGTCACTTAAAGCATCTCCAGGTCATGGTCTTGGATTAGAGTACGCAATTTTAGATAACGAAAATTGGCCTTATGACAAGCCGGATTATAACAGAACTTGTGGTTCGTTATATGATTTAGTGCGGGCACCTCAAAACGTAAAGGTTCACCCAAATGGAGAGTGGAACGAAGCTCTGATTATTGTTGATGGAAATCACATTGAACACTGGCTAAATGGGATAAAATCTGTTGAAATCGAAAAAAGCAGTGAACGATACTATCAACTTTTATCAAAGAGTAAATATGCAAACTTAAAGGGATGGGGTGAATTTCAGGATGGTCATATATTATTGCAGGATGAAGGACCGAGAACTTCTTTTCGTAATATTAAAATAAGAGAAATTAAAAACTGACATAGCAGTTTTTCTTAACCCACTGAATTATCTTACATATATTCATATCACAAGACATTAAATATCAACAATATGAAACGCACATTGCAAGTTTTATTATTTTTTTTGCTAAACGTTGGAGTGCTCAATGCCCAAAAAGACAAACCTCTTTTCCCTCAAACACCGGGCATGGTTTCGTACACTTACCGCAATAGTTTAGCAAAAGATGTGGCAGCTACACTCGATACCCTTAAGCAATTGGGTATTACAGATATGGAGTTTTCGAATTTATTTAAGCGAACAGCTTCTGATATCCGAAAAATGCTCGATGAAAGAGGAATGATTTGTTCTTCATTTGGCGTAGGCTATCCCGACCTGACAACCAAAACACGTGAAGTGGGTGAAAATGCAAAAACTCTGGGAGCAAAATATGTCCGGGTTGCCTGGGTGCCTCACGATGGACCATTTACTTTTGAAGTGGCACAACAAACAGCTAAAGATTTTAATGCCGCTGGTAAAATCCTGAAAGATGAATTTGGTATCACTTTTTGCTACCACAATCATGGGTATGAATTTGAACCTTACGAAAACGGTACATTGTTCGATTACATCATGAAGAATACAGAACCAAAATACGTAAGTTTCGAGATCGATATTTTGTGGACATTCTTTCCTGGTCAGGACCCAGCAAAACTAATTGCAAAATATCCGAAACGCTTTAAATTGTTGCATCTTAAAGACCTTCGAAAAGGCGTTTCAGGTAATAATTCCGGGGGAACAGCAGTTGAAAATGATGTAGCACTCGGAACCGGGCAGCTAGATATTCCGGGCATTCTGAAGGCAGCAAAAAAAGCGGGTATTAAACACTATTACATTGAAGATGAAAGTCCGGATTATTCCAAACAGGTACCTCAGACAATGGCATATCTGAAAGGTTTGACTTACTAAAGTTCGGATACAAATACTTCCAAATAATTTTTTGCCAGATTTGTTCTGTTCAAAGTCAAAGATAGAAACGGCGTTAATTTTACCCCTTTGCCAGTAACAGCAAGGGGGTTTTCTATGATATTATGCGATATTCGTGCAGTATTCCAACGCATAAACGCTTATAATGAAAACTACACCAACAATTTTGCTTATAGCTGTTTTTTCGGCGATCCTCCTGACTGTTTGTAGCAAAGAATCCTCCTCACAAAATCCTCCTGCCGATTATTTTTCCAAAGGAGCCGACATTAGTTGGCTACCCCAAATGGAAGCCACGGGATATCAATTTTACAACGACAATGGCGAAAAGGAAGATTGTTTCAAAATCCTGAAAGATCATGGCATCAATTCTATCCGGTTGCGAACATTCGTGAACCCGTCGGATGACAAGGCCAGTGGCCATTGCAGCAAAGATGAAACAGTGGAGATGGCAGTTCGGGCGCAAAAGTGGGGAATGAAAGTGATGATCAATTTTCATTACAGCGACAGTTGGGCCGATCCGGGCAAGCAACGTAAGCCCAAAGCATGGGAAGGCCACGATTTTCCGACTTTACTGAACGATCTCTACGATTACACTTTCGAGGTGATGACCGCCATGAAAACTGCCGGAGTTACTCCCGAATGGGTTCAGGTTGGAAACGAAATTCCCGGAGGCATGCTTTATCCTGAAGGAAGTACAGATAACTGGCATCAACTGGTGCAACTCATCAACAAAGGTTACGATGCCATAAAAGCTGTAAGTCCCGAATCAAAAGTTATTCTGCATGTCGATCAGGGAAACAACAACGGTCGTTTCCGTTGGTGGTTCGATGCCGCGAAAGCAAACGGAGCAAAATACGATATAATTGGCTTATCCTATTATCCATACTGGCTCGAAGGGAAACCTGATTATACACTTTCAATCAATGATCTGGGAGCTAATATGAATGACATGGTTGCCCGCTACGGAAAAGAAGTGATGGTGGTTGAAGTTGGAGGGGAAGACATTAAGGTGCAAAATACCTACGATATGCTGGTTGCTGTTCAGAAAAAGGTGAAGGAAGTCCCCGGGAAAAAAGGCATGGGCGTATTTTACTGGGAACCACAGGGCGCCCGCAGCTGGAGCCGTTATGCTTTGAGCGCCTGGGGTGACGATGGCAGGCCAACCAAAGCAATGGATGCATTTTTAGAAGAATAATCCCGGAGGGAATGTAAGGATTGATCCAGAATATGTCACCCCCTCGGGGTTCGCTGCCCGACATTTCATTTTGGCTATAATCATATCAGCCCTTCAGGTTTAAAAAAGCAAAAAGTTTCTGACACTATTCAATGTGAGAATAATATGAGGAAATAATCCTGAAAAAATAACCTTGCCACATACGGCCAATATCGAAGCTGTTGATTCACCTGAAAAACTCAAGATGCAATAATCAAAAGGATTGACGGCCGGGGAATTGGTAGTAAACGCGAAGTGGGTTGTTACGCAACAGACTGAATATTTTTTACTTTTACTACCGTGAAGTTCAGGAATCCACCTTACTTCTTTTAAATCATGAAACAAAAAAATATTCTGACGCTTCTATTTATGTTGCTTGCAGGCTACAGTTTGTATGGGCAGAAAATCTTCAATAACAATCAGCGTACTACCACAAACGAGCCCAATGCGTACCTGGGATCAATTACCTGGCCCGATATGCCGCCCGGCATTAAAGAAAATATGGTCGCTGCCTACGGTTGGAAAGGCGATACCATTCCTTCGTTTGATTCTCTTAAGATGAATTATGAGCTTATCCTACCAAAGGCTTACCAGATGAGTATTCCTTCCCTGACCTTTTCCACCCTGCATCCAAACGCCACAGTGGCCGTCAAAAGAGCCAAAAGTCTTGAGGGATCGGTGGCCGAACGCACCATCACCTTTACTGTAACAGCCGAAGGCAGCCCTACCACAAATATTTATTCAGTCCTTCTGAAAAAAGAACAAGATGCCATTGACATTCAGCAAAAATCAACCATAACCTCTAAGTTTTATAAGGTGAGCGAGGGCACCAGCCTGAATGGAACCATTAAAGGTGTGCTACCTATGACTACCGTGAGCGATTTTTATTCCAATATTACAAGGGTCAGCGAACTTCAGACTTTAAGATTGATTTCTGCTGTCAGTGGCGCTGAACTGGCCGCAACCGATGCAATTTCCGATGGCGATACTCTGGTAGTCGTTTCAGCCGATGGTAAACATACATCGAAATACATTCTGAATTTAACTGGCGTCGTTATAAGTCCAGTGCTCACTTCAACCATCTACACCGTTTCGGTAAACGGATCGACAGGCACTATTACCGGTTTCCCAAAATTCACGCTACTTAAAAAGGTATTGGCAGGTGTGGTAATTCCTGAAGGATCCAAGCTTACAATAATTGATCAGAGCGATGCTTACAAGACCCTAGTCAAACTGAACTTCGATACCGTGTATGTAAATGTTTTAGCAACTCCTGATGTTTATTTTGAAGTTGTTGCTGAAAACGGCTTAAACAAAGTTTTGTATCAGTTGATGCCAATATCAACTCATGATGATGCTTATATAACATCTGATGTTTACAGTGTTGACCAATCTGCCTCGGGGATTCAGTTTGTGCCCGCAGGAACTTCTGTTGCCAGCCTGTTCCGCAATGTAACTCCTGCTCCCTACGCAACCATAGAAGTGATTGACAAGGCGGGTTTCGTTCGCACCACAGGTATCATTCAAAAAGACGATAAATTGGTAGTCACCTCAAAAGATGGTTCAACCACCAAATCTTATTCTTTCATTGAGTCAGGTATTGTGGGAGGCCCTTATGTAGCATTTGTTATCTCCGACGTTTACTACATTGATCAGGTTTCCTTTTTAATCTCTGGAGTAACACCTGGCACAAGCATTTCCGAGTTTAAATCAAAATTGTATCCCAGATTTGGAACAACTTTGAAAATTATTGATGCCAACGGCAATGAAAGTGCCCTTACAACCATAATAACAGGCGACCGTCTGATGGTAACTTCTGCCGATGGCACTCAATCTGCCACCTACAGTATCGCAATCAACACAGGAGTTGACACAGTTGATATTGCTTCAAAAATCAGAATGGGTTCCAACCCAACCACCGGCAGAGTAGTCGTTCACGGTCTTGAAAAAGGAAACAGGTTAAGGGTGCTGAACCCTGCAGGAATTGCCGTACTTGATGTGATTGCTGACAGTTCAATTGAAACCATTTCTCTGAATGATCAGCCTGCAGGCATGTATATTTTTGTTGCCTCTGATGGAACTCAACTCATCAAAATACAAAAGATTGCAAAGAAATAATTAACCTAATAATTTGAAAAGGTAAAGCCTCAACAATAGAAACAAGCGCCTAAGAATGGCTTCAGGAGCAAATAATATAACTGTGTAATAGATGAAAAGAATATCAATTTTGAAAATTACTTTGGCAAATCTGATACTAATCGGATTTGGATGTCAGGAAAAAACTGCGAAATCAGACAAGGTTTTATGGTACAATCAGCCAGCCGCCAACTGGAACGAAGCCTTGCCAATTGGTAACGGACAGATGGGAGCAATGATTTTCGGCGGAATTACCGATGAACATTTGCAGCTAAACGAGAATACTTTGTATAGCGGCGAACCGTCGCAGGGTTATAAAAATGTCAATATTACCGGCGATTTCGACAAGGTAACCGGACTTTTGCGTGATCAGAAAAATGCCGAAGCCGATGAGTACATCCGCAAAAACTGGCTTGGGCGGCTTCATGCCAATTACCAGCCGTTGGGCGACCTGTTTTTCAAAATAAATCATCCTGAAAAAGTGACCGGCTACCGTCGTGAACTCGACATAGCCAATTCGGTATCCAGTGTTTCCTACGAGGTTGACGGTGTGAAATACACCCGCGAAATGTTTGCATCTCATCCGGATAGTGTGATTGTGCTGAAATTTACAGCATCAAAACCTGTTCTGGATTTGGTTGCTTCACTGGCATCGGTTCATCCTACCGCAAAATCAGAAGTCGAAAATGGAGTGCTCCTGATAAAAGGCCAGGCTCCGGGATACAGCCAGAGGCGGACTCTTGAGCAGATTGAGCAACGGGGAGAAACTCACCGGCATCCTGAACTGTTTGACGACAAAGGGAAACGGAAATTCGAAAAACTGAATTTATATGGTGACGAGATTGATGGCCTGGGAACATTTTTTGAAGCCCAGCTCAAAGCAAATCTGAAAGATGGTGAACTTGAAACCGACGGTAACACCATTCACATTAAAAACAGCAGCGAAGTTGTATTCGTTCTGTCGGCTGCAACTAGTTTTAACGGATTCGATAAAAGTCCGTCAAAAGAAGGCCTCGATCCCAACCAAATTGCAGGTAGAATTCTGGAAAAAGCTGCTTCCAAATCGTTTGACAATTTGAAAAAAAACCACCAAATCGATTATAAAAACCTGTTCGACAGGGTTTCCCTCGAATTGGCCAGCGAGATTAAAAAAGACACCATTTCGACTGACCAACGCATCGTAAATTTTGCTCAAAACAATGATCCTGATTTGGTTGAGTTACTTTTCCATTACGGACGTTACCTGATGATTTCAGGATCGAGAAAAGGCGGCCAACCCCTGAACCTGCAAGGCATTTGGAACGACATGGTGATTCCGCCCTGGAACAGTGGCTACACGATCAACATCAATACCGAAATGAATTACTGGCCGGCTGAAGTAACCAATCTGGCCGAATGTCAGGAACCTTTGTTCCGGATGATCAGGGAAATGGCAGTTACCGGCCGGGAAACTGCCAGACTCATGTATAACCGCCGGGGATGGGTGGCGCACCACAATGTATCTATCTGGCGCGAAACCTTTCCAAACGATGGCAGTCCGGGTGCTTCCTTCTGGAACATGTCGCCCGGTTGGCTGCTTAGCCATATATATGAGCATTATTTATTTTCAGGCGATATAGAATTCCTTCAGAACGAAGCTTATCCGTTAATGCGGGAAGCTGCAATGTTTTATTCCGACTGGTTGATAGCAGACAGTGATGGTTTTTTGGTAACAGCAGCCAACAATTCTCCGGAAAATGCTTTTTTAAATGCAAAAGGAGAAAGGGCTCAAATCAGTTCGGGCCCAACAATGGATATGGCAATTGTGAGGGAACTTTTTACCCGCACCATCGAATCTGCCAAAATATTAAAAACTGATCCTGAATTGGTAGCCGAACTCAGCGAAAAGCTATCAAGAATGGCTCCATACAAAATCGGTTCGAAAGGTCAACTTCAGGAATGGCAACAGGATTATGCAGAGCCAGAACCAAAACACCGGCACATATCGCATCTTTACGGACTTCATCCCGGAAATCAAATCAGCAACGAAACTTCTCCTGAATTATATCGCGCTGCGAAACAAACGTTGCTGTTAAGGGGCGATGAAGCTACCGGCTGGTCGATGGGTTGGAAAATAAATATGTGGGCCCGGTTGCTGGATGGGAACCATGCCTACACGATTATTCAAAACCTGTTTAAACCTGTTGGTTTTGGCAAGATAAAATATTACGGAGGAGGTTTGTATAAGAACCTGTTCGATGCCCACCCACCCTTTCAGATTGACGGAAATTTCGGTTTTACAGCAGGAGTTGCAGAAATGCTGGTTCAGAGCCACAACGGATACATTCAATTACTACCAGCCCTGCCCGATGACTGGCCTGCTGGTGAAGTGAAGGGACTGGTTGCCCGTGGTGGTTTTGTGATCGATTTGAAATGGAGCGAAGGGAAAATGCAAAAACTAACCGTTCATTCCAGATTGGGCGGCGATTGCCGGATTAAAGTTCCTAAAGAAATGACTTGCAAGGAAGCTGATCTTTCTGGTTCTTCGGTTGAAAGCGGCAATCAATTATTACAACAACCAATCACGGTTCCCTTTATAAATACTTCAGGAGCAAAACTTGCCGACCTGCAAATCGCTTCAGGGAAAATATACCAATGGGCTACCATTGCCGGAAAAACCTATCATTTTGAAGAAACGAAATAATATGACTGTCCGTTTGCATACCTAGCTGGTATTTTACGTCAGTCATTTGTGGTCAATTACTGCCAACTTGATGACAATTATAAGTAGAAGGATTGAAATAATGTCGCATTTTTTATGCTGACTCACCCCCCAACGTCCGTAAACGGACGTTTCCCCCTCTCTTTTTGAGAGAGGGGGAAGATCATCGCAGATGGATCTGGGTGTGAGTCAATAAATTCGACAATAAATTCATCTCATTACTTATAACCTTTTTAGCAATGAGGATAATATTTCGGATACTCGAAAATTATTTACCAGATCACCGCGTTTCGAGAATAATCTCCTCCAGCGACCGTTTCGGAACATGGTGTACCTGATTTTCGTCGCGCCAGTATTTGATGTCTCCATTTTTTATTTCATCCAGAACCACTGTTTCTTTGGGCTTTCCGAGCGCCAAAACCTGAATTATTTCGAATTGTTCCGACAGATTAAAGAGTTCGCGGAGCCTGTTCCGGTTTACTGAGTGAATGATGCAGCCACCAAACCCAGATTCAACAGCGCCCAACAAAATACTTTGGGCTGCAATTCCATCGTCGCAAAGGTAATTTCCTGAAATTAAGGTGTCGTGCAGCATCACAATGTATGCCGAAGGACGCTCACCTTCCTCCGGCCCAGGCCAATACGAAAGGTAACCGGCCCATGCCAGCTGCTCAAAAATTTCAACGTTGAGCGACTCATCATTACTCACAATGTATTTTAAAGATTGGGCATTTCGCGCCGAAGCCGAACACCGTGCCAAATCAATCCAATCGATTAGCTGTTGTTTTTCAATTCGTTCCTTCTGATAAAATCTACGGTAACTGCGGTTTTTCAGGATAAGGTCTTTAAGCATGATGAATGTTTTTGAGTTGGGCTAAAAATAAACAAATGTACGGTCAATTCCGAGCGCGACTTTAAGTCGCACCCCGAATTACTCCCATTAAAGGTTTAATCCACGCGCCCCTTGCGAGACGC
>DPRM01000045.1:57119-64376 GCA_003537645.1 Prolixibacteraceae bacterium
CACGCGCCCCTTGCGAGACGCGACGCCAATTGGGAAAGTCCAAATACAAGTGCAACTGACGTTTCAATCCACGCGCCCCTTGCGAGACGCGACTTAACCCCACGCTTCGATCGATGCGACAACCTGGTTTCAATCCACGCGCCCCTTGCGAGACGCGACTTTGTCCGTTAAAAATCATGAGTAAAGGCTGATAGTTTCAATCCACGCGCCCCTTGCGAGACGCGACCTTTTCACGCTTTTCATCCCAGTAGTTTGATGGTGTTTCAATCCACGCGCCCCTTGCGAGACGCGACCTCATAGGTAAACCTCCTCTCCGCAGACTTCGTGTTTCAATCCACGCGCCCCTTGCGAGACGCGACGTCGAAATTACAGGCTCGTAACTAACCGGCATCGTTTCAATCCACGCGCCCCTTGCGAGACGCGACACGACAAAGGAAACCTCGATGATTCGTTGATGCAGGTTTCAATCCACGCGCCCCTTGCGAGACGCGACTGTATGTTATTTAAAACATTGTTTATTAGTACGATAAAAGTACAATTCCGCTATCCTGTTTAAACAATCAGGAGTAAGACACAAAAAATTCAGGATACTGGCGTTAAGTTGTTACTATTCAACATTCGCCGATGTTCCTGTATTTTTATGAGTGCATAAGGTACGCGGAACTATAAAATCAGGGTTCCTTCCGGATCGTAACTTTCTTTATGCCCTACATGCTCAATCCTATTTTTAAAATTGTTGCCCAGAAAATAATACCGAAGACTATCAGTTTCAGGATTATAAATAGATTCGAGCCGGTGGCGCAATTCGGCAAAAATGGCAGGATCGACCAAACACTCGAATACTGAATTTTGAACCCGCTGGCCAAAGTTAACACATTGTTTGGCAATTTGTCTCAAACGTTTACGACCCGCCGGGGTCACTGTTTCCACATCATAAGTTATCAGCACCATCATAAGATATTGATTTTCTATTTATTTACAAAAACCGGATAATTGTCGATGTCGCCTCGAATAAACCTTGCCATAAGCATGGCTTGTGCATAGGGCAGCAAGCCTACAGGTATAGCAATCTGAAGATAAGGATGTTGTATCTCTTCTTGTTTTCGTTTTTGCCAGGCCGTCAATACTTCCTTACGCGTATCGTCGGTCATCAGAACTCCACCGGCTTCGTTTCCTTTAAATCCACGTTTGTTGATTTGCTTTCGGTTAATCAGCGATAAAACCAGACGATCGGCCAGATAAGGTCGGAATTCTTCCATCATATCCAATGCAAGACTTGCACGCCCGGGGCGATCTGTATGGAAAAACCCAACACACGGATCGAGGCCAACACTTTCCAATGCTGCACGGACTTCGTGCATCAATAGCGTATATATGAAGGAAAGCAGTGCGTTTACGTTATCTTTCGGAGGTCGCCGGTTGCGGCCATTCATGAAAAAATCGTCCTTTTGTGCAAGGATCAACTGATCAAAAACTCCAAAATAGGACTGCGCCGCTTCACCTTCAACACCTCTTAAAACTTCAGAAGAAGAAGTTCGCAAAACCTGCTTTTGTTTCAATGCCAGCAATTGAATGGCTGATTCGAGTGTGGACGATTTGTTTTCGGGATTTTGCTCCCGAAACGAACGCTGAAGCACGGTCCGGCAATTTGCCAGTTTACCGGCAACAAACAGTTTTGCCAGACTAACCGATTGTTCCTGATTGTCGGCTATCCGATATTGTTTACGGCGCAACAAAACATTTCCTGAAACGGCACCCTGTATCCGGCACAGAAATCGTCCATGTTCGGTCAAAAAGCTCAATGCTACATTGCGCTCGGCACACAAATGCATGAGACCCGGGCTTGCACCCATGTAGCCAAAACAGACTATTCCTTCGATATTGTGAATGGGTATTCTGAATTTCTCTTTGTCGTCAACCCGAATAACCACATTTTCACCGTCCTTCGCCAAATACGATTCGGGAGTAGTTATATACAATGTATTCAATAGTTTTCTCATTTTATTCTCAATTTTTAGTCCGGGCGCGACTTTGAGTCGCACTCGGACTTTATTTGACTTTAAGTCGCGCCCGGACTCAATCGGAGCCGCACTCGTACTCAATTTCAAACATATTTCTAAGGTAATCATCCACTTTGCGCGGGTTGGCAAATGCCTTTGGGTTACAAATTTCGACCAATGAACATGCCCGGCAATGCGACTTGTAAATAGCTAAAGGCGTAGTTCCTGATTCAAAAAGTTCGTGCATTTGCCGTGCATAATTTTCAACTCTACTCCGAAGATCCTGACTGAAAACTACTTCATGCCGGTGGCGGGTTTCACCATAAAATAAGTAACCTTTACCAATATTCAGGTTTTCGCCATACATCTCTTCGAGGCAAATTGCCTGCGCACAAAGTTGTACTTCGTCACGTTGGTCGGGTTTGGGTTTCCCTCGTTTGTATTCAACCGGTATCGGATTCCACTTTCCGGCATAATTGTTTAATTCAATACCTTCTCCGGATTCCGACCGGATAAACTCTACCACATCGGCCACACCGTACAATCCCAATTCGAACGAAACCATTGAAACAGAGCGCAGTGTAATTACATTTCCGCGAACTTCGCTGGCAAAAGGATCGTCAACACGCTGGTGCATGTGTGCCCCCTCAACGGTTCGCATATTTTCGTGCCACTGTTGCTCTATGTGGATCAATGCCCATTGCCGCTCACAAAAGGCAATGTGCTGAATACCTGATAGCATTATAAGATCGTCGTCGGAGTACATATTTGTTTCATTTTTATTGAAGTCCGGGCGCGACTCTAAGTCGCACTCGGACTCGTTGCTTGTGTTAAGTCGCGCCCGGACTTGCACTGCTAAACAATTCGAAGCCCAAATTCCTGAATTCTGTTTCTGTTTATCAGGGTTCCTTTCCGTTCACCAATAAAATCGGAATAGGAAGAAAACTCCCAATCTTCGGGTCTTTTAACCAAACCATCTTTTACCGGATTATACAGAATGTAATTGAAGCAAACATTCGGGTATTCAATATCAGTATCATTAATCGAAAATTCTGTAATTCCCATGTTTGTAATCCAACCGAGAGATATTCCATCCATTTCAGTCAGGCAAACAGCTTTTGTTTCAGACCTAAAAAGCGATCCGCTCCAATTTTGCTGTTTATTAATTGCACGTGTGTATGACGCAAGCATAATTCCAATTGACTTGTTGAAACTAATTAGCTCACCATTCCGGATCCGACTTTGAGTCGGGCTCGGAATGGGCGGAATTGGCACATCCAATTTACTCCGGGCGCGACTTTGAGTCGCACCCGGAGTATGCTCAATCTCAACATGGTTCACATGCACCATCAGATGAAAATGATTGGGCATTAAACACCACACCAGAATATCGGCAAATGGCAAAACATGTTTGTTGACTTTTCGAAGAAAAAAAAGATAATTCTCTCTGTCAAAAAATATCTTTTGCCGGTTATTTTCCTGGTTATAAATATGATATAAATGACCAGTTTCGAATTGCATATTGTGATCAATTTATGGTTGTAATGCTATCTCATTCCGAGTCCGACTTGGAGACGGGCCCGGAATTACAGCATCTTCGGTAATTATTCCGAGCGCGACCAAGTCCAAATATTCCGAGCGCGACTTAAAGTCGCACCCGGAATAACAGCAGATTAAATCATTTCAATTACTTCAACTCCTGATGGAATGGAAGCCTTATCGATGGAAACGGAATAATCACTAAATGAACGCGGTGGTTTATTCGGATCTTTCTTTTCTATTTTGATGGCATCGAAAAGCTGATGTGCCGACGCATTGCCTAGTGCTGTTGAATGTTTGAAAACGATTAGTTTACAGGTACTCATCATTCCACGGGCAGCTGAATGGTCATGATCGAACATATTCTTCAATGCTTCCCAGAAAAGAGTGAGATCATCTTCATTAAAACCTGTTTGAGCTGCCAAATGAGCGGATATAAAACCTTTGGAGAAATATAACCCATAAGGAATAGTAAACTTACGCCCCATGGTACGGTTGTCGCCACCCTGTTTTTCGGCTTCGGCTTCAGTTGCCACGGCCATACGGGTAATGCTGTGTTCAAGAGCCACAACCGGATCGACCGAACGTCCAAAAGTGAATTGGATCGGGCCACGAACTTGACCACAATTGGGAGCCGACTTTAAAGCAAGAACTGCTCCAAAAGTGCGAATATCGTAGAAATTTTTACACATCCATTCTCTCCCCTTTTCAGTTTCTTCTGCCTTGGGCTTTCTAGATTTCACTGACTTAGCCAAATTGTCAATAAACAACTTCGCATCTTTATTATTACTTGCAAAATCCTTATTTTCTTTCCAAAAATCAGTAAGTAATTTCTTGTCAAAATCAAAAGCTACATTTAAGAATGTTTCAGTTTCCCCATCTTCATTATCATCAGAAACAAGACTCAATCCATCGGGAAGATTTAAATCAGATAGTTTCTCTGCCATTTCGTTTGAGATTTTCTGTTTTCCACCTTCACCCAATTCAATTCCTAAATCTTTAAATGCTTCAACATGGGCTCTTCCCAAAACAGCTTTTTCTTTGACATAGATATCAAATGGTTTTTGAGCGTTCTGTACAATTTGTACAAAGTTTCTCACTTTGCGTTTCAAGCAAACATCAGTAACCAGACCCATTCCGGTTTCGGCATCAACGCGTGGCAAGTTTCCAGCATCGGGGTCACCATTGGGGTTTCCGTCTGTAACATCGAACAATAAAGCAAAATCGTATCGGTATTTAATTAATTCGCTCATAATATAATCTCCTATTTTTTAATTGTTTTTTTCTTTTTTGGTAAATAAATCCTGACGTTGATGGTAATAACCAATGGCAAAGCGGCTTTGATCGTCTAATGATAGATGTGCGGGTAAACCATTACTGTCAACACCAGCCATAACCTCCTGAATCATTTTTTCATAGTACGTTTTACTGCCTCCTCCAAGTTTGGCTAAATGGTGGTTCGAAAGATTTAACAACCGCCCGAAAACGGTTATCGGCGTACTTGAAGCAGCGCCATAGTATCGGTCTTTAATGGTTGTATTAATGCCAGGCTGCGCATCTTCCTGAATTTTTTCGAGCACAGCAAACAGGCGACCACAGAGGTAGCCCTGGTTTTTGTTTTCTAAATCGAGTGACATGGTAATAAGTTTTTCGTTTGTATTATAAATTGTTTCTTTTCTATTTAAATATGCTTTAAGAATTGCCGCACGGATTCGGTTTACGTGCTGTTCTGCACGTATGCGCCGGATGCATTGCTGTTGAAGCGTGTCGGGATACTTAGTTCCGTCGAGGATGCTTTCAATTACTTTACTCGCAAGATTAGGAGGAACATTGTCAACTTTGAATTCAAAAGAGACATGAGAGAGCAAATTGAATAAGGAGAAATATTCCTTCTCATCATTTTTGCTTCGAACAATTTCCAAATCTTCAAAGTGTTTTGCAATGTTCGTTGCAAAGTCAGCAACCCTACCCGTTTTCCAAAAACGAATGGAAATTCGGGCAGCATTTGGAGCTAATCCCAGAATGTAAAATGGTGTATCACCCTCGGTATTTAATTTCCCTGTGTGAATGGATTCAAACAGAGCTTTTACTTCTCTTATATTTTGATCGGGATCATCTTTCGGGGGTGCAGAGAAAAAGAAGGAAAAGTGATTTTCAAAATCCGCATCCTTTTGAGCCCAAAAAACAACCGAAGTATCAGCAATTTTGAATTTGTTCTTCGAATCCCTTCCAAGCAAAACATTCAGCGCAGTTGTGTAGGCATCTTCAGCTTTTTTTGAAATTGGGGCATTCATTCCTTGTTCTTTGTAATACGAGTCATACCCTGAATTTCGTTGAAAACCAACTAATTTCGCGCCGCTTTTCCCGCCTGGAATTGAAGTTACTGAATGAAGAACAGCAATAGGCAATCTTTCTCCTGTGATCAAACAGATACCATCGGCAGATTTTATTTGTTCTTCACTGTCAGGTTCGGTTTTGGCCTCAACCTCCATTAACAGGTCTTCATGTTCGGCTACAATATTCACTTCACCAGCAATTCGAAATGAAAGATTGCATCCGGGAATCTTATAGCATTCTTTCCAGTTCTCATGTTCAAGGATTTTTTGAATTGATTCATTTTGTTCAAAAAACTTGTTAACTGATTCAAATTGTTTGTTTTCAGTGTATTTCTCTGAAAGTTGTTTTACCTGCGCAACAAAAGTATTGTTCTGCTTCTTTGCGTCTTCTTTTGCTTTATCAGTTTCATCTTTAGGTTGGCCAAGAACATAACCCCAATGATCCCAAAAGACATTAGCCGTTTCAGAGGCTTTGGAACCGGTTCTGCTTTTTGTTTTTATTACCAAAAATGATTTTGCCCGTTTCTGTTTGCCTTCTCCCGCACGGGTATCTTCCAGATTAATGAAGTTGCCTTCGCTATCGATCACAATTATGAAGGGAATATCTTTTCTTTCAAAACCTCTGGGTGCAATATTGCTATCGGGGTCGGCAGCTTTGCGCTGGTAATAGTCGTACAGTGCTTGAAGAATCATCGGCGTACCTCCTCACTATCAATTGGTGGAACTTCAATTACTCCGTGATTAAGCTGACCCCTGAAAAACATGGGCTTCGGGTCTTTCTCATCGGTAAAATCCATATCGTAAAGCATAAAGCCCAAATCGCGTGTTTCATCAATTGGGCGTTGTTCTTCGTTTTCAGGTGCTTCAATTAATCTGAAATTGCATGAAAATTCCCTGCACCCCAAATAAGGTTGGTTGAAACATTGTCCTTTACGCGCCCGGCGTTCGAACATAGCGCTGTACTTACCCGGGTTTTCAGTGCTTTGGAGAATCGCCTCTTCCTCCTGATCTTTAAGCGTATCAGGTGTTTCATTGATCTTGCGGTTTTTCGGATTGATAAACTCCATTTCGGCATAAAGGCGGTAGGCCACATCGCGCAAGAACAAACCAGCACGTTGCTGACGGTCTTCCTCAATGAAAATCTGCTTAGATTGAGGACTCATCAATTTGCCAACTTCATTTCGGCGAACAGAAATCCAACGGATTGGATTAAGCACTTCTATCTTTTTCACCTTCCATTGAATGGCTGGTTTCCAAAAAATTGCTTCGAACACCGCCCGTGCTGCCGACGGGGTGATTACATCGTAACTTACCCGCTCCACCTTCATTTCGGGTCGGGTAAAACAAGCGTAATCGCCCCATACTTCAATGCAAAATTGTTT
>DPRM01000080.1:0-81896 GCA_003537645.1 Prolixibacteraceae bacterium
TCCGGTTTCAGGATATCAATGTCTCCTACGACCTGCAAAAGTCCAAATACCGGTGGCTCCCTTTTAACAAAGTTTCTGTTTACGGTTATTTCAACAACCTGGGGATCATTTGGCGGGCGAACAGGAAAGGTCTTGACCCAGACTATGTCTTCCAGCCTTACCCGGCGTCCCCAACTTATTCTTTTGGTATTAACATCACACTTTAAAAGCTATGAAACGTTTTCAACCACTTATAATGCTGCTTATACCGTTTATGGTTGCCTGCAGCGAAAGCTTCCTGGAGATCAAACCGGATAAAAAACTGGTGGTACCTTCGACCCTGAACGATCTTCAGGGCCTGCTGGATTTTTTTGATGTCCACAATGCGAACATGCCCGGCATGGGGGAATTGTCTTCGGATGATTACTTCCTGTTGTACGACCGATGGAACACCATGTCTTCGCCATACATGAAAAACGGGTACATTTGGGCCACGGAAATCTGGGAGGGGTCCACTGCTATTGACTGGAACTACCGCTATCAGCAAATTTTCTATGCCAACTATGTACTGGAGGGCCTGGAAAAAACAGACAGCCATGACATTCAACTGAATTACGACCGGATGAAAGGAACGGCACTGTTTTACAGGGCTTATGCGTATTATCAGTTGGCACAGGAGTTCTGTGCGCCGTATGACAAATCGGTGCCAAACAATGGGCACGGACTTCCTTTGCGGTTAACCTCTGATTTAAATGCAAAAGTGGGCCGGTCTGCCATCAAAGAAACGTACGGGCAGATCGTTGCCGATTTACTGGAAGCTTTTAAACTGCTTCCGGANNACACTCGCGGCCAACTATAATTTAATCAATTTCACCACACTGAAAACTTCAGCGGCTTATCCCATGGAACGGTTTAACAGCGAGGTCATTTTTCACAGCCAGATGACCCAATATACGCCCCTGACCAGTTCCCGGCTATTGATGGACACAACCCTGTACCGCTCTTATGCCAGTGACGATATCCGAAAGGCGGCCTGGTTTAAACCCGCCACCGGTGGTTACACCTTCAAGGGCAGTTACTGCGGAGCCCTGCAAATCTTTAACGGGTTGGCAATTGACGAGTGCTACCTTACCAAAGCGGAATGCCTGGCCAGAAACGGTTCGGTTACAGAAGCCATCAGCACACTGAACATACTTCTGATGACCCGTTATAAAACCGAGACCTATAAAGCGATTACTGTCAGCAGCCAGCAGGAGGCCATAACTATTATCCTGAATGAGAGACGAAAGGAACTTTTATTACGTGGAATCCGGTGGACAGATTTAAGGAGGCTTAATCTGGAGGCTTCCACGGCAACCACGCTTTACAGAAACCTGAACGGAACGCGCTACAAGCTGGAACCGAACAGTCCAAATTACACATTACCTATTGCCGATGATGTCATCCAACTTTCCAACATGCCCCAAAACATCCGGGAATAGCGTAATTGAAAAACCCGGGAAGCCTCTTCCCGGGTTTGAAAACAAAAAGTCGCTAAAAAGGACCTTTCACTAATTATTCTTCGAACGGTGATCACTGAAATTATCCACTTCAGAAGACTTGACGCTTCTTACCCCGTTAATAATCTCAGTTTGACTTTCTGAATACAGCCTGGCACAATCCGGTTCGGACAACTTATTGGGACACAGACTTGCCGGATCTGAAACCTGATCTGTTGTTACGATTTCACCGGATTCATCCATCAGGAACCAATAGCTCGTTTCAGATTCCGGGTTGCTTTGGTTGGCAATCACAAAAGCGCTTGCTGCCACAACAATAATGGCAGCAACGATCAAAAATGCATACTTTTTCATGTTTCACTTCTATTTAATTTGATAATTTATTTTGACAAAAATTCCTCTTTGGCGGGAAGTGCCTGTGCGGGGAGTTCAGCGAACAACCGGGCAACATTCGAAAAGTATTGCTGCGGGGAATCCCCCGCAGGAAGACTGAATACCGCCAAAGGTTATTTTTCAGGATACGGTTTTCTTCCAGGCCTGACTGAAGCGGACTTTCTGGAATGAATAAGCAGGATAGCTCCCGGCCTGAACCTGTAGAAAAGATTTTCATTTGTTTGGCTCCGCGATTCATGGAATTCAGTCTTTTGTCCCATGTAAAACTAGCAGAGCGACCACTCAAATTGCTTATCCTGAAATCAGAACATCCTGATAATGAATCAATAAAATTTTTAACTCCCGATAAGCGACTGCTTGATTCCTGGAAAAAATTGAATGAATCAATCGTTTGGTTATGAATAAAATGTTAAGCCTTCCGACTAAGGGTGCCCGTTCTCCCGCAGCATCCGGCTTAGTGTTTGCGGTGTAATGTTCAAATAAGAGGCAATAATTTCTTTGGAAACCTTTAGCTCGATGCCCGGGTGGGTGGACAACAAATGCAAATACCTTTCCCAGGCAGTATCGGAGCTTAATTGTCGGGCCCGGCCTGCAAAATAATAAACGTACTGCAGCGAAATACAGCGGGCAAAAATCTCGGTTTCGGGGAATGCTTTGAAAATATCCTGAAGCTGCCGGTATGATACAGAAAGCAACAGGCTGCCCGGCATTACTTCAATATTCATGTCTGAAGCCCTTCGGTGAAAGAAGCTTACCGGATCACAAACAATGCTTTGTTCTTTCCAGAGGATTGTGGTCAGTTCCCTGCCGGTACGCTCATCAAAATAGAAACACCGGGCCATGCCTTTTTCAATAAAAAACATGTAATCCGATGTATGGCCTGCATTTAATAGCAAACAACGCCGCCGGTGTTCCGTTACGGTAAGGCATTGGTCAACTGCAGCCATGAGCTTTGTTACGTATTGCTGGTCTGTGAGCTTTTTGGGCAGAGGCTTCAGTTTAAAAACTACATCGTATAAACTGTATTTTTCCATATTGAGTTGGAATTAAATTTCGAAAAAGGAATCGGGGAAAATCAAATGCCGGTAAATAAAAAGAACCCGGTCTTCGGTTTCATGAAAACCACAACGATCAATCAGTCAGGCGCTTTTAGAAATTAAATTTTTTCAAGTTCAGACCGGGTAATATCGATAAACAGGGTGTGGTTGATTGCTTTTATCTGTATCCCAAACCTGGTTTTGCTGTATTGCTTTACTAGTACTCCTTCGTATCCTTTTAATGGTCCCGACACAATCCGCACGTGTTCTCCCTTGGAAAAACTGGGTTCAATGGTGATGACCCTGCCCATTCCCAACATCCGGCGGATTCCTTCAATTTCCATTTCGGATATGGTCGATGGCTTTCCCCCGCAGGTAACACAGCAGACTACATGGGGAAGGCATCTGATAGTGTAGAGGTCATGGACATGGGAGTATACAAACAAGTAGTTGGGGAAGAGGGAAAGTTTGATCTTTTTCTTTTGCCGGTTTTTCCATACCCTGATGGATTGAATCACCGGCCAGAATACCTCGTAGTTTAGACTCGTCAGGATTCGGTAAACGAGGCTTTCCGTGCGCGGCCGAAGGTAAAATATATGCCATTTCCTTTCTCCTGCGGTATGCTTACAGTCAGCAGATAACCGATTTTTTCCAATTCTGTTATTCCTTGTATCAGACAAAGTAGAGATTTTTAATACGTATTATATCCTTCCTTCTTTCTCTCATTCTTTATCAAATCTCCATGTCAGTCAAAGAGCTGATAAGCAATCAGTAGTTTAAAATTCTTCCCTGAAGATTTTTTCTAAAGTCTCATTGGTGAATTTCCCGGCTGATATCCTGTTCTGTTAATACTGAAAAAATGATGAATTTGCACTTTCAGCGTACCACAAGACATTAACGGAAATTATAGGGTAAAAACCCTATGAGAAAAGTGAAGCAAATGGGTCCCTTCCTCGTTTTTAAATCAAATCCGGCTCGAAAAAAGCAGGCCAAAGGCTGGTTACTTAGCAAATGCAAGTAATTATAAGTAATTTGCAGGAACCCCAAAACATACCGTATGGTCGGTATAAATATATAAAAAAATTGAACAAACAAAAAAGTGCATGTAAAACATGTATTTGGTGCGGTATAAAGCTTGTTTGGCTTAATTTTCTGATGATTTTCTTCCTTAAACCGGGTTCTCGTCAAGGTGAAAACCAGCAATTCAAATTACGAATCTCGAAATCAAAATGCCTCAAATTTAATAAAATAAACATGCCATATTTTGCAGGTTAAACCATTGTTTTTATGTAATTTTGCTTGCATTAGAACATTGTTGCGATGAATACCAAAGAACGAATCCTCGAAGAAGCTTTCAAGCTTTTTTTGAATAATAATTTTGAAAAAGTAAGTATTTCTGATCTTGAACATGCCGTTGGCAAAACAAGGGGCGCCATATTCTATTTCTTTAAGAATAAGGAGGAAATTTTTAACGAAGTAATTAACACCTACATCATTAAAACACAAAATCCTGCCGAGAAATTCAATATCAACAACAGTATCACACTGGAACAGTTTATGTTTCAGTATATCAACGGAATAAACAAAACTATGGCCAGGATGTTGTCCCTGTCTGTTGTCAATATTTACCAGCAATATTTCTCGCTGTACCTTCAGGCATCCCGCATCTACCCGAACTTTGCTGAAATTATGACCCGGAATTCACTTGAAGAAATAGACCTTTGGGAAAAAGTAATAAAACAGGCCATTCATGCTAAAGAAATAAAGGATGTAAATACCAGACATTATGCGACTCTTTTCAGGAGTTGTTTTTTAGGCCTTGCTTTTGATAGATGCCTTTGCTATGGGCTTAATACAGAGGAGTTATACTTAATTTATCAGGATATATACCACCAGATTAAATTAAAATCCTGAACTTTTCTGTAACAATAAAACACAAAAGTTAGTATATTTACATACTAACCAGTATTATTTATTGTTATGAAAGAAAATGTTTACATCACTTCCGTAAGTAAATTCTTACCGAATTCACCGGTTTCCAACGAAGACATGGAGCGGTATCTGGGGTTAATCAATTCAAAACCTTCCCGGGTGAAAAGTATTGTCTTAAGACAAAATGGTATTAAATCCAGGTATTATGCCCTTACCGAAGATCAGAAAATTACGCACACCAACGCTGAACTGGCATTGCTTTCTATCCAAAAGCTCTTTCCTGATGGGGTCATTCCCAAGGATGTTGATGTGATGGCGTGCGCAACCGGTAATCCGGATCAATTGTTGCCCTCCCATGCATCGATGGTACACGGCCTGATGAAAAACAGGCCGATGGAATTGTATTCTGCCTCCGGGGTATGTCTCACCTGCCTGCAAGCTTTAAAAATAAGTTACCTGGCTGTTCTGGCTGGAATGTCGTCAAAAGCGATCTGTTCAACCTCGGAATTGGCTTCGCCAACTCTTTTATCAAAAAACTATGAAGAGGAGTACGAACATTGTTCACAGGTCGGTAAAGATCCATACATGGCCTTTGAAAAAGATTTTCTTAGGTTCATGCTCAGTGACGGGGCCAGTGCAGTATTATTGTCAGACCAAAAGGGTGAGAATGGATTGTCATTTAAAATTGAATGGATTGAAATGACCTCTTATGCCAATGAGCTGCCAACCTGTATGTTTATGGGTGCAGAACTTCGGGAAGATGGGGAACTTATCAGTTGGAAAGAATTCGAGAGCCAGGAACTGATTAACCGCTCTGTAATGACTGTCAAACAAGATATTCGTTTGTTAAAGCCCAATATCATCCGATATTGGGTAGATCATATCGAACATTGTTTGGAAAAACACAGTGTTGACCCTGCAGAAATCAATTACGTTATTCCTCATGTTTCATCGATGTTCTTCCATGGCAAACTGGCCGAAGAAATCGAAGCCCGAAAACTCGATCTTGGAACAAACAAGTGGTTTACCAATCTTACGGAAATTGGGAATATCGCTTCTGCTTCCATTTTTGCAGGGTTGGATGATTTACACCAGTCAGGATGCCTGAAAGCAAATGACAAAATATTGCTCCTGGTGCCCGAAAGCGGCCGTTTTTCCTATGGAACAGTTTTATTGACTGCGGAGTCCTTTTCCTAACCCATTTTTATTGATTCTTAGTACTAAAATCAATTTGATTACAGTACTAAGAATCTCCACGATGATTTTGGGGTTGAGTGACTTTAGCATTTTTTGCAAATATGAGACTCTCTAATTTTCAACTATTTGTTTAATTTGAGTTACTTTTGTGGATGCTATTTTGCCTGATTCTTCTTGAAATTCTCTGCCTGCTCAAAAATTTCAACATAAACTTCATCACGCTCAACCGGAGGATAGCCGAATTCATCTAAGAGCAATATCAAACCTACTTTTAAAGCAGATTTTATATCGTCACGCTTGTTCCAATCCGGGAATTTAGCTTGGCCGTCAACCAAATTTTTCACAGCTTTGGCGAGTTCAATCAATTTATCTTCAGGATATTTGAAGTCATATTTTATACATAGCTCTTTCAGGATATCGTAAAATGCTTTTTCCTCAAAGTCAATTCCCAAAATGTCGCCAGCAGAAAACTCCTGGTGTACTTCCCAAATTAAATTGGTGAGCTGTTCTGCCATTTCTTCGTAAACTTCGCTGCGCAAAACGTCGCTTTCGTCACGTTGATTGTAGCGTTCAACCAAAACCTGCATCTTTCGGGTAAAGTCGACACCTTTTACTTTATTGACCTTCTTTATTTCGGCAATGACCTTGGCTAAAAGCTGTTGCAGTAATTTGATTTTCGTATTGGGCAGTTTTATTTTGGCAATTTTGGCCAGATAATCTTCATCAAAAAGATCTTGTTCGCTTTCATTTTCATCTCCCAATTTGAATATTTCCTGAACACCGTCACTTTCCAATGCATCTTTGATCATTTCCCGAACACGGGCATTCATTTGGTCGATGTCGGGAGCATTGCCTTTGGTTAGTTTGAATACGATGGAACGAACCGCCAAATAGAAATGCGTGTAATCTCTTTCCTGATGTGTCAATTGTTCGCTACCGGCACAAATGTCGTAAGCTGCTTTCAAGCGTTTAACCAAACCCATGAAACGGGTTTCAATTTCCTTTGTTTTCTGGACAAATTCAGCAGCCATGTTTAATGTATTCAACTGCTGTATGTTTGTACCATGGAAATACTTTGAGTCGTCGAACTTGTGAAACAGTTTGGCCAACAGATCCAAATGATTCCGGACGATGATAACTGATTCGGCAATGTCTTCAAAATTGTCTTTGTCGCCTTTATTGTATTTGGCCAGTGCCAGGTTCATTTGCTTTTTGATGCCAATATAATCGACTACCAACCCTTTATTTTTGCCTTCAAATTTCCGGTTAACTCTCGAAATGGTCTGAATCAGATCGTGTTGCTGAATGGGTTTGTCAATGTACATCGTATCCAAAAACGGAACATCGAAACCTGTCAGCCACATATCGACCACAATGGCGATTTTGAAGTTGGATTTTTCGTTTTTGAACTGGCGGTCTAATTCTTTACGGTAATCTTTAGTGCCCAATAGTTTGTAGAACGTTTCGTCATCATCCTGCCCACGGGTCATAATCATTTTAATCCGTTCCATCGGTTTGATTTCCTTCTGATCTTTTTCGGATAAAACGACTCCTTCTTCAGAAACACGAACCTCATTCCATTGTGGTCGCAAAGCAATTACATTCCTATAAAATTCGTAAGCAATTTCCCTAGTACTGCAAACAAACATGGCCTTTCCCTTAATGGTAGCACCTTCTGAAACCCGGTCTTCATAATGCTTAACGAAGTCTTCGGCAAGGGCTTGCAATCGATCCGGGTCGCCAATAATGGCATTCATATTTGCCGTTGTTTCTTTGCTTTTTTCTATCTGGTATTCGTTGGCACCCGCATCGGCAACTTCCTGGTAATATTTTTCAATTTTTTCGAGCTCCCTATTTTTCAACGCAATTTTGGCTGCTCTGCCTTCATACACAATGCGAACAGTAATTTCATCTTTTACCGATTCGGTCATGGTGTAAGCATCTACCACCTTCCCAAAAACATCTAAAGTGGCATCAATGGGTGTGCCGGTAAAACCCACGAATGTGGCATTGGGTAACGATTTGTGTAAATAATAAGCAAAGCCGAAAGTTTTGGTAACAGTATTATTCTCAAAATCAACTTTTACTTTTTGATCCAGATTTATCTGGCTTCGATGCGCTTCGTCCGAAATACAGATAACATTATTCCGGTCGGTCAGCAATTCGGTATCTTCAGTAAACTTGTGAATGGTAGTCAGGAAAACACCACCACTTTGCCGCCCCTGCAACAATTCCCGCAAATTGGCCCGGCTTTCGACACTGATCACTGTATTGTCGCCAATAAACCGTTTTGCCTGAACAAAAGTTTCCGAAAGTTGGGTATCCAGATCGGTGCGGTCGGTAATTAAAATAATAGTCGGGCTTTCAAAATATTCGCTTTTCATCAACAGCCTGGTGAGATAAAGCATGGTGAAGCTTTTTCCGCATCCGGTGGCTCCGAAGTAAGTTCCGCCTTTGCCATCGCCTTCCGGCCGCTGGGCTAATTTGATGTTTTCGTAAAGGCGCTTGGCCGCGTAATATTGTGGATAGCGACAAACAATTTTCTCATTTTTCTTTGAACTATCAGGGATGTAGATAAAGTTGCGGATAATATCGCGCAGGCGATTTTGGTTGAACATTCCCCGAACAAGCGTGTACATGCTGTCGATGCCGTCAACGTCTTTTGCCAGACCTGCCACTCTGCGCCAGGCATAGAAAAACTCATAAGGGGCAAAAAATGAACCTGCCTTGTTGTTTATGCCGTCACTGATTACGCAAAATGCATTGTATTTAAACAGCTCCGGAATATCGCGGCGGTAGCGAATGGTCAGTTGCTTAAAAGCATCATGAATGGTCGATTCTTCGCGGATGGCACTTTTAAACTCGAACACCACTATCGGCAAACCGTTGATGTAAATAATTCCGTCGGGGATGCGCTTTTCGTTGCCAACAATTTCGAGCTGATTGACAAACTTGTATATGTTGTAATCTTTGGGATATTTTACTGCAGGTTCAGCTACAACGGTATCTAAATCAAGACTAGTAAGCTGAGCATCCAAGCCATTGTAGTCGATTAACTCAATATGAATATCTTTTTGATTGCGGTCTTCGCGTTTCAGGATAAAGCCATCGGATAACCACCGAAGAATTTTTTTGTTGCTTTCGTAAAGGTCGGACGAAGGCAGGGTTTTAAGCTGAAGAACAATTGATTTTGCTTCAGTTACGGTCAGCTGTTTACTTTCGTATTTGGTCAGCAAATAGTGAAGCAAATCGGCTTCAATCAAAACTTCATCGGCTGCCCGTACAATCGAATCGCCATGAAAATGAGGATAGCCTTCATTTCCCAGCAATTCGACAAAAGCCCGTTCTAATTTTTCTTCAGTGAATTTCATTTACACCTGTTTTTTAATTTGCCAAAACCCTTCTTTTCTGCCTCCTATTCTTTCGATAAGACCCGAATCTTTCAGCTTTTTGATGTGCTTTTCCGTTGCTCTGGAAGATATTCCTATTATTTTCCCTGTCTCCGCTGCTGTTATTTTAGGGTAGAGTGCAATGATTCCTAAAACAATATTCCAGGTTGGAATTTCTTTTCCCGAACTCTTTTCCGAACTCTTTTCCGAATGTATTCTTTATATACTCTGTAATCAGACCAAAGTGAGGCATCAACCTTTCGGTATTTATTTCAGGGGTTAATGCCATTAAGTCGCTTATTGATCCCAATTCTCGTGCAATATCTGCCAACCCTACTTGACCACCAACTTGACCACCTATCTCTTCTTCATTTACACCACCTTTTGCACCACCTATTACACCACCTGTTTCATTTTCTACCAACCCATCTACCAACCCATCTGCCAACCCATTCTCTGTTACTTCGGATATGAATATTGTAACTTCAACACCACCGTTCATTTCTTTAATTTCCGGTTCGGGTAGGCCAGCTTCTTTACACGAATTGATGATTTTAAGTGTACCGCGCCCCCAGGTGTCGATATATCCGGCAAAAAAGCAAGCGTTCGCAATGATAGGGTTACGTGGACGTGAATTGTGGTCCCATTTCAGGTAATCGTCGTGCCAGCTTTGCTTGTATTCTATGTTTTGTTGTTCGGGCATAGTCTTTATGATTTTGCTTCTGTAAATTTCATTTTTCAGGCTTGCCAAGTTTCTTAATATCTTCTTCTATTTCCCGGAGACTTTGCTCTTTTTCGATTGATTTTTGAGCAATCGTGTATTTTTCGAACTCTTCGCCCGATTTCTTCAATGCTTTCTCGTGGCTAATTTTTCCGGCATGAGTGAGCAACTCCCGTCTGTTTAGTTGTAAAATAATGTCCAATCGTTGAATCCAATCGGCCATGTACATGGGTACGCGTTGTTGTGCCATGGTTTCGGCAAATGCCAGATATTGCTCGACCAATAAGCCCAACAATTTTATTTCATCCTCATTCAGGTAGTTTTTGGCAATGCTTACATCCGATTTTTTGATTGCCGTTGTTCCCTTTTTGTCGTACGATTGCATTCCCATGAGCGGCAAAGAGGTATCGACCCTCCGGTAAACCAACTCGGCTGCGGTTTGCTGGCTGATTGCCCAAAGTAACTTATTTTGAACTACTTTAAAAAACTCAATCGTCCTTTCGTCTTTAGGGTCGTAGTCGATACTGGTCGTATAAATATCTTTTATTTTTTGGTAGAAGAACCGTTCTGAAATCCGGATCTCCCTGATGCGTTCCTGTAGTTCGTTGAAATAATTCATTGAACTGCCCGACTTAAAACGGTCGTCGTTCAGTGCAAAACCTTTGGTAATATATTCTTTCAACCGCTGTGTAGCCCAAATACGAAACTGTGTGCCTTGTACAGATTTTACACGATAACCTACCGAAATTATTACGTCGAGATTGTAATAATCAATGGCTCTTTCCACTTCCCTGTTACCTTCTGTTTGAACTGTTCGGAAATTCCGAACAGTTGCCGAAGCCTCTAATTCTCCTTCCTCAAACACATTTTTAATATGCTCGCTGATAGTGGCTTTCGATTTTTGAAACAGTTCGCACAATTGTGCTTGTGTCAACCACACGGTTTCTTCCTCCAGGCGAACATCTATTTTGATGTTGCCATCTGCGTTTTGGTAGATGAGTATTTCGCTATTCATGTTTTATACCAACTTAGTGAATATTCGGAACTCCATTTTTATGACATCTTGTTTGCACTTCAACTTAGTTCAGAGTAATGATCAGACAATTTAATTGTTGTCAAGTTTTTTGATCAGAAAACTTGACAAATAATTTCATAATCTAAATCTCAAAAAGTTCTTTAATTCTAGAAAAAAGAGGAATAAAGTCAATAAAATCCTCACTTGGTAAGGGTGCAAATTTTTCAAGCGATTTTGACTTAACTGAGTCTTTAATCTTAAAATATGTTTTATCCAGGACAGTTTTGAGTTCAACGCATCCTAAACTAATTAGTTTTTCTTGATTGACTAGGTTTTCAATAGCTACAAAACTAGTAAACGAACCTTGAGTAATATCACTCGTGAGTCCATCAAGTCTTTCTGGGATTGGAAGTAACAGAGCATAAAAGCAAGGATGATTTCTTCTTTTACTATAAAAACCATTTCTTTTATCCCCTAGAATTGGGTCACTCCATTCCTTCTCGCACTGGTTTTTTAAAAGGTAAAAGTTTCTACAACCTTCTTCATCGAAATCAAATAGACCAATGATTTTTTTATCGGTATAACCATCTGTTGTAGTCATACTTAAAAAACCACGGACAGATCCAGCACCACCTGCCCTTCTGATAGTAAAAGGAGCATAATCAGAAAAAATCTGTTCGATGTTTTCTTTGTTAAAATCTATGTTATTACATTTTAAATAAGCAATCTTGTATATTGCCTCATATACATCTTCAACAATTAGAATTGGCTTAAGGAATTCTTCTATTTTACTTTGAGCACTTTGCAAATTTCCTAAACATGATTCATAATCACTCTGCAATTGCTCATATACCTTCTTTTGAAGTTTAAGACTTAGGTTTGAGGTATTGATTTCCTTCACTTGTTCTTCGATTCGCGATTGAAGACTTTCCACAATTCTCGCTTCTTGAATTATTCCCAAATCATCACAAATTTCCTCCCAAGCGTTATTTGTCTCGTCAAATCTTGTTACTAACGAGGTGTTATTTGTTTCAGGTTTCTTCCAAACTCTGAAAATAGATATATCACTGGATGTTTGATCATTTTTCAGGTGAGATATAGCTTCATCCCTTTTCTGTTGAGATTTGATTTTTTTATTGTTTAGAATCTCATTTTCATATTCGGTAAATTCTCTTTTCAATGCCAGAAATTCCATTGTGTGAGTAGTAATAAAAATCTGGTATTTCTTCGAATATTTAAACTGAAATTCATCCTTAAGTTTTCTTATGTTTTTTGATTCATAAGAATTCTCTGGCTCTTCGAAGCCCCAAATGACATTCTTTGCTGAGTTTCTTGATATTTCATCCAATATCTCAGGTATAAACCTAGCTTGAACTCCATCCCCACGCTCGAATAAAGAAATCTCATTCTCAGTTCGAACAGATAATGTTCGAAAAAAGTCGACCAAAGTAGAAGGAATATAAAAACTGGCTTCGACACCACTACTGTTCAAGAAATTGTCAAAAAGTTCATTGGTTTCAGTTCTTAAAATTTCATTAAACTTTTCGGAAGAATCTCTAAACTTATTTTTCTTTGACTTATCACCCTTTTCAAAAAGATAAGCTTGAAGCTTTGTGAAAAGATGATTGAAAAATTGTCTGTCTTTAATGGCCGGAATATATTCAAACTGAAAATTTTTGAGGAAGGCTGTTGTTTGTGCCTTGTTCAAATCACCTTGGTAATTATATTCACCTTGAAAATTATTTTTTTGGGAGTATGTACGTGAAATCCAAAATTCCTGAGGTAAACCTCTTTGTTTGTTCTTGTTGTTAAAGAAAAGCTTTATTGATATTACTTCATCGGATCTTCTTAGGTCTTTAGGTTTCTCATTACCCCCATTTTCATTTAATAAACGTACTCTTTCAATTTCAATAGCTTTTCTATCTTCAACATCTTTATCAAATCTATTTGCAACAATCTTCGAAAAATCCCTTTCTTTTTCAAATTTAACACCAGGTGAAATCTCATTATTAAAGAATAGATTGAGTGCTCTTAAAACATTTGATTTTCCGGAATCATTTGATCCAGAGAAAACATTAATATCTTTCAACTCCTCAATACGAACTTTAGGTTGGTCCTTTCCTCCATCAAAAGATCGAAAATGTTTAATTTCAATTTTAGAAATAATATCCATATATTTTTAGTTTTCTATTGTCGCAAGTTTGGAAAGAAGAACATACTTCATATTGTAAAGTATTTTGTTTTCATTGTAAACTAAATCCAAATGATTTCCAAATGGCTTAATTATTTTTGAAAAATTACTTTGTATTTCAATAGAAGGTATTATAAATGGCAAAGTGTTAAATGCCGTATGTGTTAAATCAAATTGTGCTGATGAACCAGATGCGAGTTCAACCATTGAATTAAATGTGTTCTTTTGACGAAGAAACCAATAGAGATATTCTTTCTGAACAAGTTTTTCATTAGGAGTAATTTTAAAGCAATTGTTATAAATTACTCCTTCTTTATTACGGAAAACTAAGCCAACCTGTCCTGTTCTAGAAATAATGATGTCTTCTTTTTTAGCGATGTTCTTTTTGTCAACTGATTGATCTATAAAAATTTCTTTCGTATCATTTATTAAATCTGTAATTCTAAGTAAAGGTATCCCTGTTGGTTTTAATAAATGGTTGGTCGTTGCATTTACGACTAAACCTTGGCTTAATTTCACATAACTTCCAATTTTCTCATATTTCCATTTGTCAGGAACTACACCCAACTCACTTTCCACCATTTCACCACCATAACTTTTATACGGCAACCCATTTTCATCAGGCTTGCCTTGAGCGAAGTCGAAGGGAAATTCAAAATCTACAAACCACTGCTTGTAAATGGCTTGTGCGGTTTCTTCGAGTTTTTGTATGAGTTGCTGGTTAAGCTTAATGCGGTTTACAAAGGTGTTGTATTCTTTTACTATTTCGCGTTGTTTGGCGATGGATGGGATGGGCAAAAGAGTATTGCACATTTCAGCCCAATCAAATATTTCTCTGGCGCTTCCGTGACTTTTAAACCTGGCATAGCGGTCAAATTCCGGTCGCCGGAACCACATCATTAAATATTCAGGAAGCAAAAGGTTTAAATCAGTAACTTCGAAAGGCGTATAAGCTTGTGAAACAATGGCTTCATCGTAATCTTCCAATAAAGCAATCGAAATTTTATCTCCGTTTCTGGATGTCACCGGCCCATAAGCAAATTGATTCCGCTTAATAATTTTGTAAGTGGACATATCCGTACCAATGGTATTGGCAATGGAAGGCATAAATTTCTTTTGGATGCTAACACCCAAGAGCAAATCAACTTCCAATTTAGTATCCCGGTTATTGACTTCTTTTATGTAATTACCTAATGGCTTATAGTTTGATCTCATACCCCAACTCTTTAAACACGTTCAATAAATCGTTTTTCGATTGGGCTTCGGCTTTTAGCAGTTCGGCAAATTCGGTTTGCAGGTTTTGCATTTTCTCGACGAAATCAATGTTTTCGTCTCGGTTTACAAACTCAATATATTTGCTTGGTACGAGTGAGAAATCTTTTTGGGCTACCTCGTCAAACGATGCGGAGTAGCAAAGTTCAGGAATGTTTTCAGATACAACCGATTGCCAAAGATGATAGGTGCTCGTTACTTTCTTAATATCAGCATCTGAGAATTGGGTGTATTTTTTCTCAAACGGTTCACCCAATTGGCGTAAATCCATAAAGAGTATTTCCTTTTCACGGTTGCGGTATTGTCGGGTAACATCGCCAATATTCCGGCTTTGTTCTTTTTTGTTTTTATTGAGAATCCAGAGCGTAACACTAATATCGGTGGTGTAAAACAAATTTCGTGGCAACACCAAAATGGCTTCCACCAAATTGTTTTCAATCAGTTTGCGGCGTATTTTATACTCTTCGCCACCACCACTCAAAGCGCCATTGGCCAGAATAAAACCGGCCACGCCATTTTCAGAAAGCTTAGAAACCATGTTGAGAATCCAGCCATAATTGGCGTTGCTTTTGGGCGGCACATCGTAACCACGCCAGCGCGGGTCGTCTTTCAATTCGTTTTCGGCTCGCCAGTCTTTTTGGTTAAAAGGTGGGTTGGCCATAATGTAATCGGCCTTCAGGTCTTTGTGCTGGTCGTCGCCAAAAGTGTCAGCAGCTTTTTCGCCCAAATTACCCGAAATGCCACGTATGGCCAGGTTCATTTTTGCCAGCTTGTAGGTGGTGTTGGTGTATTCCTGCCCGTAAATCGATACATTTTTGGTGTTTCCGTGGTGCGCCTGAATAAACTTAATGGATTGCACAAACATACCGCCGGAGCCACAGGCCGGGTCGTAGATAATACCGCTGTAAGGTTCAATCATTTCGGCAATCAGGTTTACAATGCTTTTTGGCGTGTAGAATTCTCCTTTGCCTTTCCCTTCGGCCAATGCGAATTTGGAGAGGAAATATTCGTACACACGGCCCACAATGTCCTGGGCTTTGTCTTTTAGGGTGTCAATTTCGTTAATGGTATCGAGCAGCGACGAGAGTTTGGTGATGTCCAAGCCCAAGCGCGAAAAGTAATTGTCGGGCAGCGCACCTTTTAAAGCTTTGTTGTTTTTCTCAATGTTGTGCAGCGCGGTGTCAATCTTTAAGGCAATGTCGTTTTGCTTCGAGTTTTTAATGATGTACGACCAGCGTGAAACTTCGTCGAGGAAAAACACATTGTTCTGGTTATAGAATTCGGACATCTCCAGGTATTTTTCCTGCCCTTTCGCAATGAGCTTATTGCGGTGTTCTTCAAACTTATCGCTGGCAAACTTCAGGAAAATCAATCCCAACACAACGTGCTTATATTCTGCTGATTCAACGCTTCCTCTTAATTTATTGGCCGATTCCCAAAGGGTTTCTTCCATGCTCTTCTCCTTACCGTTTCCGTTCTTTTTGGCCATTCGTTCGTTTTTGTTTTTTGTTCAACGTGCAAGTTACAACAAGTAAATAAATAAAGCATTATTGTTAATTGCATTTTATAAAGAAGATTTCAACAATAGAAAAGAGGCTGATGGCTCCCTGAAATATAAGTTGTTGCGGGTTATTTCATTTACAACTACAGTTTTTCCTGTGCTCTAATATCACAAGGAATTGAAAAATTGATGATGTCGCCGATTTCACCATTACCTCGGTGCCAGGGTCGGCATTCCCATCGGTTATAAGTGATTGAACCAACGGGGCGTTCAAAACAGTCATCATCATTGTGCTCTATCGCGCCTGCCAAACAACGTTGATGAATATCCTTCCATTTCTGGGGCATCTTGGGAAACACCTTGTAGTGATGTTTCCCGATGATGTCCTGTACTGAATGGAAAGTATAGAATACTGGAAATGATTTAGTTTTTAACTAATTCTACTTTGACAGATTAAGATCGGTGTTCGATTTTTCTCCTGATTTACCCCTTCCCTAAAGGGTGTCAGGAGAAAAATCTGGCTGTTCCCTTTAGGGTTCAGGGTAAAAACAGCCAGATTTTTCAAATGTGTCAAAGTAGAACTAATGTTAGTATATAATAATTTCTTAAATTGTCACGAATTTCGCAAGCCCAAAAAATGTACTAAACCAATCATCTACAAACATCTAACTTAGTTGTTTGTCCAAACTTAAAATTTAAACCGAAACTAAACCAGGATGATGAATTCATGAAAAATAAAACCGTCATTTCAGTTCTTGTATTTTGTATTGCTGCGTTAGCAATAATTGCATCGGCAGCTGGTATTTTTAGCAATCAGGGTGCTGGGCTTTATGAATATCAATCGATTCGGGGGCAATCAATATCAATTTACGGAAAAGGTCTGTACAGACACATGTCGGCTGATGTGGCAATACAGGGCATTGCCCAAGACTATGTCACGCTGTTTATTGCCATACCTTTGTTGCTTTTTGCCCTCTTTTGGGCGGGAAAAGGAACCTATAAATCCAGAATTTTTCTGGCTGGGGTTTTAAATTACATTTTCCTTACCTACATGTTCTACATGAATATGGCAATGTTTAACGAACTGTTTCTGGTCTATGTGGCGCTTACAGGAACTTCGTTTTTTGCATTGGCACTCACATTGTTTTCCATCGAAATTGATAAACTACCAATTGTCTTCAACAAAACAATTCCGGTAAAATTTATTGGTGGTTTTTTAATTTTTAACGCTGTAAGCATTTCCCTGCTTTGGTTGAGTGTTGTTGTACCGCCATTATTCGACAAAACAATTGTACCACTCGCTGTTCAGCATTATACCACATTGACAGTTCAGGGATTTGACCTATCTATATTTCTGCCATTATCTTTTGTTTCAGGGTTATTGCTGATAAAAAAGCACCGTTTCGGATATCTGATGGCATCAGTTTATCTTGTTTTTCTTTCGTTGTTAATGACAGCTTTAATTGCAAAAATTATTGCAATGGCCTTAGCGGGTGTCAATGTGGTTCCGGCTGTTTTCATTGTCCCTTGTATTGCGGGTATTTCGGTTGTTTGCGCAGTCATTCTGCTTAAAAATATGAACGAAAATTCATTAAATCAGTAAGCCTTATGAAGAAATATTTTATCATTTTAGGATGCGTTCAGGCTTTTATCGCGTTGGGTGCAATTCCGGCAGGGTATGGTTATCTGTCCGACACTTCGGGTGCAGGCATGGGCGCTTCTTTAGAACTGCTTAAAAACTCGCCTTTGACAAGCTTTCTAATTCCGGGATTGTTTCTGCTAATTGTAAATGGGTTTGGCAATTTAGCAGGCGCTTTCCTATCGTTTAGAAAAAATGCATTCGCCGGAAAAGCAGGTTTGCTTTTAGGAATAATTCTTTGTCTCTGGATAATAATTCAGGTTTATTGGATTGGGCTGATAAGTTTTATGCAACCCATGTTTCTGGTGATTGGAATAATTGAAGCATTATTAGGGTTCCTGATTATAAAAAAAACTGAATAAGATGGAAATTGGTAAAATGCAACCCGAAATTGGTGCTGCCAGATTTGGCTATTATATTTCGATAATTACAACAATCCTGACTGTAATTACTTTTGGAATTGCCATTAACACACCACCATTATCGGGTCCTTTTTGTACTGGCTCATGTTTCGAATATCCTTATACCGACATTGCCGGCAGATTTCCCAGAGATTACTACTGGATGTACCCTGCAATTCTGTTGTCATTTTCATACCTCATGATGATGATGAGTGTGCATCACGTTGCTTCGAACGAAAAGAAGCTGTACAGTATGATTGGTGTCGCATTTGCGCTTATGTCGGCATTTGTATTGTCAGTCGATTATTTTATTCAGGTATCAGTCATCCAGCCAAGTCTTTTAGCCGGAGAAACCGACGGAATCGCCTTATTAACTCAATTTAATCCACACGGCATATTTATCGTACTCGAAGAATTGGGTTTTCTTTTTATGAGTATTTCATTCGTCTTTTTAGTGCCGGTCTTCTCCAAAGCAAATAGGCTCGAAAAAGCGATTAAATGGATTTCCGTGATCAGTTTTTTATTCGTCCTGGCCTCCTTTGCTTCAATAGCAATGATTTACGGCGTTAACCGCGAATACAGATTTGAAGTAGCAGTGATAACTATAACCTGGATTGAATTAATAGTTATCGGTATTTTATTTTCCAGATATTTTAAAAGAATTAAAATTAGTTCTGCTTTCTGAATTTTCAATCGGCTAACTTAGGGTCTTCAGTAATTCTGGGCAATGTAAAATGAAACGTACTGCCTTTCCCAGGTTCGCTTTCCACCCGGATTTGGCCGCCCATTAATTCAATCAGGTTCTTGGTAATTGTCAGCCCAAGTCCATTGCCACCATACTTTCTGGTCTTCTCGCCTTCAACCTGCCTGAAACGGTCAAATATCTTATCATGAAATTCGGGAGGAATACCAATGCCCGTATCGCTAACATAGAATTCAACATATCCATTTACTGGCTGGTAGCCTACCTCAATGTGCCCGCTTGAAGTAAATTTTATCGCGTTGTTTAAAAGGTTAGTTAACACCTGCTCCATACGCTCTTTATCGGCAAAAACATGTAAATCTTCGTTGTCTTCCGGGCATACCCATCTGAACTCAACAGGCTTTTCGACAATTTTGATAAAATGTTGCTTTTTCATATATTCAATCAATCCACAAACTTTCACTACCCCTTTTCTGATGGTAATTTCTCCTGCCTCGATTTTCGAAATATCGACGATGTCGCTGATGATATTCAACAGATTGTTCCCATTGCTAATGATATGATGAATAAATTCGCTCTTTTGGTCTTCCGGAAAATCAGGATCATTTAGCAACTCCGAAAACCCAATAATACTATTTAACGGAGTTCTGATTTCGTGGCTCATGTTGGCCAGAAATGCTGATTTCAAGCGGTCGCTTGCTTCGGCTCTTCTTTTGGACACGATCAAATCTTCTTCCATTTGCTTGCGATCGGTGATGTCTTCTTTTGTTGAGATGTAATTGGTGATTTCTCCTTTCTCACTGCGAAGCGGCGAAATCATAGTTCTATCCCAGTACAACTCGCCGTTCTTTTTCCGGTTATATATCTCCCCGGTCCAGGTTTCTCCTAAGGTAATCGTTCCCCAAAGTGTATTATAAAACTCTGTCGGCATCATCCCCGACTTCAAAATCCGGGGAGTTTGACCAATTGCCTCCTCTTTTGTGTAACCCGTAATTTCGCTAAATTTTGAATTTACATACTCAATCTGCCCGTTTTTGTCGGTAATCACAACCATTGTCGGACTTTGCTCGACACTTCTCGAAAGCTTCAGAATTTGATCATTCGCTTTTTTACTTTCAGTAATTTCACGGTCAACGCCAAGAATTCCAATAATTTCACGATTCCGGTCGTAAAGCGGGATGCTGGATGTCAGGAAAATTCGTTTGACTCCCGTGCATACCGGAAAAACTTCCTCCCGGTTAATAATGGTTTCCCCTGTTTGGATAACTTGCATGTCATCCATGAAATAGCGATGTCCTGGTTCTCCTTTGTAAAGTTCTAACACGGTTTTACCCAGGATCTGCGATTCATCCTGAAAACCAAATCGCTCCCAGTCGGCTTGATTGGAAATTATTTTCTTTCCTTCGCGGTTCTTAATGTAAACAGCAACGGGTAAATTATTGATGAGCGTGCGTAAAAGCAGGCGTTCTTCCTCAATTTCCAGTTGTGTATTCACCCTTTCAGTAATGTCGGTCGAAATGATTAAACGTGCATCTCTCGATTCATACTCAATCCGGTGCGATACAATATCAACATAAATGATTTCACCGTTTTTCTTTTTATGTCTCCAAGTACCGGCACGATTAAACATTTCTGTGGTCGTATCAACATCTCTAATTAACTGACCAATGTCTTCTACCGGACGAATATCTTTTATGGTCATATTTAGAAATTCACCGCGTGAAAATCCGTAATGATTAATGGCGGCTTCGTTTACTTCCAGAAATGATAATGTTTCCAGGTCATAGATCCACATAGGGGCAGGATTGTTTTCAAAAAGATGACGGTATTTACTTTCGCTTTTAGTCAATTCCTCGCTTAATTTTTGTTTTTGGGTAATATCGATAAAAGTAACTACAGATCCAATTACATTGTTATCCCGTAATATAGGGTACGACCAGTATTCAACCGGGAAGCTTTCCCCGCCTTTTGTCCAGAATACTTCATCGTCGCAATGTGTTCCTTTACAATCCTTAAATGCCTGAAATACCCTGCATTTTTCTATATCGAAAACACTTCGGTCGTTATGGGAATGGTGCATTAATTGATGCATATTTTTTCCAAGCAACTCACTTTCGTAGGTATAGCCCAACATTGTCAGAGCTGCCTTGTTACAAAAAGTACATTCGCCATTGGTGTCAATTCCATAAATCCCCTCGGCAGTAGAATTAAAGAGTAGCCGAATGGTTTCTTCGCTTTCTTTCAGGGCAACTTCTGCTTTTTTCCTTTCCGATATATCCTCGATGTATCCTTCCAGAAACTTCACTTTATTATCATCGTCATAAACAACAACTGCTTGCTCAAGCACCCATCGAATTTTCCCCGATGCAGTAATAATTTCGTATTCCTGATAAAATGACGTTTTGTTGGCAATTACCTGTTCCCATTGTTCAAACAAATATTCGCGGTATTCCGCCTTTATAACCTCGTTAAACGAAATGGTTTTGTTTCCTGTTAAATCTTCAGGCAGATAGCCTGTTACAGAATAGCACCCTTCACTTACATACAACATTGTCCAATCTTCATCGTAATTGCAGCGATAAACAAACCCCGGCAAATTACTAACCAGCGAAGAAAGTCGGCGTTCCTGTTCTTTTAAATTCCTTTCATTTAGTTTCTTTTCGGTACTGTCCTGGAAGAAAATTGATAATCCATCATCGGATGGATAAATCCTGTTCTCGAACCAAATGTTATAATGCGAATTATATTCTACCAAAAACTTGAACTTCTTTGTTTCAGCAGCCTCCATACAAGTATTGTAAAATTCATGGTTAACCGCATCCGGAAATTCTGTCCAAATGTTCTTTCCAATCATTTCCTGCGGATTCCGTCCAATTATTTTACCGGCTTTCTTGTTCATATAGGTGTAACACCAGTTAGTATTGAGAGAAACAAATGCGTCGCTAACACTTTCAAGAATATTGGAAAGTTGATGCACGTGTTTTATTTCCTTCTTTTCGGATTGCTTAAAATTCTGGTTGGCTTTGTCAGATAGTTGATTGGCCAGTGTAAAAAGAACTTGGGCGATTTGCCTAAATTTTTCTTCAGACATAATAGGTACTTCACGAAATGCCTGAATGAAATCTTCTTCATCAGCGCCTATTTCGCGGGCATATTCTCTCATTCGGTCTTCATCCTGAACTTCATTCCTGACCTGGCCAATTAGCCAGTTGGCCACATGCTGATTGCCTACAGTTATGCTGGCGCCAGCATCCCAAAGTCCACCGCTAAGGCAGGGTTGCACAATGGGGCCGCAGGGATTATGGCGACCAATCATTGCATCGGAATGTTTGCAGTTGAGTTGCCCCTTTTCTGTACACCGAATGATATTCTGGCACAAGCGGCTGAAGTTACTGGAACGGGTGATGGGTGTTCCATCCGGGTGGGTGATGATGGATGCTAACCCAAAAACTGAAGCTATTTGATTCTGGAGTTGTTGTAATTCATCAATATCAAATAACTCCTCAAAGAGTATAGGTTCTATTTGGTTCATTGGTTTGGTTTTGGTTTCAGACCAAAGGTAAAAAAATATAATTATGCGAATCTAGGGTAGGATTTTTAAACCCGAAGGGTTGTAATCATTTTCGAAAAATGGAATAACGCGCATAAAAACCACGAGTGGTGAAATAATCCTGTCATGCCTTCTGCATTATCATTAATTTCTATTTCAACCCTTGATTCGTATATAAAACTCAAATTGATTGGCTTACTTCGTCTCTTCGGTAATTATAGGCAATGTAAAATAAAAGGTACTTCCTTTTCCCAATTTCGATTCAACCCAAATTTTTCCGCCCATCAACTCCACCAGATTTTTCGAAATGGCCAAACCTAGTCCGTTTCCGCCATATTTCCGTGTATCAGCATCTTCCACCTGCCGAAACCGATCAAATATTTTATCGTGATATTCAGACGGAATTCCAATGCCTGTATCCTTGATGTAAAATTCTACCATTTTGCCCTTAAGTTGATATCCAATTTCAATGGCGCCATTTTCAGTAAATTTTAAGGCATTACTAATTAGGTTAGTGAAAACTTGCATAAGTCTGTTAGGATCTGCTACAAATACAATATCACTATTATTAAGATCATCCAAAACACTAAATCGAAGATTTCTGCTTTCAACTTGAATTGCAAATTGGCTTTTCACTTTTGAGCCAAATTTTTGTGCATTAATCTGCTTTTTATGAATTTTTAATTCGCCGGATTCCAACTTCGAAATATCCATTATATCACTAATAATGGTTAAAAGGTTATTGCCATTTGTGATGATAAGCTGAATAAATTCATTTTTCTGCTCCATTTCAAAGTCAGGGTCAGTAAGTAATTCAGAAAACCCAATGATGCTATTTAATGGGGTGCGGATTTCGTGTGACATATTGGCAAGAAATGCTGATTTAAGGCGATCACTTTCTTCAGCCCTTTCTTTTTCCTTAATCAAATCGGAATATAATTTTTTCTTTTCCGTGATGTCTTCTTTGGCGGCAACAAAATGAGTAATTTCACCATTGGGATTAAAAATAGGGGCAATGATGGCATTTTCCCAATACAATTTCCCATTTTTTTTTCGGTTCAGAATTTCACTGATCCATGGTTGACCAGATAACAGGGTTCTCCACATTTCATCATAAAATGTGGCATCGTGCATTCCTGATTTTAATACACGGGGATTCTTACCCAAGGCTTCTTCTTTGGTATAACCAGTATTTTTTGTGAAGTTAGGATTAACATATTCAATGGTTCCACTGACATCAGTAATCACCATGCTTACCGGGCTTTGTTCAATCGATTTGCTCAATAAACGGAGTTGTTCTTCTGCCGCCTTTTTCTCTGTAATATCGATGTTTACACCCTTCAGTAAAACAATTTTATCGTCAACAAAGACAGGGATGATTTTATTAACGATCCATTTAATCTGATTGTCCGGGAAACTAATTCGAAGTTCCAGCTCGATAGGAGATTTGGTGTGGAGCAGGGTGTTAAATCCTCCATCGATTAAATGTAGATCATCCGGATGAACCCGGCTTCTGAAATAGTCATAAGTGGGAATGAATTCAAATGGTTCCAACCCGAAGAGGCGGTAACAATTTTCTGACCATTTTGATTTGTTTTTAATCAGATCGAATTCCCAATCACCCATATTTGCTATTATCTGGGCTTCTTTTAGAGAATTTTCACTTTCAATAAGAGACTCTTCAATCTTCTTCCGTTCAGAAATATCGTTAATAATTACCATCCGTGCCGGTCGTTCATCAAATTCAATCTGGTGTGAACTAATTTCCACAAATATAGTATCACCATTCTTTTTGATGTGACGCCAGATTCCAGCTTTGTTGAATGGTGTGACAGTTTGCTTAACATCTTTTAAGAGGGTGTCAATATCCTCGTCAGGGCGGATGTTTTTTAAGGTCATACTCAGAAATTCTTCGCGACTATAACCATATTGCATAATTGCAGTACCGTTCACTTCCAGAAACCTTAGGGTTTCGAGGTCGTAAATCCACATGGGAGCCGGATTATTTTCGAACAGATACCGGTATTTACTTTCGCTTTCTTGNNTGAACAAAAAAATCATTGGGAGTTATACCTAAAAACTGATCACGTTCAGCTCCATACTGGGACAGCATAGCATCATTAACTCTGGTAATTTTAAGACGCGAAAAGATAAATTCCAACAACTGTTCCTTGTCTGCATAATCATTCCATTCAATGGGTTCGTCCATGGTCATAAAGAAGAATCCGTCGAGCGACTGTTCAAAGAAGGCATTCATTTTATGGCTGGCATCAAGAAGTTCGACTTCCGCCTTTTTCCATTCAGTAATATCAACAACAGTGATAATACCTGCAGGCCTTTCATTGTAAGTGATTGAACTGCCGGTTAGGATAACCCAACGGTGTTCGCCATTTTTCGTAATGATCCTGAACTCATAAGGATTTTCTTCACCTTTACCGGCAAGCCTGTTAATCCCGTTATTTTTGACCAGTTCCTGATATTCTGGAGCTACGAATTCCCAATATTTCTTTTGATAAAGTTCTTCGGCAGAATAACCACTCATTTTTTCGCCTGCCTGATTGGTATAAACCCAATACTCATCCTGATAAATGCAAATAGCCAATGGGGAGGAATCAGCCAGGTTTCTGAATCTTTCTTCGCTTTCCTTTAACTTATTTTCTGTTTTCTTACGTTCGGTAACATCTCTGTTGATGGAAATGAAGCCTATAATTTCACCTTTATCATCAAGTATAGGGTTATTTGTAGTATCAACAGTAATTATCCGCCCATCTTTGGATTTATTTGGGATTTCGCCTGCAACAGGCTTTTTGGCCAGTAACGTATCCCAGAACTGCTGGTAATCAGATTGTGACAAAAAGCCTGATTTAATGATACGCGGCGTTTGCCCTATTGCCTCTGATGCAGTGTACCCATAAATTTTCTCAAAGGCAGTATTAATTGATTCAATGATTCCGTTTTTGTCGGTTATGAATATTGCGTCAGCCGAATTTTCAATTCCCAGTTTAAATTTGTGCAAGCTTTCGTCTGCCTCTTTACGCTTAGATATATCATAAATACTGGTTATAAAAAAGAGTGGATTGTTGTTGATGTCACGTTGCAGTGTGGTACTTACATCAGTCCAAATGATGCTTCCGTTTTTATGCAAATACCGTTTTTCGAAACGTATGCTTCCTGTTTTACCTTGAAGCAAAGAATCTGCCGCCTCAATACTTTTCTCAATATCATCAGGATGAGTTATTTCTTTCCATTTTTTGTTGACTAACTCATCCATCTGGTAACCAAGCATTTCACAAAACGCCTGGTTAATCCTGATTGAACCATCTGTATTGGTAATAGATATTCCTGACGACGAATTTTCAAAAAGGGTTCTAAATCTTTCCTTGCTGGTTTGCAATTCAAATTCCGCTTGTCGTTCTTTGGTATAATCCCTGAATACTAAAACCACACCAACAATTTCGCCCTCTGAATTCCGGATTGGAGCACTACTATCGGCTATAGGTATTTCATTGCCGTCTTTAGAAATCAGAAGGGTATGGTTGCCCAGACCGACCACAACTCCATCTCTCAATACTTCCCGGACGGGTATTTCAACTTTATTTCTGGTTTCCTCATTGAGGATGCGGAACACATCTTCCAAAATCATTCCTTGTGCTTCAGATTGGGTCCACCCGGTAAGTCTTTCTGCAACCGCGTTCATCAGTTTTATCCGTCCCTGACTATTCGTTGTAATTACTCCATCACCAATACTATAAAGAGTTGTGCGGTATTGTTCCTCACTTTCACAAAGCTTTTGCTCAGTAAGCTTTCGAATCTCAACTTCTCTAATGAGTGTTTGTTTTTCAATTTCGCGCTCGCGCAGAATGTTATATAGCTTTACGTGGGTTCTGACCCGTGCAAGTATTTCATGTTTTCGAAAAGGCTTTGATATATAATCTACTCCTCCCACCTGAAAACTAGTCAATCGTGATTCTTCATCATTTAATGTACTAATAAAAATGATGGGAATATCGCTGGCAAATGGATCCGATTTTAATCGGCGGCATACTTCAAAACCATCCATTTCAGTCATCATTACATCAAGCAGAATAATGGAAGGAAGTTTCTCTTTCACACTAAGCAAAGCTTGTTTGCCATTTGTATAAGCCCTGACGGAATAACCATCCGCAATTAGGATATCTGACAAAAAATTAAGATTGGCAGCATTGTCGTCCACTATCAATACGTCGTTACTATTTTTCAGAACAACCTGCTCCATAGTCATCTATTTTTATCTCAAATATCTGTTTCAATTCTACGAATAAAATTTTAAAATCCACTATTGAAATTCCAAGATTGTATTCATCATCATCTCGCTCTGTATTTTGCAAATACTTTCGTCAAAATAAATACTGAAACTGACACCTGATCCGATAAAAGCTATACCCGGCAACAAATTTGAGACATCGACATAAAAGATAAAATCATGCCTTTTTTTTAATCAGTATAACTTATAAATATCCCCAATTATTGGGATTGTGACCCGATTTTCGCTGACCTAGTGACCTTTGGCTTTGCCAATTCAATTATGTGGGGTACTTGCCTTTGTTAACCTGGGAAAATTTACTAAAACAGCTGCATCATTGCTCAGAATGGGAATTGTAGTGGGAGCTGTGCTGCCATTATTTTTTTTGTCGATATTTTTAAATCTGTCGAATTTTATTCTGTCAGCGATTATCAAAGTTACTTATTCCAGCATACCTTTTTATCCTGTATTTTGCCACTTTCAGATACAATATTAGGAAAAATTGAACCCTACATATCTTGAAAAAATGATGAAGGTACAAATTGATTAGAGAGTCTCGCGTTTTGCCCTGTTCTTAGAACAATACTTTGTACCTCAATTGCATATTCTTAGCTTTTTGGTGAAAAATGAAGAATAAGTTTGCCGTGTTTTTCATCAGAACAAGTGATTGGATGGACTCATATAATTATTGGCAAAGAGGGGTCTTTCGCCTCGAATGTGCTTATTGGTTCTGACAATAGCATGACAAAGCAGTCTTTGTTGTTCAGTTACCCCAACTGGGAAAGCGCCAGTGGAAAATACAATTTTGATCCGATTTGAAAATGATTTAAATGCTGATCCATTTTATAGTAGATTGCTATTGTTTCATTTTGCATCATGAGTAATAGTTTGCCACAAAGTTTATAGAACGCGGGATGATTCTGACAGGTAGTTTTTACTGCATAGAGTAGTTTTGACTCACAATCTAAAAACTAACTAGTGAAAAGTACTATTGCATTTTTTGTTTTGTTATCCCTTGTTCTTAGTGTTCCAGCACAAAATATTTCTTCAAATCAGCATCGGCTGATTCACAACTGGCAGTTTCTTCGTCAGGATTTGGGTGGAATTTGGGAAGCTGTGCGGTTTTCGAAACCGGGGGATCCCACTTCTGTTCCGATTTGGGAAAATATAAGCCTTCCTCATTGTTTTAATGCTAAAGATGCTGTCGATCCTGATGTGAATTATTATCAGGGGCCAGGCTGGTATCGTACTTTGCTGGATATTAAAAATCCCTATCAGAATGGCCGTACCTTATTGCATTTCGAAGGAGCCGGACAGAAAACACAGGTATATATAGGAATGCAATTAGTTGGTGAACATGAAGGTGGTTACGATGAGTGGACTATTGATATTACCGATTTTATAGCAACTGCATTAAAAGATTCAACGATACAAAGTTTATACTACGGCCGTATTCCTGTTTCAGTACGTTGCGACAATTCGCGCGATTTACAAATGATTCCTTCTGATCTGTCGGATTTTACTTTATATGGAGGTCTTTACAGGTATATAAATCTGGTTTATGTTCCTGAAATATATTTACAGCAAGTTCATATTCAGGCCCTTCCTGATGAAAAATTAAAGAGCGGTAAACTTCAGATTAAAGGTAAGCTGCAAAATGTAATTAGCATGTCGGCTCTTGCATCCATCCGGATAACCTCTCCGGAAGGAAAAATAGTTGCAGAACAGGAAATAGAAATCTCTCAAACCAATCTCTCATTAGAAATACCTGTCAGTGGAATAACATTATGGTCGCCTTCAAAACCAGTATTGTATTCAATTTCAATAGTATTGAAAACGGTTTCCGGAGAACAAATTTATACCGATCATTTTGGTTTCCGGAAGTTTCAATTTGAGAAGAACGGACCATTCTATTTAAATAACGAGCGGTTGTTGTTACATGGAACACACAGACATGAAGATGGCGCCGGAGTTGGACCTGCACTGACTGAAAAAATGATTCGTCAGGAAATGCAGATAATGAAAGATATGGGTGTCAACTTCATACGGCTGGGCCATTACCAGCAATCGCGTATTGTGCTTAATTTATGCGATAGCCTGGGTATTCTGGTTTGGGAAGAAATTCCATGGTGTAGGGGAGGACTTGGTGGCGAAACATACAAAAAGCAGGCGCGCAGGATGTTGACCAATATGATCGATCAGCATTACAATCATCCTTCAGTAATTATTTGGGGACTCGGCAATGAAAATGACTGGCCGGGCGATTTCCCCGAGTTCGATAAACAGGCCATCCGAAATTTTATGGCGGAACTAAACAACATAAGCCATCAGCTAGATCCTTCGCGTAAAACAGCCATCCGCAGATGTGATTTTTGTAAAGACATTGTGGATGTGTATTCGCCCTCGATTTGGGCCGGATGGTACCGCGGAAAATATACTGAATATCTTCAGGAATCGAAGAAAAATATGGAGCAGGTCGATCATTTTCTGCATGTGGAGTGGGGAGGCGACAGTCATGTAGGGCGCCATTCCGAATCTCCTGATGTCGGGTTAGCCGGAATTAAGGATGGAAACGGAACGGATGAACGGGCTGGCGATGCTTCGCTTATCGGTGGACAGGCCCGTGTATCGCGCGATGGCGACTGGAGTGAAACATATATCTGCAATTTGTTCGACTGGACTTTGAAAGAGCAGGAAAAAATGCCTTGGCTTACTGGTACCGCATTCTGGATATTCAAGGATTTTGCAACACCAATCCGTCCCGAGAACCCGGTTCCGTATGTCAACCAAAAAGGAGTTGTGGAGCGCGACCTGACGCCCAAAGAAAGTTACTACGTGTTTCAGTCGTACTGGACGACAAAACCTATGATTCATATTTATGGTCATTCGTGGCCTATCCGATGGGGTAAACCCGGTCAGAAACGGATGGTGAAGGTTTATTCGAATTGCTCCGAAGTCGAACTGTTTTTGAATGGTAAGAGTCAGGGGGTTAAAAAACGAAATACTCAGGATTTTCCTGCTGCCGGGTTTCATTGGAATGTTGAATATAGAGAAGGGGCGAATGAAATCCGTGCAGTCGGTAAAAGTTCAGGTGGAATTATTTCTGACTCCATCAACCAAAACTATGTGACCACCCAGTGGGGTACTCCTGAAAAGCTTGACTTACAGGTAGTCCCGATTGATGGTAAATCGAGTTGGATTGTTGCTCGCATGAAAGACACTAAAGGTAGTATTTGTCTGGATGCTAAAAACCGGGTAGAATTTTGCCTGATCGGCGATGCCCGTTTAGCTGATAATCAAGGCACAGCCACTGGAAGCAGAAAGGTTGAATTAACTAACGGAATGGCAAAAATAAAAGTTGTTTTTGAAACCGATCGATGGGTTGCCTCAGTGAAAACTCAGGGGATAAATACTGCATTTGGTTCGCCTGAAACAAACAGAATAGATACAGAAAAACAGAAATAAAAAACTTATGAAGAGAATGATAAATATTGCTTTACTCAGCGTGAGTGTTTTGCTGTTTACTGCTTGTTTTCAAACAACTCCGGGAAGCAAAAAGCCGGACGATCCTAATCTTGTGAGGGCTGGTGAGCAACTCAATCTACTGATTCAATCAATTGATAACAAATTAAACACGGAAGATGAACCAGAAAAGGGTGGCGACCTGTCTATGTTTCCTCGTAGTTTAAACATGGGCGGGCAGTTGAAATTAGTCCCCTCCAAAGATTGGTGCAGTGGTTTTTTTGCTGGTTGTTTGTGGGAAATGTACGGATCAACCGGCGATAAACACTGGAGGGAATCGGCCATTCGATTTACCGAACCTCTTGAAGATCAGAAGTTGAACGGGAAAACTCATGACATGGGTTTTAAAATGATGAACACCTTTGGAAAGGGATATGAGTTAACCGGCGATAAAAACTATCGTGATATTTTGGTTCAATCGGCCAAGACATTGATCACCAGATACAACGAAAAGATTGGTTGTATCCGGTCATGGGATCATAATCAGGATAAATGGCAATTCCCGGTTATTATCGACAACATGATGAACCTGGAATTACTCTTCTGGGCATCGAAAGAAACAGGCGATTCTGTTTATTATAATATAGCTGTAACGCATGCTTTAACTACCATGAAAAATCATTTCCGGAGCGATAACAGTTGTTATCACGTGGTCGATTATGATGCTGCAACTGGAGCCGTAGTTAAAAAAAATACACATCAGGGCTTTTCAGACGAATCGGCCTGGTCGCGGGGACAAGCCTGGGCCTTGTACGGATATACCATGGTTTACAGAGAAACCAAAAACCCGGTATTTCTGACACAGGCTGAAAAGGTTGCTCAATACATTCTTGCACAACCCAATATGCCCGTTGATTTAGTCCCATACTGGGACTTTGATGCACCCGAAATCCCAAACGAACCAAGGGATGTTTCAGCTGCTGCTATTGCAACCTCGGCGCTCTATGAGCTAAGTTTATTTGTGTCAGATTCCTTGAGGACTGGATACTTAAAGGCTGCCGATCAAATGTTTAAAAATCTATCGACCAGCTACCTGTCAGCTCCCGGAGCAAACAATGGCTTTATTCTGGGACATTCTACAGGCTCAAAACCTCATAATTCGGAAATTGATGTGCCGATTATCTATGCCGATTACTATTATCTGGAAGCATTGTTGCGAAAAATGAAATCAGATAGAATGTGATATAATTGTTTCCTAACTAAAATTTAAAAAATGAAAGAAAAATTGCGATTTAGAAAGCTATCCTTAGTGATAGTTTTGTTGCTCATTACTTCTTTTCTGGCGCTTGCGCAAGTGAAAAGTCTTTCGGGGATTGTTACCGACAATACAGGTTTACCTTTACCTGGAGTAACCGTTTTGGTAAAGGGTACAACTCAGGGGACTATCTCCGATGCTGATGGACAGTATAATTTAAGTGCTGCTACTGGTGCTAATATTATTGTGTTTAGTTACATCGGAATGAAGTCACAAGAGGTGACCTTGGGAAGTAAAACGGTGATAAATGTAGTTCTTGAACCAGAATCATTTGATGTTGATGAAGTTGTTGTGGTTGGCTATGGTACGCAAAAGAAAAGGGATGTTACAGGCGCCATTACTTCGGTGGATGAAAAGGCAATTGAGCAACGTCAGGCAGTAGATGTTTTTGATGCTTTGCAAGGCGCTGCAGCCGGGGTTCAGATTTCGAGTGTTTCGGGCGCTCCGGGTGCTGCAAACAACATCCAGATTCGTGGCGCTTCAACTTTTGATGATGCAGGTGTGTCGCCTCTCTATGTTGTTGATAACGTAATCGTTGAAGATATCGATAATGTTAATCCAGGTGATATTAAATCTATTGAGATACTGAAGGATGCTGCATCTAGCGCGATCTACGGTGCCCGTTCTGCAAATGGTGTAATTATTATTACAACAAAATCAGGCGAAATTGGAACTCCGAAAATAGATGTGAGGTTTTTGAAAAGTTTCAGCACTATCTCAAACAAAATCCCCCAAGTCAATGCTTTCGAACGAATACTGAACGAAGCTTCGACTCGCGGACCTGTCCTGGAAAAATACAGAGCGAATAATGACTCCGTTGGACTGATCAACAGCACCAACTATTTTTATCAGGATTTGCTTACCCGTACGGCTGTACGTAATGATGTTAATTTGGGGATTAGTGGTGGAACCGATAAACTTAAATACATCGCTTCTATTGGATATATTGGAGATGAAGGGGTTATTCTTACCAGTTACAACAACAGGTTTACAGGTCGTTTTAATGTTGATTTTCAGGTTTCAAAAAAGTTGAAATCTATGTCGCGCATGAGTTTCAGTAATTCAAAAACCAATAGTATAAACGAAGGCGGAGTATTTCAGACAGCCATGAGACGCCCGCCCAATATGATTATATATTATCCTGATGGTAGTTATGCTCCTTATTACGACATGGGGGGAAACAAAAATCCGGTTCAGGAATTAACAGCACGCGATCAACTAAACGACCGATATCAGGCCTCATTGTATCAGGCATTGGAATTCAAATTTAGCAAGTCATTATCATTTCAAACGAGCGCTACTGCTAACTTTGATTTACGCCGGAATACGGTATTTGTATCGAAGGAGCTTGATTCGAATGGTAACGAGGATTTACGAAAAAATTCGGGTAGCGACGATACAACCTGGGGACAGGTCTATCAGGGAGATGCTTATCTTTCATTTTCCCAGACATTCAATAGCCACGCTGTAAATGCCATGGTTGGGTCAAGCGTAGAAACCGGCAAAAATGAATACCTCAATTTTGATGGTAGTTATTATGTGACTGAATCTATTCATACCATGAACATGGCTTCCATACTGGTTGCAAGTACGACAGCAGCTGATTATGCCATTGCCGGCTTTTTTGGACGTTTGGGGTATAATTATAAAGGGAAATATTTATTCAATTCAAATGTTCGTTATGATGGTTCCTCCCGTTTCGGCCAAAACCAACGTTGGGGGCTTTTCCCTTCAGCTTCATTGGGATGGCGTTTCTCTGACGAAGGATTTATGGACTGGTCCAAGAGTTTGTTAACTGATGGAAAGTTCAGGGCAAGCTGGGGGGTTACAGGTAACGATCGTGTTGGTTATTACGAATCACAAACGCGTTATACTTCAGGATCTTATTCGTATAATGGTCTTTCCGGGGTTGTTCCATTATCAACTTATGGCAATCCGAACCTGCATTGGGAAGAAACGCGCCAAACCAATTTTGGAGTGGATTTGAGTTTTTTAGATGGCCGTGCAAACTTTACAGCTGACTACTATGTTAAGGAAACAAGCGACTTGCTTTCGAATCTAAACCTTCCATATACGACCGGATACAATGCCATGCGTGTAAATCTTGCAAGTATCGAGAACAAGGGACTTGAGTTTTCACTTTCAGGTTATCCGATACGTACCAAAAATTTAACATGGCAAACAACAATCAACTGGTGGAATAATAAAAACACCATTACCGAGCTGGCCCGCGAAGATTATATCCAGAGCAGTTATTATTACATAGCCAAAGGTCAACCTGCCGGATTATTCTATGGTTATAAAAATCTGGGGATTTATGAATACGATTTGAGCAATGCCTATACAGAAGATTACAAAACGCGCCTTACTCCAGTGATGGAACGCGATAACAATGGTAATGTGGTTATTGGTTTGAATGGACAGCCTAATCTTCAATATTACACTTTGCCTGATGGAACAAAATATGATGGTACAATATCCAAATTATCTGCAGGTGGTGTAGTTGCCGGAGGTGGTGATGTGATCTGGGAAAACATGGCCGATTCCAATGGAGCGCTGGATGATAAAATTGATGATAACGACCGTACAGTTCTCGGACAAGCTACTCCCGATTGGTATGCCTCTTGGAGTAACAACGTGAGCTACAAAAATTTCACCCTTTCGTTTAATTTTTATACCAGTTGGGGCGGTTTGGTTTACAACAAGTTGAAAAGATATTATACCAGTTGGGGCGGAAATACACACATGCAACTTCCTGAATATATTAGGACTGGCTGGATTTATCAAGGGCAGATTACCGATTGGTATGCTATTAATACCCGCGACCGCAAAACCATTAACCGTGCTGAACTGAGCGATTTTTTTCTGGAGGATGCCACATTTATTCGCTTACGGAATTTACGGTTGAGCTATAATGTTGATAATAAATACTTGAAAAGCAGTTTCGTAAAAGGATGCATGGTTTATGTTTATGGAAATAACCTGCTAACCTGGACGAATTATTCAGGGTATGACCCCGAAGTTGGGGGTGGGGTATTGACCCCGGGAACTGATAATCAAGCTTATCCAAGGAATCGTGAAATTGGTTTTGGCCTGAATGTGAACTTTTAAACCTGAAAAAAATGAAACGAGCCATGAGAATTACTTCCCACGCAGGAAAATGATTAGTGGCGAGTTCCATGTGGCAATTAAAAAACAAATTATACACACATGAAAAATAATATCAAATATTTAATAAGTGCAGCTTGTTTACTGATGGTTTCAGGTTGCAATGATTTTCTGGATCGTGCACCGCTTTCGGAGATGTCGCCCACAACATTCTTTTCTAGTAAGGGTGATATGAAAACCTGGACAGCAGGAACCTACGATGAATTTCAAAACGCACTTGATTTGGAACATCTGGAATGGGGAGATATTCGTTCTGATAATTATCATACAACCAGTTACGACGATGGAAAAGCATATATGAATGCGATTGAGTCGACCCAAAGCCAATATAGTTGGGAAAGCCTGTACGGCACAATCGACCGTTGCAATGTTGCAATTGAGCGGTTTCCAAACATTCCCGGTCTGGTACAGAACGATTGGTCCGACTATGTGGGACAAGCTTATGGATTGAGGGCATTAATGTATTTCTATGCCATCCGTGTTTGGGGCGATGTGCCACTTATTACGAAACCCTGGGATGGTGATATTAATTCGTACGCGGTTGAACGTACTGCAGTTGCCGACATAAAAGCTCAGATATTGAGCGATATCGCCAGTTCAATAGAATACCTAAACAGCAATGTTACCAGCGACCGTAAATATTATTTTAATCGATCGGCTGCCTGGGCTCTGAAAATGGACCTCCACATGTGGTTTCGCGAATATCAGCTGGCGCTCGACTGTTATACCAATTATTTTGCAAAGACTACAGGTTATACACTGGTTGGAAATGCCGCCGACTGGAAGAAAATGTTCCTGGCTCCGGCTGAATCCTCAGAAACGATTTTTAACATGAACTGGTTTTATGACGTTGATGGATCTCATCCCTGGGCACAACGCGTTGGAGCTTCAAATACGAATAACCCTTATAAAATGTCGGAAGGGATATTTACGGAGTTTGTAACACGGCTACATTCTGGGAAAGGTGTTGACGGACGTTTTTGGAATGTAATGGATACTGTTAAATTATGGAACAGTGGTTCAAAGGTGCCTATTAGTACCTCACATTGGACGGTTGCAGGAATCGAAAAATGTGTTAAATACAGTGATGTTGACCCAACCGCCACCACAAGTTACTGGACCGTTTTATCAAGTTCGAATGCCGATGTGGATATTAGTATCTATCGGTATGCCGATATTTTGCTTTTACGTGCCGAAGCATTGAACCAGTTGGGTCAGCCATCCGAAGCTTTACAGATAGTAAATGATATACGAAAACGTGTTGGTTATTTGGCCGATGCAACTGTTGAAGTTGATTTGAATGATAAAAAGGCGGTTGAAACTATTATCCTGAATGAACGCCAACTCGAATTTATTGCTGAAGGAAAACGTTGGTTCGACTTAGTTCGCACAGGCCGTGTTGTGGAGGTAATGGATCCGATACTTCGTGCTCGTCAGCAGGCTGCCGGAGTTACAGTTACAGGTTTTGGCGATGAAGGTCGAATTCTGTTTCCAATCTATTATCGCGAATTTGAGTCTAACCTGAAACTAAAGGGTCATCAGAATCCTCCATACACCGAAGGTTAACCAAATATATATGAATCATTTAAATGATAAAAAAAATGAAAAAAATTACAAGATATATCAAGTTGACACTGGCAACAGTTACGGTTTCTGTTGTTTTGGCCGGATGTAACCTGTTGGGTTTAGACTTGCAGCAACCCTACGAGTATGATTATGAAATAGGTATGTTCAACAATGAAACGAATAAGACTGCCATGGAATTTATTCAATCCAGAACTGATCTTTTTTCACTTCTGATTGAAGGAATTACTTATACCGGGCTGGAAAGTCAATTCGATCAGAAAGACTGCACTTTCCTTCTACTTGGAAATACGGCGTTTAACTCAACAACAGCCACAGATTTAAGTTATTTCCAGACACATAAGTTGCCTGATCCGAATATTCCAGGAGCCTTTATTACTCCTGAATCGTTGACACAATATCCGGTAGAACAGGTGAAAGAATTGCTGCTTTATCACATTGTAAAAGGAACGCACACCTGGACTAATTTGCCTGCAACACCTACCTGGTACGATACCTATGCAACTGCAGATACTGCAAAAGTAAACATGTACTTGTTGAAAGATCGAAACGCCAACATTGTCTTCAACAATTTTGCAGGTCACTTTAAGGCTACTATAAAGGCACGGACTACCAATTTGAAAACAATTGACGGATCGTATATGCACATTTTGGAATCCTGGTTGGATCGTCCGACGCAGGATCAATTAAAATAATTATACTATTTAAAATCATACTAATATGAAATTAATAAATATACTGGGGATCATTTTATTTTCATTCCTTCTGGCGGGCTGCGAAGACGAAGAGTGGGCCAGAATTGATTCTTTGAGCACTGATGGGAATGAATTTTTCTGTAATCAGAAAGTAAAGCTTTGGATGGTTGTCGAATCAAATAATCTGGTTGGCGTTGATTATCAATGGGCCTGCGAAGGCGGGCGATTAACCCAGCCACAAGGTTTGAACGAGATGACCTGGCAAGCGCCAACAACTCCCGGCATCTATAAAGTATCGTGTACCACTACCATAGGTGGTAAAAGTGAAACCCGTTCCCACGATATGAATGTATCGTCCTTCTATTTCGAGAAATTCGAGAAAAGCTCTTATTCGTTTAAAGGTCAAAGCAGTACAACTTTGACAAAGAGTAATGAAGTTCTCAACGGGAAGACCAATGGTTACCTCCAGGCTGTGGCCAAAATAACCACAGAGGCAACGCGGTACATCTATTACAATTTTGGCGATCCTACCCTGAAAACACCTTTCAGTTGTGGCGCCAAACTGGGTTGGATTTCTGATTTCCCAACTGCTTCAGTTAAAGTAGGAACAAAAACTTCTGTAAACAGTCTGTATTATCAGGTTACGATGAACCGCGATCCGGACAAAGAAGACGTTATGTATATCGACGATATTCGTTTCGAATGGTATCCAGTTGGCGTTACCACAGGGTTGCCTCTTGATCCGGTGACTGGACAGCCATACAATGGCTGCTTTAAATTTGAACAGAATAATGGCGGTTCAAAAACTTGGTTCCAGGTTAGTGTAAATGTACCAGAGTTAAATTTTGCTAAAGGCGAAAACAAAAGATTGGCAATTAATATTGGCACAGACTATAAAGTAAGTGTTTATGTTGCAGGTGCTTTGGTACTCGAAACTGATGCGATTCAGCAATGGCGCACTACCAATGCCGCAAAAGACGACATGTTTGTGAACGAATGGCGTTTGGTTTTCCCCAATGGAAATGGTGGGAACAAACCTCCGAAAATTTATTTCGATGACGCTTATGCATTGGTTGATGGAACTGTATTGAAGGGATTATAGTTTGATTTTGAAAAGGGTGTCTGCATTTGTGCTTCACCCTTTTCTTTTTCTGTTTTCCAAATACTTTCCCTGAATTATTTATCGGAGCTACAAGTCATTATTTTCAATCTAATTATACCTGCCATGAAAGCTATACTTCTGTTAATCATTTTGTTTACCAATTCACTGCTTTCTTACTCACAAAAAACCGCGCCCAAAGATACACTGGTTGGTCTCATCGTTAATAAAAGCGGCAAGGCCATAAAAAATGTACCTGTTTCTGTTTCAGGTAAGGAAATGAACCATACCAACAGAAAAGGTATTTTTATGATAGTCGGCGACCATCTTCCTGATTCAGTTACCATTATGCTTCCTTCCAAAAAACTGTTTCAGATTCCTGTTAACGGAATGAATTTTCTTAAAATAAATACCAACGAAACTGAATATTCGGTTTCGCAGGCTAAAGACGAAATTATCAATATCGGTTATGGCGAGATGCGGAAATCACGGTCAACAACCGGCGATTTTTCTGTGACCGGCGATGCGTTGAGAGAAACCGGTGAACGCAATATTATTTCGGCGCTTGCGGGTAAAATCCCGGGACTGAACGTGGTTTATAACAACAATGGACAAGCTACCATAATTATCCGGGGTGGCTCATCCATGGAAGGAAACAATGATCCGTTGTACGTTGTCGATGGTTCAATTTCCGATGATCTTACTTTTTTGAATATCAACGATGTTGAACGGATTGATGTTTTGAAAGATGGCAGTATTTACGGAGCCAGAGGAGCCAATGGTGCAATTGTAGTAACTACTAAAAAATAGATATTAAAGATTTCAAAAAATGAAAAAAATTACGCTTTGGCTGATCGGAGCCCTTTTCGTGCAAATTGGATGGGCTCAGACCTGGCAGTCAAAATTTGTTTCCATTAATGAGAACCAACAATTGGAATACAAATCTGATGCGGAGGGAAACATCATCCCTGATTTTAGCAGGGTTGGTTATGCTTCAGGTGAAAAACCAATTCCGGAAGTTCAGGTGGTTGAAATAGTTGAGCCGGTAGCAGGAGACAATTTGAAAAACATTCAGAATGCCATCGACAAAGTGGCATCTCGTTCATTGGATGCCAATGGTTTTCGTGGAGCTATTCTGCTGAAAAAAGGAATTTACAACGTCAATGGAAGTCTCTTGATTCAAAAATCGGGCATCGTAATACGTGGTGAAGGCCCAGCCGATAATGGTACCATTATTCGGGAAACGGCAACCAAACAAATTGATCTGATTCTCATTAAAGGAAGCGGAACCCTTCAAAAGAATGAAGCCACAAAGGTGAAAATCAGCGAGAATTATGTTCCGGTTGGCAGAAATTATATTGAACTTACAGCTACATCTTCTTTTCAGGTGGGCGATTCGGTTTTGCTACACCGTCCAGCGACTGATAATTGGATTCAAGACCTGAAAATGGATCAGATTGAAGAACGCGATGGGACAATTCAATGGAATGCATCAGGCTATCATTTATATTTTGAAAGGATTATTTCCAAGGTTGACGGAAACAAGGTTTATTTGGATAACCCGGTGGTAATGCAAATGGACCAAAATTATGGCGGCGGATACCTCATAAAATATCATTTTAACGGCCGGATAAAAAACTGCGGAATTGAAAATCTTCGGATGGAATCGACTTACCAAAGTGCAACAGATGAAAACCATGGATGGAATGCCATAAATTTTTCGAAAGTTGATCAGGCATGGGTGCAGAATGTTGTTTCCAAATATTTTGGTTATTCCTGTGTTTCAATTGATTCCAATTCTAGAAATATTTCAGTTTTGAATAGCCAATGCCTGGAGGCCAAATCACAAATTACCGGTGGCCGACGATATTCTTTTGATTGTAATGGACAACTAAATTTGTTTAAAAACTGCTATACCACTGAAGGTCGCCACGATTATGTGACTGGTTCAAAGGTGTTGGGTCCCAATGTGTTTACCCAATGTAAAGCGCGGAATACCCATGCCGATATCGGCCCACACCATCGTTGGTCGTGCGGCACTTTATATGACTTGATTGATACTGATGGCGAAATAAATGTTCAGGACCGCGGCAACTGGGGCTCAGGGCATGGTTGGGCAGGTGTTACACAGGTTGTTTGGAATTGCCGTTCGAGTAGAACTGCAGTGCAATCTCCATGGGTTAGCGGTAAAAATTATTGTATCGGTATGATTGGGGGCAAGTATTCAGGGAGGCTTGCCGGTCGTCCTGATGGAGAGTGGGAAGGCATTAATCAGCAAGGGTTGCAGCCTGAATCGTTGTATGAAACACAACTAAAAAATCGCATGTTGAGTAACGGAATTTCGCAAAACATGCCTTCGGGAAAGTTGCAGGTTTATCCCAATCCGAGCAAAGGCCAAATATACATCAGTCACAAAGAGACGGCATTGTATTTCAATTTTTATTCATTGATAGGCAATAAAATCAAATCAGGGATCATTTCCGAAAGTCCGTTTTGCCTGAATATTAAAAATGTGGTTGATGGCATTTATTTGTTGGAATGTTTTTCAGGAAACAAAAAGTACACACAAAAAATTATTCTGAACAGATCATTGTAATAAAAACATTCTATGAAAAAAAACATATTCACTTTGGCGATTTGGTTGGTCTTCTTTTTTGCAGCTCAGGCGCAAACTAAAACCAACAGATGGGATTTTACTGCTGACGGTGGGATAAGCTGGAACGTCAAGTCCGGAGAGACGCACAGCGACCACATTGAAATGAGTGGGCTGCAGGTTTCAACCATCATTCATTACGGGGTAAACGATGATGGAACGCTTTCACTTAAAAAGCAACTTATTTTTCCAATGCTCCGTTTCACACCCAACAAAACCCGTTCGCACCTTTCACACGAATTCGGTCAGCAAATTAAGCCTCAACTGAAGGTTAACGGAGTAGAACTAAAAGAATTTCCGGCGAAATTTAGTTTGAATGGGATTCTCCATGTGGAAAGCCGCACCAATAAGCCACTTCTGGTAGAACGGACTATTTTCCCGTCGATTGACAAAGCCGCAGTTTTTGAAATATTCAAGCTGAAAAATATCACATCTTCTTCCTGTCAGGTTGAAATTGCCCCGCTCAATATTGAAGAGAAAACAGATCCGGAAAAAGGAATTTACGGAGCATATATTGTGAGTGCGAAATCAGATAAAAATGGAACTTTTACCATCGCAGCCAATGATGAAATGGAATTTACTGTCGTGTATTCTGCCCGACGATCGGTCAACGATTCGTATTCTTTTTCTCCTTCTTTTGAAATGGAAAAGCGGCATAAAATGCTTCGTGAAATCAATGAAAATCTGGTACTTGAAACGCCAAACGATACCATCGACCGGGCGTTTGCTTTTGCTAAAATTAGAGGGACGGAAAGTATTTACGATACCAAAGGCGGCCTGATGCACGGACCCGGCGGCGGTTCTTATTATGCGGCAATCTGGGCAAACGATCAGGCCGAATACATCAACCCGTTTTTCCCGTTTCTGGGCAACCAGAATGGCAACGAATCGGCCATCAATTCATTTCGCCATTTTGCACGGTTTATGAATCCTGAATTTAAGCCAATCCCCAGCTCCATTATTTCTGAAGGCGCCGGAACCTGGCATGGAGCAAAAGATCGTGGCGATCAGGCCATGATTGCCTATGGAGCATCGCGATTTGCTTTGGCTTATGGCGATAAAAAAACAGCGCTCGAATTATGGCCCTTGATTGAATGGTGTTTGGAATATCTGGAGCGAAAAAAATCGTTTGAAGGTGTAATTTTTTCGGATTCCGATGAACTTGAAAACCGCTTCGAAAATGGCGATTATAACCTGGCAACCAACTCGCTTACTTATGGTGGACTGATTGCTTCATCAAATCTTGCTGTTGCGCTGAATAAGCCCAAAGAAGCTGAAGTCTACAAAACCAGGGCTGCAGAACTAAAAATAGCCTTTGAAAAACACTTTGGCGCCAGGGTTCAAGGCTTTGAAACCTACCAATATTACCAAGGGAATACAAAATTAAGAGCCTGGATTTGCTATCCGCTAAATATGGGAATTTACGACCGCAAAGACGAAACCATGAAAGCTCTTTTTTCTGATTTTTTATGGACCGGCAATGGGTTGCTATCCGAGTCGGGTACCGAAACATTTTGGGATCGCTCAACATTGCACGCATTTAAAGGACTTTTAGCTGCGGGAGCTACCGACCAAACGATGAAATATCTGGCTTATTACTCTTCCAAACGATTACTGGGCGACCATGTGCCTTACGCCGTTGAAGCCTGGCCCGAAGGGAATCAGCGCCATTTATCGGCGGAATCGGGATTGTACTGTCGTGTAATAACCGAAGGATTATTCGGAATTGAACCAGTTGGTTTCCGTGAATTTAAACTGAATCCACAACTTCCGGAAGGCTGGAACTTTATGAAATTAAAGAACATCAGGGCTTTTCAATCTAATTTTGACATCAACGTTTTGCGTGATAAAAAAAACACTCAAATACTGGTGTTCGAAAACGGTCAACTGTTGAAAGAAATTAAATGGGATCGGAAAAGTGAGCTTGTAGTCCATCTGAATTGATTTTTTAACCAAAGCTAAACACATTGACGATGAAGAAAATGATTATTCCAGCACTTACAGTAACATGCTCCATGTTATTGGCTAATTGCAGTTCAACGAGTCCGCTCGAAGAAAAAGTGATCAATTCTCTAAAAGACGCTGAGATAGCGAAAGCCGAATCGTTTCTGAGTGAAAAACCGGTAACGGTTACCGCTGTCCATAGCGAACGTAGCGCCGGAGGTTTGCACGATTTTTATTCGGAAGGCGATTATTGGTGGCCCGATCCTGAAAATCCGGAAGCGCCATACATTCAGAAAGACGGGCAGAGTAATCCTGATAATTTCTCCGATCACCGGCTTGCGATGGTTCGGTTGAGCGAAATTACCGCCACACTGACATCGGCATGGTTGATTACCAACGACCAAAAATATGCGGATAATGCCTTGATACACCTGAATGCCTGGTTTGTTGATACAGCCACAATGATGAACCCGGATATGTTGTATGCTCAGGCCATTAAAGGACGTTTTACCGGCAGGAGCATTGGTTTAATTGATGCTTACCACTTGGTGGAAGTGACACAGTCGGTTAAGGTTTTGACTGAAAAAGGTGGAATTCCGGCAGAACAATCGGCAAAAATCAAAATCTGGTTTAGCCAATTTCTTAACTGGATGACCACACACGAATATGGTATCAAAGAAATGAACGCCGAAAACAACCATGGCACCTGTTGGGTAGCCACTGCTGCATCAATGGCTGTGCTGGTTGACAATCAGGAAATAATAAAACTGTGCACCGATCGGTTTAAAAACATATTGCTGCCCAACCAAATGGAAGCTGATGGCAGTTTCCCGCGTGAGTTGAAACGCACCAAGCCTTATGGCTATTCACTTTTCAATATCGACGCATTTTGCAATGTGGCTCAAATTTTATCAACTCCTGATATTAACCTCTGGGAATTTGAAACTCAGGATGGAAAGTCGCTGAAAAAAGGAATGGAATATATCTATCCGTTTATTACGGATAAAACCAAATGGCCGTTTGCCAATGACATTTACATCTGGGAAGAATGGCCGGTGCGTCAATCGTCTTTGCTGTTTGCTGGAGTTGCGTACAACAATCCCGAATACATCAGCGCATTCCTGAAATTACCAGCTTATCCCACACATCCTGAAGTAATCCGTAATTTACCGGTTCGGCACCCGTCGATTTGGCTGATAAAATAATCCGAGATCATTCATCCAATTATTTCGGGTTCATCGGATGGATATCAAACTAACCTAATTTAAAATAAAAATGAACTCAAATCAAATTACAACAAAAATAGTATTGGTGTTTCTTTTGCTGATTGCCGGAGCTTTTCAGCTTCAGGCACAGCAATGGCCATATCCGGTTCCCTGCAGGGTAAGTGATGATAGTGCGCCTGAAGTAATGTTCATGACGCTTGGACAAGTAGAAACTCCGGAAGCTCAGGGAATGTTCGATCCCTCGAAGGATGAGGTAAGGCTGAATAACGGAACTGTTTTGCCCAACTATTACAAAGATTCCCTGAAAATCAGCTTTTTTCAACCAGTTGATAAAAAACATTATCCGGTTCCGCCTTCAGGATGGTGCTCGTGGTACTATTATTACCAGGAAATTACCGGTGACGAATTTTTGCGCAATGCCGACTGGATGGCTGCGAACCTAAAGGATTACGGAGCAAAATATGTCCAACTCGATGATGGCTGGCAGGGCGTTGGACGTGGAAATGGTACCAACCGCGACTGGACAACCATCAACGAGCGGTTTTCGATGGGAATGGACAAACTGGCCACACATGTAAAGTCGTTGGGTATGAATCCAGGCATTTGGATCGCACCGCACGGACAAAGCAATCCGGAAGTGGTAAAATCGCATCCGGGGGCTTTTCTCCTGAAACCCGACGGAACTTCGGCTTCTGATACGTGGGAGGGTAAATACCTGGTAGATCCCTCTTCTGCTGAAGGACAAGACTATATGAAAGGACTTTTTACAACCCTGACAGGTTGGGGCTACGAATACATAAAGATTGACGGACAGCCGATTGTGACGCGGGAATACCGAGAAAAGCGGGAATTTATGAAAAACCCTTCGGAAGATGCTGCCGGATTGTACCGCGAAACATTGAAAACAATGAAGAATGTAATGGGTCCTGAACAGTATTTACTGGGCTGTTGGGTGGTTCCGCTCGAAGGCATTGGCATCATGAACGGTTCGCGCACCAGTGGCGACGTTCTTTTAAGCTGGACTGGTTTCCGCACATCGTTGAGGGCCACTATGCAATACTATTTTCTGCACAACATTGCCTGGTATTCCGATCCTGATGTGATGTTGGTTCGTTCGCCGCTTCCGCTTGATCAGGCACGGGTTTGGGCCACTTTGCAGGGTTTGACCGGACAGGCGCTGATGTGTAGCGACCGAATGATGGATTTATCTGCCGACAGGGTGGAAATTGTGCAAAAAGTTTTCCCGGCGGTAGATATTCGTCCGCTCGACCTGTTTCCTTCGAAAACAGACAAACCGGTGTGGGATTTGAAAATCAATCATTTGGGACGATCGTACGATGTGCTCGGCTTATTCAATTTTGGAGAAGAAAAGAAAAAAGCAATCGCTGTGGATTGGAAAACATTGGGAATTCCGGAAGATAAACCAGTTCATGTTTTCGATTTCTGGAACAAGGAATACCTGGGCGCATGGGAGAAAAGCATCGCTTTTGAATTATTGCCAACCAGTTGCAAAGTTTTATCATTAATTCCTGATAACGGGCAAATTCAATTGGTATCGACCAACCGCCATATTACGCAGGGCTGGGTTGACTTGAAAGCATTAAAAGCTGAAAAGAATTCGTTCTCCGGAACCAGTGAAGTAATCAAAAACGATCCGTATGAATTGTTTTTTGCATTCCCGAGAGGCAAAAATTTCAGGATAAAAACTTCAGGAGCAACAGGAAAAGAAGGAAAACTTACGGTTGTAGCCGAAAACCACGACGGATGGGCTTGTCTCCGAATTTTTTCACCAAAAACGGAAGATATAAAATGGACGGTTTCATTTGAAGAAAGCACACTTTTTCATATGCCTGAAGATGTGGTCAGTAATCTTTGGATCGAACCCATTGGGATTGACGGTGTAAATGTGCATTGGATCCCGAAAATGCAGACGACCATTGGCTACAAAGTGTTTTTGGATGGCCAGGAGATGGGTTACACGCCTGACTGTGCTTTCTCTCTTCGCAAACTCGATATGACCAAAACCCACAAGGTTGATGTTCAAACCGTTTGGTATGATGGTACCGGAAGCGAAAAAACAGCTTCCATTGAATTCGATCCAAAGGCGATTGTGCCTGACGAAATTTTCCTGACCGATCTGGAACCTGATCGCATGAAACTGGGCTGGCGTGTACCGCAGAACAACCGATCGGTTACCGGCAAAGGCTTGGTGTTGGATGGAAAACTATACCAGAATGGTATCGGCCTTCCGACCAATTCGGAACTCGAATACCGATTGGATGGCCGGTTTTCGAAGTTTGCAGCCTTGGTTGGCATTGACGATGGAAACGGGAAAGACGGGAATGCGGAATTTATTCTTTCAGGCGATGGTAAAGAGATTTGGCGCAGTGGTTTGACAAAAATGGCTGATCCGTCAATTCCTGTTCTGGTGGATGTAAGCAAAGTTAAAATATTGACTTTGAGAGTTGAAAGGGGAGCCGGAGGAGGTACAGGCGACCAGACGGAGTGGGTGAATGCCCGTTTGATTCGGTAAAAAAAGTTGGAAATTGCAACATCCGAGGATGAATTTCCGGCATTTTTGTATTTTCACTATTCATTTTCACTAAACACATCAATTGATAGAGCCTGTACATAATAGTTTGTTTAGGTCGCTGGCTGACGGTGACGAAAGAGCTTTCGGAAAATTATACATGTTATATTTCCCAAGGCTTTATTCGTTTGCTTTGAAAATCGTTCAGGACAATGTTCTTGCCAAGGATGTTGTTCAAAATGTGTTCATTGGCCTTTGGGAATCAAGGAACACCTTTCGATACGATCACCCGGAGGCTTTTTTATACAAGATGGTTCGCAATGCAAGCCTGAATTATATCCGTCACTTAAAGGTCGTTGACAATCTTAAAACCAAAGTAAAAGCACAATTTCTTGGAGAAGAATTATATCATATCGATATGGTTGGAAATCAGCCTTATTTATTGATTGAAAAGGAGTTGCAGGAAAAGGTATCTGAAGTAATGGACACTCTGCCAGAAAAATGTAAGGCCGTTTTCTTATTGAGCAGGATTGACGGGTTGAAAAATCATGAAATTGCTGATCAATTGGGGGTTAGTATTAAAACGGTAGAAAAACATATTTCAAAAGCGCTCATTGTTTTCAGGAAGAAATTTGCCGACGACCTTGTTATGCCTCTTATTCTGTTGATAATACAAAACATTCAGTAATTTTCCTGAATTTGAGGTAGGGTAGAGTACTTCCGGAAGTGTTCCATGTATGTAACGCAAAAATTATGGACAGGAACATCAACATGCGAGATCAAATTTTAGCCTATTTTAATGGGCAACTATCTCCTTCTGAAGAAGAAGACTTACTGTTATGGCTAAAAGAGAAGGAGGAAAATTGGATGGTTTTCCTTCAGATGAAAAACAACCTCGATCCTGACAAAATGGATCACACACTCCTTGAAAGTTCCTATTCAGAACTTAAAAACAAATTGGTGATAAAGCAACAGTTTAAATCTGTTCAGCCGATAAAGTTAAAGTCACATAAATTTTTAATTTGGAAAGTTGCTGCATTGTTAGTATTGGCTGCCGTTTCGGGTTTTATGGCTGCTTATTTGCTAACAGGAGGATCCATCTCTAAAACCAATATTGTCTGGTTTGAAACACAAGTTCCGAGGGGTGAAAAATCACTTTTACTATTACCAGATGGATCTAAAGTTTGGATGAATTCAGAGTCTAGTCTATCGTATCCGGCCAATTTTATGGATGGAAACAGAAACGTAAAATTAAAAGGTGAAGCTTATTTTGAAGTGGCCAAACTCAATGGTTCGGTATTTACCGTCGAAACTCCCGATTACAATGTTCGGGTGTTGGGAACCAAGTTCAATTTAATGGCTTACGAAAACTTCAACCGTACCGAAACAACCCTGATTGAAGGTAAAATTGAAATACAAAAAGGAAAACAGATCATTGATGTTGTTCCAGGACAAACATTTACCTATCAAGACAATCAATTCTTTTCAAAAGAAACNNGATTGGAACGCTGGTACGATGTGGACATCGAAATCAGGAGTGAAGAGTTAAAACAAATTACTTACTCTGGCGTGTTTAAAAACGAGGAAACCATAGAGGAAGTGCTAAATGCATTTCAGTTAACTATGCCTATCCGCTATACGCGCAACGGCTTTCGTAAATTTAATATTCGCATGAACAAATAAAAGCAGATTGCCTATGAAGTGTAAATAAAAATGGGGAATGCCCACCATTCCCCATTCAAATTTTGTCTGTGTTAACATCTTAATTAATCACAAAACTTAACAAAAGTATGAAAAAAAACACTTGTGTCAATGGGAATGCCATGCTTTCTCATCGATGGAAAATTTTCCTGATTATGAAACTACTAACTGTATTAATTCTGGGGTCGCTGATACAATCGTATGCTGTTGTATCTCAGGCTCAAACTAAGCGTTTGAATCTCAGTTTCGAAAACGCTTCTTTAAAAGAAGTATTGCAAACGCTTGAAGATCAAACTGATTATTCGTTCATCTACAAAGATGAGCTGATCAACTTTGGCGATAATATTACTGGTGACTTTAAAGAAAAGCTGATAACCGAAGTGCTTGATAATATTCTTTTAAGTTCCGAATTGACTTATACCATTAAAGGAAGGGCGATCGTCATCATGTCGAAAGATATGGCAGTCACGGGCACACAGCAAACCTCAACAGTCAAAGGAAAAATTACCGACTCAACTGGAGGTGGACTTCCGGGAGTGACGGTGGTGGTAAAGGGTACAACAACGGGAACAGTTACAGATGCAAACGGAAGTTATTCGATTTCAAATGTACCCGGTAATGCTGTGTTGGTCTTTTCGTTTGTGGGGATGAAAAGCCAGGAAATTGAGGTAAATAACCAGTCGTCAATTAACGTAACGATGGTCGAAGATGCAATTGGCATTGAAGAGGTGGTGGCGGTTGGTTATGGTACTCAGTCTAGGGTAAATATGACCAGTGCGGTAGGAACTGTCAAGTCAACAGAGTTGAATACACGAAATGCCCCTAATACAACTTCTCTTTTACAAGGACGTGTTCCTGGGTTGCAGATTGTACAAAATTCGGCGATGCCTGGAGCAGAAAATCCATCCATTCTCATTCGGGGTATGGGAACTTTTAGTTCTGCGGGTAGCAACCCTTTGATTCTGATTGATGGTGTAGAAGGTGACCTCAACAATGTCAACCCCAATAACATTGCAGAAATATCAGTATTGAAGGATGCTTCTTCTGCTGCCATTTATGGTTCGCGCGCTGCCAACGGTGTAATTCTGGTTACTACCAAACAAGGCAAGGAAGGACGTTTGAATATTGATTACAGTTTCAACTATTCTGTACAAAACCCCTCTGTTCCTGTTGAACGAGTGACCAATTCTGTTGAATACATGGAGTTGATGAACAAGGCGATAGACCATTCTAATTTGCAAACGAGCTGGAGATATACCGACGAGCAAATAGCCTTGTATCGCGATGGTATGATTAGTAATCCTGCCCAATATCCGAGTACTGACTGGGTGAAGGTTTTAATGCGCAACGGACCGATCAAACAACATTTTTTAAGTGTGAACGGAGGTAAGGCAGGTACAACATTTAATGTAAGCCTGGGGATACTCGACCAAACAGGTATCTTATTGTCAACAGACTACAAACGTTATGACGCTCAAATTAATTTCAAAACCAATTTGGGTAGCCGGGTTACTTTTGGAACCAATATAGCCATGTCGAAAGGACGCAGGCATGACACCGCTTTCGGAGCAGATGTTGACAATATGAATGCCTCACGCGACCAAATGCGATCGGCATATGCAGCGCCTCCAACAGCCTCTCCAACTTTACCTGACGGTAGTGGTCGTTTCGCAGCGCACGCATATGTTGATAAGGGAGGTAACAAAAACCCGATCGGCGTAGCCCTCGCCGGTGGAGGACAACAGATTGATGAAGATTATGTGCTGGCCAATTCATTTTTAAATATTGAAATTGCCAAAGGATTGAGCGCTGAAGTGAAAGGCGCAGTAAATTATCGTGGGAATCTGAATAAAGCAATGGATGTATCTTTCAGCCAGTATGACTGGTTTCCTGATGCTGTAACCGGAGAACACCTCGAACGTCCGTCAAGTGGCATGAACCAAATGTGGCAGGAGAATGCCAGAAGAAATCAATATACATTATTTGGAACCTTGAATTATGCCAGAACTTTTAATACCTCACATAATTTAAAGGCTATGGTTGGGTATAGTCAGGAAAATGCAGAATATGATCAGTTGACAGCTTACCGTAAAAACATGCCTGTTGCTGATCAGTGGGAAATAACACTTGGCCCAACTGACGGTCAGACCAATGGCAGCAGTTCTTACAAGTGGGCTCTTCAATCTTATTTTGGACGTTTGAATTATGATTTTTCTGGAAAATATCTTCTTGAAGCAAGTTTCAGATATGATGGAACTTCCCGTCTTCCGGAAGAAGGCCGTTGGGGAATGTTTCCTTCTGTTTCAGCCGGATGGCGTGTTTCTGAAGAAAATTTCATGAAGGAAATATCCTGGATTAAGAATTTTAAAATCCGAGCTTCGTGGGGGCAATTGGGTAATCAGAACATTGGAAATTATCCTTACCAGGATGCTTTGTCAACACTCGACTATGACTTTGGAGGTTCCATGTTCCGCGGGTACACGGTTAATAACATGACCAATAAAAATATCAAATGGGAAGCAACCACTTCGCTGGATTTTGGAACAGATTTTTCTTTCTTCAATTCGATGATTTACGGCACAGTTGACTACTATTCCAAGACAACAACTGATATTCTTCGTACACAGCAGGTCCCTAATTTTGTAGGTATCAGCGGTCCAACTATCAACAGTGGCGAGATGCTGAACATGGGTTGGGAATTTGTGCTGGGATCTGAAAAAAGGATAGGTGATTTCCATTATGATATTCGCGCTAATCTGGAAACCTACCAAAATGAACTGATTACGTTTGGTAGTCGTGAAATCAACGGCCCTAATGTGAGGTTGGAAGGACTTCCCTGGAATACTTACTTTTTGCTGATTCAGGATGGAATTTACCAAAATCAGTCAGAGATCGATGCTGGTCCGAAAACATCCTATGCCGGGAGTACCAAAGTAAAACCTGGAGATATGAAATATCAGGATATCAGTGGTCCTGACGGAGTGCCAGATGGACAAGTTGACCTTACTTATGACCGTGCACCAGTGCAAGGTGTATTTCCAAAATTTAATTATGGTTTAAATCTTAGCGCAAGTTATAAGAGTGTTGATTTTACCATGTTCATTCAAGGTGTTCATGGTAGAAAAACATGGGTGTCGGGATGGGGTGTTACGCCTTTTAATCAAGCTTCGGCGCCTCCAATTTTTTGGCGCGACGATGCATGGGATGGCGAAGGTACTTCCAATACCGTACCTCATGTTTACATTGATGGTTATTCAGCAGCAGTTGCCAATTCAACATTCTTTCTGGGTAATTCTTCTTATATGCGTCTCAAGAATATCCAGTTGGGTTATACACTTCCGGTAAATTTGGCAAAAAAAATGCAGGTTCAAACCTTTCGTGTTTTTGTTTCAGGCGATAACCTGTTGACCTTTACGAAATTCTTCCAGGGCCTCGATCCTGAACGTACCGGTAGCGGTAACGAGAGTGCTGCGATATACCCGCAAGCGAAGATTTTTACAGTTGGATTAAAAATAACACTATAACCGGGAAACAATGAAAAATAATATAAAAACACTCAAATTTTTTGGCTGGATTATTATTGCAGCAATGTTTTTTTCGGCCTGTACCGACTTTATGGAATTGAACCCACAAGACAAAATTAGTTCAGAAACTTTTTGGAAAACCGAAAAGGATGTGCAGGGAGCTTTAGCGGCTACGTATGTCCGGTATCGGTCAACTGCAATCGCTGGGCTGGGTGCAGGCAATGGATCTGCCATGGACCACGATGTAATTTCAGACGATGCTCATTCCGGCTCCGGATTTCTGTCCCTTCAACCAATTGCTACTGGTGGAATTTCTTCGTCTCAGGGTGGTTATGTTTCTACCCTTTGGCAGGATGCATGGCAGGGAGTGGCTTATTGTAACTATTTTCTGGATAACATCGATCGGGCCAAGACCTTTTTGTCTGATGCCAAATACAAGCAATACAAGGGAGAAGGGCTTTTCAACCGTTGTTACTTTTATAATGAGCTGGTTCAGTACTACGGAGATCTACCGTTGGTATTAAAATCGGTCGCTACAACCGATCCTTATAAAGAAATGCCCAGGGAATCAAAGGCAACAATTGTTGCTCAATTGCTTAAAGATATTGATGAAGCAATTGCCGGTTTACCTAACATCGCTTATACCAACGGTCATGCTGTAAAAGGTTCTGCCATCATGTTAAAAGTGCGCATTTTGATGAACAACGACAAATATGCCGAAGCTGCAACTGTAGCAGGAGATTACATCAATAGCCCTGATAACAAATTTAAACTGGCTGATAGCTATGAAGGTATTTTCTTCGGACAACAGGATAAGAATCCTGAAATCATGTTTTCGGTACAGTATGCCGGTCCCAGCGACCTTCATCAACTTGATCAGTACACCGGAAGCCGTATGTCGTGTTATCCTTTGGCCGATTTCGTGAATTCATATGAGGAAAAGTCTCCAGGAGTAAAGGATCCCAGGATGAAGATGACTATTTTCCAAAAAGGCGATGTATGGGTTCAATCCAATACCGGTTTATTCCCCGCTCCTAACACAGTTACCAATGCAGAAGGAAGAATTCCATGGACAGGATATGCATGGAGAAAATATGTTAATCCAGCTCTTGTTCAGGCTCGCAATCAGATTAGTGATCAGGACAATGTGATAATGCGTTATGCTGACTTACTGCTGAGGTATGCAGAGGCAGTGGTTACATCAGGAACCGGTGACAGAGCTTTAGCATTAAAGGCGCTGAACGATGTACGTGGCCGAAAGGGAGTAGAAATGCCACCTGTAGCAGATGCTGACTTTACAATTGAAAAAGTCCGCCATGAACGTCGTATCGAACTGGCTTACGAAGGACATCGTTACAAAGACCTGATTCGGTGGAAGATTGCTGATCAGGTAATTACGAAAAAAGTATATGACGCAAAGGGAAGTAAGTGCAAATTCAACGGATGGTTATGGCCAGTTCCTCAGGGAGTGATGGATATCATGTCTCCATTGTGGTCTCAAAATGAAGGTTATTAAATAACCAATAGGAAAGTATAATACATCAGGGATGCGCATGACTTGGTTTTAATGGTTTAAAACAAAAAATCTATTTCATACGCATCCCTTTGTAATTCATGGTTTTTAATAAAGCAAACACAAAAATTTGAATATCTGAAAATTTACCTAAGGTCATTGATTGTTCATTTAGTTGTCATTCAATTGGCCTAAACGATCAATGGCAACAGAATGACAACAATTGACCTCCATAAAAAGCAAATAGGTAAATAATAAGACAATCAATAAAATTATATAAATGACAAACAGAAGAGAATTTGTAAAACGGGTTGGCCTCGGGATTTTAGCTTCTTCCGTGCCATCGGCCTTGATACATGGCGTAACCTTACCCGGGCAACAGGATCCTGCAAAACCCATTACGAAATATGATTGGAAGCCTGACCTCATTAATCAGCCGCTTGGTACTGCAAAAGGAATTTTTCCGGGCAGAGTAGCATGGGCGCATGCTCCGGGAACTGCACATTGGAAAGGGGATTGGCAATCGATGGAAAGTCCCTGGTGGATGGATGAAAATACAGACCAAACGCGCGTAACGGCTTTGGTAGCCGATGTGATTACCAAAGTGAGCGGAAAACAAAAGTATAATCAGGCCTGGGATACAATTTTCAGATTCCACAATAAGACCGAAGGACGAGGAAAGATGGGTTATCAAAAAGGTGAAATCGTTGTAGTAAAGGTGAATATGAATTCAACCAACAGATCGGCGAGAACCAATAATTATACCGATGTTGCCCCACAAACGGTTTATGCTATTGTAGAACAGCTCGTAAAACATGCGGGCGTTCCGGAGAAAAATATTCTGGTTTATGATGCAAAACGCTATGTCTACAAAGAAGTACTGCAAAAGGTATGGAAAGACTTTAAGGATGTACGTTTCATGCAGGAAAAGGAATTTGTGGAAGATCAGAAACATCCGGTTTACGGAGACTTCAGCCGTTTGGAAATGCCGGAATGGGTGAAGGGTATTGACTATTCAAATGGTGTTAGCTACCTAAAAGCGGTTAATATTCCCAAACAAGTAATGAATGCTACCTATTTGATCAATCTTGCGATGATGAAATGCCATTCATATCCTTATTCCAACATGGAAAAGGGAGACGAAGGACAAACCGGTGTTACGATGACCGGCAAAAATAATTTCGGCAGTATAATGGGACCTTCAGACCTGCATGCTGTAATGAATACCAATCGCGATGCAAAATCGAAAACCTATTCGCCGGTGGTTGATCTGGAGGCATCTCCAAACCTTGGGCGGAAAACGATTTTGTACATGCTGGATGGATTGTATTCGGCACGCAAACATTCTTCGTATGCCATGCATTTTCCCAACGCGCCTTTTTTCAATACTACGAATCCGTATGCCAATCCTGAATGGCCGTCATGTATTTTGGCCTCTTTGGATGGAGTGGCGCTTGATTCGGTCGGTTTGGATATTCTGTATTCGCAAACAAAAAACAATATTGATCCAGATAATCAGAACCACCCGTGGATGTTGATCCGTGAGAATGCCGATGATTACCTGCATGAATTGGCTTTGGCCGAAAATCCTCCATCAGGAACAAAATATATACAGGCGGGAAAACAAGTGGCCAGTTTGGGTGTACACGAGCATTGGGACAGTGACGAAACCCGCCGTTATTCCAGAAACCTTGATCCAAAAAGCGGGACAGGAATCGAATTGATTTATACAAAAATAGGGTAGTACGCATTTTCGTTTAATCAACCAACTATGTTTTTATTCCGGAAGATTTGTTTTGGCATTCTGATCTGGCTTCTCGTGGGAAATTTTTGCGATGCGGCGATCAATGTAAAGACGGCTGCCTTTGCTCCCAATGTTATCCGTATCACCTCAGATTCGTTGATTTTGGTTTCAGGTTTTACTCGGCAATTCAGCGTTGATTCGCCTGAAGATCAGGGGCCTATTTCCACAGGGATAACTGTCAATCAGTTGGCTGAACAATTAATTTTGAACGATGCAGGTATCAGATATGCGTTATACAGCAAGGATAAAACTTTGAAAACAGAAGGTGAGTTGCTGACTGGCGACGTGTTGTGTGTTGCGGATCGAAAATCGGTACGGTATTATAATATTGGTATTCAGCAGGCAGCGCTGTGCGGAAAACTGGTATTCCATCAGGATACCATCCGTGTCCGGACAACTTGCGATTTGACGCTCGATTTTACCGCAGGACAACGCGGAACGCAAACAAATGTGGAAATTCACATCCCTTCCGGAGTAAATATTACAATGGATAACACCACTGTAAATGTGATTGGCAGGGGCGAGGTAAAATTGGGAGAACTTGCATCGCAATCAATTGGCCGAACCGGAACCAATTATTCGTACAAACGGGTAGGGCAGGTGAAGATATCGGACAATGGCCATAACGGGCAAATTGTCTCATTTTCGAACCTTGACCTGCGCCCACACAATGGCATTGACTTGCGGATTCGTATCCGTCAGGTAAATATTGAGCACGAAGGTATTTATGTATTCAAGGCAGTTTACACCACAACCGAACCCGGAATATACCGCAGTCCGATAACGGAAGCCCGTATTTCTGCGATCAGAACCATTGCCGATTTTACGCGTCAGCCTATGCAAATGCCCGCATATCACGAAACCAAAGACAGTTACACAGCCGTTTCATTTCATTGGAGCGCGGCTTCCAAAGCTTCAACGGTTACCTTGGTGCAATCGATTGACAAAGGGAAAAAGTGGACGATTACTTCAGCTGTAATTTCGCCGGACGCTAATTCTGTTACCATCAAAAATCTAAAGCCAAACACACTATACACCTTTAAACTGAAGGTAAAAGGGGGCGAAAACGATGGAGAATCGAATACAGCGTGGTTTTATTCAGGAAAACTGGATGTAAAAAAGTTGGGGGTAATTGCCGATGGAAATCATGATAATACGGAGCAGATCAATAAGGCAATTGAATACCTTCATCAGCTTGGCGGAGGTAATTTGCTTTTTGGCGATGGAACATATAGTGTACGCACGGTTCATCTGAAAAGTAATGTTTATCTGTACTTGGAAAAGTCTGCAACCATAAAAGCATTGAAAGGCGCTGATGCTCCCGAACTCACCTGGTTCAGCGACAAAAAATACCGCTCGGGTTTATCGCCTACCGACACCGGTCCGTATGATGATCCCGAAAATTACCTGACAAAACAAGATGTTGGCCACACATTTTTCAGAAATGCCATGTTCTTTGGGGAACGTCTGGACAATGTGAAAATCATTGGAAACGGACGAATAACAGGCGATGGAAATCTGGTTACGGGTGATAAAGTCATGAACAATCCTCCGGATAATCGTGCTGATAAAATGTTTTCGTTTAAGTTGTGTACGAACATCGAAATTGGAGGAATTGCCCGGGATGCTGATTTGTGGTACGATCCGGAAAAGGATGAACCCTATTACATTGGAAAAGACAGTGCCAAAGACTTTGACTGCGGTAATATGCTGAATATTGACCGTGGCGGACATTTTGTTTTACTGGCAACCGGAACCGATAATATCTTCGTTCACAACACTTATTTTGGGAAGTTCAATACCTCCAATGTTCGTGATATTTACGATTTTATGGGCTGTAATGATGTGACAGTTACTAACATTTATTGCAAAGTAAGTTCTGACGATATCGTAAAACCGGGCTCCGATTGTTCGTTGGGGTTTACGCGTCCGGCAAAAAATTACAAAGTCCGCAATATCATTGGAGATACCAATTGCAACCTCTTTCAGATTGGTTCCGAAACCGCCGATGATATTACGGATGTTTGCGTGGATAATATCTATGTTTTGGGCGCTAACAAGGCGGGTTTTTCCATTTCGACCAACGATGGCGGGCATGTTAAAAATATCCACTTAAATTGCGGACACACGGGCTCATTGCATTCACGCTCAAAAATGTACCGCACCACAACCCCGTTTTTTATCTCAATTTCGAACAGGGGACGAGTGCTTGGTGCAAACGTAGCCAGGTATCGGTTTAAGGAGAATGGAAATGCTTACGATGAATTGCTTTGCACCAATGTGAATATTGGCAAAGTTGAAAATATTCTGTTGAACGGGGTGGATGTTTTTGAAGTGTACGGCGGAAGTTCTTTCCGGGGCGATAGATGGAAAGTCTACGACGGAACCCAGCGTAAAGCTTCTCCAATCATAGCCGGTTATAAACTTCCAGATTCAAAACTTGTGGAAGGCCGACTAAATTTTAAACTTCCCAACGGAAAGCATACCGGGTACATTACAAACATTGCATTCAACGATGTACATGTTTTGGTGAAAGGTGGGAACCCGTTTGCTGATTCCGAAAATTATCCCCGTGAACTTGGGGTTGGCCAGTACAATGTTTCGAACCTGGGTATTCAACCATCTTATGGACTTTGGGCACGTCATGCAAAAGATCTTCGAATCGAAAACTGCTCATTCAATTACGAAAAAAGGGACAGCCGGTTTGCCATTGTGCTGGATGATGTGAAAGGAGCAAAAATCGATTCAGTAAAAATGGTTAAACCTGAATATAATGACCATGTTATCAAACTCATGAATGCGTCTGATGTGACCGTCAGAAATTCGATTTATTACCGCGATGAGTGGGGACAATCGCCGTCGGTTTTACCTTCAGTATCTTTTGAAGCTCCATTTTTACCTTAAAATGATGATATTACTAACTAATAAAACATAAACCAATGACACGACTGTTTTTTAAAACTTCAATGATTGTGATGGCACTTTTTATGTGTGCCTGTTCTACCGAAAAGAATTTCACTGTATCATCTCCAGATGGAAATATAGTGGCAACACTCACCTATGATAAAGAAACGGGTCAGCTGAATTACAAGGTTCAAAGTATTGGTAAAGAGATTATTATAAAAAGTCCAATCGGTATCAGTACCGGCAATGGTGATTTCAGGAGTGGGATGAAACTGGTAGGTAAATCTGTTAAAATGATCGATGAAACTTATCAGCTTCCGCAGGGCAAAGTTTCAACTTACCGCAACAATGCCAACGAACAAACCTTGCAGTTCAGTAAAAATGGCCAACAGCTGGATGTTTTGTTCCGTGTTTACAACGATGGCATCGCATTCAGGTTTGTTATGCCAGGCGATGGAGAGATCGAAATGATTGAGGAAAGCAGCGCCATCAATCTGGCAGGCGAAAATTTTACCTATTACGGGCAAAATCATCCGAACAGGTACGGCTACGAAAGTGCGCTCGGTCCAATTGAGGGCGAGCGGATGTCGAATGCCGTGCTGGCGCACTTGAAAGATGTGGATCATTTTGTGTTAATGGCGCAGGCTGCAACCAACGGACAGTATGTTCAGTGCCATTTTCAACGCACAGGTTCCTCGTTTCGCTACAGTTTTCCTATCGACCAGCCACGGATAGGACCGGTTATCGCAACACTTCCTTTCCAGTCTCCCTGGAGGGCAGTAGTTATTTCTCCCAAAAATCCATCGCAAATTGTTGAAACATACCTGATGGAAAACCTGAATCCTCCTACCGATCGCGCTTTTCTGAATGCAGATGGAACCCTAAAAGAATGGATCAAATCAGGACGGGTGATGTGGGATTTTATTGCGAGAGACGGGGATAAACCACGCATGTGGATTGATGCCGTTGCTGAAATGGGTTGGGAATATTATATGGCTGATGCAGGATTTGCAAAGAAATGGGGAGGGAATGATTCTGTTCCTGAAGTAGTTAAATATGCTGATTCAAAAAATGTGAATGTAATTGGCTGGGCGCACACACGCGAATTTGATACCCGTGAAAAAGCGGATTCAACGATGGGTCGTTATGCAGATTGGGGGCTGAAGGGAGCGAAAATTGATTTCTTTGATCAGAATACCCTCAGTGAAAACCCGAAAGATTGGAAAGATTACCAGGATACCCAACAGAGTTTAAAAATGAGGGACTGGATTTTTGATTTGGGCATCCAAAACTCCTTCCTCCTCGAACTTCACGGAAATACCATACCAACAGGAGAACGCCGACAATACCCAAATCTGATGACGCTCGAAGGCGTTGACGGGATGGAAAGAAGAACAAAACCTGCGTCAAATGACCTGACTATTCCATACATTCGAAACGTGATGGGGCCGGTAAGTTATACAATTGTGCATTTCGAGCGTTCACCCGGAACACATGCCTATCAAATGGCAATGTCGATCGTTTACGAGGCCGGATTAATGATTTATGCCGAACATGGGAAAAAGCTACTTGAATGGCCGGGCAGGGAAATGATCAAAGATGTTCCTTCCAACTGGGATGAAATAAGGTTTATCGACGGAATGCCAGGTAGCCACATCATCATTGCCCGTCGCAAAGGAAATGATTGGTTTATTGGCGGAATGACCGATGCAGTGCGCACAGCCAACATTCCACTCGACTTTCTTGCAGATGGAAAAGAATACAATGCCCTTATTTTCAGGGATGAAACCCATACCACTATGCTCAAAGGAACACATACGGTAACCAAGGCTACCAATCTATCATTCGCAATGCTGGAAAGGGGAGGTTTTGCTGTTCGCCTGAGTCCGAAAAACTAATAATCAGAAAGATGAAAAACATTCAGCTTCTGTACATATTATTAACCATTTTTTTGTGTTCTGAAGTATCAGCTCTACGCGCAACGACACCAGAACTGTTGCAGGTCGATCACCAAAAATTGGTGGCAGGCGCCGATCTTCACTATACGCAACCCGTGAAAACGACCGAAGAAGGCATGCCTGTTGGTAATGGCCGTATGGGGAGCCTCGTTTGGACAACTCCGCAAGCCTTTCACCTGCAAATTAACCGCGTTGATATCTTCGGAAACGATGCTTCATCCGACAATTTTTTTGAACGGAACACCGATTATTGCGGAGGGGCAGGTTTTGTTGACATCAATTTCTTACGTGCCGGAAAGTCAGTTTTCGCCGGAACGAATTTCTCTCAGCGCCTGTCGTGTTACGATGGACTCGTTACCATTGAAAGCGAAGGCATCAAAATTGAAACGTTGGCATGGAATGAACAGGATGTGATGGCTGTTCGCCTGAGCGGTGAAAATCTGGATGTTTACCAGGTTCTTGCCCATTTGCGTATGTTGCGCCCTCCGGTGGTAAAAACAGGCGACCATACCGCCACTTCAGCACTGAAGATCGAAAATAACCAATCAATCCTGACCCAGAAATATACTGAGGACAGCTATTATTGCGGTTCGGCAGTGGTGCTGTCTGTTGATGGCCGTTCTGCCGGTATCGCTCTGGAAAACAAAACGGATCTGCGGACAATTTTGGCTTCGGGCAATCAACCGGTAACAATTTTTATTTCCAGCGCTGCCAGTTTTGATCCTAAAGAGGATGTTGTTTCATTGGCACAAAAACAACTCGAAGCAGCGCGTAAAAAGGGCTTCGATGGTTTGTTGCAATCCAACCGCGAGTGGTGGCAAAATTTCTGGGAAAAGAGCTTTGTACATCTGCACAGCGCTGATGGAACTGCCGATTTTGTAGAACAGAACTACACCTATTTCATGTATGTAATGGCTTCCAGTTCGCAGGGGAAATTACCGCCCAAATTTAACGGCATGATCTGGTCAACCGACGGCGATTCCCGCAAATGGGGGAATCTGTATTGGGGAGCCAATCAAAGTTGTTTGTACAACGGTCTGTTTCCGGCCAATCGTCCGGAGTTGATGGCGCCTTTTTTTACGATGTATTCCGGAATGTATGAATCATGTCAAAAAGCGGCAGTACAACAATGGGGTAGCAAAGGAGTTTTTATTCCTGAAACGGTCTCTTTTTCAGGACTACCTGAATTGCCTGAAGATATTGCAACGGAAATGCGCCAGCTATATTTGGTTCAAAAGCCTTGGGAAGAACGATCGCCGCAGTTTGTGGATTTTGCCCAAACAAAAATGCCTTTTTTGAGCCGTTGGAACTGGAAAAAAGACATCGGTTGGAAAGATGGTAACTGGCAGTTTACCGACAAAGGGGGTAAAACATTTGGTCATGTGACGCACATTTTTTCGCGTGGTGCGAAAATCGCCTACCAGTATTGGATGCAGTACGAATACACACTCGACCGGAAATGGCTGGAAGAACGCGCCTATCCAATGGTTAAAGGTATTGCGGAGTTTTACCGTAATTTCCCAAACCTGAAAAAAGAAGCCGACGGGAAATACCATATCCGCCATATAAACGATAATGAATCAATCTGGGGCGGGCACAATACCATTGAAGAAATGTCGTCGATGTACGGAATATTGCCGATTGCGATCCGGGCATCTGAAATCCTGAAAACTGATGCTGATTTGCGTGAAAGCTGGAAAGAATTGCTGGCGAATTTGAGCCCGATGCCAAGCGAAACAATAAACGGAAAACAAGTGTGGATTCGTTCGCTGGAGCCAGTTGTACAAGGCGAAGCAAAACGTGTTCCCGATCCGAATACCATGCCGGTCTGGTTTTTCGACCTGTGCAATCTCGAATCGTCGCCCGAAATGCGGGCAATTGCCAATGCCACCTTCGACCAATATTTTCGGGACGGGATTGGTGAAAAAAGCGGAATTTATGTGTTATCGAGACTGCCGGTTGCCGGATCTGTTTTAGGACGAAAAGAATCAACGCGCTGGTTAATTTCCAACCAGGTGAAGACCGCAGAAATAGCGGTTATGCCCAACCGGATGACACTCCGCGAAGGCTACCAGACCACCGGAGTTCAAAGACTTGGGCGGGTAACCGATGCTTTGCATTTGGCTTTATTACAAAGCGCTCCCGCCGGCCCGGGTCAGGAACCGGTTATTCGCCTTTTTCCGGCATGGCCCGACGAGTGGGAGGGAAGCTTTAAACTGCTTGCCCGTGGCGGATTTCTGGTAACATCATCATTCAAAAACGGACAGGTAGAATTTGCTGAAATCGTTTCGCAGGCGGGTGCCGATTGTATGATTCGCAATCCATGGCCGGGACAAACGGTTGATTTATACCGAAACGGAAAGAAAAGTTCGTTGGGCGATAAATCCCTTTTCAGGATAAAAACAACAAAGGGTGATTTGCTGGTTTTGGTACGCCGATCAACCAAGCCGGAAGAATTCCAACAGTCAGTAAATAGAAACCAATCACATAAACATTAATATGAAACGAATAACTATTGTCTGTTTTTTGATCATCCTTGCATGCGGAAGTTTTGCTCAAAAACAAAATTTATCCGTCGAACTGGCCAGAACCATTATGCAGCGTCACCCCGATCCTAACACTTATCCTTACCGTTCATGGTGTTATCCGCAGGGTTATATGCTTATGGGAATGGCCAAAATGTTTAGTTCGACCAACGATTCGGTTTATTATCGGTACATTATGAAATATGCCGATGAACATGTTGATTCACTCGGAAATGTTGCCCGTTTTAAGGGCAACAGCATGGACGACATGATGGCTGGAACGGTGATTGTGTGGGCATACCGGCAAACCGGACTGGAAAAATACCGCAAAGCTGCTGAGCAAATCCGACGTAGTTTTGATGATTATCCGCGTACTTCGGAAGGCTTGTTTTGGCATGGCCGTAAAACAAAGGGTGAAGTGTGGGTGGACGGTGTTTTTATGGGGCAATTATTTTTGACCAGTTACGGAAAATATGTTGGCGACAGCGATTATTGTTTCAATGAGGCTGCAAAGCAATTAACCGGCATTTACCGAAAGCTGCACAAAGGCGACAGCGGTCTGCTTTACCATGGCTGGGACGAAGATCACGATGCCAAATGGGCCGATCCGCAAACCGGTCTTTCTCCTGAAGTTTGGAGCGAAGGTTTGGGCTGGTATGCATTGGTTTTGGTCGAAGCATTGGAGATTTTTCCGAAAAACCATCCGAAACGGACAGAGTTGGTGCAAATATGCCGCGACCTGATGGCAGGATTGAAGAACGTCCAGGATACGAAAACAGGTCTTTGGTACCAGGTGGTCGATAAAGGCGACCGGACCGATAACTGGCACGACACTTCGGGAAGCGCCATGTTTTTGTATGCACTCAAAAAGGCCGGAGAATTGGGTATTATTCCTGAAAAATCGTACAGGAAAGCGATTGAAAAAGCTTACGTGGGTATCCAATCAAAAGCTCAGGATAATCCGGTTGATGGACTGGTTGACATTGTTGATGCCTGCGACGGACTTTGTGTCCAGCCGTCGTACGATGTTTACATCAATTATAAAAAGAAGGTAAATGCCAAAGAAGCTGTTGCCGGCGTATTGTGGGGAACATGGATTGTAGAGAAAAAAGGAAAATGAATTATTGATAGGTGATTATGTATCTATGCTATCAAAATCTGTCTAATGGATGGTGCGACAAAAACGTCCTGAAGGGACAGTATATTTTAGCCCAGGGCAAACGACGTAGGAGTGTCGCCCTGGGTTTAAGTGCGAATCGAAAAATCGTCCGTGCGCTGATGATCAAAAAGGAGATATTCTTATTTCGGACGAAAGAGATGATAAACATTTTGCGACAAATATTGGTTCTTCGTCACATTTTGAGATTATGTTTAATAATGTCAATTCTAAAAATCTGGATTTCAAGTAATATATTTTAAAATACAGCTTTATGAAACACATAATTACTAGACTCGGAATTTTAACGCTTGCTATATGCTTGATTACCATTTATTTAGGTTGTGCACAACCCGGAGGGTCAACCCTGAAGAACTGGCCAAAAGGTTGTTCTCCTGAGGAAGTTGGTACAAAAGTGGCAAACCGCTTTGTTGCGAGCCCTCACCAAAATTACGGACGGCCAACACCTCCAAAAACAATCACTTATCCTGAAGTTTGTGCCTGGTATGGAGCACTCACTTTTGCCAAAGAAAGCCACAACAAAAAGTTGAAAAGTCAGCTAGCTGATCGGTTTGAACCATTGTTTGGAGAAGAATCATCAATGATTCCTGTGCCGGATCATGTGGACTATGCCGTATTTGGAGCGGTTCCTTTGGAATTGTACATACAAACCCGCGGGCAGAAATACCTGGATTTGGGTAAAAGTATTGCCGATAAACAATGGGGGCCCCCCGAAGGGCCGCGTGTAAAACCAGAGTCGCATATTTATTACAACATGGGTTTAACCTGGCAAACGCGGTTGTGGATTGATGATATGTTCATGATTACGGCTGTTCAGGCCCAGGCCTTCCGGGCAACAGGCGATGTAAAATATATTGAGCGGGCTGCCAAAGAAATGGTGGTTTATCTCGACAGTTTACAACGTCCCAACGGTTTGTTTTTTCATGCGCCAGATGTGCCATTCTTTTGGGGCCGCGGCGATGGCTGGATGGCCGCCGGAATGAGTGAATTGCTGAGGTCGTTGCCGGAAAATAATGCGAACCGGCCACGTATTATGGAAGGATATAAAAAGATGATGGCTTCACTCCTGAAATACCAGGCCGAAAACGGGATGTGGCGACAACTTATTGACGATCAGGAATCGTGGTACGAAACTTCTTGTACGGGTATGTTTACGTTCGCTTTTATTACCGGCGTAAAAAATGGCTGGTTAGACGAAGCCGTGTACGGACCTGCAGCACGCAAAGCCTGGCTTTCCCTGATTACTTATATCAATAATGATGGCGATATCACCGAAGTATGCGAAGGTACCAACAAGAAAAATGACCGTCAATACTACCTCGACCGGAAAAAAAATGTCGGCGATATGCACGGGCAGGCACCTGTTCTGTGGTGTGCAACGGCATTGCTACGGAAATAACAATAAGATCACACTAGGGGAAATGAGAAAAATTGCTACAAAATTATTGTTCATCGGTGCTGTATTGATGAGCGCTACTATCAATTCAAGTCTGGCTTACATGCCTTATACATATACGAAAATAACCAGTCAGGATTCGGTTCGACCAATCATGTCTGGGAAAGGGCATCCTTTTGTGTGTACTGATTATACACAAGGGCGAGTTTTTATTGTTGATGAATTTGGAAGGGTCGAATGGGAATATTTCGCTCGTAATTGCAATGATATCTGGATTTTGCCCAATGGAAATTTGTTATTTAATACCGGAAATGGAGTAAAGGAAGTTACCCGAAATAAAGAAGTAATCTTCAATTACGAATCAACCAGTGGTATATACGCATGCCAACGTTTACCCGATGGGAATACATTTATTGGAGAGTGCGATTCTGCCAAATTGCTGGAAGTAGCCCCGAATGGAAGAATTGTTAAAGAAATTCGGTTACTTCCCAAAGGAGTAAAGGGGAGTAGCCATTTTATGCGAAATGCGCGCAAACTCTCCAACGGGCATTATCTTGTTTCGCATTATGGGTTGGGTGTGGTCAGGGAATATGATGCTTCAGGAAAAGTATTCTGGGAATGTCTGGCTCCGGGAGGCCCTCATTCTGCTATTCGACTTCCAAATGGAAATACACTAATTGCCAATGCAGACCGAATAAAAAATGCCTCACTTACCGAAGTTGATCCTTCAGGAAAAACTGTTTGGGAGGTTCGTGGAGATGAATTGCCCGGAATATCACTTAAATTTTTAACTGGTTTTCAGGTTCTTTCAAATGGAAATATTGTTATGACAAACTGGCTGGGGCATGGTGAATTTGGAGAAGCACCACATATTATCGAAATCACACGCGACAAGAAAGTTGTATGGGCATTTTTCGATCATCAAACTATGAAAACAATATCAAGCATACAGCTTCTTGACGTAAATGGAGATGCTGTAAATGGAGAAATTTTGCATTAAAAAATCAAATATTAACAGAATTGCAACCCAAATATTTTACTTTTTTTCCTGCTTTAGCTCATTCAAATAGGTTGAAGGTGTTTTGTCGAATTGTTTTTTGAAGCATTGCGAGAAGTACGAATGGGAGTTAAACCCTACTGCATAGCCAATTTCGTCGATGTTGTAGTTGCCTTCTTTCATCAGTTTGATCGCTTTTTTCAGGCGAATATACCTGATAAATTCGGTAGCCGATTGGTTGGTCAGGGCACGCATTTTCCGGTGCAGCGAACTACGGCTCATATTCAGCTCTGCAGCCAGTTGCTCAACGGTAAAATTAACGTCGAGAATATGTTTGTCAACAATGGCAATTGCTTTGTCCATTAGCTTTTTGTCGGGTGCCATCAGGTTCGAATCGGCCTCCCAATTCTCCTGTGATTCGGTAAATGCTTTCTGCATACGTTCTTGCGCAATAAGCAGATTGCAGATTTGTGCCTTCAAAAGTTTATTTTCGAATGGTTTGGTGATATAAGCATTGGCTCCGGTTTTCAGGCCGCTTATTTTTTTGTCGGTATCCGAAAGCGCCGTCAGCAAAATAACCGGTATGTGGCTGGTTCGCACATCCTCCTTTAATCGCTTGCAAAGTTCGAACCCGTCAATTCCGGGCATCATCACATCCGAGATCACCATATCAGGATAAAGTTCGTTGGCCATTTCCAGCCCTTGAGTCCCGTTTCCGGCAACCAATACCCGGTAATCGTCGTTCAACATTTGACGGATGTATTTTTGCATTTCGCGGTTATCTTCAACCAATAAAATCGAATGGATATTTTTTTCTCCCGAATCCAATTCGTCATTAGGTTCTGTTTCAGTTACTTCCCAATTTTGTTTCACTTTTTGTTGGGCAATCAGCTTACTTTCATTTTTTATCGGAATTAACACCGTGAAGGTAGTCCCCGATTCAGGAGACGATTTAACGAGTATGGTGCCATTGTGCATTCTGACATATTCTCGGCAAAGGTGCAGGCCAATACCAGTACCCTGTTTTTGTCCGTTTCCGGTTTGGTAAAACCGTTCGAAAACCAATGGTAGTGCATCCTTCCCGATTCCGGGGCCATTGTCCTTCACACAAATCGCGATCACTTTACCGTTAGGGAATAGATCGGTTGCATAATCCAAATCCGCTGCTAACTCCGAAGCATTCTTCTCTTCAACCGACAAACAGATTGTGCCATTTTCTTGCGTGTATTTAAACGCATTTGAAAGCAGGTTGAAAATGACTTTATCCAACTTATCAGCATCAAATTCCATTTCGAATTTCGACAAGGCCGATTCAAAAGAAAAAGAGATGGCCTTGTCGCGCGCATACACTTCCAGGTCCTGGCAAATGTCATGGCATAAATCTATCATATCTGCACGTACCGGCGTATAAACCGCTTTGTTAAATTCCAGTTTGCGAAAATCGAGTAACTGATCGATCAAGCGTCGCAACCTTTTGGCATTTCGCTGCACCATTGTTAAGTGTTCAATGGTTTTTGGCGCGAAATTTTCCTGGGCCAATATATTTTCAAGCGGCGAGAGGATCAACGTAAGTGGTGTCTGAAAATCGTGGGAGATATTGGTGAAAAACTGAAGTTTCATTTGATGAAGCTTTTCTTCATTTTCGCGCTGCACACGTTCAAGTAACAATTGGTTTTTAAGTTCTTTACGGTCATTCATTTCTTTCCGGATGAACGACAATATTGCGGTAATCACCAATAAATAAATCGTGTAGGCATACCATGTGCGCCAAAATGGTGGATGAACAATGATCGAAAGTTTTGTCGGCGTTTCTGACCATAAACCATCGTTGTTTGATCCAATTACCTCCAGTGTATAATTTCCTGGGGGAACCTTGGTGAAAATAGCCCGTCCTTCATTTCCGGCTTCCTGCCAGTTATTTTCGTAATTGAGAAGCCGGTACTTGAACTGGTTTTTTTGTGGCTGAATGTAATTGTTGGTCACAAAACCGATTATAAAAGAGTTCTGAAAATGGCGGAGTTTTATGGTACTTAACGACGAAATATTCTCACTGATCGGACTTTCAGGATCGGTGGCATCAACTTTTTTGTTGTTGACAATCAGGTCGGTAAAAACAATTTTCGGAGCTGAAGGATTGTCAATGAATTCATTGGGAGAACAAAGGTTGAATCCGTTTGGACCGCCAAAAAGCATACTTCCATCCACACATTTGTAGGCTGCCCCAGGGTTAAAGTGGTTTCCCTGCAAACCATCTTCCCTGGTGTAATTCCTGAATATTTTTTCATTGGGACGATAACATGAGAGTCCATTGTCAGTGCTAAACCACAAATTCCCATTGTCGCATACAAGAATACCATATACATTGAATCCTGCAAGTCCCTCTTTGGGCGAAAGGTTAGTGAATTGTTTGGTATTCGGGTCGTAACAATCAACGCCGCCACCACCCGTGCCAATCCATATTTTTCCTGAAGCATCTTCCTGAATGGCGAATACCTCATTGTTGCTAATCCGCTGTCCTTCTGTGCCATTATAATAATACCGAGTAAAGCCGTTGCTCCCTTTTGGTCTGTAATTTAGCCCTGTATGAGTTCCAACCCACAATCCACCGTAAGAATCTTTAAAAATTACCCTAATTTGGTTGGATGAAATGGCATTCGGATCGGTTGCATTGGTCAGGAAAACGGTTTTGCTTCGCGTTTTGAAATCGTAATAGAAAAGCCCTGTTCCGTAGGTTCCAAGCCATAAGCCATTTTCATCGGGCAATATCGCGTATAGATTTATAATTCCTGGATCAAAAATATCCAGTTGGCTAAACTTTTGCGATTTTTGGTCAAAATACCACAACCCATTCGATAAGGTTCCGATCCACAGCCGGTTGTTGTGGTCAAGTGCAATACATTTAATGTTACTGGTGCCGGTTACCGATCTTTGCAATCCAAAAGAGGTGAATGATTTTTTTTTACGGTCGAAGCGGTTCAAATTACCATTTTCTGTACCTACCCAAATGGTTCCGTCGGTTTCTTCGGCAAACGAGCTTACGACATTGCTACTTAATGATCCGGTATTTTCATCTTTGTTAAAGTGCAGGAACTGGCTGTCATACGAGCTCTGGTAGGCAAGCCCTCCTGACCATGTTCCGATCCAGATACTTTTTCGCGAATCAACAAATAACGAGTAGATACTGTTGTGAGGCAATTGATTGTATTGATTTCTTCGAATTGACTGGTTACCGGTTTTGCTGACAATCAGTAGGCCGCTGTAGGTTGCAATCCATATCCTGTTTTCGGGGTCTTTAATAATCTCTCTCACCCGGTTATGAGGAAGTTGGTTTGCTCCAGTATTTTTTTGGTCATAATGGTCAATAAGCAAACCTTGCTCGTTAACATGGTCAACACCTCCCCATTCATAACCGATCCAAATCGTGTTGTTGTCTTTTAGCATACAACGAACAGAGCTGTTTTGCTGGCGACAAAATAATCGGAAGTTCTGATAGGGTGGTTGGCTGTAATAGATATATCCGTTATCGGTTCCAAGCCATAAATTATCTGAGGAATCGAAGAATGCATCTGTCAAAACATCACTGTCATCCTCAAACCGAAATGGTAATTTTTCATAAACACTATCGGTCAGATTGAGTTTGCAGAATTGACGTGAATGCATTGTAAATAAATCGCCTTGTTGATTTTGCAATACTTTTCGGATGGTTGCATTTAGCCGTGATTGTGGCTCTTCTTTTAGATTTATAGTGATAAAATTTTGTTTCGTTTCATCAAAAAAACATAACCTGCCGAAAGTTGAAATCCAAAGTTTCCCTGATTGATCATTGAAGATATGAAGCACATTGTCCGCCGGAAGTGAATGAGGATCATCCGGTTGTTGAATGAATTTTTGCATTTCGAGGGTGTTGTACCGAAACAAACCATGTTCGGTGCCAAACCAGATGAAACCATTGGCGTCTTCAGCAATTGTTTTGACAGAACCATAAGTTAGCCCCCCTTGTGGCGAAACTGCTCGAAACTGTAAATCATCGCTTTGCGCTGTTGCCAATAGATTGGCCAGTATCAAGACAAAGCATAACAACCCGTTTTTACTCAACATTCCTTCAGTAGATTTAAAAGGCGAAAATTACGAAATACACTCGAACAAAAACAGACCGTTCAAAATCAATCGTTGTCGTGCATGTTGCAGATTGAAACATAGCTGTTACCAGCGCGCATTTTTTCTACAAATTGGCTCATAACTGAAAATAATGATTGATAATCTTATCCATATTTGCCAGACTTTAAACTTTGCAGAATATTAACTAAACCTAAATCAACAAATGTTGCAAAAACTAATCTTATTACTTTTCCTGGTACACCCGCTTTTCTCGTGTACATCAAAGGAAGAAAAGCAATTGCTTATTTTATGGTATAACCAACCTGCCCGTATTTGGGAAGAAGCGCTACCTCTGGGCAATGCTTCAACTGGAGCGATGGTTTTTGGCGGAGTTGCTTCCGAGCATTATTCGCTGAACGACCACGTGCTTTGGTCGGGCGAACCAAAACCAGGGAATGTTTCCAATGGTCCTGAAATTTTGGCCAATGTGCGCAAAGCAATTGATGACGGTAATTACGAAGAGGCCGGAAAATTATGGAGAGGCATGCACGGACCTTATTCTGCACGTTATCTGCCTTTAGGCGATTTATTCCTGAATTTTAGTTTTAACGATACGCTCGTGTCAAACTATTCCAGAAACCTTGATTTGCGAAATGCCATATCCACTATTGAATTTCATAACAATGGTGTAACCTACAAACGCGAATCGTTTATCAGCTTTCCCGATCAGGTGATGGCAATAAGATTATCCGCATCTAAAAAAAAGAAAATCTCGTTCGAGGCGTTTCTTTCTTCCAAATTGCGCTACCATGTTAAAGTGGTGGCTCCCGATCATTTGAAATTAACAGGCAAGGCTCCCAATTACGTGGCCAACCGTGATTTCGAAACTGATCAGGTTGTTTATGACGATATGGAAAGCAAAGGAATGAATTTCGAAATTGACCTGAAACTTATTTCAAAAGGTGGAGAATTTACTTCAGGCGAAAATAGTATTGGTGTAAAAAATGCAGATGAAGTGGTTATATTACTTACCGAAGCAACCAGTTTCAACGGATTCGACAAATCACCCAGCCGCGAAGGCAAAGATCCTGCAATACTTTCGGCTGAAAAATTAAAACTCGCATCGGCAAAAAACTGGAAACAATTGTATACCGATCATCTGAACGATTACTCAAGCTTATTCGATCGAGTTGAACTCAATTTGGGCGAACAAAAAATGGAACTTCCGACCGATGAGCGTATGCTTAAATTCAATGCCGGTAATCCCGACAATGGTTTAATCGCATTGTACTTTCAGTATGGGCGCTACCTGATGATTGCCTCGTCGAGGCCTGGCACACCACCATCCAACCTGCAAGGTATCTGGAATCAACATGTTCAGCCGCCATGGGGGAGCAATTATACGATCAATATTAATACTGAAATGAACTACTGGCCCGCCGAAATAGCCAATCTCTCGGAATGCCACACTCCTCTGTTCGATTTCATGGATGAGTTGGCTGTTAATGGGGCAGTTACGGCAAAAACCAATTACGGTATCCAATCGGGTTGGCTGGCGCATCACAATGCCGATGTGTGGGCCAAAACGTCGCCCACCGGTGGCGAAGGATGGGATCCCAAAGGAGCGCCCCGCTGGTCGTGCTGGCCAATGGGTGGCGCCTGGTTCTGCACCCATTTATGGGAACATTACCAGTTTACCGGCGATCGCGAATTCCTCGCAAAACGGGCATGGCCGCTGATGAAAGGATCTGCCGAATTCATGCTTTCGTGGATGGTTCAGGACGAAAACGGCTATTGGGTCACCAATCCGTCCTCTTCTCCCGAAAACAATTTCATACTGGATGGCAAAAAATTGGAAATTTCAAAGGCAACAACAATGGATATGTCCATCATTCGTGAACTGTTTGCACAGTGCCTTGATGCCGCCAAAGTCCTTGGAATTGAAGATGATTTCACGATCCGACTTACAGAGGTTTTTCCGAAACTGTATCCGTTCCACATCGGTCAATATGGTCAGGTTCAGGAGTGGTTTAAAGATTGGGACGACCCAAAAGACAAACACCGCCACATTTCACATTTATTCAGTTTGTATCCCGGCAACCATATTTCGCTTGAAAATGCTCCGGAATTGGCAAAAGCAGCCAAACAATCGATGATCCATCGGGGCGATGTTAGCACTGGCTGGTCGATGGCCTGGAAAATAAACTGGTGGGCGCGTCTGAAAGATGGCGATCATGCCCTGAAAATACTGAAAGATGGACTCACATACATTGGCCCGAAAAAAGAGGAACTGGGCGGTGGCGGAACTTACGCCAATTTATTTGATGCCCATCCACCATTCCAGATTGATGGAAATTTTGGTGGAACGGCCGGTATTGCTGAAATGTTGGTTCAGAGCCACGAGGGTTTAATCCATTTGTTGCCCGCACTTCCGGCTGAATGGCCATCAGGAGAAATAAGCGGATTGGTTGCCCGCGGAGGTTTTGTAATTGACATGAAATGGAGCGAAGGCCAATTACAATCGGCAGTAATCCATTCAAAACTTGGTGGTGACTGCCGGATTAAAATGGCAGGCCAAATGATCGGGAAGGGTTTTGATTTGTACGAGGGGTCGCCCGAAAGTAAAAATCCATTACTTCAGAAACCACTAACGGTGCCATTTATTAATCAGTCGAAAGTAGAAGCTCCTGAATTGAAACTCCCTGAAGGCAAATTGTATGAATGGGGCACAGTTGCCGGAAGAACTTATGAAATTCAATTAAAAAATTAAACCTATCATGAATAATATAAAATTATTTTTTTTGCTCTGTATCCTTGGTTTCTTATCAACAGAAACTGGTTTTGCCCAAAATCCAAAATGGGAAAAAGTGGCTCCCGGTGTATGGAAAACCATCATCGGAACGCCTGATGATTACAATTTACTAAAAGCTGCCGGAAGCATTCCTTTGATTTCAGGACTTGATAAAATGGCTCAGCCCGGATTTCCATTGAGCCAGGATAAAATTACTTTCAGGATTAATGAAGGCAAAGTGGCGCTCCGTTTCCCCTTGCAAAAAGAAGAGCAGATTTTTGGTTTCGGATTGAATTTCCAGACCATCTTTCAGCGTGGAAAAGTGCTTGAACTGCATGTCGATCATTACGGTGGAAAAGACAACGGACGCACTCATGCACCGGTACCATTTTATGTGTCTGACCGCGGATATGGCGTATTTGTGAATGCAGCCAGGTATATCAAAGTTTGGTGCGGTTCGGCTGTACGTGCAGATAGTCCAGCGTTTCCTGAAGTCCGCGACCGGAATACCGATAAAAAATGGTCGTCGCGCCCGTATTCCGATGCAGTGGAAATGCTTGTTCCTGCAAACGGGGTAGAAGTATATGTATTTGAAGGTCCGACTGCACTGGATGCCGTCAGGCGTTTCAACCTGTTTAACGGTGGTGGTTGTTTGCCTCCGCGTTGGGGATTGGGATTCACGCAACGGGTCAAATCGTTGTACACTGCCGATGAGGTGAGAAATGAAGTTAAAGCATTCAACGACCATCAGTTTCCGCTTGATTTTATTGGACTCGAACCTGGCTGGCAGAGTAAATCGTATCCGTGTACCTTCGATTGGGATAAATCCCGTTATCCCGATCCTGCCGGATTTGTAAAGGAAATGAAAGATCAGGGTATCCGGCTGAACCTTTGGACCAACCCCTATGTGTCGCCGGAATCACCAATATATGAACCACTAAAACCTTTTTACGGCAGTCATACTGTCTGGTTGGGCCAGGTTCCCGATATAACTATTCCCGAAGCTGCTGAAATTTTGGGTAATCAGTTACTGAAAAGTCAGGTTGAAATAGGAGTGAGCGGTTATAAAATAGATGAAGTGGATGGCTATGATTTTTACTTGTGGCCCGATATGGCAACTTTTCCTTCAGGAAAAAGCGCAGAACAAATGCGCCAGACTTATGGGATTTTAATTCAAAAGCTAACTGCGGATATTTATCATCATCGCAACGAACGTACGTATGGATTGGTCAGGGCTTCCAATGGCGGGGCTTCCAATCTTCCGTATGTGATTTACAATGACTATTATAGCCACGAAGATTTTATTACAGCTCTGTGCAACAGTAGTTTTGCAGGCGTGTTGTGGACGCCGGAAGCCCGTAATTCCAAAACAGCAGAGGAATGGTTGCGGCGGATACAATCAGTTTGTTTTTCGCCAATGGCCATGATCAATGCCTGGTCGAGCGGTACCAAACCCTGGTCATTTCCTGAAGTTGAAAAGGAAGTAAAAGACATGGCGAATCTTCGTATGGCGCTCATGCCGTATTTTTATTCAGAGTTTGCCAAATATCATTTTGAAGGTACACCACCGTTTCGCGCCATGTACCTCGAACCGGGTTTTACTATTAGGCGCACCGAACAGGCCGGTTCTGCTGATTTAAACGAAAATCCTTATGCTGAGGCCGTTCGTAAAGAAATGAAAGACCAGTACATGGCCGGTGAAAACCTGTTGGTTGCACCTATGTTCTCTGGACAAACCGGCCGAAAAGTGGTACTTCCGGAGGGAAAATGGTTTGACTTTTATACCGGAAAATATGCCGGGGCTGGCGAAGTGATTACAGTAGAACCCGGATTGGCTTACATTCCGGTGTTCGTAAAAGATGGGGCATTAATCCCGATGATGAAACCTCAATTGCAGGCGCCAAAAGCGGGTGAGAAGGTTGATCTGGAAATTCGGCATTATGGAACAAAAGAGGGATTGTACAGATTGTATGACGATGATGGCGAAACCTTCGATTACGAAAATGGCGCATATTCGTGGCGCGAACTGAAAGTTGAAACTTTGAAAAACGGCAAATCCAAAACCAGTATTTCCTCTGCCGAAAAAGGGAAACCTGATAATTTGGGAACAATCAGTTGGAAAGAAATGACAACGGCCTTCTAATCCCCCGAAGGGGACTTTAAACACAATAAATTTTAAAAGATGTGTGATCAAAACAAGTGCAGGCCAAACTCTCTTCCCTTTCTTGGAAGGGTTGGGGATGTGGCTTCTAAACGACTTTCAATATTGTTTGGCATGTTCTTATTTGCATTGCCACTCTTTGCCCAGATTCAGGGAGATGAGGATGCCGATATGCAAAATCAGGCTAAAAAGCGGGACCAGCAGGCGATTGATGAAGCCCGAAAAGGTTGGTGGAACGAATCTATGAAAACGCATGACACCCGGATTGAATGGTGGAAGGAAGCCCGGTTTGGTATGTTTGTACACTGGGGAGTATATTCAACTCCCGGTGGTGAGTGGAAAGGGAAAGAAGTCTCCGGATACTCGGAACACCTCATGCGGAAAGAGAAAATTCCTGTGACTGAATACCGCGAAGATGTGGTCAGACCTTTCAATCCAATTGATTTTAATGCCGACGAATGGATCAGGACTGCGCGTGATGCAGGCATGAAATATTTCATCGTCACGGCCAAGCACCACGATGGGTTTGCTATGTTCGCCTCGGATGTGACGGATTTCAACATTGTTGACGATACCAAATACGGTAAAGATCCGATGCCCGGACTGGCGGCTGCCTGCAAAAAATATGGGATAAAATTCGGCTTCTATTATTCACATGCCTTCGATTGGGNNCCGCACAAATTACCGCTTTCCGAAAATATCCGTATCCTGAAAGCCATTCGCGAAACCGATCCGAACGTGGTGGTGAACGGACGTTTGGCCCGATCGGGAGATGGTAATTTCGGTGATTACAAGAATACAGCCGACCGTCCTGCCGAGTTTTTTCCGGTAACCGGCGATTGGGAGGCCATACCGACTACCAACGAATCGTACGGTTATTCGAAATACGACAACAGCCATAAACCGGCTGCTTTCTTTATTCGCTTATTGGCTAATTCTGCTTCACTGGGAGGAAATCTGCTGATGAATATTGGTCCGATGGGAAACGGAAAAATTGACACCCGCGACCTGACTATACTTGACGGCATTGGCCGTTGGATGAAAACCAACAGCGAGAGTATATACGGAACAGAGAAATCACCGCTTCCACTTCAATCGTGGGGAGTTTGCACTCAAAAAGGTGACCGCTTGTTTTTGCATGTATTTAATTGGCCCAGGGATGGGAAATTGATTGTGGGTGGGTTGAAAACACTTCCGGAGAAAGCCTGGTTGCTTGCCGGTGATACGAAAAAAAGCCTTGAAGTAAAAAGATTAAAATCTCCGGATGTACAGATCAGTTTGCCAAAAGCTACTGATGACAAAGCGAATACGGTGATTGTTCTGGAAATGAAAAATCAGGTTGAAAGCGATTCGATCCGGTTGTTGTCTGTCACTGAATCCAATCGGCTTCTGGCCTTTGATGCCCAACTTCATGGTGGCGGTTTCCGTTATGGCGATGGTAAAACCGATCGCTATTATATAGACGGATGGACCAAGACCAGCCAATCGGTTAGCTGGCCATTTCGGATGAATGAAGCATTGAAAGCTGATTTGAGCATACGCTATCAGGTTGACCAAAATTCTGGAGGAACTGTAATGGTTTCGGTGGCCGGACAGAATTTTCCACTCCGGATAAAACCATCCGCAGGAAAACCCGAAATACAGACCGTAGTGATTGGAAAGGGTATAATTCCGCCGGGAGTTCATGAATTGACAATTCGACCAGTAACTATTTCCGGAGAAAATCTGATGCAATTGTTTGAAATAAGCGTAACCTCAGAAGCCAAAAATATTAACTGATGATTGATACTGGAAAAGGAATTTTGCTATGTGCTACTTTGTGTTTCGTGTTATTTATATCTGTTTCCACGCCGGGTTTTGCCCAGGTTTTTATGGATGCCGATGCCAAATCTGATGCATATGCAAGGATCGTTGAAAAAGGTTACGGCGAAGAAGCTCCCGATTGTTTGCACAAGGAAAAGCATATCAAAGAAGAATGGGACGCAACATTGAAGAAATACGTGTTTGCTTTCATTCTGCACAAAGAAATTGATGGCGACCGATGTAATCGTGTTGATCGTCAGCGGAATGAAATTAAAACGTATGGACCTTCGCCTGAAAATATGAAAGCAAGTCGCGGCGAAATACATTATTACCGCTGGAAATTCAAATTGGATAAAAATTTTCAGCCATCGCCCAGTTTTTGCCATATCCACCAGTTGAAAGCCGGCGACGGGCCTGATTCCGGATCCCCATTGATAACGATTACTCCGAGGTATGGCAATCCCGATAAATTGCAACTTATTTATACGCCATCATCTGGTGTGTCGGGTGGGGGAACCGTGAAACAAGTGGACCTGGCGCCCTTTAAAGGGGAGTGGATTGAAGCTATTGAGAAAGTGGTTTACAACGATCCCGGAGAATACAGCCTTGTATTGAAACGGGTGAGTGATGATGCGGTTCTGTTTGAATATGAAAGCAATAAGCTTGATTTGTGGCGGGAAGGTTCGACCTTTATGCGCCCGAAATATGGTATTTACCGCAGCATTAATAACCTTTCGTACCTGCGCGATGAGACTGTTTTATTTGCCGATATTTCTTTAACAGAAGGAACAACTTTTCAAAAGCCGGATGCTCCTGCTACCATTTCAATTTCAGAAAATGAGCAAGGAGATGTTGTTATTGATTGGAAAGACAGTTCGGACAATGAGGACCAGTTCAGGATGGATGTATCAGCGGATCAGGGAAAAACATGGACCTATTTTTCATCTTTCCCGGCCGGAACCAAACGGATTACCATTGACAAGGCCACTACAAATTCTAAAAACATTTATCGGGTGAGAGCCGAAAACACGCTTGGAAATTCCGGGTTTGTTGTTTCAGGAACGCCAACCGGTTTAAATTCTTTTCAACGGGTCAAACAATCAGGATTAAAAAGTTTTCCCAACCCGTTTCAGGAAATGACCCGAATTAGCTACAAGATTCCGGCCAAATCAAAAGTAAAACTGGCGATTTATAACCAGCAAGGGAGCGAACTCAAAGTTTTGGTGAATTGTGTCCGTAATCCAGGGAGCTATTCAGTAAACTGGGAACCCGAAAAATCATCAACCATTGCTGCCGGTAGTTATTTTGCTAAACTGTTAACCGATTATTCAGAGGAAAGTTTCCAGCTTGTTAAAACTGAATGAGCTAGAAAATATTGATAATGAACTTAAAAACATCAAATTCTAAACCAATATGAAAAAACTAAATCTTCTTTTTGCATTCCTAATTTTGGCTACTGCAACGGGTTTTTCGCAGCCCAAAGTGAAAAAGCTTTCGGACAAAGAGCGTATGGAATGGTGGCATGAAGCCCGCTTTGGAATGTTTATCCATTGGGGTGTATATGCCCAGTTTGCAGGTGTTTACAATGGTCACGAGCAGGCACGTGGCGGAGCAGAATGGATCATGAACCGCTGCAAAATTCCGGTGGCCGTGTATCAGGCCAAGGCCAAAGAATTTAATCCGGCGAACTACAATCCGGATGCCTGGGTAAAAATGGCAAAAGATGCCGGAATGAAATACATTGTGATAACCTCGAAACACCATGATGGTTTTGCTTTGTTTGAGAGCAAGGCCAGCAAATGGAACGTGGTGGATGCAACACCTTATGGAAAAGATTTACTGAAACCACTGGCGGAAGCCTGTAAAAAGTACGGAATCAAACTGGGTTTTTATTATTCGCAGGCTCAGGATTGGAACAATCCCGGCGGATCGGCAGCCCGCAAAGTGATGAAAGAAGGATGGGAAAATCCAGATTCAGCAAAAATTGATCAGTACACAAAAGATCACAGCGGACATTGGGATCCGGCTCAAACAACGGCAACTTTTGATGAATATATCGACCGCGTAGCTGTGCCACAGGTTCGCGAAATTTTGTCGAACTACGGAGAAATCTCGGTGCTTTGGTGGGACACGCCAACAAACATGACAGACGATGCGGCACTTAAATTGCAGAAAATGTTGGAGTTGCAACCGAATATTATTACCAACGACCGCTTGAAACGTCCGAATTTCCCGGGTGATACAAAAACACCTGAACAGAAAATTCCTGATCAGGCCGAGTTAGCTGGACAAAACTGGGAAACCTGTATGACCATGAACGGTTCGTGGGGATGGAGAGACGACAACAAATGGAAACCGGCAGAAACCCTGATCCAAAACCTGGTTGATATTGCATCAAAAGGTGGAAATTACCTGTTGAATATCGGTCCAAAACCGGATGGTACTTTCCCGGATGAAAGCATTGAGCGTTTAAAGAAAGTTGGCCAATGGATGGATGTTAACAGTGAGGCAATATATGGTACTCAGGCAAATCCGCTCGGGACGTTGCCATGGGGACGTTGCACCTATAAAGAAGTAAACGGCAAAACCAATCTGTACCTTTCCGTTTTCGATTGGCCAAAAGATGGTATCCTGACGATTCCCGGGTTGAAAAACAAAGTGGTTTCAGCAAAATTAATGGCCACAGGAGCCAGTCTGAAAACTTCTTCGGTTTCAAATAATGTGAACATCATCTTGCCTGTAACCCCGCCCGATGCAATTGCAAGTGTAATTAAGCTTGAAGTGGAAGGTCGGGTAGCTACAAAGGCTACATCAGGCCCAAAAAAGGAAATGAAGAGTGGGGCGCTTGACTAAACAACAACCTTATTCAAAACAGATGTTTCGCAAATCATTCCAGATCCTATTCATTTCAGCATTGATGGGTTTTATTTCTGTTCAATCAAAAGCACAGGAACAAATCCTCAATAAATCAAATTTAGCTGAAAGTCAATGGGTTTTATTTACTCCTGATGAAAAACTCAGCTACCAAAAACTGCCTTCCGGTGACAAGATCATGGATTTTTCCTATGCCGGTTATGGGGGCGGAGGTGTGAGAATTCCGATGGTTCCGGTAAAAATAACTGTCGGTCCCATTGCCGGCGATAATTCGGATGCAATTCAGAACGCGATTGATAAGGTTTCGGAAATGAAATTGGTTGACGGATTCAGGGGTGCAATTCTGCTAAAACCGGGTACATACAATTGCAGCCGAGAACTGCTTATCCGTGCGAGTGGAGTGGTTTTACGAGGAAGTGGTTCAGGCGCTGATGGCACCATTCTCAATATGACAGGGAATCCACATACCTGCGTAGTGGTGCGGGCCATTTCAGAATCTAAAGTAATCAGTAAACCTGTTTTGTTTTCAGATGCCTATGTTCCTTCGGGTGCTGATTCGTTTGGCGTGACTGATGTTTCAGGCGTGGCCGTTGGCGACACGATCCAAATCATTCGCCCGGTAACCGAAAATTGGGTTCATTTTATGGGAATGGGCAATCTGGTGCGCGATGGCAAAGAGCAGACCTGGATAACAGGCGAAATAACCACAGAACGCATTATTCGTGCAATTTCAGGAAACCGGATAAGTGTTGATTTTCCATTGACCGATTCGTTCGATTCAAAATACCTCAACCCGCCGGGGACTTCGGTAGTAAAAATTACTACTTCGGGAGAATTATCGCAGATCGGGATCGAAAACTTCCGAATTGTGTCTCCCGGTCAGTCAGGCACCATCAACGAGCGGCACCACAAGGCTTTTACGATTGGACGGATAGTTGACGGATGGGCGAGGAATATAGAGATTTTCAATACGGTGAATAGCATAAGTGTAGTTGGAAAACGCATTACAATCGACCGTGTAAATATCGTCCATGCAGTTTCTACAATCGGTGCAGCTAAACCGGCAGATTTAAATGGAAGCGGCTCACAACTGCTATTCAACCGGTGTTCAATAACCGGTGACAATCTGTTTTACTTTGCCACCGGGGCAAAAGTTACCGGACCTGTTGTTTTGCTGAATTGCACATTCAAGGGCATTGGCTGGATACAACCTCACCAGCGATGGGCAACCGGATTTTTGGCCGATGGATGCCAGGTTCCTGATGGAGGCATCGATTTTATGAACCGCGGCGAATATGGCTCAGGGCATGGTTGGGCAATAGGTTGGGCGGTAGCATGGAATTGTAAGGCAAAATCGTTCCTGAACCAGCAACCGCCTGGAGCTGCCAACTGGGTAATTGGCTGCAAAGGCGAAAAGACGCTAAAAACAATGCCCTTTGATAAGGAACCTTTTGTACCTGAAGGCATATACGATTCGCATGGGAAAGCGGTTTTTCCTGCCAGCTTATACCTTTCGCAGCTGAATGAGCGGCTTGGCGAAAATGCCCTGAACAACATTGGGTATGGATTATCTGATTTGTCGGAAATTTTGTACGAATATTGATTCAAGAGCAGTTTAAATGTGGTGATTTTGTCTTAAGTAATTAATAATGAGAAGCTAAGATGAGAACAATCGTTAAAATAGGCCTGACTATCATTGTTGTTGCCTTTTCAAATACGGCGAATGCAAGAAAATACCTGGTCAAATCGGATGTTGAATACAGGGACGCCTACAAAAAAGCGCAATCGTCGGATACCATTTGCTGGGCAAAAGGAAGCTATACCAATATTTCGCTGGAAATAAAAAAAGACAATCTGGTCATAATGGCGGAACAGGATGGGCAGGTAACTTTCGCCGGAAATTCCTACGCAAAAATATTTGCATCGGGATGCGAATTTCGCGGCTTTCAGTTTATAGGCGGAAAAACTGACGGTGATGTGGTTCGGGTTGATGGCAGTCGCAACAAAATTAGTCAATTAAATATTTCGGCTTTTCAAAGCAAGTATTATCTTGATATTACTCCAACAAGCCAATATACAGAGGTTACTTATTGCAATTTCGAGCGAAAACCGGAGAAGCCTGAAAGTTCGGTGGTTGAAGTACAGGTAGCCGAAAACCAGCCGGGTTATCATGTTATCCGGTATTGTTCGTTTAAAAATCACACTGCCCCTGCGGGAACCGGGAGCGATTATGGCATTGAGGCGCTGCGAATTGGATACAGTTTCCAATCGAAATTTATCAGCCGCACCATTG
>DPRM01000080.1:81907-83275 GCA_003537645.1 Prolixibacteraceae bacterium
TGGTTAACTACAATGTTGATCCATTGCAGAATATCGTAATCGACCACAATACTTTTGTTGCATCGGGTACAATTTTGCTGGGCGGTAAAGGTGATTTTCCGCCTGCGGAGGTTGTGTTTGCAAATAATCTGATCGTTGACCCGACCGTCCATCCGTTATCCGATCCGAGTGGTTCCGAAGAATTTATACATAACGCAATCGATGCATCGGGAACATTTATTTTGTCGGGCGAATTTCTTCGAATCAAGGCCAATATGGAAAGAAACGACCTCGGATTCCTGCATCCCGGGAAGAAAAGCGAAGCCCTGAATTCGACAATCAATATTCGGCAACAAATTCTGGATATCCCGGTTTTGGACGATGATCCGGAAATCAGGCTCGATATTATGCAGCAAATACGACCCGCGAATTTGACCCAAAAAAACTTGGGCTGTTCCGAATATTCCAGAAAGATAAAAGTTAAACCGTATGTAACTGCTAAAAATACTGGACCCGGTTATCTGTAGATAAATAGATTGATAATGCATAGGTTTGCCTCTTGGTATTTTATTTAAATCAATCTATATTCTTTTAACGGAGATTCCAGTTAAGTACATTTTGCCCTCCCAGAATGGATTCTTTGAATCTATAGGTTTCCCATTAGTCAGAACAATGATTTGTTTGAATTAATTACATCAACCTTTTCCCTGAGAGCTAACCACAAAATTATACAGGATTCGAACCTAAAATATTTTCCCGATTCGATCCTAGAATCCTAAAATTTGACTATAATTGCATCAATATGTGAGTGTTAACTCGTCGTTCTTTCATTTGTGAACCATTAGGTGACCTTGATAAAAACAGCAAGCTCAAACTGCTGATTCAATGATATTTGTGGCTTAAAATTCGAATCCTACTACCCCGACAAAATGGGGAGTTAAATCCTAAATAAAGACCACAAAGCATTGATTTTGTGGTCTTTATGTTTTTATATCATATCAAAATAAACCACTTTATACCAAGGTGTATGTGAACTATCCGGTGACCTTTTTAAGTTTTTATATTTGGTTCACGAATATTGATGTAACTATTTGTATTACTGTTATTTATTAGCATTTAGATTGATCTGAGTTGACTCGTTTTGAGACCAAATTAAATCAGATTTCGTGAACCTTTTTAGAATATAAAAAATTAAAAATGAAATCATCATGGAAAAAGTAACATTAGGGATTCATTTCGTTCTTCGTTCATGCAAGACTATCAGTGGTATAGCTCCAATTTAAACCCGTATAACCGTTAATTCCAAACGGTCCGAAATCTCAATTAAACGGAAAATCCAGGTGGAAAGCTAGAATATAGGAAAAGGTATGGCTAAACCTTCATCGAGTG
>DPRM01000134.1 GCA_003537645.1 Prolixibacteraceae bacterium
GAATATTCCATTTTCAGTTCGTCACCAATGGCTATCCAGGATTTTCCGTCGAGACTGTAGTAAAAATATGCCCGGTCGGCCCTGTCTTTAAAGTTACAGGCTGCTTTCAGATAAACCGTGTTTTGTTTCAGCGGAATTTTCTGAATTTCAACAGGTAAGCCGCTCCCTGCGTTAACCATTACAATCGACTTTTCGCCGTTTTCCATTTTTACGCCCACCTGCCCGAACTTACTTTGCAGCAAAACAAGGCCGGCAAAATCTCCCTCTTTCATTTTCGAAACATCAACAGCCGTTGTTCCCGAACAAACAGGGCCAATTGTGCGCTGTGTCAAAGTATTTTTGGCCAGTACAAAAAGTGAATCGATTCTTCCGGTTTTCAGCCTTAAGAAACCTTTCCGTTCGGTAAGCGACCACAACGAATTATCGGGATTGTGGTTCCATTGCCAAACCAGTGGCAATGCCGGTTCACCCTTTTTGCGGTCGAATTCATCTGAATTTACAATACCCGGAATCAGGCTTTTATTGGCAGGTAAATCGAGCGTTTCAGGAACTTTCCCGTCAACACCAATTACCGGCCAGCCGTCTTCCCATTTCATTGGTACGATGTACGGAATTCGGCCAACTGCGCCAAAATCGCGGAAAAGGTAGGCAAACCATTTTCCGTCGGGTGTGTCAACCATTCCACCCTGTGCAACGCCGAGGTCCTGAAATGCAACTTTACCTTCCCATGGTCCGGTAATTTTATCGGCCCGGTGAATCACTACAGTGCGCATTCCGCCGCGTGGCCAGGCAATGTTAAAAAGGTAGTATTTGCCGTTGACCTTAAAAATCTGCGAACCTTCACCAAGACCTACATTTTTCCCGATTGGGGCATTGGCATCTTCAATAAGAACCCTTTCCGTCCCTTCCTTTACGCCCGTGAGGTCGTCTTTTAATTCAATTATCCGTAGTTTTCTGACACCCCAAACCATGTAAATTTTCCCGTCATCGTCGAATAAAATGGTATTGTCGTGGTATGCAGGTGCAAAAACGATTCTTTCCCACGGACCTTTTTCGATATCTTTGGTTTTGTAGATATAGGTTTTGTCAGTCGTCTGTGAAAAAGTGGAAACATAGAAAATTCCCTTCTGATAGTTGATACAGCTTGCCCACGTACCTTTTCCGTAGGTACTTTTCCCGTTCACAAGGTTCATTGCGTCAACATTTGCCAAGGTGTCGTACGCATAATTGATGATTTTCCAGTTTACCAGGTCTTTCGATTTCATGATGGGTACACCGGGAGCCATGTGCATAGTGGTGCTGCTCATGTAAAACGAATCGCCCACGCGAATCATCGACATATCGGGTACATCGGCATGGATGATTGGGTTTTGCGCCTTGATTGTACTAAACGAGAAACAAAAAATCACGATAAAAAACCCATAATCAACAAATAACTTAGTTTTCATATAAATTGTATTTACTAATAATTTCATCTTCTTTAAAATTTATTCAACTTAACGGAAAATTGCAAGTTGCATGTTCGTAGTTCAAAGAGCATCAGTCCCGACTCGTCGGGAAATTCGTTTAAGCAATGTGCATAGACAACGCACCACACAAACCCCGCAATTTAATTTACAAAATATTAGATAGCGTTTTTTAGTTTTCATTAATCCATTCCATTGCTCTGTTAATAACTGCATCGGTTGGCTGTCCAATTTCATGGTACGAGAATGTAATAATTTCGTCAGGTTCAATTTGTTTTCCAAAAACGTTCCCTTCTCTATCTACATAAATTGAACTTGTCAGGAATATCATTGAACCATCACCAAGTTTGTAATTGGCATTTCCGGTGGATAAGCCCCCGGTGTTCTCGCCAAAGCTTCTGACATTACTCTTGTTATGAAAAGCTGTTACCACTACTTCTCCTGAACTTACTGTTCGGAGACCTGTTAAAACGGCAATGGGATTTAATTCATTTAATAATTTGTAAGGTTGCCCGCTAACTTTAGTAATTGTCAATGAATCAATACCAGATTCACCATTCTGATAAAACCATGAAGATTTGTTTTGATTATTATCAATAAAGTAACCGCAAATGCCATTACCTAATAAAGGTCCTAATCCAGTTAACATTGGCCAACAATTACCTCCCGTATTTTCTCTTAAATCTACTATCCATCCTTTAATTTTTTCATTGTCAATGGATTTTATTTGATTTTGCAAAATGTCTGCATATTGTTGAATAGAAACCGAATCGCCACTGGAAAATCCTTTCATGTGGATATATCCGATTTCTAGATTTAAGAGCTTGCAATTGAATGTTATTAATTCATTGTTGCCGTAACTTTCATTCGTTGATTGCCATTTCTCAACTTCCTTTTTTGGCATAAAAAAACTATGTCTATCATCTAAATCTTTTAGAATTGATTTTACAATTGGATAGCAGTTTTCAATTGAATCAGTATTCTTCAGTCTTGAATAAGCATTTCTCTTTATTTCATTGAAATCAACCGAGTCCCGCTTAATTGAATGTTCTTCAACTATTTTAAACACCTCATCCAAATAGTCTTTGGGTGTCACAGTTGATTTAGTGGAATTCGAACAACTTGTGACAAAAATCAGAAAGAAAAATGTACATATGTATTTCATGTTTTTTATAAAAATGCTAAATAACTTTCTTATAACTTCTGTCCCGTTTGTTTTTAGATTTACAATCAATCCGTTATCACATCAACTTCAGCATACCCAATCCTGTTGTTGTTTTCGGTGTTTTTCAAAGCCCGAAATTTAATGTAGCGAGCTGGAACAGCTTCAAAAGTTTTAGTTTGCCACAAAGGATTGTTTTTGATATTGGCGAATTCGCCTTCGCTGGCCTTTTTCCAGTTTTTATTATCCATCGAAATGTAAAATTCGTAATGTGTAATTGTACTTGGTTGCCATGAATTCTGTTCGGGATAGTATTTAAATCCACTTAGCTTCAACGTTGTACCCAAATCAATTACCAGGTCAACCGGAAGTTTTGTTTCATCGCTGTGACGCCAGGCAGTTGAAATATTTCCATCCAGAATACGATAAGCTTTTTCATCTTCAATCCTCATAATTTTCCAGTCTTTCCTTGGAAGTCCGAATTCTTCAACAGTCGCAGCGCTGCTTTTACCTGATGATGGTTCAAAAGAAATGGCGCTTACTTTCACTTTTCCTTCGGTTTGAAAAGGTCCGTTGTATTTTTCCGATTCTTTGGTTGCTTCAGAACCGTCGAGCGTATAATAAATTTCCGATTCGGCATCAGCCGGAATTATACTGACTTCGCCTGCCTGGTTCCGGATGATGGTTGGCTGGGTCAGGATTTGAGGAGCATTGTAAACACCGATATTCGAAATCACTGGGCAAGCTTTTGAACCGGTAATATTGAAACGGAGTTTTGTTGCCGTAACAGTTGGAAAACGAAGGATGCGTTTATATCCGATGGTTGTTGCCTTTGCCAGTTCCTGCCAGTTTCCGTTAACCTCGGCTTCAATTGTAAAAGATTTCACACGTTGCCCCAACCGGATATATTCCTGCGCCATAAAACGGTTAAAAGTGATTGGTTTGCCAAAATCGATGGTCAGCGATGCTGTTTTCACCTCATCGTCGGTTGCCCAGTAAGAATCTTTTTCATCATCAATCACATTGGATGGCCCAAATTTTTTGCTGTTACCGCGGAAATTGCTGGCTTCGGTCTTTGTATTTTTCACCAGGTTTTCGGCAAAAGCATCTTTTACTGCAACTGCTAAATCAAGTGCTGCTTTTTCGTCGTTCGGGTGAATTAAACCGTTTGGCATGATGGGAAAATTAAGCAAAAAAGTTGCGTTTCTCCCAACGGAATTGTAATAAGTATCCATTAGTTGAGGCAGGGTTTTCACCTTTGTGTCTTCCGACGGATGGTAAAACCACTCCGGACGGATGGAAGTATTCACTTCGCCCGGAACCCAGGAATCTCCATCTTCCACACCGTAATGCAACATTTCAAAAGGTACATCGCCGGTTGCATTCAGCAGGCTCCAGTTGGTTTCGCCAACCCAGCCGCCTTCGGTTCCCACCCAGCGCAAATCGCCGCGATCGCCGCCATCGTTCCAGATTAAAATATTGGGTTGTAATTCGCGAACAAGTTTGTAGGTATTTTTCCAGTCGTAATAAGTGGTTCTGTCTATTTTGCGGTTTTCGTTAGCACCGCCATAATAACCCGTGCCACCGTTGGCGCCATCGTACCAAACTTCAAAAATATCGCCATAATTTGTCAGCAATTCAGTAAGCTGATTTCTGAAATAANNGCCAATTCGCGAATTACATCTCCCTTTCCGTCTTTCCACGGTGCATTTTTTACTGAATACTCGGTGTATTCCGAAGGCCACAAACAAAAACCGCAGTGGTGTTTTGCTGTCACGATGATTCCCTTCATTCCGGCTTCTTTACAAATGCGTGCCCACTGCCGGGCATCCAGCTCTGTGGGATTAAACAGGTTGACAT
>DPRM01000107.1 GCA_003537645.1 Prolixibacteraceae bacterium
TATTTTAGTCGGTCAATAATGATTTGTTATTTACTGCGACTGCTTACTGCGACTGAACACTGCTCACTGTCTTAACGCGGGCATATTCGGTTGAAACAGTTTCAACTGAAAGGCGCCATCGTTTCCAACAGGTTTCTTCTCAAGCAAAATCTGGCGAACGATTTCGGGTTTTAAATCCTGAATATTTTGAGTGCGAAGTTCGTTACAAGTGATGAAATAACGTGCGCGTTTCATTACCACACCCATCTTTTGAAGGTGCGAAGAGTTTAACCGGTTGTGTTTTCGGGCCAGTAAAATGAGCTGTACCGAATGAGTGCCAATTCCCGGAACGCGAAGCAGCATCAGCGGATCGGCTTTATTGATGTCAACTGGGAACAGATGTGGGTTTCGCAAAGCCCATGTCACTTTCGGGTCGAGATCCAAATCGAGATTCGGATTTTCGGTATTTACAATTTCACTGGCTTTGAACCCGTAAAAACGCAACAGCCAGTCGGCCTGATACAAGCGGTGTTCGCGGCGGAGTGGGGGAGTGTTCAGGGCAGGCAAACGGCTGTCGTAACTATTTACGGGAATGTATCCCGAATAATAAACGCGCTTGAGATCGCGCCGTGAATACAAGGCCGATGAAAGCTTCAGGATAGTATGATCGGTATCGTTGGTGGCTCCTATTATCAGTTGTGTGCTTTGGCCTGATGGACTGAAGAGTGGCGCGCTTCGGTGTTTTTTACGTTCTTCCTTCGATTCAAGAATGTTGGTCGATATGATTTTCATTGGTTCCAATACACTTTGAAAATCCTTGTCAGGAGCCAGCAGTTTAAGATTGTTTTCGGTAGGTATTTCAATGTTTACACTCAAACGGTCGGCCCACAAACCTGCCTCGGCAATCAGTTGCTGACTGGCGCCGGGAATTGCTTTGAGGTGAATGTACCCGTTGTATTTATGCTCAGTGCGGAGCAGTTTGGCTACACCAACCATTCTTTCCATCGTATAATCCGGGTTTCGCAACACACCCGAACTGAGGAAAAGTCCTTCGATGTAATTGCGGCGATAAAATTCGATGGTCAGGCTGGCGATTTCTTCAGGAGTAAACGAAGTTCGTGGAATGTCGTTGCTTTTGCGGTTGATACAATAGGCACAGTCGTAAATGCAAAAGTTGCTAAGCATGATTTTCAGGAGCGAAATGCAGCGCCCGTCTTCAGCAAAACTATGGCAGATACCCCATGCTGCGGCATTTCCGATACCACCATTTGAGTTGCTCCGCTTGGTTCCGCTCGAAGCGCACGACACGTCGTATTTGGCTGCTCCGGCTAAAATATTCAATTTTTCGAGGCTGGTTTCCGAAATCATTGCTGTTTGTTTTATGTTGAAATTGACAATATTTTAATCAAAACTATCTAAACAAGATAGCGGAAACATTGAAAATTATAAATAGGTTTTCGATAAATGTTTTGCGAAAAATTCAGCAATTTCTGTTTATTAGGCTTATTCTGAATATTATGCTTAAAATTTCGCCTTCAATTTGGTGTTTATTCATTTTTTTGTTTTTAAATTTATAGGAGAAGTCGCAAAATAATTGACTTAAGTATGCATTGACGAACTTTTACCTTTTAATAACACTTTCTGATGTCCGAACAAAAACTGAATGTATTGTATCTGGAGGATAATATGTCGGATGCCGAACTGATTATCTCCAAGTTAAAATCTGAAGGGTTTCAATTTCAGGTTAAACTGGTGACAGACGAGAAGACTTATACCGAGAATATCAATTCCGGATCGTTCGATTTAATACTTTCTGATTACAACCTTCCGTCGTACAACGGGATGGCTGCGTTGAAACTTGCCCATCAAAAGTGTCCGCAGGTGCCGTTTATTTGCGTTTCGGGAGCAATTGGCGAAGATTTGGCTGTTGAAATGCTGAAAGAAGGCGCTGTTGATTATGTACTGAAAGATAAGTTGGGGAAATTACCGCTGGCCATACACAGAGCTTTGAACGAAATACTTGAACGTAAGGCCCGGGATATTGCTGAAAGAGAATTGCATAAATTATCGCAGGCAGTTGAAAGTAATCCGGTGTCTATCGCAATTACAAATATTCAAGGTATTGTTGAATACGCCAATCCGCGTTTTTATGAGTTGTGCGGTTATAGCAGTCATGAAATTCTTGGACATAAAACCAGCATGTTAAAATCGGGTCAGATGCCCCCCGATGTGTATAAAGAGCTTTGGCAGACAATCTTATCAGGAAAAGTATGGCATGGTGAGCTGATCAATAAAAACAAAAATGGAGAGCTCTACTGGGTCAATATATCAATTTCGGCAATCGTTGAAAAAGATGGCATCATTACGCACTTTGTTTCTGTTACTGAAGATATTACAGAGAAAAAGAGGAGTGAACAAGAGTTGATCAAAGCGAAGGAAAAGGCAATAGAAAGCGATCTGTTAAAATCAACTTTTCTGGCCAACATGTCCCACGAAATCCGGACGCCGCTCAACAGTATTATTGGGTTTTCTGAATTACTGGCTGATGCAGATTTTGACGAAAATCAAAAATCAGAGTTTATCCGGACGATTATCCAGAATGGCAACAATCTTTTGTCAGTAATCAGCGATATTATTGACATTTCGAAGCTTGATTCAGGTCAGGTTACGATTCGAAAGAAAGTGGTTTATGTGTCACAGTTGGTAAATGATGTTCAAAAAGATTTTTTTTACAAGGCGAAAGAAAAAGGTGTCGGGTTGCGTGTAGTTCATCCTCTATCTGATCATGAGATTTTGCTTGAAAGCGATGTTGATCGTATAAGACAGATATTTAACAATCTGGCTGGCAATGCTGTAAAATTTACTGATTCAGGATACATCGAAATCAGTTACAATGTTAAAAATGATTTTATTGTATTCAGGGTAAAAGATACAGGAATCGGAATTCCATCCGATTTTCAGAAAAAAATATTCGAGCGCTTCAGTCAGGTTGATTCAGGTTTTACCCGAAAATATGGTGGCAATGGTCTTGGTCTGGCTATTACAAAAAACCTGGTTGAATTGTTGGGCGGTAAAATATGGGTCAATTCCGAGCCGGAACAGGGTTCGTCGTTTTACTTTTCATTGCCTTACCGGCAAGAGTTGAAGTCGAATATTTCCGAAAATTCATCCAGAGAAAAGGCCTGATTTATTGAAAGTTCACAGCAAAAAAAAGAGTGGCTGCCTCAAACGAGGCAGCCACTCTTTTTTGTTCCAACTGAAAATCTGACTTATCAACCACATTTTGATGATCCGCAGTCGGGGCAGGTGAGACAGCCTTCCTGATAGATTACATTGTGTGACCCACATTCTTCGCAAACAGCGTTTTCTGCAGCAGTTCCGTCAGGCACATATTTCTTCAGAGCACGCGCTACTCCGGCTTTCCAGCTGTTAATCGTTTCGTTGTCGAACTGAAGACTGGTAACCGTATCAACCACTTTGTGGATAGGCATTCCATGGCGCAGAATTCCGGAGATAAGCTTGGCATAATTCCAGAATACAGGATTAAATTTGAATGACAGTCCTTCGATCGTGGTTTTGTACCCGCGTTTGTTGACATATTGAAAGTCGTATCGTTTGCTTCCGTCGGGTTCAACATTTTTAATGATTTTTCCGCCAGTTATGGTGCGGGGAAGTAAAATCCCATCCTCGTCGTCAGAAAGACCGGTGAAAATTTCGTACGGACGACCATCGATGGTTCCGATGAAAGCCACCCATTTGTCTTTCGAATTCTGGAAACGTACAACATCTGCTTCCAATTCTGTTGGCCTTTTGGTTGGGAAAATGCTGTCTTTGGTTTCTTCCTCTTTTTTGTGCGAGATGAGCACACCTGAGCGGCAACCGTCGCGATAAACCGTAACTCCCTTGCAACCGCTTTTCCATGCCTCGATATAAAGTTTGCCTACCAGTTCTTCGTCGGCATCGGCTGGCAAATTGATGGTTACGCTGATGGAATGATCTACCCATTTCTGAATTTTTCCCTGCATCCGCACTTTGTTCATCCAGTCAACATCGTTCGAAGTTGCTTTGTAGTATGGCGATTTGGCAATCAGCAGATCAAGCTCTTCGTTTGAGTAGTTTTTGCTAAGGTCGTATCCGTTTATTTCCATCCAGTTTTTGAACTGGTGGTGGAAAACGATGTATTCTTCCCACGAATCGCCCACTTCGTCAACGAAGTCAACTTTTACATCTTTGTCGTTCGGATTTACTTTGCGGCGACGTTTGTAAACAGGCATAAATACCGGCTCAATTCCTGAAGTAGTTTGCGTCATCAGGCTGGTTGTTCCGGTTGGTGCAATTGTTAGCAGAGCGATATTGCGACGGCCGTATTTTACCATGTCCTGATATAATTGTTCGTCTTCGGCACACAAACGTTTGATCATCGGGTTGTTCTTTTCGCGCTCGGTGCTGTAAATTGCGAAGGCGCCACGTTCTTTTGCCATGTTCACCGACGAGCGGTAGGCTTCAATAGCCACTGTTTTGTGAATTTCTTCGCTGAAATCAGTCGCATCGTCGCTTCCATAGCGCAATCCAAGTGAAGCGAGCATATCTCCTTCAGCTGTGATTCCAACACCTGTGCGTCGTCCTTCTTTTGCTTTGGTCTGTATTTTTAACCACATCGAGCGTTCAATGTGTTTAATTTCTTCGTTTTCAGGATCTTCATCAATTTTTCCGAGAATACCATTAATTTTTTCCAGTTCAAGATCGATGATGTCGTCCATCATCCGTTGGGCATAAGCAACGTGTTCTTTGAATAGTTCGAAATTGAATTTTGCTTTAGGGGTAAATGGATTCTCAACGTACGAATTCAGGTTGACGGCAATCAAACGGCAGCTGTCATAAGGGCAAAGTGGAATTTCTCCGCAAGGATTGGTAGAAACCGTTTTATAGCCCAGATCAGCATAACAATCCGGAACCGATTCTTTAATGATGGTATCCCAAAACAGGATTCCGGGTTCTGCCGATTTCCATGCATTGTGAACAATTTTTTTCCAAAGGTTGGTTGCGTCAATTTCCTTGACGTATTTTGGATGTTTTGAGTCAATCGGATATTGGGTCATATATTTTTCGCCCGATTCGACTGCCTGCATAAAATCATTGTGGATTTTTACTGAAACATTTGCCCCTGTAACTTTTCCCTGATCCATTTTTGCATCGATGAACGATTCGGCATCCGGATGTTTAACTGAAACCGACAACATTAAAGCGCCGCGGCGTCCATCCTGTGCTACTTCGCGGGTCGAATTTGAATAACGCTCCATAAAAGGAACAATACCGGTTGAGGTAAGCGCTGAGTTTTTTACAGGCGAGCCTTTTGGCCTGATGTGAGAAAGATCGTGACCAACACCACCGCGGCGTTTCATCAGCTGAACCTGTTCCTGATCAACTTTCAGAATTCCCCCGTACGAATCGGAGTTTCCTTCGTTACCAATCACAAAACAGTTCGACAATGATGCAATCTGGAAATCGTTACCGATACCGGTCATTGGTCCCCCCTGGGGTACGATGTATTTAAAATCTTTCAGAAGATCGAAAATCTGTTCTTCACTCATCGGATTTTCGTAATTTCTCTCAATTCTGGCAATTTCCGACGCCAGGCGACGGTGCATATCATCAGGAGTAAGTTCGTAGAGATTTCCGAACGAATCCTTCAGTGCATACTTGTTTACCCAGACCCTTGCAGCAAGGTCGTCTCCCTTGAAGTATTCCTGTGAAGCGATGAATGCTTCTTCCTGGGAGTAAGTTTTTTTGCCCGATAAGGGCTCAATTGCCACGTTCTTGAATGTCATAGTGCCAAAAATTTTGATCTTTAATAATTGTTAATCGGTTGTAATCCTGAAGAAAAAACAGGAAAATATAAGTCTGTTTTGATGTATGCAATATATAGTATGCATTCAAAAAAAAGAACACTAAATTAGAAATACATTTTGGAAGTTATCAACTTTGTAGTGTTAGTATATTGAAAATCAAATTATTAACAAATTAAATGTTGAAAAAAGTTTCCAAAAATGAAAATTGTTTTCTAAAAATATAAGAGGAGGATTCCTTTAATGTGACTGAGTTAAAGCTGGTTGTAGTTATGGCAAACGGAGTTTGTTCAAAAGTGGCGGGTATTCAATATTTGTTAAAAACTTTGTCGATGATTGTTTGTGTTGCTCCCAAATTTTGTTGTGTAAAACTTCGGCACGATTCAGTAATGTCAGCTCTCTTTTTACTGTCCGAAAGGAGTGACTCCAGAATGGTTTTTAATGCTGAAGAATCGTTTACCGGATAGGCTATACCAAGTTCAACCATTGTGGTTGCTTCCTTGAATTTCGTGTAATTAGGGCCAAAAACTATTGGCATTCCAAATATTGCCGCTTCGAGTGTATTGTGAATTCCAACCCCGAAACCACCACCGATATAAGCCAAATCGGCGTATTTGTAAACCGACGAAAGTAATCCGATTGTGTCAATAATCATTACCTGTTTGTTCATAACTGCTTCGCCAGTGGCTTCTGTATAACAAATAACCTGGGTTTTCAACTCGGTTATTAACCGATTGATGTTCGCAGGTTTTGTTTCGTGGGGTGCGATCACAAATTTCGTTTCAGGATGAGAATGAATATATTCGATCAACATCTCTTCGTCAGGTTTCCATGTGCTTCCGGCAACTACCAATTGGCTGTTTCCTTTGAATTTTTCTATGAGCTGAATGTCTTTTCCGTTACGGGCAATCTCGGCAACACGGTCGAAACGGGTGTCGCCTGCCTTTGTCACATTCGTCAGGCCGATATTGCCAAGTAATTTAACCGATTGTTCATCCTGAACAAAAAAGTGTCTGAATCCGAAAAGCAGATCGCGGTACCATTTACCCCACGGCGTGTTTTTAAAGAATTGCTGGTTTTCGCGGAAAATGGAAGAAACCAGGTAAAGCGGAATGTTCTTGTTTTTAAGTTCCGTGATGTAATGGAACCAGAATTCGTATTTTACAAAGAAAACGATTTCAGGATCAACCAGTTCAATCAGTTTTTGAGCATTCTTTTTTGTGTCGGCTGGCAAATAGTAAATATAGTCGGCCAGTTCGTAGTTTTTTCTGATTTCATATCCTGAAGGCGAAAAGAATGTCAGGAAAATCCGGTATTCAGGATATTGTTTTTTGATGGCCTCAATCAATGGACGGCCTTGCTCAAATTCGCCCAATGAAGCACAATGTACCCAGGCAATTGGGCGGTCGTGTTTTATAACTTTTGGTAATTCAGCGAAAAAGCGTTTCCGTCCTTCACATATCTGTTTGGCTTTTGTGTTGAAAGGCGCTGACAGCTTTATCAGTATGGAATAAATGAATATTGAGAGGTTATAAAGGGCATTCATTCAGTAATATTTTAGGGGCAAAAGTAATTTTTTTTGAGTCCGATTGTTACAGTTCAGTTACAGGCTCGCAAGGTAACCAAGGTCTTTTTTCAGTCGTGGTTGCATCGAGGCTTCAACAGCCAGTTGGTCGCACCTTTCGTTTTCCGGAATATTTGCATGACCTTTTACCCAAACGAATTTCACTTTGTGTTTTTGATAAACTTTCAGGAAGCGCATCCAAAGATCCTGATTTTTTTTGCCTTTGAACCTGATTTTAACCCAATTCCATATCCAGCCTTTTTCAACGGCATCGGCAACATATTTCGAGTCGGTGTAAATGGTCACCTGCGAATTCTCAATTTTTAATGCTTCCAATGCGATAATCACGGCCAGCAGTTCCATGCGGTTGTTGGTTGTCAGTTCAAATCCATCGGATAATTCTTTTCTGAATTGTCCCGACATAAGAACAGCTCCGTATCCTCCCGGCCCCGGATTTCCGCGTGCAGCACCATCAGTATAGATTGTAATATTCATGTTCCAGAAATAGAAAGACCCGCAAAAATACGGGTCTTTCGGTATAATAAAAATACAAATTTAATTTACGATGGTCATTTCATCGATGAGGTTGTTTGCGCCTGCCATTTTATCGATTACCCAAAGCACAAAACGGATGTCAACGTTGATGCATTTTTGAATTTCGTTTTCAAATGCCAGATCGCCGCTCATTGCTTCCCAGTTTCCGTCGAAAGCCACCCCAATTAATTCGCCTTTGGCATTGATTACAGGGCTTCCTGAGTTTCCGCCGGTAATGTCGTTGTTGGTTGTAAAGCAAGTGTAAAGTTCGCCATCCTTGTCGGCATAGCGGCCAAAATCTCTGGCTTCGTACAGTTCTTTCAGTTTGTCAGGTACAGAAAATTCTTCATCTCCCGGAATTTCTTTTTCGATATAACCGTTTAACGTGGTGTAATGCTTGTATTTAACTCCATCGCGCGGAATATAGTCGCCTACTTTGCCATAAGTTAAACGCATGCTTGAATTGGCATCAGGATAGAAATTTTTGCCGGTTTCCATTTCCATCAGGCCGCCAACAAACAGTCGATTTCCTTTTTCGAGCGCTTCGGTGGTTTTGCTGGTTTCGTTTCCGATTAAACTCAACATCCTGAAGATTTCGAGCGAAGCCTGAAACAGCGGATCTTTTTCAAGGGTTTTTGCTTTCGGCTTTTCGAAAAATGCGATTAATTTCTCCTGAGTTCCGAAAACTGATTTGGCATATAATTCTTTGGTATATTTTTCGAAATCGTTGCCGTATTTGGTTTTAATTAACCGGAAGAATGGCGGATGATATTGTGGCGCAACATTTTCCTGATAGATTTTGAAAAGTGATGCAGCTATTTTCTGGTCGGTTTCGGGATCGTAATCCTTGAAAAAGCTGTCGAGACCATCTTTAACCCTTTGGCTGGCCAGATCAATGTTTTCAGACTTTTTATCTGATTTCAGCGCGTCGTACAAAGGTCGGGTACGATAGGCAAAAAAGAAGATTTCGGGACCGCGAACCATAGCTTCCATCATATATTCTGATGCGATTTCGTCGTCGAGGTTTTGGTACGATTCGGAAATTAGCTGAAGCGCCTGACCGTATTTGGCTTTTCTTGCCTGGTCAGCATTTACCCATTTGGTAAATTGATCTTCCAGTTGTTTTTTCTTCTCAATAACATTCAAATTATCGAGTCCTTTGTTCTGGCCAATACTGTATTTGTAATAGTTCGAACTGCTGGCATATTTTGACGAATACATGATCTTGGCTTTCTGCGATGTACGCATATATTCTTTAATGATGCGCAGTTTTTCTTCGCGAACCTTGATGCGCACCGGATTGGTAACATTCATCGTGTAATTAATTCCGTACGAAGTTTTATAACGGTTTGTTCTTCCCGGATATCCCATCACCATTGCAAAATCGTCCATTTTATAACCTTTCAGCGAAATTGGCAAATGGTGCTTTGGTTTGTATGGAACGTTGTCTTTTGAGTAGTCGGCTGGTTTTCCGTCTTTGTCGCAATAAATACGGAACATGCTGAAGTCGGCAGTATGGCGAGGCCACATCCAGTTGTCGGTATCGCCGCCAAATTTTCCGATCGACTGCGGAGGTGCACCTACCAGACGAATATCGCGGAAGGTTTCGTAAACGAACAAGTAATATTTGTTGTCGTTGTATAGCGACTGAACACGTGCATTGTAATGAGTGTCGGCTGATGCTTCTCTTTCGATTTTGGAAGAAATTTCGCGTACTTTTTTGCTACGCTCTTCTTCGGTCATCTTGTCGTTTAATTCCGAAATGATTTTCGATGTAACATCTTCGAAGTTTATCAGGAACGACGCGCTTTTGCCCGGATTTGGCAGTTCTTCTTCTTTGGTTTTTGCCCAGAATCCATCTCTAAGGTAATCGTGATCAACCGTACTGTGTTGCTGTATCTCATCGAAACCGCAATGGTGGTTGGTTAAAAGCAAGCCTTCTGCTGAAATTAGCTCGGCTGTACACGAACCGTGATCGAGTGAAACCACTGCGTCTTTGAGGCTCGATTGGTTGATGTTGTATATTTCGTCGGCACTTATTGCAAGTCCCAAATCCTTCATCTGGTTAATATTCAGCTTTTCAACCAAAGCCGGCAACCACATTCCCTCGTCCGCTCTCACTATTCCGGCCATCAAAATCTGCAGGAATGCTCCTAACACTAAAATTCGTTTCATTTGATAAAATAAAATTATGGAAGTAATAAGGCGGCAAAGATATGGATATCTGCTTATTTCCAAATAGTTTTATGACTGGCTTGAGAAAAAACATGTTAATAATAATTAATGGGTGGTACTGATAAACATGTTGCCTGATTTTTAATTGCTGCGTTCTTTAATGTGTTTATCAACCTTCGGAAATACTATCTTTGTCGAAATTTTAAACAGCCGAAAAATGGAAAGAAAAGTCAGGGTAAGGTTTGCCCCAAGTCCCACAGGGCCGCTTCACATGGGTGGTGTACGCACTGCTTTGTTCAATTATTTATTCGCAAAAAAACATGGCGGCGACTTTCTTCTTCGAATTGAAGATACCGATCAGAACCGGTTTGTTCCCGGCGCTGAAGAATATATTATCGAATCGCTGAAATGGTGCGGTTTGGTGCCCGACGAAGGCGTAGGTTTTGGAGGCGATTTGGGCCCATACCGCCAGAGCGAGCGTAAACCATTGTATAAAAAATATGCTGATTCGCTGATTGAAAACGGGTTTGCCTACTATTCGTTCGATACCGCCGAGGAACTTGACGAGCTGCGCAAACTGGCCGAAGCCGAAAAGCAGGTTTTTTCGTACGACCTGCATACACGTAATAATCTTAAAAATTCGCTTACGCTCTCTCCGGAAGAAGTTCAGAACAGATTAAACAGCGGGCAACAATACGTGATCAGGTTTAAAATGCCCGAAAATCACGAAATTGTAGAAGAAGATTTGATTCGCGGTCGCGTGTCATTTAATACCAATCAGTTAGACGATAAAGTTTTATTTAAGTCCGACGGAATGCCCACTTATCATTTGGCCAATGTGGTTGATGATCACTTGATGAATATTACCCATGTAATCCGCGGCGAAGAGTGGTTGCCATCAATGCCTCTGCATATTTTGTTGTACGAATCGCTCGGAATATCGGCCACCCGCCCGCGCTTTTCGCATCTTCCGCTTATCCTGAAACCCGAGGGAAAAGGAAAGTTAAGCAAACGCGATGGCGATAAAATGGGTTTCCCGGTCTTTCCTTTACTTTGGAAAGATACTGAAACAGGCGATATTTCGAGAGGTTACCGCGAAGATGGTTATTTCCCTGAAGCTTTTATAAACATGCTGGCTTTGCTGGGATGGAGTCCCGGTACTGAACAGGAATTTTTCTCGATGGACGAACTGATTGAAAGTTTCGACCTGACCCGTGTAGTGAAATCGGGCGCACGTTTCGATCCGGAGAAAGCCAAATGGTTCAACCGTCATTATTTGCAGCAGAAATCAGCGGCAGAACTGACAGCCTTGTTTTTACCTATCCTGAAGGAAAAGGGAATAAGTCCGGATTTGCAGCAAGTCGAACGGATCGTTGGAATGATTCAGGAACGTTGCGAATTTGTGAAAGACATTTGGGCACAGGCGCATTTCTTTTTTCAGGCTCCTGAAAGCTACGACGAAAAAACCGTGAAATCGAAGTGGAAGGCTGATACCAGCGAAAAATTGCAGGCTATTTCCGAACTTTTCGAAACTGTTGCCGATTGGAAAACCGAATCGATCAAAGAAACCTTCTCGGCATTTATGACTGCCAAAGAATGGGGTTTCGGTGCGGTGATGGTTCCCGTCCGTTTGGCCTTGGTTGGCGGAAGCAGCGGTCCCGATCTGTTCGAAATCTGCGAACTGATTGGAAAAGAGGAAACTATTGGAAGAATAGGGAAGGCCTGCGAAAGAGTTGGTCTAAATTAGTGTGTTGATTTTCTTATCTTTGGGGAAAAAAAATGTCTATGAATTTACAATTTATCTCCGACAGCAAAGGTCAGACTACAGGCGTATTCATTCCAATTAATGAATGGAATGAACTAAAGCGCAAGTATAAGGGGCTAGATCAGGATGAAATGGAAATTCCATCCTGGCACATGGATATTGTAATGGAACGTATTGCCGATTATGAGAAGAATCCAGATCAGGCATTGGATTTTGAAAAGACAATGGATGAAATTGAAAATGAATTGTAATGTTCAGTGCCATTGTTCTGCCTCTCGCCAAAGCGGATATCCAAGATTCGGCCCGTTGGTATGAAAAGCAACAGCAAGGACTTGGTAAAAGATTTGTAAATGAGGTTCGTGAAAAGATTCATCTCATTGAAAAGTTTCCAAAAGCGGCTCGATTAAGAAATGACCGTGTACGAACTGCTGTTTTAGAAACCTTCCCATTTATGATTCATTATCACCTTGACGAAGACAAGAAATTGGTGATTATTTCAGCAGTATTTCATACGAGCCGGAATCCAAAGGTTTGGAAGGCTAGATAATGTTTACACCACCTTCAAATCAACACCCAACAACAACAGAATAATCAGCGCCAGCCCGAGTACAATGCGGTACCAGCCGAATACTTTAAAGCCATGTTTTTGCAGGAAAGTGATGAATGTTTTGATAGCGATCAATGCTACCACGAAAGCGACAATGTTGCCAATGATCAGGATGTCAATATTTTCGGAGGTAATATGTTTGTAGTCTTTCAGTAGTTTGTAGGCCGAAGCAGCTGCCATGGTTGGCACTGCCAGAAAGAATGAAAATTCGGCTGCATTTTTCCTGCTAAGTTTTTGCTGCATCCCACCGATAATTGTTGCTGCCGAGCGCGAAACTCCCGGAATCATGGCGATACATTGCCAAAAACCAATTTTGAGCGCTGTGGGGTAAGTAATTTCCTGATCTTCTTTTTCAGTTTTGAACCATTTATCTACAAACAAAAGAAGTATTCCGCCGACCAAAAGCATAACAGCCACTACCATTACGTTTTCGAGCAGACTATCGATAAAATCGCCTGCCAGAAATCCGATAAATGCGGCCGGAAGAAAGGCCACAAAAAGCTTTTGGTAAAAGGTCCAGCTTTGCAGAAACCGTTTCCAGTAAAGCACTACTACCGAAAGTATGGCGCCAAACTGAATATTCACTGTGAAAGCTTTTGTGAACTCGTCAATTTCCATTCCCAGCAGGGCTTGCGAAATGATCATGTGACCGGTGGAAGAGATAGGCAGAAATTCTGTAATTCCTTCAACAACTGCAATTACAATGGCTTCAAAAACTGTCATATATTTTTACTTGAGTGTGTCAATTATTACTTCATGGACATCCGTGATATTACCCAATGTCATAAAAGTCATTTGGTTTTCATTTGGTAGTCATTAAGTTGCTTTGAAATAACAATGAATGACCAAAACTGACTGATGCAAAATGCCAAATAGGTATGCAAACGGACAATCATTTTACTTTTTACTTGATTTTTCGGGCGTAAAAATAAGTTTTCCCTTCGCTTCTGTCGTCAAAATTATAGATTTCTTTTTCTTTATTAAGTCTGTAAAAAGCAAGCATAGCAATGTCGCCGGCACAAAACAGCGAATGGAGGCACATCACACTCATGAAAAAGTACATTGGTTGTTCATTGTAAAATCGAAGAATGCCAAACAAACAAATCAACTTTACGGCTACAAACGGAGCAAGTGCAACCAGATGGAAAGCGCGCGATTTGATTACCTGCCGGTCGGCCAGTGCATAAAAAATGAATTTCCGCAGAATAAGGCCAAATGAAATTTTGCGTGCACCTGTTGCCAGATAAGCCAGTGCATGCAAAAGCTCGTGGATTACGATGAGGACTGAAAGTGAAAAAAGCAGCGACCAGCCAATGGTAACAATCAGGTCGTGATTTCCTTTGATGGATAAAATAATTCCGCGGGTAAAGATAAATGTGAACAACATCAACATAATTACCTGATAGACTGAATAAATCCGGATGATGGTTTTTTCTTTTGTGATTTGATCTACAATAAACTCGCGCAGGCTTTTATGCGAAACAATGGTCAGAAGTTCAAACTCGCTCTCGTTTTGCAAATCTTCGGGACTAAGCTTTTTGCTCATACAATTTATTTATTCTGGATGATTTCTGATAAAGCTTTCAGGTTGATTAACCGTATCAGGAAAGCAAATAAAGCGCTGACCGAAATCATGACGAAATAGCCAAGTACCCAGTTGCTGATTTGCTTGCTGAGGGTTCCGGCCAGAAATACAAAAGCTATAAAAAGAACCAGTTTCCCTATTAAACGGTAGTTGACGGTCAGTTTCAGGAATATAACTGCAAGTATGGTTTGCGACAGGGCTGTAAGAAGTTGGGTGGCCAAACTCGCCCAGGCCGATCCGTAAGCCTGCATAAGCGGAATCAGGATTAAATTGAGACCAACATTAATACCCATGCCGACTAAAGCCATCCAGTTCAGCTGCCTGATGCTTCCGTTGGCGGTGAGCAGCGTGCCAAAAATGTACGTGGTGGCAATTCCCAGAAAACTAACCATTAATAGGCGGAAGATGGAAGCCGATAATTCGGGATGACTGTATTTGAGCAATGTCATAATTTCGAGATCGTAAAATCCGGAGGATATGCTGATGACGAGCGCCGGAACAAAAAGCAGTAAAAATGAAAACTGCACCATTGAACCGATTTCTTCCTTTTGCTTGATCATGCGGGCAAAAATGGGCAGCAGTAATCCGGCAAACAAAACGCCAAACATCGAAACCGCGTCGAGCAAACGAAATGCGTGGGCATAAATTCCGGCCTGTTCTTTTCCGTCGGCCAGCAAACGTTCGAGCATTACTGAGTCGATACGGTTGTAGAACGACATCAGTAATATCAGCAATGCGTAGGGATAACTTTTTTTGAGGAAGACCACGAAGAACCGACGATCGAAGTGTAATTTCAGCTTGCCGGTGCGGGCCAGCACCACGCCAAAAGTTATCAGGCTGGTAAGCAGATAGGCGGCTGTTTGCGCATAAACAAACCATTCTATCCGGAAAGCGTGCCCGGTAATATTGGTAAACAGAAGTACCGAACAAATGGCAATCATCAGGCTTCGGTCGAGCACAGAGAGGAAGCTGTCGGTACGAAACAGATGTAATCCGCTGATATTTGAACGCAGGTAAAATGTGAACGATATCAGGAACTGGTTAAATATCAGGAAAAATAACAGGTGAAGCTGAACACCTTTGTAGCCGATTATCAGGGCAATAATAATACAAATAACCGCATAAATTCCGGCGAGTAGAAATTTTAAACCGACAATATTGCTGATGTGTTTTTTGAGCAACTGGCGGTGTTGCGCGATGTTTTTATTGTTGAAACTTGTAATTCCGAGGTCAAGAAAAATATTCAGGATCATCGAAAAGTTAAGCAGCGAGAAGTATAATCCGTAACTTTCGTCGCCCACCATGTTTTGAACAGTGAGGTCGATTCCGAATATCCAGAAAGGTTTGATTAAAACATTCAGAAAAAGGAGCAGTAAAAGATTTGTAATAAACTTCCGTTTCAATCGGGTAGCTTTTTCTGGTTTGATTAAAGTGAGCCAAAAGTAGCAAATTTTTGAACAGACTTTATACTTTTGAGTACAATTCGTCCACGCAACACATGTCTATGATTATTGCAGTAAATACCCGTTTATTGTTACACGGAAAGCTCGAAGGAATCGGTTGGTTTACGTTCGAAACATTGTCGCGCATCACACGCGAACATCCTGAACACCAGTTTGTTTTTATCTTCGACCGCCCATATTCTCCTGAATTTATTTTCTCCGGAAATGTAACTCCGATCGTCGTATCGCCTCCAACCCGCCATCCGTTTCTTTGGTACATCTGGTTCGAATTGCAGATTCCGCGAATCCTGAAAAAGTACAGGGCGGATTTGTTTTTTTCGCCCGATGGATACCTTTCGCTCAATACTAGTGTGCGGCAGCTGGCGGTAATTCATGATATAAATTTTGCTCACCGTCCAAAGGATTTGCCCTGGCTGAAAGCGAAATATTACAATTATTTCTTTCCGCTTTTCGCGCGAAAATCCCGGCGGATCGTTACGGTTTCAGCTTTTTCGAAAGAAGATATCCACAAAACATACAACATTGTAAACGACAAAATTGATGTTGTTTACAACGGAATAAATACGCTTTACACACCAACTTCAGCAGAAGAAAAACTGTTGGCCAAAGCGAATTATTCCGGAGGAAAGGATTATTTCCTGTTCATCGGCTCCCTGCATCCGCGTAAAAATGTGGGTGGATTACTGCTGGCTTACGATGCTTTTCGTGCTTCGGCCGAATCGGATGTGAAATTGCTGATTGTTGGCGAAAGTATGTTTAAAACCCGCGATATTGAGCTGACTTATAATGCGATGCGATTTAAAGATGATGTTGTTTTTACGGGGCGACTTGGAAATGAAGATTTACATCAGGTTTTGGGAGCATCGCTTGCCCTGACTTTTGTTCCGTTCTTCGAAGGTTTCGGCATTCCGGTAATTGAGGCGATGAATGCGGGTGTGCCTGTAATTTGTTCGAATACAACTTCTTTGCCTGAAGTGGGCGGTGATGCCGTTTTATATGCCGATCCGTTTGATGTGAGCCAAATTGCAGGTGCGATGGTCAAACTTTATAAGGACAAAGAACTTCGCGAATCGTTGATTGAAAAGGGTTTCAGGCAAAAAGAGAAGTTTAGCTGGGATAAAACCGCCGGATTAGTCTGGCGAAGTATCGAGAAATGCATGAGCAATGAAAAATAAGCTACAACTTTTTTTGCAGGAAGGTCGTGTTGAGGCTGGTTGCGACGAAGCTGGCCGCGGTTGTCTGGCAGGTCCGGTGTTTGCCGCTGCAGTAATTCTTCCGGCAGATTTTGAAAATGAATTGCTGAACGATTCGAAGAAATTGACCGAAAAACAGCGGTATGCACTTCGTCCGGTCATCGAAAGTCAGGCATTGGCTTTTGCTGTCGGGATTGTTGATAACAACGAGATTGACAGGATCAACATTTTAAATGCATCATTTTTGGCCATGCACCGGGCTATCGATCAACTGAAACTGCGACCTGATCATCTGCTGATTGATGGCAACCGATTTAAAGCATATCCCCAAATTTCGCATACTTGTATTGTGAAAGGCGATGGTAAATTTTTACCGATCGCGGCGGCCTCTGTTCTTGCAAAAACCTACCGCGACGATTATATGGACATTATTCACCAGGAATTTCCGCAGTACGATTGGCTTAAAAATAAAGGATATCCAACTTTGCACCACCGACGAGTAATTCTGGAAACAGGAATAACCGGTTATCACCGAAAAACCTTTGGGCAGAATGCCGACCAGTTCAGGCTCGATTTGTAGCTATCCGGATTTTTGAGATACCCTAAAAAAGAAAAAGTCTGTAAATGAATTCAGGAGCGAAAAATTTCATGTTTTTTCACTCCTGAATACTATCTACAAACCAGCTAATTCTGAAGTAATATTTTTGAAGAATGACAGTGAGTTGTCGTAAATGTAGTGAGAACTAAGAATTAATCTTCGTCGGCACTGTCATCATCATCGTCAAAATCGTCATCATCATCGTCATACTTGTCGTCGGCAACATCGTCGGCAACATCTTCAGCAACAAGGAATTCATCGTCAGAATATTTGCTTTCATATTCTTCCTTCGCGCTGCTTTTCAACGAGCCTGAGCTGTCGTAATCATCATCTTCTTCAATGATTTTTTCAGCTTCATACACGGTCATTCTAACCAGATAATATTTGTCTTCAGTTTCGAATGGCAAAGCACTGACCCGTTTTCCTTCTTTGTTGTTGAAATAGATTAAACTTTCACTGTACCCGTTGGGGTATTCAAGTTTAATTCTTTCCTGAATTTCAGGATCAAGCTTTTCGTAATCCTTAATTACTCTGGGTTTGCTGGGATTCATTGATTGTAATTTTAAATGCAATTATATGAAAAAAATTAATAAAACTTAAGGGGCGAAAATAAATGAAAAACAATTTTACCTGCAACAATTTTGGTGATTCTTCTTAAATTTTATCAAAGAATTGTTGTTAGTCAAAATCGATCATCGCTTTTATTACGCCATCCTGATAAGATGCGACCAGATCAAAGGCCTGTTGTGTCTGTTCAGGCGAAAAATGATGGGTCACAATCTGATCGATGGGTAAGCCATTTGAAATTAAACTGATGGCTTTTTCCACACAATGGTTTTGGCGGCGCACATTCTGAATCGCCAGTTCTTTACGGCGCATCAAATCCATATCGAAAATATATTTTGCTTCCGGCGGAATGCCTACTAAAATGAGTTTTCCCCCGGGTTTCAAAATTCTGGTAGCATCGTCAACAGCCTTTTGGTCGCCACTGCATTCAAAAACGATGTCGAGCAGAAGCGGCTCAAGTTTTTCGGTTGCATCAAACGCATTTTCAGTAAACGGGTTGAATGTGGCGTCTGCACCGAGTTGGCCAGCTTTTTTTCTCCTGAAATCAATGGGTTCGTAGCAGAAAATATGGCCTGTTTGATGGGTTTTTAATACCATTAAAACGCTTAATCCAATTGGTCCGGCTCCAAAAATGCCAATCGTTTTATCCTGAAAGCCGATTTTTGCCATTTCAACGCTGTAAATTCCGATGGTTAACGGCTCAATTAAGGCAGCAGTTGTTCTATTGAATGAATTGTCGAGCGCGAAACAGGTAAACTCTGGCATTACAATAAAATCCGACAGGCAGCCTTCAATCTGGCCGGGACAGCCCAGAAACCTGTTGTTACGGCAGGTGTGTGGCCGGCCAGCCAAACACTGATCACATTTTCCGCAATGTATGCTTGGATCGACGGCTACCAGATCGCCTGGTTTTACGCGGGTTACCGAACTCCCGGTTTCAACCACGATGCCCGAACATTCGTGCCCTACCGCAAATGGAAATTCGACCACCTGCGAACCAATTTTTCCTTCAGTAAAATAATGAACGTCCGATCCGCAAACACCCACCGATTTGATTCGAATCAAAACATCATCAGGATTAATGAGTTCGGGCAGGTTTCTGTCAGCCATTTCAATCTTCCGGATTTCGGTTAAAACCATTGTTCTCATAGGATTGTATTTTGGGTTCACTGAAATTCCCCGGCCAAATAATGAAAAAAAAAGATGAAAAGTGATGAAATCCGATTTTAATTTTGCGCTGCCAATTAATAAGCGTGGCCAGACTGTGTTTTATCACTTTTTTTTGACGGCTGAAACCATTACTTTGTTTCAAAATTTAACCTGAATATCATGTACGGAAAAATACAACAAGATTTAGCGCAAACACTTGGCGAGCTGAAAGAACAAGGTTTGTATAAAAACGAGCGGATTATTACTTCGTCGCAAAGTTCGCTGATCACCGTGTCGGGCGATAAACCGGTACTGAACTTTTGTGCCAACAATTATCTCGGTCTGGCCAATCATCCCGAAGTGGTGAAAGCGGCTCAGGCAACCATGGATCGATGGGGATTTGGACTGTCGTCGGTTCGCTTTATCTGCGGAACACAGCAAATTCACAAGGAACTTGAGGCAAAAGTCTCGGAATTTTTAGGAACTGAAGATACCGTTTTATATTGCGCCGCTTTTGATGCCAATGGCGGCATTTTTGAGCCTTTGCTGGGTGAGGACAGCATTATTATTTCGGATGAACTGAACCATGCCTCTATTATCGATGGAGTTCGTCTTTGCAAAGCGCAGCGCGCACGCTACAAGCATTCCGACATGGCCGAACTTGAAAATTGCCTGAAAGAATCGCAATCAGCAAAATATCGCATGGTGGTTACCGACGGAGTGTTCTCGATGGATGGCGATCTGGCCAGACTTCCGGAGATTGTTGCCCTGTGCGAAAAATATGATGCGCTGATTATGGTTGACGATTCGCATGCATCGGGGTACATTGGCAAAACCGGACGGGGAACTGCCGAGCATTTCGGATTGCTTGGAAAAATTGATATTATCACTACAACTTTCGGGAAGGCGCTGGGCGGCGGAAACGGCGGTTGCACTTCGGGCCGGAAAGAAATTATCGAGATGCTGCGTCAGCGTTCGCGCCCGTATTTGTTCTCGAATACACTGGCTCCGGCTACCGTTGGAGCCACGATGAAAGTGCTTGATTTACTGACTGAATCGGCTGAATTACCAGCAAGAACAATGGAAAATGCTCATTATTTCCGCAGCAAAATGGAGGCTGCCGGGTTTGATTTGGTGAAAGGTACCACGGCCATTGTTCCGGTAATGATTTACGACGCGCCGCTGGCCGTAAAGTTTGCCGATGAATTGCTGAAAGAAGGCATTTATGTGATTGGCTTCGTATTTCCTGTGGTTCCAAAGGGGAAAGCTCGTATCCGGGTTCAGCTTTCGGCTGCACATACCAAAGTGCAAATCGATCAGGCTGTTGAGGCGTTTATAAAAGTTGGAAAATCTCTGGGAATAATATAAAATGACTGATCGTTAATTTGCTCATTTAGCTATTTATGGCAGTCAATTGTCGTTGGTTGTATGAGGTAAATTCACTGATAAGCATCTGTAAAATTAGAAAGGGCTGCTCGGAAATAACCGGAACAGCCCTTTCATTTACTACCAAATTGAATTGATTGATTCTGTTTCTGAACAATTGATGTTTAAGTTTTTAGCTAACTGTAAGTGCTGCAATATAACTGAAGTCGGGCTTGTTCCGGCTTCTTTGCTTTCCATTTTATTGGTTCTGTCAAGCCTATAAATTCATAATTTGTATTTCCAATCTCATCAATCGGTCTTCGTCTTTTAACTTTCAATTGTCTGAAATGTGAAGGAGGAAGACCTGCTATTTTCTTGAATTGACTTGACAGGTGTGCAACACTGCTGTAATTCATCTTCCAGGCTATTTCGCTGAGGCTAAGTTCTCCGTAAATTATCAGTTCTTTAATTTTCTCGATTTTGTGCGAAATGATGAATTGCTCAATCGTAATTCCCTGTGCTTCTGAAAATAAATTTGCCAGATAAGTGTAGTTATAGTTTAACTTTCTGCTTAAATAGTTTGAGAATTTTATTTTGATTACTTCGTTTGAATGATAAATCATTTCAATAACCGTATTCTTAACTCTCTCGATAAGCACCGAACGTTTATCGTCAATTAATTCAAAACCAACATCGAATAAGGCAGTCTTCAAGCGCTCAAGTGAATCATCCGAGAGGTTTTCCATTATTTCCACTTCTCCCAGCTCAACCATGATGTAGTGTAAACCCAGTTTTTTCAACTCATCTTTAACTGCAATTTTGCATCGGTTGCTAACCATGTATTTGATGTAAAGTTTCATAAATTCTTGGGATAAAGTTTTATGATAGCTTTTTGGATTCTGCACTGTCTGCATTAATAGCGAAACAGTGCAGAAAATCCATAGAGCATTAAAATCCTGTTATTTAGGGAACACTTGTTCAAGATAAAAATTTCAATATTACCAACTGAAATACCAGCGGTTTAAGGAAGAACTGTAATATTGAAATTCAAATCGATACTGACATTTCCTGATACGGAAATGTTGTTCATAACCAGGCCTGAGATAATACTGTTTGCAGTAACCATTCCTTTGAATGTAAGTTTACCGGTCGAAGAATAATGCCCGTAGGAAGCCACCTGGATTTCATAATCGCCTTCCTCCAGAAATGTCAGCTTATAAGTGCCATCGGCATTAACTTTTGCACTGGATACTGCTTTCGCAAACATAACATTGCTGCTTCCCTGTGCCTGGGTTTCGGTTGTGGCATTGAATTGGTTTTTGCGGTAAGCATATACAAATAATTCGCTGTTTGAGAAATTGTTGCTGGCTTTCCCCTTTATTTCACCACTTTTTTCCTGAAGTACCACGCGAAGCGAATTTTTCAGTTCAGCATCGGTTACAAATTTGTATTTGTTTGACGCGGTTGAATTTTCGTTATAGATAATCGATTTTCGAAGGTCGAAGTCGATAACCAGATTTGTTGTACCGCTTGAAGTAACCACAAAACTCTTGTCGAGTTTAATTTCTGCCGAAGCAGATGACGATGCGTACAAATTGTGTTTCACGTTGGTTTTGTCAACCACATAACAGCCCGGTGCATTTCCCGTAACATCCTTGTCATAATCGAGCACCAGCGATATATTGCTGTAAGTATCTACCTCAACATCACCTGTGAACAACACTTGTGTCTGGCCCGAATGAAGATCTGAAATTTTGACCGTTTGTTTCTGAAAACCTTCAACTGAAATCCCATTGACTTTTACCCCGGCAACAGTGACAAAAATTGCCTGAATATTGGAATCGTCCGACGGGGCATCAGTAATTTTTACAGACAGGTTACCATTGGTTTGGCCAGAATCGTCATCAGACTTTGAACATTGAATGGTGAACATTGGGATAAGTATGACCAGGGCAAAAAGCAAAATTTTCGTTTTCATAGTCGCAATTTTAATTGTTTAAATTAAGGATGGCTATTTCACCTGAATAACTGCATATTTCGAAATTCTCCAGAATTCCTGCGGGTCTTTAATTTCGAGGTAAGCAATCTGTCCGTTTTCTTCAACCATTGAATATGAGTTGTTTGGATGCTCTGATATTACCGCTGCTTTTTTAGCATTCACAGGGATGGTTTTTGTTTGTCGGATATCGAGCGTTGTAAAATGTGAAGGATCGAAATTCTCCTGGATAGCTTTACTGCTTCCAATTCCCAGCAATCCTCCTTCGCGGTCGAGGATTCCTTCAGCTTTCAGTTCTTTAAAAGTTCCAACTTTAACGTGAGCAGTGTTCAGTATGTCAGTCTTGTCAACAATCACTTTCTGTTTGAAGTTAATGGTGTCAGCCTGCTGTGCCATGTTACTGTTCAGGTTTTGGATTTTGGTATCCATCTCAGCCAAAGTGATGTTTTTGCTTTCAACTATTTTTTTCAATTCAGCGATTTCGAGATTTTGGCTTTCAATAGTTTCGGTCAAACTCTGAAGCCTCTTTTCATACGATTTCAGGTTCAGCCCCGATTTTCTAAGCTTTTGTTCCAGGTCGGCAATTTTTTTGTTGTTTTCATCCATCAGGTTGTCTAACAGATTGATGTCGTCAATAATTGCCTGTTTCCTGGTTTTGCCTCCTTCAGATTTTATCATCGAGATCTGATTCCTTTTTTCTTTGATTAATCGCAGATTGTTTTCAATTTCGAAAAAGGAATTGTCCATGTCAACCATGACTGAATCTTTAAGTAGCATCATCTGTTCTGAGTTGGCTTTCTCAACCAGCAGTGAATTAATCTCTGCTTCCTTTTGATTGTAAACGTACAATCCTCCAATAAGGCCGACAATCAATACAAAACTTGCCAAAATGATTGTGGCTACCAGTGTTTTTTTTGTGTTTTCCATAGCTTTTTAATATTAAGTGAATAAATGAATGATTAGATTAAAAATCAGACAGACACTTTAGCACTTCTTTCATTATGCAATCCAATCCAGTACCACCTGCATCCGTGCTGTCTGATTTCGGTATATGGCATGACAATGCCTGTGCCAACAGCGTTGTGTTGTGCTTAATGTGTTGTATTTGAATTTTTTGTGTAAAATTGAGAAGAGGTTGTTTTCTCAAATTGATAAAATGTGAATGAGATTCGACAGATTTGAGAAACGGAATTTTGGTTATTCCTGATTGTTTTCTTTCAGCATTCGGTAAATTGTTGCTACGCCCAAATCAAGTTTTTCGGCGACAAGTTTAATGTTATTGTTGTATTTTTCCAGAAACCGCCGAACGATCCGGATGTCGTATTCGCGCAAGCTGTGTTCTTCGTTCAGCAGATCATCCAATAAATCCTGACCTCGGCCCAGAATAATGTGATCGGCTGTTATCTCATTCTGATCGGCCAGTGTGACAGCCAGTTCGATCACCGACTTTAATTCGCGGATATTTCCGGGGAACGAATAGGAGAGAAGGCGGGCAGAAGCTTCGGCTGTCAATGTTTTGGCGGCCATTTTGTTCTCCTTGCAAAATACCTCAATAAAATGTTTGGCCAGCACAATTACATCATTTTCGCGTTCGCGAAGCGGTGGTAATTCAATTGGGAGGCCATAAAGCCGGTAATAAAGATCCTGCCTGAAATTTCCTTTTTTGATTTCTTCAAGCAAATCTTTGTTGGTTGCAATAATAATGCGGCAGTCAAATTTTACCGGTGTATTGCTGCCAATCCTGATAATTTCCTTTTCCTGAAGGGCGCGCAATAATTTAGCCTGAAGGGAAATCTCCATTTCCGCCATTTCGTCAAGAAAGAGAGTACCACCGTTGGCTTCTTCGAACTTTCCAATCCGCCGGGAAGTCGCCCCTGTGAAAGAGCCCTTTTCGTGTCCGAAGAGTTCACTTTCTATCAGCTCTCTTGGAATGGCCGCCACATTAACCGGAACAAAAGGATGTTTCGACCGGTTGGATTGGTAATGAATGGCTTTGGCAACCAGCTCTTTGCCGGTACCGGTTTCGCCGGTAATAGTTACTGTAATGTTTGTTCGGGTAGCTTTTTCAATCAGTTCATATACTTTTCGGGTGGCAGCGCTGTTGCCGATAATGGTATTCTGGTCGGTGTATTTTTTTTTGACTTCCTGCCTCAAATTCACAATTTCCTTTTTCAGGTTACTGCCTTGCCTGATGTTGTTTACGGTATTCAGCAAACGTTCACGAATGTCTTTCGATTTCACAATGTAGTCGTAAGCGCCAAGCCGTAACAAACTAACTACCACTTCAATATCGTCTTGTTCCGAGATCAGGATAATCTGGATGTCGTCATTAATTTCCTTGATTTGCTGGAGTACTTCGAGGCCTTTCATATCAGGGAGCCGGTAATCCAAAGTGACTACATCGGGCTCCTGATGCAAATTTGCCAGACAGTCTTTTCCTGTTGCGAACGATTGTATTTCGTAATCCGGATTAAGCGACAAAGTGTGTACAAGCAGGCGGTTGTACCATTCGTCATCTTCAACAACAAATATTTTAAAGGCTTTTTCGGTCATTTTACAGCGATTCGTTATTCTGAATTTCAATCTGAACCGGCAAGTTAATAAGTTTTTTGTTGCGTCAAATGATCAAATTCTCATTTTGAGAAAACATTAAGTTTCCCGCTACAACTATTCTGTGTCGAGTTTCTGTTTCAGTACTGAATTGATGTGTTTAATTTCCTTTTCAATCGACTCAATCAGGTTTTTTATTGCTTCCGGATGGCTGTTTGCAGCGGTGTTTTCAAGTATCTTCAGCTTGTTGTAAAGATTCATAGCCTGAAGATGTTTGGCCGGAGCTGCCAGTTTATGCGCCGATTCGCCGATTGCAGTCCAGTTTGAACTGAGATAATTCAGGTGAAGAATTTCCAGAGTTTCTTCGCTTGAACGAATAAATATTTTCAGCATTTCATTTAAAAATGCATCGTCGCCTCCCAGTATTTGTTTCAGTTCCTGCAGATCAATAGCTGAATTTTCTGCAATAGTTTTAGGATGAGTATCGCCAGCCTTCTCCTGAATCAATTTCAGGATAGCATCTAAAAGTGCCGATTCAGCAAAGGGCTTTTGCAGATACGAGTGTATTCCGGCCAACTCAATTTTATCAATATCGGCAGGTTTGGTAGTGGCAGTAAGTGCAATGATTTTAGATGATGAACGATGCTGTAATATTTGTTTTGCAGCCTCAAATCCATCCATTACCGGCATTCGAATGTCCATTAAAATAAGGTCAAACGGGTTTTCGTAAGCCAAATCAACAGCTTCCTGCCCATTGTGCGCTTCGGTAAACGAAACGCCCCAGTTATTCAGAATGTTTTTAATCAGGTAGAGGTTGAATTCTTCATCATCCACAATCAGAAAATGAAGTTTTTTAAACCATTCAGGAATAATTAACTGTTCTGCCGCGGTTTTTATAATGTTTTTAGTATTCCCTTTTATATAAGGTATTTGCACCGTGAAGCGGGTTCCTCTTCCGGGAGTACTGTCAACTTCTATTTTCCCGTTTTGGATTTGAACCAGCTTTTTTACGATCGAGAGTCCAAGTCCTGCGCCGCGCTGCTTTTGGGTGAGGTCGGTATTCAGTTGCACAAATTCATCAAAAATCAACTGTTGGTCTTCTTTTGAAATGCCGATGCCTGTGTCTGCAACTTCAATTCGCAGGAGGTAGTTTTGTTCCGAATTTATTTCACCTGAAACAGCAAGCTTGATTTGTCCATAACTTGTAAATTTAATGGCGTTGGTAATCAGGTTGATGAGGATTTGTTTTAAGCGGGTCGGATCGCCGCGAAGAACCATGTTTTTATCGGTTTCATTCTTGATTATCAATTCAATTCCTTTTTTTTGAGCCGAATCTTTGTGAAGAGTGTGAACTTCATTTATAATTTCGCTGGGTAAAAAATCGATCTGCTCAATTTGAAGCTTCTGCGACTCAATTTTCGAAAAATCGAGGGTGTCGTTTACAAGTGCAATCAGGTGTTCGGCTGATTTGCGCACAACATTTAAATCGGAAATCATTTCATCCGAATCAGTTTTATGGAGCATCTGTTCGCTTAGCCCGTAAATGGCGTTTACTGGAGTGCGCATTTCGTGACTTACTGTTGCCACAAACATTTCTTTGGCTTTTGCCAGACTTTCTGCTTCGGCTTTCGCTTTCTTTAAAACTTTTTGGTATGCCCGGTTCTTACGCAGATTTTGAAAGAACAGGAATAAAATAATAATCAGGAGAATAACAGCCGCAATGGTAAAAGCGCCCATTCGCCGGTAGGTTTGGGTGGCCATCGAGTCAACTTCAATGGTTTTGGTTGCCAGCCGTTCTTGTTCGCTGGTTTCAAGGTTGTAAATATGTTTGCCAAGTATTTCAGTGACCTGAATATTCCGTTCAAGCAAAATCTTTTCTTTCACCTGCAATTGCCTGGCCTGAACCGAAATCTGTTTCTCAATTCCGGCAATTTCTTGTTTAATGATTTCCTTTTCCTTGCTTTTGTCAATAATAACGGGTTGTTTGGTGGTTGTGTCCCGTTTGCTGAATATCCGTTTGAAAAATCCTTTTTTCTCTTCCTTTTTAAACCTGATTGTATCGGGTTGGATAATTACCGTGTCGATCGTAGAATAAAGTTTTGAGAAAGATTCTTTTGTTTTCGGGCTTGTACGGTGGAGTGTCCGAATTTCGTCTAAAATCAAAAGTTTTTGGTTGACCAGCAAACGGATGGAATCAATGAGAATCATTTCATCAGAAGCGGGAATGGCATAAACTTCCAGATCGGATAATTTTCCCTGGATGGCTGTATTAAGTTGCTTGTACGGTTTAATAAACGAGGCGTCTCCGGTGATACTGTACAATCTGACTGTATTTTCTACTTCATTCAGATCGGAAGCGATGTCCTTTATTAGTAGTAATTTGAGATCGGGACGAGCTTCTTTGTGGATGGTGTCAACAATTTTTGAAAGACTCTGCCAGGCCAGATATCCGGAACCAATTACGACCACTGCAATGCATATGGTTAAAAGAGTAAGCTGGATTTCAGTCTTGAATTTCTTCATCAATGTTGAAGCTAATAATATCGTCGTTCCTTCAAAAATTCATAAATGGTTGTTACCATCAGGAGCATCAGGAAAAAATAGGAGAAATCTTCGACGGGAATACTTATGACCCGGATATTCATGATATGTAACGAGTTATATTCGACTACAGGTAATGAAGTGAGGATTCCGTTGACAATTATAAATGGGATTAATGAAACGAAATAAGCGAAGTAGAATTTGGTGATGTGCTGTTTGAATTGATTTCGGAAAATGGTGTAGCCCAGATAAATGGCAGAAAGCAGAAATGTGAAAAAGGTGTAAATCTGCTGCCTGAAGAAATAGCTGATCAATGCAAACCCAACCATCAGAAAAAGGCTAAATATTATAAAGTGATTGGCAAATTCAAACTTTGCCAGATATACTTTCAATACTTCGTAAATAAATACACATGCATAAGGAATTACAAGGAAGAAAAGCCATTCTTCGATTGGTAATCCGAAATAATGTATTCCGAGGTTGTATTCCGGGTGAAAGCCCCAGATTTTTGCTTCTGTGAAATTAACGTCCCAAACCAGAAAAACTGAAGCGGCCAATAATATGGCGGGAAGTATGTATTTCAGATTTTTATAATACTGTACTTTTTTATCGAAACTCAAAGCCAGCGGAACCGAAATCGAGGCAATCAGCAAAATCAGGTAGGTATAATTTTTAAATTCCATTGTATCGTGTTTATTTCTGAAGCAAATATAAATGAATCGATAGAATTAATGCAATTACTTCAGGATATAAAAAAAGGGTGTCTATCGGAAATAGACACCCTTATAATTTGAAAATCAGTTGTTAGAATATCTTGTAAGCGAGACCAAAAGCAAATGTAAATGTATCTTTTCCGTAAGTTTCTTTGTAAGTACCAAAAGTTGAATCAGTGAATGATTTGGTTTCGTCTTTGTAAGTTGTAAGCATTAAACCGGCATCGAGAACCAGTTTTTTGCCAATGTTGTACTGCAATCCGGTTCCGATTGTATATGAATCGTTGCTGTAGCTAAAATCGCTTTGGTATTGCTCGCTAACTCCGGTGTTTGAATTAAGATAACCAGCACTTATTGCAAGGTTTTCAGCAACTTTGTATTCCAATCCGAAAGCCAGTTCCAGATAGTTTTTGTCGATTGTGCGTTCTTGTTTGTAAACATTTCCGCCCCAGTTAACATTTTTGTCGAGGTACATATTGAACGAACCCGAGGCTTTCAATTTGTCAGTAACCTTGTAGTCAGCACCACCCGAAATGATACCAGGTAAATCACTTCTGGTTTCTTCACCATCGGTGAATAATCCTGTTCCATCAATTACGGTCTCGTTGGTAAGTTTTAATGCTGTTTGATGTTCATATTTCAGTGCAACATTTAATTTATCAAGAGTGATATTAATACCGATAATTGGTGTAAAACCTGTTCCTGTTTGTTTGGTGTCAACTTTTTTATCAGCAGTTGCAATCGAATTTGTTTCCATGGTTGCTGCATTGTTGTTAAATGCCTGTGCAACAACATTTAGAGTGGCTGCTGCTGTTCCGATATTCATTCCGGCAGCACTAATTCCGGCAGCGCCAAGAAGTTGAGTGACTGCAGAAACAGTTGCTGGTGGCATAGCGCTTAATGGTGTATTAGCCGGAACTCCTCCGCTAATTGCTCCTGACAAACCTGTAGAAGCTGCAACCGAATTTGTTGATAAGCCTTTTAAAAAGGTACTTCCAGCTGCAAAGAATTGTGATGCAGGAACCATTCCACCTGTATAAGCAGCTCCAAATGCAGGATAAGTTGGGTTAATCATGATGTCTTTCAGGTGTCCGTTGTAGGTGTTGTTTGCCATTAAAACCCGAACGCCTGCCGACACAGATATGATATCGTTTATTGCATAAGTTCCATTCAGCTGAGTTCCCCAGAATACACTGGAGCCTTCGAATTCAATATTGGCAGAATACGCCGTTGTTGGAATTTTTGTAGCTGTTAATCCAGCCGGAATTGACGCGATAAGTTTTTCGAAGCTTGGAAGTCCGGTACCATATTTGGCGCTTCCACCTCCGCCATTTGGCCCGAAGCCGAGTGATATAGCTAATTTGTCTTTTTTATAAGCTGCGAAAGCTGTAGGAAAAACTGGGGCAAGAACTTCTCCTTTGTATTCAGCATTGTTAAGAAGGGTAAATTCACTGGTGATAGTACGGTTTTGAAAAATACTTTGGTTGTGAAGCCCAAAATAGAATCCGTCTTTCAATTGGGTCAATCCTGCCGGATTAAAATATACTGCATCCAAATCAGTAGAGGCATTTCTTGAGAGCATGCGAACAAACTGAGCACTCTGGTTGGTATTTGTTAATATACCGCCTGCAAAGGCAGTGTTCATCAACAAAAAAGCTCCGGAAATCAAAACAGCAATTTTCTTCATAGTCGATTTTTAAAAGTTTATTTGAAACAAAAATATAAATATTTATCACTTGTGAAAAATATTGTATCTGAAAATCAATGGTTTAAAAACATTCAAACAATAGATTTTATTGTTCGAACAAAACAAAACCCGGCAATTTGTTGTGCCGGGTTTTTGCTGAAATATGTAACTATAAGATTTTGTGCATTCTAAGTTTTGCTTAGAGATGAATTACTTCACCGTAGGCAGCTGCGGCAGCTTCCATAATTGCTTCACTCATTGTGGGATGCGGGTGGATTGACTTGATCAGTTCATGACCGGTTATTTCCAGTTTTTTAGCAACCACCAATTCTGCAATCATTTCAGTAACATTTGCACCAATCAGGTGGGCACCGAGTAATTCACCGTATTTAGCATCGAAAATAAGTTTCACAAAGCCGTCTTTTTGCCCGGCAGCGCTTGCTTTTCCGCTGGCTGAGAATGGGAATTTGCCTACTTTCAGCTCGTAACCTGCTTCTTTTGCCTTTTGTTCTGTCATTCCAACCGATGCAACTTCTGGGCTCGTGTATGTACATCCCGGAATATTTGAATAGTCGATAGGGTGGGGATTGAGTCCCGCAATTTTTTCAACACAAATAATTCCTTCTGCCGAAGCTACGTGTGCAAGTGCAGGACCGGCAATAATATCTCCAATAGCAAAAACAGTCTCAACATTGGTCTGATAGAATTCGTTTACTTTCACTTTTCCTTTTTCAAGCACGATTCCCAAATCTTCCAATCCGATGTTTTCAATGTTCGGGGCAATTCCAACTGCCGACAACACAATTTCGGCTTCAATAATTTCTTCGCCCTTTTTAGTTTTTACGGTCACCTTGCACAATTTTCCTGACGTGTCAACCGATTCAACCGATGAACTGGTGAGCACTTTCATCTTCATTTTCTTGAATGACCGTTCGAGTGTCTTCGATACTTCTTCGTCTTCGTTCGGAACCACATTGGGTAGAAATTCAATCAATGTTACGTCGGTTCCAATACTTTGATAGAAATAGGCGAATTCGCTGCCAATGGCTCCCGAACCCACTACTACCATCGATTTTGGTTGTTTGGGTAAAGTCATGGCTTCGCGGTACCCGATAATTTTCTCGCCGTCCTGCTCCAGATTTGGCAACTCGCGCGAGCGGGCTCCTGTAGCCAGAATAATGTTTTTGGCCGAATGAAGCGTGCGTTTTCCTGTTTCATCGGTCACTTCAACCGAGTTTTTATCGACCAGTCTTCCGTAGCCGTTAATTTCCTCGATTTTATTTTTTGTAAAAAGATACTGAATCCCTTTGCTCATACCATCGGCAACTCCTCTGCTACGTTTTACCATCGCCTCAAAATCAGGTTTTATTTCTCCTGAAATTGAAACTCCGTAATCGGCGGCATGTTTGGCATATTCCATTGCCTGTGCGCTTTTCAGGAGCGATTTTGTTGGGATACAACCCCAGTTGAGGCAAATGCCCCCAAGGTTTTCTTTCTCAACAACTCCAACATTTAAGCCTAGTTGTGCGGCTCTTATGGCAGCTACATATCCGCCCGGACCGCTACCTACAACCAATAAATCGTAACTCATAAATGATAGCTCTTAAGTTTAAAACAAACAGCATAATAACACCCCGCAGCGTGAAAAGTTTTGAATGAATTATTTTTGCTCTATAATGTTTGGTGTGGGTAAAATGAAACAAGTATTTTCAGGTGCAGCGCTCCGTTGATATTTGTAGTATGTATGATGCAATGCACCTTTCCCTGCTTTTATCTGCTTTTTTACTACAAATATCTTGCAGCATTACTAAGTATCTGTTTAAAATTACTTGTTTTGCTTCACCTGTTAAAAAAGCAAAAGCCACCGGTGAGTGACTTTTGCGGAATTTTTTTTATTTAAAACTGAAGTTGTGCAAGTTCATTGCCTATGCTGTGAATAGCCGCTTTAATTCGCAGAGCTTGCTTCTCCGACATTGTTTTTTCACCCCTGACGTATTGGTTAAGAAGAGCACGGTTCATACCTGCACGCTCCGATACTCCTTTAACAGTTAGTGGAAAATGCTCAAACAGATCCTGAATATTAATATGCAGTTCAAGTTCGTATTCACCGCATATCAATTCATCGGCTATTTTCTCATCATCTTCGAGCATACTTTCCAAATGCAGGTCAATTGCTTCACGAATGTTACCTTTCAATTCTTCAAGACTTTCGCCACCAGAAAAACATCCCGGCAAATTTGTTACCTCGGCCCACCAACCATCTTTGTTTGGACGAACCATTACATCTACTTTAAACATATTGCTTTCTCCTTTCATTAAAAGGGAAGGCTAATTAAGCCCCGCCTGTTTTAGAATTGAACTTTCGAGCCATTTCGGAACATCTTTATTACCATGGTAAGGAATGGTAACCGCTCCTTTCTTCACTGGGTGCTTAAACTGGATATGGCTACCTTTCTGTCTTACCTTTTCCCAGCCGTCTTCCTCAATGAATTTTATGATTTCGTCGGTTTTCATGATTCGAAAGTAACATTTATGATACTTCTATGCAAGGTTTAAAGTAACTATTTTGATACATTTAAGCTCCAATATATCAAATAGTATCTGGAATTATTCAGGAAAAAGTTCGTTCAGTTTTTCGGCAAGTTGTTCGCTTCTCAAACCTTTGGCTAAAATTTTGCCTTCCTTATCGAGCAGGTAAGTCTGTGGTATAGCTTCAACCGAGTAAAGACGGGCAGCAGCATTCTGCCAGAATTGCAGATCGGAAACATGCACCCAGCTTAACTGATCGTCTTTTATTGCCTGTACCCATTCTTCTTTGCCGCGGTCGAGCGAAACGCCAATAATTTCGAATCCTTTTGCATTGTATTTCTGATACAGTTTAACCACATTGGGGTTTTCCTGACGGCAGGGAGCGCACCACGAAGCCCAAAAATCGATCAATACCACTTTGCCGCGCAACGATGATAACTGAACCGGCTTTCCTTCCGGATCGTTCATGGTAAAATCAGGAGCAACAGCACCAATAGCGGTCTTCTTCATATTTTCGGCCATCTCTTTAACTTTTATTACATATTCTGAAGTACTGATTTCGGCCGGGAATTTACTTGCGATCGAATCGAGTTCGGCGCCATCAATGCGGTTTGCCAGCTGAACCAAAGCAATGTAAGCTGCGACTACAGAATTGTTATGCTCTTTTACAAAGTTTTTCGTAAAAACGGTCATGTTATCAGTCATTGCCTTAAAATCTATTTCAGCTTTTTTTGCTTCATCGGTATTTCCGCTCATCATAGCTGCCTGGTATTTCTGCTGAAGTTCGTTGCCTTGTTTGGTAAGGCGTTCGAATTCGGTGAGGTAGATCTGGAAAATATCCTGACTGGGAGAACCTGTAATTTTAGTACTTCTCAGGCTGTCTTTATAGGCAACAATTGTAATTTTCGAATTATCGAGAAAAAGCTGGGCGAAGTAATCCTGCTCATTCAGTCGCAGTACCCGGAAATCAGCTGTTTCCATTTTTCCCTTTAAAGTAAATTTTCCGTCAACAACATCAACCGTGTCAACATCTTGCGGGCGTCCGTCCACAATTTTTTGCAGATATACTTTGCCGGTTTCTACGCCTGCAATAGAGCCTTTGATCGAAAATTCATCTTTTGCCGTTTGACACGAATATACTGTCAGTGCAAATACCAAAATTGCTAATAGTTTTCTCATTGAATTAAATATTAAAGTGAGTTTAAATGTTCCTCTTTATCTGATCGTATAAATCGAGTAATTTCTTTGCCGCAACAAACGATGAAATTTCTTCTTTCAATACTTTTTCCTCCGATTCTTCCATCAAAGCATTAATTTGTTCGTTTTGATAAAAGCTGTTTCGAAGGTGCTCGTTGATTGTTTCGTACATCCAGAATTTCGATTGCTCATTCCGCTTGTGCTGAAAATAACCATTGCCTTTTACATGTGCCAGATACTCGTCGATGGTTTCCCAGATTTCGCCAATGCCCGTTTTCATGTAGGCCGAACATGTGAGTACTTTTGGTTTCCATCCCGATTCGGTAGCTGGGAACAGGTGCAGCGCATTCATATACTGAACCCGTGCCAGTCCGGCTTTTTCGATGTTGTTTCCGTCGGCTTTGTTGATGGTGATGGCGTCGGCCATTTCCATGATACCGCGTTTGATTCCCTGCAGTTCGTCGCCAGCGCCGGCCAGCATCAGCAAAAGGAAAAAATCGACCATCGAATTTACGGCAGTTTCGCTTTGCCCCACGCCCACAGTTTCAATAAAAATATGGTTGAACCCTGCCGCTTCGCAAAGCACAATTATCTCGCGTGTTTTGCGGGCCACACCGCCAAGCGATCCTGCTGACGGGGAAGGGCGGATATACGCGTTCGGATCGATGGAAAGGTCTTCCATCCGGGTTTTATCGCCCAAAATACTTCCCTTGGTACGCTCGCTGCTGGGGTCAATGGCCAAAACGGCAAGTTTGTGCCCATTCGAAGTAATGTGTTTCCCCATTGCTTCAATGAAGGTACTTTTGCCAACTCCCGGAACGCCGGTAATTCCTATACGAACCGAATTTCCGGAGAAAGGCAGACATTTTACGATTATTTCCTGTGCAATTTCCTGATGTTCGGGTTTCGAGCTTTCAACCAGCGTTACCGCCTGGCTAAGTATGGTAATATCGCCATTCAGGATTCCGTCAACGTATTGCTGTACCGATAAACTGCGCTTTTTTTTGTGCTTCAGGAAACGCTTGACCGAGTCTTCGCTTACCGAAGGCAATGGTTCAATGCCCTGATTTACATTTAAACCCAGGTATGCCGGGTCGTTTTCTATATGTTGATGGTGGTGATCTCCAATCATGTTCGCTAATATTTTATGCGAATGTAGTTATCAGGAAAGAATAATAAATGGTTCTGTATCGATTTTAGCTGAAAATTGATGAAGAAGTGTTGATTTTATGGAAAAAAAGAAGCCACTTCATTTATTTGAAGTGGCTTCTTTTCATATTTCAGAGGAAATTATTGCGTCAAAATATTGGTCGAAATCCTTAAAACGGTTGTTGGGTTTTTGGGGTCGTTGGTAATAATTGTAATGGTTTTGTTTTGGCGACCGCTTTTGCCTGCCGAGTCGAAAACAACTTTAAGAGGTACGCTTTCGTTCGAGGCAACCAGATTTTTAGATGGCGATACAGCCGTGCAACCACACGAACTTTTCACGTCGCGGATAATCAAATCGCGTTTGCCAGTATTTTTCAGGTTAAAAGTATGTTCAACTTTGCTTCCGGGTTTAATATCGCCAAAATCGAACGACTCGACATCGTATTTTACCAATGGGGCGTTGGCTAGCTCGGCGGCAGATAATTTCGAGAAATCTTCTTCCAGTGTAGTGCTAACAGCAATCGAATTTCGGTAATCGTCTTTTCCGTCAATATTGAGGTAAATGCGGTGCATTACAAAACCGTAAGCTTTTATTTTTGAAGCATCGAATGTTACAACCATGTACCCTTTTTGTTTTGGGGCAAGTGTGGCCGGCCTGATTACAGCGCTCAGGTGAGGAGGAGGTGTTTTGAAACTTAGCTGAACGGGCTGATCGGTGGTATTAATGATCTCGGTACTGTCTTTTCTAAGCTGATTTTCTTTGATCTGTACAAAAGCAATGTGATTGGTCTTGGCGCGAAGCGGACCTATCACGTTTGGAAAATCTTCTTCGATGGTTCTTGCACGGGGTGTTACATCGCCCAGAATGGTTAAAACAACATCCGGATTTTCGGCATTCGAGCTTACCCTGATGGTTTTGTTGAATACTCCGGGGCGGTTTCGTGGATCGTAACTTACTTTAATCAGTCCTTTTGCACCGGGTGCAATCGGTTGCCGGGTATATTCGGGCGTTGTACATCCGCACGATGCCTGAACATTGTTGATGATTAACGGAACCGAGCCGTCGTTCTTGAAATTGAAGGAAACGGTTTGTACTCCAAGTTCTTCCTTGAAAGTTCCGTAGTTGTGCTGAAGTTTTTCAAAAGCAATGCGTGCCTTTGCTGTGGCTGTTTGTGCCTGAGTAAAAATGGGCAGACTTACGACCAGAGCAAACAAAAGTGCAATTCTGATTTTCATATAGTTTTTTTTAATGTGGTAAGACAATTAATTCAATAGATTAAAGATGGGTACAAATTTATTTTATTGTTCTGTAATTATTACAAAACTAAAAAACCTTTTTTTGAATTGCTGTTAATGCGACCTAACTTTTGTTAATGAACTGTTAATGAATTAAAGAGAATTGTTTTTTGCTTAGCTTCGTGTTTTAATAGCAAAATAATTGCGGTTTTATGAAGAGGAATTCGATTGGTTTTGTAATAATAATGGCCACGTTTTCGGTATTGGGCATTCTGCTTATTCAGTTTTTGTTCCTGAAAAATTCGTATGACCTGAACGAAAAACAGTTTCACGAATTAACGAACAGCGCCCTCCGAAGTGTTGCCAGCCAAATAAACGAATACAACAGTAAAATTCACGGGCACAGTATAAAACACGGCGATGCCAACCCTGTCGATCAGATTTCGAACAACTATTACGTTGTAAATGTGAACGATGTGATTGATCCGAATATTCTGGGTCATCTTCTTAATGTCGAATTCAAAAAGCGAAATCTGAACCTTCCTTTTGAATATGGAATTTACGACTGCGATTCGAAAAAAATGGTGCAGGGGAATAATCTTGGTGCCAATTCAAAAACCGGTAAGAAAAAATCTATCAAAAATAATGATACTCTTTCGTGCAGCATGGAGGAACTTATGTATGAAAATCATGTAAGGAAAGAGGATAAAAAAAGCAAAGTATGCAATCTGCCCACCTGCGAAAAATACACCTATTATTTTGGGGTTCATTTTCCCGATCGTTCGCAATTTTATAATTCGCGGCTGATTGCCTGGTATTTCATGACCGGAATCTTGTTTTTCGTTGTGCTTTTCTTTGGTTATGCGCTTTATATCATCATAAAGCAGCAGCAACTTAGCGAGATACAGAAGAATTTTATCAATAATCTGACACACGAGTTTAAAACTCCAATCGCATCGATTGACCTGGCCGCAAAGGTGCTTTCGAATCCGAAAATTGCAGAACAACCCGAACGGCTGGGCGAATATGTGAAGATTGTCGGACAGCAAAACAAGCGGCTTTCGGCTCATGTTGAGAAACTGCTTCAAATGGCAACCATCGAAAAAACAAAGCTGCACCTAAATCTGGAGCGGATTGAACTAAAATCGTTTATTGAAGATTCTGTCAGGGAATTCAGGAATAGCCAAAATGGGAATGCTTATTCTATACAGCTTGTTTCGAATGTCGAAAATGCAGTAATTTCAGCAGATAAACTTCATTTTTCGAACCTGATTTTTAATATTCTCGACAACGCTATCAAGTATTGTTCTGTCGATCCGGATATCAACATCAGGCTCGATGAAATCAAAAACCGATATATTATTTCGTTTGACGACAATGGAATAGGAATACCAAAAGATTACCGAAAGAAAATATTTAACCGGTTTTATCGTGTTCCAACAGGCAATGTGCACGACGTGAAAGGCTTTGGACTTGGGCTCGATTATGTGCAAAAAATTGCACAAAGGCATGGTTGGCGAATAAAAGTGACGGAAAATTCACGGAAAGGCAGTACATTTATTGTTGAAATTAAGAAGTCAGCAAAATGAACAATCAAGGCGAAAAAATTCTGTTGGTTGAGGACGACAAAACCCTCAATTTTATCATCAAAGATAATCTCGAACAAGCTGGTTATGTGGTAACTTCAGCCGAAGATGGCGAAGTTGCTGTTAAGATATTTTCTTCAGGAAAATTTAATTTGTGCCTGTTTGATGTAATGCTCCCCAAAAAGGATGGTTTTACGCTTGCAAAAGAAGTACGTGAAATAGATGACCATGTGCCGATTATTTTCCTGACCGCCCGTTCGATGACCGAAGACCGGATTACCGGATTGACAATTGGGGGCGATGATTACATTACCAAGCCATTCAGCATGGAAGAATTGCTCCTGAAGATCAGGATATTTCTGAAAAGAAGTATGGGAGTAACTGATAGCTCGACCGAAAAGAGTTATTATAAAGTCGGGCATTTCAACTTTTATTTTGAAAGTCTGGTACTTGAGACTTCCGAAGAGAAGAAAACACTGACTTACAAGGAAGCCGAGCTTTTACGCTATTTTTGCGATAACCCGAACAAAGTACTGAGCCGATCCGACATTTTGAAACATGTTTGGGGATCGGACGATTATTATCTTGGCCGAAGTCTGGATGTGTTTATTTCGAGGTTAAGAAAATATCTGGGTAGCGACGAAAATATCAAAATACTGAATCTCCACGGAATTGGCTTCAGGTTTAATGCTACGATATCCAAAAGCTGACCCGATTGTAATCTTTCATTCACCTGTAATATGACAGTTACACAACTACTTTTACTGGCCATCATCGGTTTGATGGCAGGTGTTTTCAGTGGCACCTTTGGAGTAGGAGGGGCAATTATTGTTATTCCTTCACTTGTTTTCTTTTTAGGACTATCGCAACATCAGGCACAGGGAACTTCACTGGCCTTTATGATTCCTCCGGTAACGCTTATGGCAGCTCTCAATTACTCGAAAAACGGATATGTAAACTGGAAATTTGCGATCGTACTGGCGATAATGTTTGTTGTCGGCACTTATTTTGGTTCGATGCTTTCAGTTAGCATTCCTGAAAAAATCCTGAAGAAAATGTTTGGTGGCCTGCTGCTTTTGGTGGCGTTAAAAATTATCTTCTCGAAATAATTATAAACACCTTTTCAAAATTAGATAAGTAGTTAGAACATTTTAATGTCGTATTTATTTACGACTCACCCCCACGTCCGCTCGCGGACGTCCCCCCTCTCTTTTTTGAAAGAGAGGGGGAAAGCATCGCAGATGCGAAGGGGGTGAGTCAAAATAGAATCTCAATTTTAAATATGACACTATTAAATTCCGATTACTTAGTATTGCTGTGCGCTGCACCTTACCAGCTTTTATCTGCTAATTACTACAAATATTTTATGGCTCTGCCGCTATCTGTGAGCTAATGAGTAAACGGAAACGGATTTTTCAGCATAGTCAGATATTGGTTATTTCTTCAATTTAAAATAAACAGATATATAATACAAAAAAGGCTGTCCCAATTTTCATCGGGACAGCCAATTCTTTGTATGTTGGGTTAGCTGTATTTCAGCCAACACTTACCAATTTGTTAAAACTATGGAAGTACAGTACCAATTGCTTTGTTGTAATCGGTTTCTTTTTCCGGAATTTTCCAAACCCAATTGTTTTTATCGGCAGGGCCATAAGTCACATCAAGAGTTGAAACAAAGTTTCCTCCGGCTGCATAATTCTTACGGCTAACACCATCTCCCCAACGTTTGAGGTCGAACCAGTCAAATCCTTCGCCCCAAAGCTCGATTGCACGGTAGGTTTTGATTTCTTCCAGCAAGCTTGCGCCTGTTTTTGTACAGGTATAATTTGGGTCACGGCCACTGTCTTTGTTTAAAGCAATAAGTGCATTTTGAGCACCGGTTGCATCAGATAAGAAGTGTTTTGCTTCAGCTTCAATCAGGTACATTTCAGAAGAACGGAAGTGATTCAGGTTTCCAACGCCAGGAAGATCTTGTGCACCAATCTTAAATTGCATGTAGGCATAAGCCGATGCAGTAGAGTAGAGTTTTGGGAATAGAGAAAAAGCCTGAGTCTTCAATGCTGCACTTGCCAAACCGGTTGAAGTTGTATAAGTATAACCGGTAGGATCGAGGAACAGGCTACGACGAACATCGGTTGCAGGAATTTTATTGAATAATTCACGGCTGATACATTTAGGGTATGTTCTTACAGCACTTGCACTCGAGTTGTAGGCAATATACGAAAAGTACGAATAGAAGTACAATGTTTCGTCAGATGCTCCGTAGCTACTCCAGATCCACTCTTTATTTGGAGTGTAGAATCCTGCTTTGTACTCGGTATTACTCATCAATGGGTATCCTGTACGGGCATTAACTGCCATTGTGGAAGCTTTGCTATAATCCTGACGGGTTATTGCGGCTCGTGCATAAACGGCGTAAGCTACGTTTTTATCAGGATCGTAATTGCTGGAGCGTTTCTTTCCTGAAGATGTGTAAAGGGCGATTGCTTCATCAAGGTCGCTGTATACCTGATCGTAAACCTGCTTTAAAGTTGAAAGAGGCTGGTCGCCGGTAGAGATATCGGTACGCAATACCAATCCTTCGCTTGCTCCGTTATTCGAATCGCTCCAACGTTTACAATATAACTGTGAAAGCATAAAGTAACTGTATGAACGGAATGTTAGCGCCTGTGCCTTAATAAATTGTTTTTCGGCATCAGTCCCTTTTGCTTCATCAATATTTTCAATGATAAAGTTTGCATTACCAATAATCATATAGTAATAATACCAGGGATAGTAAAGATATATGCTCGATATATTTTCGTGGTAGTCGGAGTTAATAATCGGAGCCCATCCAGTTAAGTTAACGTAGAAGTGATTTCCGGGATAGTTTCCGTAGTACATTTTGATGGTTCCTTCTCCGTTGAATCCCTGAGATCCAAGGTACTGCATTGTCATCAGTTTGTTTATGCCGTTTATTGCCAATGCAGCATTATCGGTGGTCTCAAAAATAGTTGTAGTTGCTGATTCTGCTGTTGGTTTTGTGTCGAGATAATCCTCGGAACAAGAGCTCCAGGATAACACTCCAACCAATAAGTAAGTTAATAATCTTATATTCTTCATATTGATATTTTTTTATGCTCGTTATTATAACTTAATATTAATTCCCAGAGAGAAAACCCGTGCTGTTACGAATGCATTGTCATTTGTTCCGGCATACGATTGCTGTGGGTTCATACCTCTCATTTTTGTGAAAGTCGCTAAATTCTCAACTGATAAACTGGCAGACAGGTTGCTGATGTCTAATCTGTTGGTGAAGTTTTTTGAGAAGTTGTAGTTTAGACCGATATTTTTCACAACCAGGTATGAAGCATCAAGCAGGAAGCGTGTTGAAGTCGCATCGTTAAAGGTGCTTAGTCCGTAGTTAACAACAGGAACTCCATTTGGGTCGATACGGTCAGCCGAAGTTTCTGTCATACCGGCAGGTACGCCATCCCATGCATTAAGTACATCCGAATGGATTGCATGTGGAGTTGCGCTTACCGACATTAAGCTCTGGTACGAATAATCCAAAGTTTTTCCACCAATCGAGTAGGTGCAAATCATTGAAAGGTCGAAACTCTTGTAGCTTAAAGATGTTGAGAAACTACCGAATAAATCAGGAATAGCACTTCCACTCCAGTCTTTAGCAGCGTAAGTTGTATAAGTACTATAATTTTTATCACCAATTGTTACTAAGTAAGCTGCAGGAAATTGAGTTTTACCTTCAACTGCTTCGCCAATGTAGTATTTTTCCAGATCAGGCTTATACAACGATCTACCGGTCATTTGGTCAACTCCTTCGTACTGGAACATCCAGAAGTCATAAATTCCATGACCTTCCATGTATTTTTTAGTTCCGCTTACAATACCATTTTTCCTGTTTTGTTCAGGTAGAGTTACGATTTTGTTTGTAAGGGTAGTGGCATTAATCCCCAAATTCCATTTCAAGTCTTTGGTCTTGATAACATCAACGTCGAAAATCAATTCTAAACCGCGATTCGATACAGAACCAAGGTTTTTGGTAATTGTTGCTTCCGCTGTAGATGTTGAAGTTCCGCCGGCAGAAAGTGGAAGATAGATGTCAAACAATAGATCTTGTGAACGTTTGTCGAAATATTCGAGGGATAAATTTGCCCTGTTGAAGAAAGTACCTTCTAAAGCAACACCAAACGAACTCGAAGTTTCCCATTGAATGTCGAGTGCTTCGTTTTGAGTTTTAAATGCAGCACCTTTGTTTGCATTCTGCTCCATTGCATAGAGTGCCATATAGCCATAATAATCAACGCTGGCGTCATTTCCTACTTCACCATAAGATGCTCTTAATTTCAACATGTTAACCTGTTCTTGCAGAGAAGCCATGAAATCTTCTTTCGAAATGGTCCAGCTGGCACCTGTTGACCAGAAATTTCCCCAACGGTTATCTTTGTAGAAACGCGAAGAACCGTCTCTGCGGAAAGATGCTTCGGCGAAGTATTTATTATTGTAGTTGTAACGGGCGCGCGACAAGTAGCTCTCGGTACGGTAATTATTCTGATAGCCATCAAGAGAAGTAATATTGGTAAAGTTTATTAGCTCCGTTCCTCCCTCGAAAGTTTCAGTTGTTTTATATCCGTAGGTGTAAGCATAGTTGTAATTGTAGCTTTCGTGACCTGCAAATAAATCGACATTGTGCAAATTAATTGCCTTGTTCCAATTCAACTGTTGCTGAAGTGTATAAATCTTGTAACGGTAAAAGGTACGTGAAGCACGTCCTGAGTTTCCTGCACCGTCGCCGATTGTTGCATTGTTGTATGTCTGTCTTTCTGTAGCTCTGGTGTTCATATCGCCTTTGAGCGAAAATGTGAAGTCATTAAGAAAATTGATATCCATGAAAACCTGACTTTGCAAAGTATTTCTGTAAGTCTTGTCCATATTCAGTTGTGTTTCCCACACGATATGGCGGTCGAGGTTTTGAGGACGGGCATACTGGCTACCCCTGTCGAATTGTTTTGCTCCGTTTGCGTCTAAAATAAAATCTCCTGTGGTCATATCATGCAGGTAAACCGGATAGATAGGAGCTACGTTGCGGGCGTAGTAGAACGGATTGATAAAGGTAGTAGCACTTCCGGCATCACCTGTAGTGTTATTTGAAACCTGATGAGATCCGGCAAGTGACAATCCTGCTTTTATCCATTTTTTGGGAGTAATATTAATGTTTGTGCGGCCTGTAAAACGTTTGAAATCTGATGATTCAACATATCCTTTTTCATCAAGGTAACCGGTTGAGAAGAAATAGTTGCTCTTTGCTGAAGCACCTTCGCCACTAACGGTGTAGTCCTGACGGTGTCCTAAACGTTCGATGTCTTCGTACCAGTCAAGGTCGTTGTAACCTGAATGAACTTGTGCTCCGGCAACCAATTTGCCGTTTGCATCGAATAATTCAGCTTCAGGTTTGTTGTAAATATTATACTTTAAAGTGTTAGAAACCAGCGATTTTGAGGCCTCGGCACCAGCCAGTTCTGCGGTTGGGTATTTTGCTGCCTGTGCGGTCATCAGATTGTTCCGGTAACCTTTCCACATCACTTCCATATAGTCGTCGGCTCCGAGTCTGTCATATTCTTTCAAACCTCTGTTATAAACACCCTGGTTGATATTTACACGAAGCCCAACACCGTCGGTTTTACCTTTTTTGGTGGTAATAAGGATTACCCCATTCGAAGCACGGTTTCCGTACAATGCCGAAGACGCTGCATCTTTCAGTACAGTAATGTTTTCAATGTCCTGTGGGTTCATGTCCGAAACATTACCACCATAAGGAACACCATCAACAACATACAGCGGTGCGTTTGAGCCATTAACAGAACTGAATCCGCGGATACGGATAGTAGCGTCTGAACCAGGTTCGCCGTAAGTGTTATTTACCTGAACACCAGCAGCTTTTCCTTCGAGTACCCCTGAAACACTTGATACCGGCCGACTCTCAATCGATTTTGAGTTAACGGTAGAAATGGCTCCGGTAAGCGATTCTTTTTTTGCGGTACCGTAGGCAACAATAACAACCTCGTCAACAGTTACATCTTCCGATTTAAGTTGAACATTAATTGTTGTCTGGTTACCGATTGTGATTTCCTGTGTAGTCATACCTACAAATGAAAATACAAGTGTTTTTGTATCGGTCGGAATCTTAATTGAATACTTCCCGTTCATATCGGTTATAGTACCCATCGATGTTCCTTTTACCGAAATTGATACACCTGGCATGGACCCTCCATCGTCGGCGGAGGTAACGCTGCCTGTGATATCCCTGGTTTGCGCCCAGAGGATATTCATCCCAATTGCAAAAAATGCAAGCAATAACGCGATTCTTTTCATAGAAAATTATTTTAAATTTAACAGCTTTGAGCGACGAATATAATTATTTATCAATACGAAAATAGTGCTATTCCTCATTTGTTAAGAAATGTGAAAAATCATTCTTAATATGTAAATATTCTAAGCTGATTTGTAGTGTTTTAGTTTTATCCATTACAGAATTTGGTATGTTAAATTTTTTTTCATGTCTATTGTTTGGGATCTCTATCTACTGGTTTTACTCTTGTTTTGGGTAATATTATTCTATATTAGGATTAAGTATAACGAAAAGTGGCCGGCTTATTTTGAAATAAGCCGGCCACTCTGATTTTTCTATTTGATATTTAAACTAAATGTTTATTAATATCCTGGATTTTGCTGGTCTTTCAACGGGCCAGTATTTGCGTTTAGCTCAACAAGTGGAATTGGCCATACAAATTTGAAATCGTCATAAGGTTTTGCTGTGACTCCATAAGGTCCTGCATATTCGCTTCCAAGGGTAAATGTGGCTGCAGCAGGATTTCCATTTGTCAATTTTGCAGGGATACCGGCAATTGGAAAATGAGGACAATGCTGTAACCTGTGAATATCTGGCCAACGACGTCCTTCCATATTCAACTCAATTCTTCTTTCAGCCAGAATTGCTTTTAAAAGTGCTTTATTGTCAGCAAAGTCAGCAGCTTTATAGCTTTGTGTCGCCTTATCGGCCAATGCTCTGTCGCGAACCATATTCAGGTATTTTAATCCATTGGCCACATCATTGTTCCGTGCATAGGCTTCAGCAAGGTTTAGTAGAACTTCAGCATAACGCATCATTGGCGAAGCATCGCTGTAGTTAGTATCATCCTTGTATTTGCCGGAGAATACCATCCCATTGGAAGTAAAGACCATTTCCGGATCTTTTCTCCGTTTGTCGTCAGTTCGCCAATAGGAATTTCTCCAAACGATAGGGCTGATACAAACTAATAGCCTTCTTTTATATTGAGAAGCTAAAGCTGCATTTACCCCGGGATTATTTGTTGCAGAGTTTTCCATTCCATAGATATATTCTGTATTGGTGTAGTTTGCAGCGAAACATGTCCATGGTTCAGCTCCTAAAGTATATTCAGTGGCTAATGCACCACCGGTAACCAATTTAGTTGCTTCAGTAATTACTTTATCCATATCCCACATGTGCTGATAAATACGCACTTTATAGGCAATTGCAGCACCTTTTGTTCCGCGTGTAATCTTGGCATTTCCAGTTCTTCCGGTCTTTTGAGGTAGATTAGTTTCGGCAAAATTCAAATCTTCAAGAATTTTTCCATAAACAAAAGCCACAGATTCCCGTCCTTTGGCATAACCTAGATCAATGGCCGTCTGAGTAGTAAATGGTTTATCGTGATAAGGTACTCCCTGGTGAGTGGCACCAGCTGAATGTTTGTAAGGGCGGGCAAACATTACCAATAGTTCGTGGTATGCGGCCGCTCTCAATAATCGTGCTTCGCCTTCATAAGCCTTTGCAACATCAGCGGTAATTGTTCCAGCAGTTGCAGCAGCGTTTACTCCGTCAATAATAATATTGCAACGATTTATTAAACGATAGGTGTCGCTCCAATACCAAACATTATTGGCAGTAGTCGGATCATAAGTTCCTTCATAAGTAAACCGATAAAATGCAGCGAGGTTTATTGCGTCTTCACCGCGACAGTCGCCTTGTTGAACAAACGCTGCCCCAAACGGGTATCCTCTTAAGTTTCCAGCAGCGTCACCTCTTTGGGCTGCCTGATACATTCCCATTACTGAAAGTTCAATCAATGCAGGCGTGGTGAATGCTGTGGTTTCAGAAACCTGGTTATATGGGTCAAGTTCAATAATTTCTTTATCGGTGCACGAGTTTAATGTCAGTGCAACGAGAATTACCGGCAGAAGGAGAAATTTGCCGAATCTTATTTTATATAAGCTATTTATTTTCATATTAATAGTATTTGTGTGTTCAACTATAAAGTTAGATTAATACCCATAGTAATAACTCGTTGTCTGGGTGTTCCATTAAAATCAACACCATTGGTTTCCATTTCGGGGTCGATTCCAGTATAATTAGTTTTCATCCATAAGTCTTGACCCTGAACGAAAATTCTTAGGTTTTCAACATTAATCCTGCTCATCAATGTTTTTGGCAAAGTATAACCAAGTACCACATTCTGTAATTTCAGGAAATCTGCTTTTTCAACAAATCTGCCATTTGTTTGGTTGGAGATATTAATGAAGTTACCTCCCTGGTACCATAATTTTGGTGTCCAACCATCGCCCGGTTCAGCTTCACTTTTCCAACGACCCAAAATTTCACGGCTATTGTTGGTAAACGAATGTTGGGTTAAGTCGTCACGAGTGCGGTTCATGATGTAGTTACCACCACTGAAACGAAACATTAGATTAAGGTCGAATCCTTTGTAAAATAGTTTAGAATTAAGTGCACCAAAGAATGTAGGCAGCGAAGAACCAAAAATTTTCTTATCGGTAGCACTGCTTAAAGTTGCTGCTGTGGCAATATCTGACGGATTAGCAGGATCGTACACCTTATAATTGGATGTTGGAATATTTCCCTGAACGAGAGCCCCATCGGCTTTGCGATATATTGGATTACCATTTGCTTTATTGACCCCAACATAGTCATAACCATAAATTGCCCTGATTGGTTCACCAATCTTGATAATGGTATAATTGTCTGGAAGAATCTGAGTTTGCCCTTCAACCAATGCAAGAACTTCATTCTTAGAAAGAGTCAAGTTAGCATCTATTGTCCAGGTAAGGTCTTTTGATTTTAAAACAAGTGCCTCGCCGGAGAATTCATATCCCCAGTTTTTAAGTGCTCCTACGTTTTTATTTACAGAGTTTCCTGGAATACCAAAAGATGGAGGTGTTGGTGCCGCGAGGATTAAGCCATCCTGATCATTCTGATAATAGTCGAACGAAAGTTTAAACTTTCCACCATAAAACATAGCATCAAAACCATAGTCCAATTTTTTGCTGGTTTCCCATTGCAGGTTGTCGTTACCCATTTGTGCAAATGCCAGCCCATTATAATCGGCGTATTTGGCTGCACCATATAAACCTGCATAAGGATAATTCCCAATAGATACGTTTCCTACTTGTGCATAAGATGCCCTAACCTTGAAGTCAGAAACAATATTTGTAAGGCTTTTCATAAATGGTTCTTTAGCAATGTTCCAGCCAATAGATCCACCAGGGAAAACACCATATTTGTTAGCAGTTGGAAGTGAAGAAATTCCGTCGTAACGAACTGATGCCTGGATAAAATATTTTTCAGAAAAATTGTAGTTTACCCTTGCGGCATAAGAGATAAATCCATTTTCGGACAAACCTCCACCAGAGTTTGGTGTGCCGTATGAGCCAGATATTAGGTTATGCTGGAAAAATTCGTTGGAAAGGTCAGTTCCAAGAGCTTCGAACCAGTTATAACGTTGTTTTTGATATTCGTTCACCAAAACTGCTGATACATTATGGACTTCATCGAAAGATTTATTGTAGGATAGAATATTCTGCCAGTTCCAACGTGCATAAGCATCGTACATATTTTGCATACGACCTTTTACACTTTGTCCGTCACCATGAATGGCATTCCAATACAGCATACCTTCAGATCCATTTCGGTCAATACCCAATTGTGTGCGGAAGTTTAAACCTGGCATAAGGGTTACTGATGCAAATGCGGTACCCATAGTGCGTAGATTTTTTGTTCCGTATTTATTTTTTGTCAGGGTATATATAATGTTTGGGAGATTATCGTCAATCGTAGAAGTATTTTTCCAACGACCAACTAATCCTGGTGTTACCAAATCAATGTTATAACCAGTTGGGTGGTTTGAATCGTAAATTGGGGTATTTGGTAATTGTCGAATGGCAGAGAAAATATTACCTGAGAGCGAATTTTCGCCAGCGTTCATGCCGGCATATTCGGTTTGGGTAACTCCAATATTAGCCCCCAAGGTCAGCCATTTTGTTACTTTTTGGTCAACATTCGCGCGGGCAGAAAAACGACTCATTTCATTTGGAATACTAACTCCTTCCTGAGTTGTGTAACCTAAGGAAAAATAGTAGCTACTCTGTTCCGAAGCTCCAGACATTGATAGGTTATGATCTTGTTGGAAAGCATTTTTCCTTAAAACGGCACCTTGCCAGTCGGTATCAACACCACCATCAACAGCTTTGGCAGCCAACCCACGGTTGGATGTTTTTTCATTGGCAATTTCAATGAATTCTTTGGCATTCAAAAGATCGAATAAATTAACAGGCTGTGCATAGCCCATATAATTATTGTACGAAGTTTTGAATTTACCTTTTGTTCCCTTTTTAGTAGTGATCAACATTACCCCATTGGCGGCCCGAGATCCATAAATAGCTGTAGCCGATCCGTCTTTTAGAATTTCAATGGATTCGATGTCGGCTGGATTAATGTCGGTTAGTGCATTGTTGGTAGCATATCCGCCAAGACCGCCGGTTGCAACAGGAATGCCGTCAACAACGATTAATGGATACGTGCCAGAAGAAATAGAACTAACACCACGGATCAGAATTTTTGGGGCTGCACCCAATACTCCCGAATTAGTGGTAATCTGCACCCCTGCAGAACGGCCAGCTAATTGAGATTCGAAACTTGGAGTAGCCAATGTTGCAATTTCATCCCCCTTTACTTGTGAAATTGATCCAGTTACTTCCCTTTTTTTCTGAACTCCGTAACCAACGACTACAACCTCATCAACAGAAATGTCCTGTGATTTTAGTTGGACATTTATGACTGATTGGTTATCAATGGCTGCTTCCAAGGAAGTCATACCAACAAAGCTAAAAACCAATGTTTTAGCATTTTCAGGAACCTTAAGCAGATATTTTCCATCCATATCGGTAATGGTTCCCAGTGAGGTTCCTTTTACCGAAATTGAAACTCCCGGCATGGATCCTCCATCGTCGGCGGAGGTAACCTTGCCCGTGATTTCTTTGGTTTGCGCCAGAAGGACGTTCAAACCAATTGCAAAAAATGCAAGCAATAACGCGATTTTTTTCATAGATATTTATTTTAAATTAAACAGCTTCAAACTAAATCAATCTCTAAAAGAACCCCTTCCTGCCAATCTATTCAGACCTTATTTATGTTTCAATTATTCTATTTCTGGCTTAATAGTTTATTCTTAAAATCCGACCATTAAATTTTGTCTATAAATGTAAAAAAATGTTAATGTATTACAACAGCCTGGATGAAATATTTTTGGCTATTCGTTAAAATTTGAATTTATCGGCAATTGATCTTTTTTTAGGAGTTTGATACAAATAAAAAAGGCACCTGTTGCCAGGTGCCTTTTTAGTAAAATATTAAATCGTGTTATTATTTGATTGGGGTGTAAACTTCATCAATCACACGGTTGCCAGTACCTCCAACATAGTAATAATGCAAATAGAATTTGCCAGTTGAAGGTTCGTAATATGAACGTTCAGCAGAAGCAATAATTTCTGCAGGCGTTCCATTCTTATATGTAACAGTATTGGTTACAGGGTCAACAACGATATCAACAAAATATCCAGAACCTCCAAGGTCACCCACAGGTATATTGCAAGAGTAGGCAGTCAGAGGTTTCAAAAATTTCTTTTCGTTGATCGGACGTGGTCCGGCTGTTGGATGGGTAAATACTCCCACACACTGGTAGTCGCCGGCATAAGCGTTGGCAACACCAATATTGGTAGTAGCGCCATTGTTTACTTTACGCTGGTCGTTGGCCATAACAGAAGTAAATGTAATTGTCCATGCTTCACCGATGTTTAGCAGGCCTTCGTTGGCTGGCATTGCTTTGCCACCAATGGTGAGGTCTTTAATCAGGTCGGCATATTTCAGGGTTACTTTTCCGGTAAAATCCTTACTGGTATTCGCACTGTTTACATCTAAAGTTCCAAGAAGAGCAGTATTCGATTTTTTACCTGTGATGTCGGTAAAGGTTTTATACATCTCAACTTTTTGAATAGCAGGTCCTACAGGAACCAATACGGAAACATCGAAACTGGGAGTTGCGCCAAGTTTATAGGGAACATTTTTAGTAACCGGGGTTACCAGTCCGCCTACGCTGACATTGCTGGTCATCAGGTCATCAGTTTCAATACATGATGGTAGAAAAAAGATTGATCCGATAAGCACTACAGCTAAATATTTGAAATAATTTCTCATAGTTAACAAATTTATCATTTTAAAATTCCATTATTAGTTGACATCCCACCAAACACGGGTGTTCAGATCATCTTTTCCCTGACGGGCCACTGCAGCCTCGACATTGGTTTTATTACGTGAATATTCATCGGCAGGATAAAATACCCTTACCGGAATTTTTCTCTGGTTGTCAGCATCGGCAGGAGCTACAAGAACCGGGTAGCCAATACGACGCCATTCGAAATTAGCCTGTAATCCCTGGTCGAACATAGCAACCCATTTTTGGGTACCAATAAATTCCATTGCATGAGCAGGATCGTAAGCCCATCCACCCCAGTCAAAGAAATCCTGAAGGGCATAAGCCATGATGTCGTTTCCGTCCCATCCCCAGCTTTCGAATGTTGATCCCCAGATGTCTTCAAGCACTTCGGTAAAATATTCTTCATTCTGATAGAAAGAAGCTGTAATACCTTCGTTGTAATACTCTTCTGCTTTTGCTTCGCCACCGCTGATATAGTTTTTATGAGCAGCTTCGGCTAAAATAAACTGAAGTTCGGCATAACTCATCAACATACCCGGAGCAGAAGCCTGTGTATAGAAAGAGCCAATTTTTGAAGTGTTTTTTAATCCGTTACCATCATAGTTGGCAGCATCCGAAGATCTTAATCCGTTTGGAAGACCAGCATAATCATTATTTCCAACAGCCAGATCAGCATAAAGAGAAACTCTGTAGTCGGGGCTTGGTGCATCACCATAAAGCAAGTCAACCAAAGTTTTGCTTACACGGTGGTCATCACGCGATTTGCGGTTTTCGTTGATCGGGTGGTTATTAGGCGCTGAACCTAAATAATGTAAAGCTGCATTGTCGTCGTTCGATGTGAAAATAGGAGTAGCAGAAGGATTAGAAACGATTGCCTGCATATCAGCAGCAACATTTTTCTTAGCCGACATACGGAGCAACAATCTTAAACGCAATGAATTGGCAAACTTTTTCCATTTTACGATGTCTCCATCAAAAAGAATATCGCCTGCCACTTCTTCGTTGTCTTCTGACAAAAGATCGTTGGCTTCTTTCAGTTTAGCAACCAAATCAGTATAAATTGATTCCTGTGTGTCGTAAACCGGAGAAATAATTACTTCAGCTGCAGAACCTTTCCATGCTTCAGAGTAAGGGATATCGCCATAAAGGTCGGTTAATACTGAAGTGATATAAGCTTTCAGTACATAAGCAATACCTTTGTAGTTTTTCAGTTCTTTAGCTTCGGCTACCGAAATAATGGTAGCAACATCTTGTCCCGAAGCGGCATACAAGCTTGTCCATGTGTTATTAATTACTGATACACGTGGAATGTAGCGGTCTTCGTCGGTGTATTGTACTTTAGCCATGTGCTGAACCCAGCAGGATCCCATTTCATGACCCAAAAATATTTCATGAACACGATCAGTCATCGACTCAATAGAATTGGTCAGGAGCATATCAGGAGCTGCTTGTTCTATTGAAGGAGCGTTCACGTTGGTGTTGGTTTCCTCAAAATTATCTGTACATGCAGAGAAACCGATTACCAACGCAATTACAAATAGGTATTTAATTGTATTCTTCATAATTGAACGATTGTTTAAAGTTTGAAACTAACGCTAAATCCGAGACTGCGGGCAGAAGGGATTTGTCCGAATTCGAGACCTTGAACATTCGAGTTGCTGAATGCTCCTTCAGGGTCAACATGCGGTACTTTTGTCCAGAGGATAGCAAGATTTCTACCTACCAGAGAAATGTTAACGTCTTTGATTGGAGTGTTACCAATTTTATTGAATGTATAGCCAAGTTTAAACTCGCGAAGTTTAATATAGCTGGCGTCATAAACACTTGAGTAAGCAACATCGCTTACATAAGCTGCTTTGTTGAAGTTTTCAGCGTTGGCTGCAACGTCGTTTTTAACGTAAGTAACAGCACCGCTTGCATCAACTACTTCTTTTACACCGTCTCCAACAATACCACCTTCACGTCCGATGACGGTTTCTTCCAAAACACCTGCATAACGACCCCAGGTAGAAGTCATTGAGTACATTTCTCCACCCATTCTTGTGTCGATCAGGAAGTTTAAATTAACACCTTTATAGTTGAATTCGTTGTTGATACCACCAATCCAATCAGGTGTATAGTTACCCAGAACTTTTAGGTCGCCTTGTGCAGGAAGACCGTTTCTGTAGATGATCTGTCCGTCAGGTGCTCTTTCGAAGTCGTAGCCAAACAATGAACCATATTTTTGACCTGGAATAGCCATTACTTTCAAACTCCAGTAGCTTCCACCTGAAAGTTCATATTGGTCAATTCCTTCAGCAAGTTCAACAACTTCGTTTTGGTTTTTCGACCAGTTGATGGTTACATCCCAGTTCAAACCTGTTTTTGATTTCAGGATCGATCCGCCAAGTAATAATTCAATACCGCTGTTATCAATTTGTCCGGCATTGGTCACTTTTGTACCGTAACCAGAAGATGCCGAGATTGGCACAGAAATAATCTGGTTTGTTGCGCTTGAATTATAGTAAGTTACATCTAATTTAACACGGTCTCTGAAGAATCTGAAATCTCCACCAACTTCGAATGAAGTTACGAATTGTGGTTTTAATCCTGCATTTGGTAATTCGTTCGGAACAAATTGATTCAGAAGTTTTGTACCGGCATTCCATCCATCTCCAAATCCTACGGTTGGTAAAAGTTTGAAAGGATCGGTGTCGGCACCTACTTTAGCCCAGCTTAATCTTAGTTTACCAAATGAAAGAAGTGAAGGATCAGCTTCAATCATTTCAGTTAAAACACCACTTAACTGTACTGAAGGGTAGAAGAATGAATTATGGTCTGCAGGCAGTGCGCTTGACCAGTCATTACGTCCAGAGAAATCAACATAAAGCATTGATTTATATCCAAGTTGTCCTGAGAAATAAAGACTGTTGATGTGTTTTTTCCAGCGGTAATTGTCGGCCACCTGAGGAACCAGTGAGTTCTTCACATTGTAAACTCCGTCAACGGCTAGTTCAGGAGCTTCAACAAAGTTCCATGTGCGGCTATAGTTCATTGAGTTACCACCAACGCTTAAACCCAATTCAAATTCGTCAAATCTTTTATTTGCACTAACAAGGAAATCTGTGTTGTTTTCTTTGTAAAGGTCAACTTCTTCCATGTAGTATCCATTCGGAAACTCCTGCATGTGTTTTGCCCTGCGGTTGGTATTCATGTTTGAATAGTAGTCAACACCGGTACGAACAAATGCGCTTAACCAATCAGTGAACTGATATTTTGCGGTGGCATTTCCAAAGAAACGGTCACGTTTGTTGGTATTAAGGTTTTCGTACAAAGTTGAATAGGGGTTGTTATGGTAGTTGGTATTCCAGTTGTACCATGAACCATCGGCGTTGCGATAGTTTTTCAAAGCTGAAATATCAACCTGACGTCCAAACCAGTTGAACTGCTGCATAACGTTGTCAGGATCGTAACCATAACCAGGTAAGTTAGGGCTATCGGTGCTTACATAAGAACCCGAAGAAGTGAATTCCAATTTGTCGGTCAATTGAGAACTACCGTTAAAAGTAAAAGTATTTTTCTTTAACTGGGTATTTTCCATCATACCGGTTTGGTCAAGGTTCGTGAGGGAAACCCTGAAGTTCGTTTTGTCAGACGATCCGACAAGCGCTACAGAAGTGGTAGCAGTAACACCGGTTTTGAAGAAATCTTTAACATTGTTCGGATGCGAAATCCATGGAGTGGCTTCGCGAACACCATTATTAACAGGGGAGTTGAACTGTGGAATCATTAAGCCAACGTCCAGTTTTGGACCCCAGCTTTCGTCGGTTCCGTCGTTTACACCACCACCGGCGCCATCAACATATTCAAATTTTCCTGCCGAACCTTGTCCGTATTGGTTTTGATAATCAGGTAAACGTAGAGGATTTTCGAAAGTGGTTGAGTTACTAACTTCAACACCAATTCCTTTATTACCTTTTCCGGTTTTTGTAGTGATTACGATAACTCCGTTTGAAGCTCTTGATCCGTAAAGCGCGGCAGCATTAGGGCCTTTCAATACCGAAATTGATTCGATATTGTCAGGGTTAATATCCTGAACGCCACTACCACGGTTAACTCCTTCGTTGGATGTACCACCAAAGCTTGAGTTAGCCAGCGGGATTCCATCAACAACAAAAAGCGGCTGGTTATTTCCGTCCAGTGAGTTTACACCACGAAGAATAATACGGGCTGAAGCTCCAACTGCTCCGGAACTATTGGTGATCTGTGCACCGGAAATACGTCCCTGAAGTGAATTAACTACGTTGGTTTCTTTTGCCCTGGTGATTTCGTCACCTTTTACGTCCTGAACGGCATATCCAAGAGCTTTCTTTTCCCTTGAAATACCTAAGGCGGTAACAACAACCTCATCAACAGCAATGTTATCAGATAACATTTTGACATTAAATGTTGTCTGACTTCCAACTGCAACTTCCTGAGTTGCCATACCAACAAAGGTAAATACCAAAGTTTTGACATCTTGAGGAACTTTTAACCTGAAGGCACCTTCCATGTCGGTGATAGTTCCCAGGGTTGTTCCTTTAACAGATACAGAAACACCAGGTAGTGTACTTCCGTCGTCGGCAGAAGTCACCTTGCCTGAGATCTCCTTGGTTTGGGCCACCAGGACCTGCAAACCAATTGCAAAGAATGCAAGCAATAACGCGATTTTTTTCATGTAAATTAAATTTAAATTTAACAGCATCATTTTTTTAATGAAAAATAGGCAGGTAAACTCCGCATAAAATAGCCCCTCTATTGCAATGCAACTTGAAAATTTGATTCCCCCAAATCAAATTTATCCGGGATTTTTAAATGGAATTTAACGAGCCCCCCTTCTTTAATAAGTATCAATTCTGTAATTCATCAATACTTAGAATCACAAATTTAGAAAAATGTGTTTAGGATGATTGATCTATAAAGATAAATAATTACATATTTTAACACTGTTAACAAATATAAAAATCACTGAACCTTTGTTGGAATCAGGATTTTATTGATTAAAATATTGAAATTTAGTTGTTTGAATAAAGGAAGAGTAGTGAATTTACAGTTTATTTGGAATGATTATAAATTACAGAATTGAAGCTAATCCTGAAATTTCATCTATAAAATAGGTTTTGGTATGTTGATTTAATATCAAAAACATTGAATTTGCTGAAGAAAGACTTGTTTTTACTGTTTCGGGTATCTTGTTATCACCGTTGTTGAGGTTCATAATCTGATCAATTCCAAAAGCCATAGCTCCTTCAATATCGGTTTCCCACGAGTCGCCTATCATAATGCTCTTTTGCTTTTTGGCATTGGTCGATTTTAAGGCATGTTCAAATATCTTCCGGTGGGGTTTTGTGGTTTTAATTTCTTCTGAAATAATCACTTTGCCAAAAAAATCGGTCAATCCGCAATTGTTAAGTTTGGCATGTTGCACTTCATAAAATCCATTGGTAATGATGTGCATCTGATAGCCTTTTTTCTTCAGATAGGTCAATGTTTCTTTGGTTCCGGCGAATAATCGGGTTTGCAAAGCCATAAATTCAAGGTAAAAGCGGTTAATTCCTTCAAAATCCTGATCGGTAATTTCAAAAGCTTTAAGCGATTTCGAGAAACGCTCTGTGATTAATGTTTGTTTGTTAATTTTTTTTGCACGGTAATCAGCCCAAAGCGATTCATTAATTTGTTCGTAATATTTAAAGTATGCATCGAATGAATCCAGACGACTAATCAAATCGAGTTTTTCGAATGTTTGTTTCAGTGCTTCGTGTGAGTTGGCCGAAAAATCCCAGAGGGTATTGTCCAAATCAAAAAAAAGGAAATCGTATTTTCTCATTCATCATCTTCTTCAGATGTTTCTACTTTGTAACCTTCCAGTACTATTACAATTTCGCCTTTGATGGTTTTTGCCCCAAAATATTCGATTAGCTCTGTGAGTGTACCTCTGCGGTTTTCTTCAAAAAACTTCGATAATTCGCGCGATACTGAGGCACGCCTGTCGGGACCAAGGAACTCAGCAAACTGTTCCAGCGTTTTCATCAGGCGGTAAGGCGATTCGTAGAAAATCATTGTTCTGGGTTCGGTAAGCAGTTCTTTGATTTTTTTATGACGACCTTTTTTTTGTGGAAGAAATCCTTCAAAGGTAAAACGGTCTGTCGGAAAACCCGAATTTACCAGCGCCGGAATCATGGCTGTTGCGCCTGGAAGACATTCAACTTCTATTTCTTTATCGAGACAGGTTTTTACAAGCAAAAATCCGGGGTCGCTAATTCCGGGAGTTCCTGCATCCGAAATCAGCGCCACATTCTTGCCGTTTTCGATTTGGCCGGCAATCATTTCAACAGTTTTATGCTCGTTGAATTTGTGGTGCGAAACCAATTTATTTTTTATCTCATAATGATTAAGTAATTTGGCTGAAGTACGAGTGTCTTCAGCCAAAATTAAGTCCACTTCCTTCAGGATTCTGATTCCGCGGAAAGTCATATCTTCGAGGTTGCCGATTGGGGTCGGTACTAAAAATAATTTCCCCATTTTTTTGTAGGTTTTTGTATATCTGAAACTTTACCCATTGTATTGACTGATGTAAATGCCCAACAGGTACACAAACGGACAATCATTTCAGGTTTTTACTTGGTGAACCGGCGTTTCAGCAAATCAACAAACTTTAAGCTTGCTTCATTTTTTTGCATGCTAAGATTTGCTTTCAGGTATTCAACCGCCTCCTGAATATGTTCCATTTTATCCAGATTCTCGATTATTTTATTGTATTTATCCGAATTGTTATCAAAAATTTCCCTGATAAAAATAAAGCGGTCGTTCAGTCCAATGGCAGCGCGCAGACTTGTTATCGGGCTGTTCGCAACCTTCGATTCCAGTTTATTTTCGCCAATCGAATCATTCAGCGAACGTTCTTTCTGAAACGATTCTCCGACAACCGTTTTTTCCGGAGCAGTATTTTCGGGTTTTGGTATTTCTCGCATTTGTGGCCTCACCGGAGCTTCTACCTGGGGAGTAAACCGAACAGGTTCGAGTTCGTCTTCGTCATCAAGTTCCTCAATGCTTATTTCTCGAATCCCGGGTTGCGGATCGTTTTTAAGCTCTGTTTGCTCAATAACCGGTTTTTGCAAAGGCTCTTCTTCTTCTTCTTCTTCTTCTTCTTCTATAAATTCTTCCTCTTCATCACTTTCTTCATCCTCTTCTAAATCTTCATCTTCTTCCAAATCTTCCTCCTCTTTCAGATCAATTTCCTCTTCTTCCTCTTCAGTTTCAGTCAAATCTTCTTCTTCGGTTTCAGTTTCATCTTCTTCAGAATCAAATTCTTCCTCTTCGTCTAAATTCTCATCTTCATCCAATTCAGGTTCTTCATCCTCTGCCTCGGTTTCCGGTTCGTCTTCATCTTGTTCCACAAATTCTTCATCTTCCTCCTGAAGTTCTTCTTCCTCTTCAGAATAATCACCTTCCTCGAAATGCAAAATCTCAAGTTCAGGATCGGGGAAACTTACTTCTGAAACTTCTTCCTCTTCCTCATCAAATCTGTCTTCTGCGTCGGTTTCTTCCTGAAATGATGCAGGATTTACTGCAAGTTCGCGCAGTAACTCTATTTCCTGAATAAGCAACCGTGCTTTGTTAACAGCCAAATCGATAATCAGCGACGAATTGGTCTGGCTATTGGCAACTTCTTCAGATAAAACTTTTAATTCTTCGAGATCTTTGACGATGATACTTACTAATTTATGTTTGTCCATTTGTATATGTGATTTTAGTCGGTTATTCACCTTGAATTTTCCTTCGTAATGATTTAAATTTACCTTTGTTTGCACAACCAAAATGCCGTTGTCTGAATAAAAAAGCCGGCATGAAATCGGTTGTTGAAACAGGGTAAAAGTACAAAAATCTTTAGCATATAAAATACATGTTTATTGAAAGGGGAATCGACAGACAAAAAAAGACTGGCAGTATTGAAGTCATTGCCGGATCAATGTTTTCAGGTAAGACAGAGGAATTGATACGACGGCTAAAACGTGCAAAAATTGCCCGGTTGAAAGTTGAGATTTTTAAACCGGCCATTGATACCCGTTATTCTGTTGCCGAAGTGGTGTCGCACGACGAGAATTCGATTATGAGCACTCCGGTCGAAACTTCAGGAAATATTATGCTTTTGGCCGGCGATGTGGATGTGATAGGGATTGACGAAGCACAGTTTTTCGACAACGGTTTGCTCGATGTGAGCGTGTCGCTTGCAAATCTTGGAATACGGGTAATTATTGCCGGGCTGGACATGGATTTCAAAGGAAAACCGTTTGGTCCGATTCCCGGATTGATGGCCGTTGCCGATCATATTACCAAAGTTCATGCTATTTGCATGAGGTGTGGCGATGTCGCCCAGTTTTCGCACCGCTTTTCGACAGCCGACAAACTTGTTTTACTGGGCGAAAAAGATGAATACGAGCCATTGTGCCGTTCCTGTTATACCAAAGCTACCCGATAATGCCTACTCTTTCCGTTCAACAGGTTTCTTCAATTGTCGGGGGCGAGTATCGTTCTCCTGAATTAATTCCTGAAATTCATATTTCTTCTGTCGCGATTGATAGCCGGATGATTTTTGATCCGGAATCGAGCTTATTTTTTGCATTGAAAACGGAGCGAAACGATGGACACCGGTACATTGCCGATTTGGTTCATTCGGGTGTTCGCGCTTTTGTGGTTTCCAGCTATTCCGAAGAATTCCTGAAATATTCAAATTGCAGTTTCGTGGTTGTTGCCGATACACTGAAAGCGCTTCAAAAACTGGCTGCATGGAACCGCTCTCAATTTGATATTCCGGTTTTGGGAATCACCGGAAGCAATGGCAAGACCATCGTTAAAGAGTGGCTGTTCGAATTGCTGAACAACCATTCTGTTATCCGCAGTCCGAAAAGCTACAATTCGCAGGTGGGAGTTCCTTTGTCGGTTTGGAACCTGAGCGCAGATTATGAAATGGCCATTTTCGAAGCGGGTATTTCAAAACCTGGCGAAATGCAGCATTTGCAGGAAATTATCAGGCCAACCATTGGTATTTTAACCAATATCGGCGAAGCGCATCAGGAGAATTTTAGCACTAAACAGGAAAAGCTGGAAGAAAAGCTGAAACTTTTTGCCTCGTGTAACACATTAATATACTGCAAAGATCAATCTTTGGTCGATTCTGTTGTCAGAAATGGGGGAGTCAGTCCGTCGGTTAAACTTGTTGCATGGTCGTTTAATGACAGATCTGCCGATTTATATTTCAGTATTGACGAAACAAGTGAAGGGGTTGAACTGCTTACCGATTTTGATGGGAAATCTTACCGGGTGAAATTGCCGTTTCAGGATTCAGCCAGTCTCGAAAATGCCGGACATTGCCTTGCTTTTATTCTTTCGCAGCATTATGCCGATAGCGCAGTGCTGGAATCTTTCCGGAGAATTCAGCCTTTGGCTATGCGACTTGAAATGAAGGAAGGCATCAACAATTGCCTGCTGATCAACGATTATTACAACTCTGATATTAATTCGCTTCAAATTGCGCTTGCATTTTTGAACAATCATGCCCGCGCTCCTTATTTGCGCAAAACAGTGATTTTGTCTGATATTCAGCAATCGGGTATTTCTGATGAACAATTGTATCAGGAAGTGGCTCGGTTGCTTTTGATGAATAAAACCAGTCATCTGATTGGTATCGGTCCGCAAATCAGGAAACAGGCTGCTTCGTTTGAAATGTCAACTGAGTTTTATGAATCGACAGAACAGTTTCTGGAATCGTTTCAGCCGGGTAAGTTTCAACAGGATTGTATTCTCCTGAAAGGAGCCCGGGATTTTCATTTCGAGCGGATTTCGTCGGTGCTTCAGAAAAAATACCACCAGACAGTTCTCGAAATTGATCTGAATGCGTTGATTGATAATCTTAACTTTTTCCGATCGCTTATTCGTCCTGAAACGCGCATCATGGTAATGGTGAAAGCATTCTCGTATGGTAGCGGAATGGCCGAAATTGCCCGCATTCTTCAATTTCACAAAGTAGATTATCTGGCTGTAGCTGTAGCCGACGAGGGTGTTGAACTGCGTCAGGCCGGAATTGATTTGCCCATTGTGGTGATGAATCCTGAGGAACACAGTTTCGAAAATATGATCGAATTCAGGCTCGAACCAAATATTTATTCTGAAGAGATTTTTGAATCGTTCAGGAAAGTATTGCAGCAAAACGCGGTTGTTCGTTATCCGGTTCATTTGAAGCTCGACACCGGAATGCATCGCCTTGGTTTTGATTCGGCAAATAAAATTGAAAGCTTGTTGGTGAAGCTGATCGCGCAGGAACAAATGGTAGTTCGCTCGGTTTTCTCACATCTGGCCGGAGCCGACGAAGCGATGCACGACGAATTTACAATCGGGCAGGTTCAGCAGTTCCTGAAATTCAGTTCAATGATCGCGGAAAAGCTTCCGTACAAAGTTTTCAGGCATATTCTTAATTCTGCCGGAATAGAAAGATTTCCCCAATTTCAGTTTGAAATGGTCCGGCTTGGAATTGGTCTGTACGGGGTGAGTGCCTGCAATAACGGGCAAATTAGAAGCATCAGCCGCCTGAAAACTTCAGTGTCTCAAATTCGCAAAATTCCGGCAGGGCAAACGGTGGGCTACAGTCGCAAAGGTACGATTGTGCATGATTCTGAAATCGCTGTTCTCCCGATTGGTTATGCCGATGGTTACGACCGCCGGTTGAGCAATGGGGTGGGGAAGGTGTTTGTGAAAGGACAGATCGTACCAATTATCGGAAATGTTTGCATGGACATGTGCATGATTGATGTTACCGGATTGCAGGTTTCTGTTGGCGACGAAGTGGAACTGATGGGCGAACATATTCCGGTAAGCGACATTGCCGAAACCATCGGTACTATTCCGTATGAAATACTTACCGGAATCTCGCAGCGGGTGAAACGGGTTTATTTGCAGGAGTAGAAGTGTGGTCAGTCGCAGTGGTCAGGACAATAAATGTCATTAGTAGTCATTTACTTCGTGTCATTTATTGACACACAATGACAAACAGACCAGGAGCTTTGAACCTAAAACCTGAAACTCTTCGCTACCCCAGTTTGCTGATTTTTTCCAGTTTGTGAATGTCGAGAATCCTTATTTTACGGCCATCAATCGCAATTACTTTTTCGCCTGCAAAGGTCGATAGTGTTCGGATGGCATTCGATGTGGTCATGTTAGATAAGTTGGCAATATCTTCGCGCGAGAGGTAAACTTTCAGCGTGGCGCCATCGTTTTCCCAACCGTATTTTTCTTTCAGGAGAAGCAACGATTCGGCCAAACGACCACGAATATGTTTTTGGGTAAGTGTAACTGTCCGGGCATTCGAAAATCCAAGTTCTCTGGCAAGCTTTTGCAACAGTTTGAGCGAGAAATTAGGGTTTTTTAGCAATTTACTATAAAGATATTCGTGGCTGATAACACAAATTATCGAATCTTCGAGCGTAATTGCCGAACCGATATGTAGTTCATCGGCAAGCAATGCGCGGTAACCAATAATTCCAAGAGGTTTGGTCATCCGGATAATTTGCTCACGTCCACCAACGCCTTCTTTGAAGATAATCACTTTCCCCTCTATCAGAAATAAAAAACCGTTTGGTTTTTCGCCTTCCTTGAAAACGAATTCATTTTTCTTGAAATAAGCCAGTGTGAGATTTTTCTGCAAATCCTCTTTTTCTTCAACAGTTAGTGTACTGAAAATAGATTTTGGATTCTCAAATACTTCTTTCATCCCCATTTCATGACTTGCCATAGAAATAAATTTTCATGTTCTGTAGCATCAAAGTTAAGTAAATTTGTCAAATATGGAAAAATGACGCATTTATTTTACCTTTTGCCAAACTTCGTACAAAACTTAATTTTCAGAATTTTAATAGGTAGCTATTGCTTATGAATACCGCGCTACCAAAGGAATTCGGCGGCCAAACCCAAATGCTTTTGAACTAACTCTTATGATTGGCGGTGCCTGAAATCTTTTGTATTCGTTGTTGTTAACCATCCTGACTGTCCGCAAAACTGTTGCTTCGTCGAATCCTTTGGCGATTATTTCATCAGGCGACAAGTTCAGTTCGATAAAGTCAAACAGAATCTGGTCGAGCATGTCGTAGTCGGGCAGCGAATCGGTGTCTTTCTGATCGGGACGGAGTTCTGCCGAAGGTGGTTTCAGTATGGTATTTTCTGGAATTATTTCACGTTCGCGATTGATCCAGCGTGCCATTTTAAATACGTCGGTTTTATAAACATCTCCAAGCACCGAAAGTCCGCCGTTCATGTCGCCATACAAAGTTCCGTAACCAACAGCGCATTCGCTTTTATTGGTGGTGTTTAGCAGAATGTTCCCGAATTTGTTCGAAATGGCCATCAGCAAAATCCCGCGTGTGCGGGCCTGAATGTTTTCTTCGGTCACATCGCTGTTCAAACCTGCAAATACATTAGAAAGGCTTTGCTCAAAACTATCAACCATTGGCTGAATCGGAATAGTTTCGTATTGAATGCCCAGGTTTTGTGCAAGTTGCAATGCGTCGTTTACGCTGTGATCCGACGAAAACCGCGAGGGCATCAGCAATACACGAACATTTTCGTTTCCAAGCGCTTCAACAGCTAAAACAAGCACCAAAGCCGAATCAATTCCTCCGGATAAACCCAGTGTGGCTTTTTTAAAGCCCATTTTGGTGAAATAATCGCGGATGCCGAGAACCAGCGCATGATGTATTTTTTCGATGGTTTCGGTTTTGGGCTGAAGGTTTCCTGAAGGTATTTCGGTGTCAATTATTCGGAAATCTTCTTCAAAATAGTTCAGTTCTTCCTGAATAGTGCCGTTTTTATCAAGGAAGAAAGAGCCACCATCGAAAACCAGTTCGGTTTGCGCACCCACCTGATTGACGTACAGAATGGGCAATTGATATTTTATGGCATTTTTAACCAGAATATTTTTGCGCCAGTTTTCCTGATTATAGGAGAATGGCGAGGCCGAAAGGTTGATTACCAAATCGGGACTTAAGGCCGATAATTCTTTCAATGGTGAAATTTGGTACAGCTTTTCGCGGCCAAACTCGTTTTGAGTTTCCTGCTCGTCCCAAAGATCTTNNTTGTTGGGTTCGAAATGGCGGTATTCGTCGAAAATGTCGTAAGTGGGTAGTAACGATTTGTTTACAATTTGCTGAACAGCGCCATCGGCTATAAAAAATGCAGAATTGAACAGCTTTTTGCCGCGGGGTTCAGGATTAATGCTTGGTGCGCCAATGATTGCAGCAATACCGGTACAACTGGCAGCAATCTGATCGATGGCTTTGTACGATTGCTCAATAAATTCTTTTCGCTCAAGCAAATCGTGAGGGTAATAACCGGTTACCGAAAGTTCAGAAAAAACCACCAGTTCGGCTCCTGCAACCTTCGATTTGCTGATACAATCAATTATTTTTGACGTATTGAGTTCGAAATTACCGATGTGATAATTGAGTTGTGCAATGGCAATTTTCATAATATACTTCTTAAAATATCAGTCCAAGCCTGATCTTTAGTGAGTTGATGATGGTTTTGTCGTTGAAAGCATTATCGGTGGTAATATCTGTCAAGCCGTTGTGGAAAATTAATCCGGCAGTCACCGAATTGCTACCTCCCAAATCAAAATCGAACCCTGCACCTACAATCATCGCCAGGTTAAACAGGTTTATTTCGTCGTTGATATTTGCTTTTCTGAATGTATCATCGCTGCTGTCGCCATTGGCGCCAATATTTACCATCGACGACAATCCAAACTGACCCCAGTAGCGGGTTCTGTGAAACTGATCGGTTTTTAGTTTGATGGCCAGAGGGATTTCGACATAACGGAGGCGATACCTTATTTTAGTGGACGATGGCAGGCTTTCTCCTGAGAAATTAAAAGCTTCGCGGTAAGTAACTGAACCACCAGTATTTAAAATCTGTAATCCGGTAAACAACGAGTAACGTTCGTTTTCGCTAAAGAAAATATCGCCATTTAATCCGAAATCATAACCTGCAACAATTTTTTCTTTATCAACCGACTGATTGTTTGATTTCATCCAGTTAAGTGAAGGACTTCCGGTAAACGAAAGCTGTATCCGGGGTTGACTCCATGCGGTAAGTGCAAGAATAAATAATACTGAAAATAAAGTAATCCTTTTCATCGCTGTTTGTTTAATTTGCTGAATACGTAAAATTTTACTCCACTATCGAAAATCAGGTCTCAAGTCGGCTATATAACGTAAGAATGGCTTAGTTTTGTTTCCTGCAAATCTCGAATTTTAAATTTAAATTGGCAATAAAAATGCAGTTCGTCCGTAATTATCAAAAAATATTCCTGATGAAACAATTCTTTTTTCTTTTATGTTTAGCGGCAATCATGTTCTCTTGTACACGCAATCCGCTGAAAGTAAATGTTTCTGATGTTTCTGCTGATGTTAAAATCAGGCATCTTGATGCTGATTTGATGAAGCTGAAACAAGATCAGCTTGCATCGGAAATTCCGGTATTAAAACATTCGTATGGTGAGTTTTTCGACATTTTTACTTACCGGATGATCTCGATTGGCGGTACTGAACAGGAAGAATTTGCTGAATTGCTTTATTCGTTTATTTCTGATTCACTTAATCGGGAACTTGTACAAAACGTGGCCGCGAACATCGATACAATAAAACTCCGCAAGGAACTGGTTCAGGCATTTAAATATTACAAACATTATTTCCCTGTCAAGGATATTCCAACAATTTATACCTGTATTTCAGGATTTAACCAGTCTGTTGTTACTGCCGAAAATCTGATTGGAATCAGCCTTGATAAATATTTGGGATACGACAGCCGTTATTACAAAGAGCTGGGTTTGCCAGTTTACAAGCGAAGAAATATGCATCCTGAAAAGATAGTTACTGACATGATGTACGCATGGGCTGTAACAGAATGGCCAAAAGCTGATAACGCAAATAATCTACTGAGTCAAATGATTCACGAGGGTAAAATGCAGTATTTTATTGACGCTATGTTGCCTGAAATGCCTGATTCACTGAAAATTGGATTTACCAAAAATCAACTTGATTATTGTAATAAGAACGAAGCTGCCATGTGGACTTTTTTGGCCGAACACAAGCTGTTGTATTCAACCGACAGGATGAGCGTTAAGCGTTTTATCGACGATGGTCCATATACATCGGCATTTACCGACCAGTCGCCAGCCCGAACTGGAGCATGGTTGGGCTGGCAGGTTGTACGCTCGTATATGAAACAGAATAAAGATGTTAAGTTAGCTGATCTGATGAATAATCCTGATTTTCAGTCAATACTCAATCAATCGGGATACCAGCCATAGAGAAACAAAAAAGCCCCCTTTTCAGGAGGCTTTCAGTATTAATTTATCGCGAGTGCTTATTGCAATTCTTTGATTTTTACGTTGCGATACCAAACATCGTCACCATGATCCTGGAAAGCGATGTAACCTTCAGTTGCAACATCGGCCCATTTTTCATTCAGGTTCGGGAATTTACTTTCTGCAACCATTTTTTTCCAGTCGTCAGTCCATAAATGGTATTCAAGAACAGTTTCGCCGTTTTGTTTGTGAACCACAGTTCCTTTGTAACAAATTACTTCGGCAGTATTCCATTCGCCAACTGGTTTTGCATTCTGTGGTTTTGCCGGAATAAGGTCGTATAACGAACCAGCCTGACGGTTGCCGTCTTTGCCCATGTTTGCATCAATGTGGTTAACATTGTCCAAAACCTGCATTTCAGGAGCTGTTTTATAAATTGGCCACTCCGGAATTTCCTGTCCAAGATAGAAGATACCAGAATTTCCACCGACACCAATTTTCCATTCAACTTTCAGGTGAAAGTTTTTGAATTTCTTGTCATAGATAATATCGCCACCGTTTTCAGCGCCAGCTTCTCCGGTTCCGGTTCCGATACAATGCAATGTTCCATCTGCAATTTCCCAGCCTTTGGGGAATTCAGTTTTGTTGTAGCCTCTCCAGCCATTCGAAGTTGTTCCGTCGAACAAAAGTGTCCAGCCGGTGCTGGTTTCTTCGGCACTAAGTTGGTTAACTTCAGGAACGGCCTCTACTGCCGCGTCTTTGGCCGATTTTTCGCCAGCCTTTTTTTGACCACTCTGGCACGATACTGCAAAAATGAGTGTTCCGGCCAGAAAAAGTGAATAGAATTTTTTCATTGGAAATGACTTTTAGTTTATAGATAATTTATTGTGGTTTTAAGTTGCTGACGACAAAGTTAAAAAAAACTTCAGCAAAAAAGCAGGTTTTATGGCGGTTTATCCTGAAATATGACGGAGTTTTTATCCTGATTCTTTATGATAGGAAGTGTAATTTCAGACTTCGGAATAATACCGGCAGGTTGATTTTCTTTAATTTTGTGAGGCCTTTATAATTTGTTTTTAATTGAAATCTGGAACTTACCATACAAAGCTTTTTGTAACTTTGAATGTTTTTAATGAACTCCTTTCTAATCAATTATAAAATTGGATATTATGAGTAAGATCAAAGCAAAAAGGATTGGTATTTTGACTGCCGGCGGAGACTGTCCGGGATTAAATGCCGCAATCAGGGGTGTTGGAAAAACAGCCATTGTTGAATATGGTATGGAAGTGATAGGATTTTCGTCGGGTTATACTGGCCTGATCCATAAACAATACATTGAACTTAAAGAAAAAGACTTGTCCGGGATTTTAACGCTTGGCGGTACAATTATTGGAACCTCGCGCGAAAAGCCGTTCAAAATTGTAACGGAAGAAGACAATGATAAACCGGAACTGATCAAAAAAAATTATCACGATTTGGGCTTGGACGCTTTGGTTTGTATTGGAGGAAACGGCACCATGAAAACTGCTCATTTGTTGTCGAAAATTGGCCTGAACGTAATTGGTATTCCGAAAACCATTGATAATGATGTTTGGGGTACTGATATGACTTTTGGGTTCGATTCGGCTGTGCTAATTGCTACCGAGGCTGTTGACCGTTTGCATAGTACGGCAAACTCTCACGGAAGGGTAATGATCGTGGAAGTAATGGGGCACAATGCCGGATGGATTGCACTTTATGCCGGAATGGCGGGTGGAGGAGATATCATCCTGATACCTGAAATAAAACATTCGATGAAATCGGTTATCTCGAAAATCAAAAAACGCTACGAGCAAAACAAACCCTATACAATTGTGGTAGTTGCCGAAGGAATTGATCACCCGAAAGATATGTCGGCTGCAAGGTATTTATCAGAATCGATACAATCGAAGCTGGATGTTGAAGCACGCGAAACGGTTTTGGGTTACACCCAGCGTGGCGGAAGCCCATCGCCAATGGACCGTATTTTAGCAACACGTTACGGNNGGAGGCAAATTGCGTCTGGTAAATCCTGATAATAACTTAGTTCTGAAAGGCCGCAAAATGGGCGTTTCTTTTGGCGACGAATAATTTCAGGGAAAAAATAAAATGGAAAACGGGAAGTTCAGTTGAGCTTCCCGTTTCTGTTTTTAAATGTTCAAAAATAGATTTTCTGATTTCAACCGGTATTATTTGGCACGCCGAAACCTCAATTTGTTTTCTGCGGTCATTTTCTCGCAGGCATACTGAAGAATTAGTCGAGGTGCGGTGTCTTTGTATTTCATAAGAAAAGGTTCTACTTCTGCCGGACTGATTTTCCATGCTTCGCGCAGAAACCAACCCATTCCCTGATGAACTTCCCGTTCCGGATCTGTCATAAGTTTTTCAACAAAAATAATTGAAGGCATTACCTGACGGGTTTTCTTGATGTGTTTAATGAGCGTTACCGGCACGCATCGGCGTTGAAACTTAAACGGAGATTCTAGCCAAAAACCGAAATCCTCTACTTCGAGAATTTTTTTATCCAGAAATTTTGGCAGGGTGAACATTCCCAGGGTGTCGGCATGTGCCCAATTATTTATGCCGAGCGCGAACCAGCTTCCGATGGTTTGAAAGGTTTCCGGAGTGAACTGTTTCCAAAGTCCGTCGAGCAACAACAAGCCCATCGAAATTTCTTCGTACATACCACTTTTCATCAGCACGGGTGCGGCTTCCAGTACAGTTTGCAAGTCGGGCTTATTGCTTTTTAGTATTTCTTTTACTTTATCCTGAACTTGCGGTGCAGTTAGTCCGTATCCCACAAATTCTTCTTTAAAAAAGCGTTGCGATTTTTTAACCCTTTCTGCATCGGCATTTGCAATGCAGTACGATCTGATTTCCTGAATAAGTGTTGCAGACATAATGATTATTCTTTCGGAACTTTTAGTCGTTCGCCTGTTCCCTGAATCATAATTCGTTCCCATTCTTTTCCATAGCCTGGTTGTGCGGGTGGTTTCGGGATATTTTTGCCGTTTCCGTTTTCGAGCAATTTTCGTCCATCGGTATGTTTTACATTTCCATCAACGTATTTCATAAACAAATACTGGTAAAATGCTTTCCAGTCGTTCACAAGTTTATTGCCTGAAAACACCGAATAACCAGTCAGGTATTCGCTGGCTGCTGCCACATTATGCTTGTAAAGTTCTGCGGCTTGCTTGTCAACAACCTGTATTTCTGAAGAGAACTGATTTTCGAGCTGAACCTGATAGGTTTCGATTTCAGGATGGATAAGGTTGTAACGCGAATATGCCCAGTTGTTTACCTGACTGAAAGTCCAGTACGCCGAAGTTTCTGACCAACTGATCATTGAGCCGTTGCCAATAGCATAACTTTCAGGAATTTTGGTAATACCGCAATACATCGGAGCATAAACACATCCGTCGGCATCGTCAACACCAAACCAGAAAATGCCTCCAATTGGTGCAGGAAGCCAACTGCGCGATTGAGCTACAAAACTGTATCCTGTTTGCTGGGTGGCAACTGCCCGTTCGTTGAGGTACATCACGCTGTCAACCATAAATTCCATCGGGCGCCAGCGGTAAGGCGATTTGAACGGTCCTGCTCCCGGATCGTTGCGCATATCGAGCGGTGTATCTTCGTAATGGTCGCGCATTCCAGCCATCACCTCCTGAAGTGAAACCTTTGAATCGGGCTTTACCCATAAAGGAAGGCGATTCGAAACATAACCGTTTGGATTCGGACTCTGATCTGAAAGTTTCGAATTTCTGGTGAATTTACCCATTGCATAATTGGTGAAATCCTGATTTTCGCGTATTTCTTTGTTTATTTTCCTGAAGAACGACCATACCCGTGCATCGCAGAAACGGGCGCCGCCAAAATTTACCGGATTGAAAACATCCGAGAAACTAAAATTCTCGTCGTTTCCTTTGTAAAAACCATGTTTCTTAGCAAAGCTTATCACATCCGGAGAATGATAGACCGTTTGTTTCGGGTCGTTCCAGTTGTTTGTTTTCTGGAAGGGAAATGTTGTGATTCGTGCCTGATTGGCGTGACCGCTTACATATCCTTCAGGAATTAAACGAGCTACCCATACCGCACCTTTTTCGAATTTGCCTTTGCCTATCATTTCCAGAATCCAGGCCTCGTTTGCGTCTGAAATTGAGAACGATTCGCCGCTGGTGGCATAACCGTGCTGAGCTACCAGTTCGGTCATCACTTTAATCATTTCGCGGGCGGTTTTCGAACGTTGCAGCCCGATTCGCATCAGCGAGCCGTAATCGAGTATTGCATCCGGTTGCGAAGTGAGCGATTCCAAACCTCCCCAGGTGGTTTCGCCAATGGCAACCTGATGTTCGTTCATAAACTGAACAACAGAATAGGTGTGTGCAACTTCAGGAATTGTACCGAGTAGCCTGCCATTTTCGTAGTGGAAAACTTGGCACAAATCGCCGGGCTGATGGTCGGCTGCCGGATAAAATGCAATGGCACCGTAGCGTGTATGCGAGTCGGCGGCATAGGTAATCATTACCGAACCATCGGTGCTGGCGCCTCTGGTAACAATCAGGTTGGTGCAGGCGATTATTTCTGAAATTCCTGAAACAAGAATGAGGCTAAGAATGAGGATACGTTTTATCATGTGAAATCATTTTTTGTAAAAATAGGGAAATTGTGAATCTGGCAAAACGAGAAGCTGTAATATTGTTTTGAAGCAGGAAATACTGGCCGAACAAAAACGTGGGTTTTCCCTGAAAACTAAAAACCCCTTTGCTGTTGAAGGCAAAGGGGTAAACTAAAAACTTTATTTAATAATTGTTTGTGTGTTTCGTTTAAGTACTGCGAACAAATAAACGTCGCATATTTCTAAACTACTCTCTCTCGTCCGCTGGCGGAGGTTCACCCTCTCTTCAAAAAAGAGTGGGAAAGCATCATAGATGCAACGGGGTGAGTCAAGATAAGTTTACAAATCAAAATACGACATTGTTTCATTTCAAATGCTCCTTGCCCCATTAATTATTATAGCCTGGATTTTGTTCGATTAGTTGATTGCTGGCCATTGCCTGCTCAGGTATCGGAAAGCGGTTTTGATGTGCTTTGCCTTCACCATCAGCAGGGTGATCCCACCACGATTGGGTAGTATATTTGTTCCAGCGTACCAGGTCGGTACGGCGGCGGCCTTCTCCAATAAATTCAATCATCCATTCGTCCAACATTCTCCACTCGTCGATGTTGGTAGCTGTAACAGGATCGGGATCGGCGCTTGTAAAGTAGCGTTTGCGCACATCATTAATAAGTTTGGCTGCACTGGCTTTGTCATTTGCACGCAGTTTACATTCGGCCAACATGTAGTAAGCTTCTGCCAGACGGAAAACCGGGATATCTGGGTTGCCTCTTAGCGTTTGATTGGTAGCCCATGGGATAGGCGAAAACTTGGCTAAACGAACCCCAGAGTTTTCTTCGCCCCAACGTGCGCCTTCTTTTCCATGGTCGGCTTCTGAACCTTGCATCGGAATAATGCGGGCTATCTGATCAACAATCAGCAATGTATCTGTTGGCTTAAACTGGCGGTTTCCTCCGTGGCATACTTTTCCGGTAACAGGATTGACCATTTTACCAAAATAGAACATCCCACGGAACTTACCATTGCCTTCAAAAGCATTTAACTGTTTGCGCACATCCTGATTATGGAATTTTTGAAAAGGGCTGCCCAAACGGTATGTCTCCCCTTCTCTGGCGTTTGCGCTGCCTGTTAAGTACGATTTGCCATTTTTGTCGAGTGAGGGTACAAGGCAGTAGCCATTGTTACGGCTGCCGATTGTTCCGTTGTCCCAGTACTCTCCCATACCGTAGTGATTAGAATGTGGGCCAACGCTGCGTTCGCTTACAGCATACTGACTTGGTACCGACCATATAATTTCAGTAGAACGGTCGTTGTTGAAACCATAAATATTTGTCCAGTCATTTTCCAGTTTATAAGCACCGTATTTTCCGTCTAAAATATCCTGACAGATGGCGGCACACTGAGCATACATATCTTTTTTGATGTACGACTGTGCATTAAAATAGAGTCTTGCCTGTAACAAAGCGGCAGCAGCCTGATTGATAGCCCCGGTTTCCTGTGCTCCCAGCGTTGCTTTCTTCGGAAGTTTAGGTATAGCCTTAGTAAGAAGGTCATCAATAAAGTTGAATGTTTCCACATCGGTGGCACGTGGCTGAATGTCACCCTGGGTAGAGGTGTAAAGCGGTACGCCACCGAACATATCAAGTCCAAACCAGTAAAAGAAGGCCGACAATGTTTGTAATTGCATCAGCACAGCATCGCGGCTTCCTTCTGGGAAGCCAAGTTTATTAAAATCAACATACTGGTCGATGTCATCTTTAGCGCTCCACGACTGGGCAACACCCATTGAAAAGGCGCGCCATGCGTCATAAATACCGGGAGTAGTAGGCGTGAAATCGTGATTGTAGGCTCGCAGGTAAGCGCCGCCATCATACCAGTCGTTATAACGCGAGGGGACCAGCATCTCGTCGGTTGTGAATTCCTGAAGCCGCATAAAATTGGAATGAGCTTGTCCGTCGGCCATACACCATGCCCAGTGGGTAAAGGCCCGCCCCATGCGCTGATGTACTTTCTGCTGGGTATCGAAAAACAATTCGGGTACCGATTGTGAGTAGTACTCCGGTTCCACCGAGCATGACTGGATCGATATGGATAATGTGATAACAGCAACGGTGGCTGTTAAAAACTTATATATTTTCATATTCGTACTTTTTAATTGATTTGTGGTTAAAAATTAAACTGAACACCGAACGTAAAAGTACGGGTCTGGGGATAGATGTCGCCTTTCTTCTCAATCCCGGCATCCCAGCCTGTAATATCCACCTCTGGGTTTAGTCCTGGATATTTGGTGAAAGTATAGAGGTTATTTCCGGTAAAATATAACCTGATATTTTCCATTAGGCTTGTATATCTCTTCATTGGCAGGGTATATCCCAGCGAGAGATTCTGAATTTTAAGGAATGTGGCATCATAGAGGAAATAGTCGCTGGGCGAAGGGCGTCCGGTAATATGATTGTTTTTGTTGATAGCGTCGTAGAGCATGTTGCCCTGAACTACGTTTTTCAATCCATATTCCAGTTCGATCGCATTATATATATCATAGTCAATCCAGCTGGTAAGGGTCATGTTAAAATCTAGGTTTTTATAACTGAGGTTATGAGACCAGCCGGCAATAAGTGTAGGGATAAAACTTTTTTGATAAACGCGGTCATCTACTGATCCCATGTCGGAGAAAATCACATTATTGTCTTTGTTGTAAATTTGGAGCTTTCCTTCGCTGACACCGGCATAGCGGTACATAAAGTAACTGCCAACTTCCACATTTTCTTCAATACGGTGGGCATATTCAACCCAGTTGTTTACATAGCTTCCGTTGATATAGGTCTGGTCGCCCCAAAGCGAACCGATGAAGGTTTTGTTGTGACTCAGGTTTAAAGATGTTCTGTAGTTCCAGTCTGCTGACTGTATTACTTCACCTCCAATTTCAAATTCCCAACCCCTATTTTCCATAGTACCGATGTTTTTGTACATGCTTGATTGAGTGTTCGGCGGTTGAGGTACTTCTACACTGTAAATTAGTCCTTTGATGGCGCGGCGGTACAGGTCAAACTTACCATACAGGCGGTTTTTGAACAATGAGTAGTCGAGGCCAATATTCCATTCGTGTTTTTCTTCCCAGCCAAGTTCCTTATTAAGGTTAGTGGTGGCACCATAGCTCATGGCCCAGTTTCCATCGGGCAATAGCCAACGGGTATCAGAGCCATACTTTCTGGCGGCATAGTCGGCAGAAAAACCTTCATTACCGGTCACCCCATAAGCAACACGGAGTTTGAGGTCGTTCACCCAATTAACATCTTTCAGAAAACTTTCGTTAGAGATACGCCATCCTGCTGATGCAGCCCAGAATGTACCCCAACGGTTGTTTACTGCAAATTTGCTTGAACCTTCTCTCCTTATCGACGCAGTAGCCATATAGGTATCATTATATGAATAGTTGGCACGGGCAAAATATGCCAACAGACGTTGAGTGATTCCTTTGCCTGAACTCATGCTGGCAAGTCCTTCTGTCAGACGGGTGCCTTCACCAAGGTTCCAGAATTTGACAAGATCGTTCGTGAAATTGCCGTTTGAAGCCGAGAAATTATCACTGTTATTTTCGAAATAACTGTACCCTGCCACAGCATTGAAAGAATGGTTGCCGAATCCGTTGATGTATGACAAATACCCGTCGGTATTAATCAGTTCAGTTTTGCTGAAATCCATCTGCGCCCAACCTTTACGCCCAGCCTTTATCTCTTCGCGCGAAAACATTGAGCGATAGTAATGCCGTTCCCATTGGCGGTTTTCGTAAGCGCCGGATTGGCGATACGACAGTCCTTTTATGGGCTTGATGTTCAGTTTAAGTTCTACATCCGGGCGAAACCATTTGTCCATACCTTCATCGGTTGTTAGTGCTGCTTCGGCAATATTGTTCATTTCAGTACCGTCGCCTTGTGTTATCACATTCCAGCCAGTTGTGCTGGCAGGGTCATAAACCGATTGCGTGGGGTTGGCGCGCATAACACCTTCGATAGATGGTTTGTTCTGGTTGCGTAACGCTTGCCGGTAACTAAGGTGGCTGCTAATATCTAACCATCCGTCGAGTACTTTAAAGTTGCCGTTAATACGCCCCGAGTAATCCTTACGGGTGTCTCCGTTTAATACACCGCGGTTGTCGTCATACATCACAGTGGCGTAGATACGTGCAGCTTCAGAGCCGCCCTGTAAAGAGAAAACGTGGCGGTTCGATGTGGGATTGTCGTTCATTGCTTCATCCCACCAGTCGGTATCGTACCCGTCGTTATTTTTCGCTGCTCCATAAGTGGACATATAGTCGGCGGCACTAAGCATGTCGGGCTTGCCAAACGATTTTTTAAACAATACTTCGCTGGTCATGCTCATTTTAAGTGCTCCTGATTTGGCTTGCTTGGTGGTGATAAGAATTACGCCACCGGTAGCTCTGGTACCATAAATTGCTCCGGCAGAAGCATCTTTCAATACGTCAATCGACTGAATGTCTTCCTGCACAAGCGTGCGGATATCTCCTCCCGGCATACCGTCAATAACAATCAGTGGGGAGCGCGAGGTATTGATTGATGCCATGCCTCGCAGCTGGAAGGTATTGCCCGAGTTTGGACTTGCAGTTCCCGACATTACCAATCCACCTATTTTTCCCTGAAGTGCAGTAGCAATAGAAGAGCCACCAACACCCTGAGGCAAATCAGTAATTTTTAAAGAAGTGATTGAGCTGGTTACCTGCTTCTTTTCCATACTACCATACCCAATAGCCACTACCTCATCAATCCCAACAGTCTCTTCTTCCAAGGTTACATTCACGTTGGTTTTGTTAGCAACCACTACTTCCTGCCCCTTCATCCCCACAAACGAGAACTGTAGGATTGCATTTTCAGGAACATTCGGCAGCGAATAGTTTCCGTTTCCATCGGTAATTGTACCGCTGGTAGTTCCTTTTACAACTACCGAAACACCTGGCAACGAAGCCCCGGCAGTGTCGGTCACTTTGCCGGAAACCGATTTTGACTGCTGTAAAGATCCCATTTCAGGAGTGGCAGTAGTTAAAACTATTTGGCGGTCTTTTACAATGTAACTAACATTGGTATTTTCAAAAAGTCTCGACAAAATTTTATCAACACTTTCATTTTTAACATCCACATTAACCTGTCGTTCAACATCAACCAGTTTTTGATTGAATAGAAAGAAGAATTCACTTTCGTCTTCAATCTTGCTCAATACCTCAATTACTTTAGCACTCTGCATTTTGAGCGTCAGCTTGGTTTGTTGTGAGTACGTAGCTGTTGCAAAGGTTTGTGCAACAAATAGCAGTAAAAAGAATACACTTAGGCGCATAATTTTCCATAGTTTAGAGAGCGCGCGGATAGGCACCGGCGCACCGATTCGTTTTTTTTTCATAGATTTGAAACATTAAGTGGTTTAATAAATAATAGAGCGTTTGTACTACTTGATTTTGACAGGAGAGTGCTGCAAACACTTTCCTGTTTTTTTTTTATTTATTTGAACTGATTGATTTTTGATTGGTTAATCTTCAACACTATTTTTCGTTTCTTGAAAACTCCTTCCGCATTGCTTTCCCTCTTTTCCTCTTTGTAACTTAAAGGCGTTGTCATTGACAGTAGTTTCAGCACTTCGTCCAGCGGCTCATCCAGAAATGTTGCATGAAATGTGTAATCTTCAAGTAAACGGTCGTCAACCGTTACTTCCGCATTGTACCAGCGGCTAAGTCTTCGTGCAACCTGCTGCATATTTTCATTTCTGAATACCAGTTTACCTTCTTTCCACGAAGTATACTGCGAAGCTTCAACTTTGTTTTTTACGAACGATCGTTTCTCGACATCCAGCGAAAACAGTTCGTTTGGTTTCATAACCGTCAGTTTTTCACCGCTTTTCGATGAAATGTCCACCCGACCGGTTTGTAATATGATTTCTTCGGTGTTTTCATTTTCGTTGGCGATTACATTAAATGTAGTACCCACCACTTTAATGTCAAGATTTTTTGTGTTTACATGAAAAGGTATTTCGGCATTGTGAACAACATCGAAAAAGGCTTCGCCCGTAAGTTCAACTTTACGCTCAGAGGCAAACGAAACCAGATATTTCAGCCGCGATCCGCTGTTAAGGTGACCAGTTGAGCCGTCGGGAAGCTGAAATTTGGTACGTACTCCCATCGGACATTCTATTTCGGCAAAAGAAGTTGTTGCTGATGGTTTGCCCTGAAAATAGAAGTATGCTAAAAATGAAAAAAGGATCGGAAAAATGAGGATGGCAGCAATGCGCTGAAAGTACAACCAGGCATTTAAGGTGTTGGGCTCTTTCACTTCGTTTAGGCGGATGTGGTGATGTACCTTGTCGAGCAGGTGATCTAATTTGAAAATAGGATCGCCTTCGGTTTTTAAGTGCATTGCCCATTCATTTCTGATGAATTCATCAACCTCCTTATTTTGCGGGTCTGCAATTTTTTCAGCTAGCGAGATATGATCTTTCAGATTAAGCTTTCCTCCGAAGTAGTTGCTGAATGTATTTTTTAATGACTCTGACATGTACTTTTCCTTCTGTTTGTATTCAAAAACCAAAGCTTCGAAATTAGTCTGCTTTGTACTTATATCCAATTGTATTCAAAATCTCATGGGTAGTTGTGATTTTTTTTATGGCTTTAGCTAAAAAGGTCTAATTTTAAGGTTCCGAAATATTAACCAAACTAATAAACCGAAATGAAAAGAAATTTAATTGCATTTATTGTTTTGGTCAGCTTTCTTATTCCTGAAAGTTTTGCGACCAAACTCGTTGAATTAAAAATTGTTGACAAAGATTACCTGCTGGTGATTTTCCGCGATGGTGAAGTATTGTACCGCGACAATGCCACAGGGCCGAGTGCTTACACTGGTCACGATTATGCTCCCGGAGATGATTCACTGGTTGCTTACGGCAAAGAATTAAATACCGAAATTGCCTCAAAACTTTCTTCGTGGACCATCATTTCTTCGGGCGATAAAAGTTATGGTATCACGGGTAAATCACCGGTGGCTGTCCACCGAAAATCAAAAATCCTGAATACCGACGAGAAATTCAATTACAAGCTCGACCATTGGATGTTCCTGAAATTGCCTTCAGCGCTTAAAGAAGGACAAACCTATACGCTAAAAATTGCGAATGCAACAGAAGCCGATGAAACCGAAAAACAGGTGACTTTTGATGTAACCCAAAGCATGTCGGAAGCTATTCATATAAACATCAATGGATACACAACAAAAAGTCTTGTGAAATCGGCCGATCTTTATTTGTGGCTGGGTGATGGCGGTCAACGCGATTATAAATCGTTCGAAGGCAAAAAGGTGTGGATTTACAATGTTGCCACCAAAAAGAAACAGGAAGTGGGCAGGGTAAAATTCTGGAAAAGCAGTGAATCAAAAGACGAAGCCGAAAAGCGCAACCTCACCGGCTCCGATGTTTGGAATGTTGATTTTACAGGTTTTTCAAGTCCCGGGAAATACAGGCTGGTGGTTGAAGGAGTGGGCTGTAGTATGGACTTCGAAATTAAAGACGATATTTACTTCGAACCCTATAAAACCTCGGTTCGTGGTTATTATTACATGCGTGTTGGTGAAGATCGAATGGATTTAACTCCGGTTCCGCGTCGTCCGTTATTTATTCCTGAAGTTGACCCTGTTGGGTTCACCGTTTACCTTACCGATCTGCAACCCTGGCACCCCGACTGGAAAAAACACCGCGGCGATATTTGGGATGAGCCACATTTTAAACCAGCGCTTCAGTCAATGTTCTGGCAACATCGTCTGCCAGGCAATCCAACTAATCCGAATGCCTACGGCGGTCGTTCTGATGCCCTTGACTGGGATCGCCATTTGGCGCACGTTTCAGATATTTACGATTTGCTGATGCCATATTTTCTTTCAAACGGGAGCCTGAATGAAGACAACCTGCAAATTGGAGAAAGCGGCAACGGAATACCCGACCTTATTGATGAAGCCCGCAACGAGGTGGACATGTGGTTACGTTTGCGCGATGGAGATGCTTATTGTCATGGACTGACGAACCCGTCGAAAGAACGGACCGTGATGTTTCAGGCAGGAGCAACCACAATGGCCGCCTGGGCCAACGCCGCCAACTGTGCCATGATTGCAGAGTGTTTCCGTATTTCGGGGAACAAGGACCTTCAGGAATACTACACAACAGAGGCAATTAAAGCTTTTGAATTTGCCGGCCGGCAGGAAAATAAACAGCTCGACGATAAACAGGAAGTGGGCGATTGCGCTATGCGTGGCCGCGATTTTATGCAAATGGCTGCCGCTTTTCTGTACAATGTAACCGGCGATAAAAAGTGGGAAGATATACTGGCCGCCGAAAGCGTGGTAAAAGATGCCAATTCGAAAATCGACAATAAAATGGGTTGGTACCAGATTTGGGGAACTGCTGCCTACCTGCATACTACCCGCGAACGACATTACCCCGAATTGTATGATAACATGAAACGTTCGGTAATCAACCAGGCGAGGGAGCACAACGTGAAATACATGGATTTGCGCCCGTCGCGTCGCTCATCGAACAACAATTACTGGCAAACACCGCACAATTTGCAGCTGGTAATTCTTGGACATTTTGTTACTGCCGATGCCAAAGAAAAGCAGCGCTTTGAAAAGGCGATGATACTTGAAGCCGACTGGGGACTTGGCCGCAACCCCACCAATACAGTTGAAATGACCGGACTTGGCGAACGGCACATCGTGAATTGCTACACATCGGGCCGTAACGACGGTACTCCGGGTTTACATCCGGGGCACACGCCATACAATAACCTCGACTCGTGGGGCAAAGGACACAATGGAGGCAATCCGCCCTGGTTTGTAGAGAAATGTTATCCTGAATGGGTGAAAGGTGGCTGGCCGCATCAGGAAGGATTTTTCAACTGCCGTTATGTGTGGGCAAACGGCGAGTTCACACCCCGCCAGACCATGCGTGGAAAAATGGCATTGTATGGATATCTGTATGCAATAAGGCCAAAATAAGTAGAAGGATTAAAATAATGTCGCATTTTTTATGCTG
>DPRM01000068.1 GCA_003537645.1 Prolixibacteraceae bacterium
TCTATTTTAGTCGGTCAATAATGAATAAAAATCACAGATTTAATTATCAATAGAACATCAATTCGTTTTCCCATTCGAGGAATGGCATATTCAAAGTAGATAGAGCCGTTGTGTTTTTGAAGTATGTTTTGAAGAATTCTTATTTCTACTTTCCAAGCCTCTTTTTGAGTTACTTCGTCGGAGAACTCACTATTATTTGAAAGTGTTCCTAAAATTTCATTTGGAGATTGATCAAGGAAGTTGACGATAGTTTCCGAATAGTATGCACGGTTCATTGATTAGTTTTATGGTTAAGCAAATATGCATAAAAACTTTGATATTCCGGCTTATGTTGTAGCTGCGGGTTTCTATGTTGTGCACGTCGGTCATACCCAAAAGTAGAAAATAATTATTGAAGCATTGCGGATGGTGGTGTTTGTTGCAATTTCGAGGCAGATTGCTTTTCGGTCGGAAGAAGATTGATGCACCAATGGTTCAGCCCTTTCAGGGTTGTGATTTTGGTTTCATTTCTTTACCAACGCGATATTCAGATTTTATCTCTTCAGGATAATTAATCTGCCTTTAGGAGTGAGTTCAATGTTTAAATTTTAATTTAAAATCAGGCAGTTGGGAAAAGATGCTATATTTGAAACACACAAACATGAATAAAATGGAGAAAAAAATTAAATCAAACGAAACAAATCGTCGCGATTTTTTGCGAATGGGCGCTGCTTTTGCAGCTTCGGTCTTTGTTTTGCCTCTAAGCGGAACCCGGGTATTTGGCGCTCACAACGCGGCCCAAGCGAAAATTTCAATACCTTCCGTTAAGCTCAACAATGGCCTGGCTATGCCAAGGCTTGGTTTTGGCACCAATACGCTTACGGGCGAAATTGGCGAAAGAAGTGTAGCTGATGCCATTTCGGTGGGATACCGGCTGATTGATACTGCTAACATTTACGGAAACGAAGCTGCGGTAGGAGCAGGGATTAAGAAAAGTGGCATTAAGAGAGAAGAACTTTTTGTGACCTCGAAACTTTGGGTGGACGATGCCGGGTATGAAAGTGCAAAGAAGGCCTATCAAACATCGTTGGATAAATTGGGTCTTGAGTATCTCGATCTGTATCTTATCCACCGGCCCCGAGGAGATGTGAAAGGATCGTGGAAAGCGATGGAAGAGCTTTATCTGGCAGGTAAAATCAAGTCAATTGGGGTAAGTAATTTCGATTCTGATCAGCTTGCCGAATTGATGTCTTATGCGAAAGTGAAACCTGTGATCAATCAAATCGAAACGCATGTTTTCTTTCAGGAGCACATTGCTTATGAAGCTTTAAAGAAAAGCGGAGTGCAAATAGAAGCCTGGTCTCCTTTTGCAGCAGGACGCAACGAAATTTTCAGCAATAAAACCCTGGCTGCCATTGGCAAGAAGTACAGCAAAAGCATTGCGCAGGTGTGCCTGAGGTGGCATTTACAGCGAAATGTAACAGCTATTCCAAGATCTTCGCAAAAGGAACACATGATCGAGAATTTAAACATTTTCGATTTTGAACTGGATAAAACCGATATGCAGACGATTGCCACACTTGATCTGAATAAAACACAATTTCCAGAGTGGGGATAACCAAAAAGCAGCAAATAATCAGTTGAAGCCGGGCTGCAAAAAACTTACCTGCCTGAGCGCGAACAAGTTTGCGCTCAGGCTGTTTTATTAATTTGTACCATTTTCCTTTTCAAAAAAAACCATTCTCCCAACTTTCCATCTCGAAGTAGCATTCAGTCAGATGAATAGATTTCTATGATTAATCATTCATAAAACTTCAGACAAAATGGAAACACCGTTTATCGATTTACACATTCATCCGGCAATGAAGGCTTTTGGAAAAAGCTTTAAACGGAACCCGGGACTTAACAATCCGAACCGAAACAGGCAGGATAGCATTTGGTATTACGATCCTCCAACTGTCGCCGACAAAATTTTGAATATTGCGGCATCGTTCACAAAATTCAGGCAATCTGATTTTACTTCGCTGGCAAAAGGGGGCGCACAAGTCGTTTTTGTTTCGTTGTGTGGCATGGAAAAGCGATTTGTGATGACAAAAGCAGGAACAAAACTTGTTGGCGATGTTTTAGCCAACCTGGCTACCGGAGTGGGTAAAGACCGGATAGATCACGTTCAGGGAATGACGGATTATTTTACTGATCTGGAGATGGAATACAATTTCTACGTGCAACTCGACGGACATCAGGTAAAGATTGACGGAAGCTGGTATCAGTATAAAATTGTATCCGGTATTTCTGAAATTGATGACAACCCGAATCTTCCGGTGAAAACCATTTATGTTATTTTTTCTATTGAAGGGGCGCATGTTTTCAATTGCGGACTTCAGATGATGGGCAGAAAAGCCAATCCGGCGGAAGTATTATTGAATGTTGACCGGGTAAAACAATGGGATAAACGGTTGTTCTTTATGGGATTGACACATCATTTCGACAACGAATTGGTAGGGCACGCAAAAAGCCTGAGCGGATTGGTGAGCAGCGCCTGTGATCAATCCGATGGCCTGAATGAAGGCTTTAGCGATTTAGGCTGGAAGGTGTTGCGAAAGTTACTCGATAATACCAATGGCAGACGTGTACTGATCGACCTGAAACACATGAGTGTAAAAGCCCGCAATGAATATTACCGGTTTCTGGAGAATGAACATCCTGACGAAGCAATTCCTTTGCTGGTGAGTCATGGCGCTGTTACCGGATTACGATCGCACAACGAATTGGTGGTGGACGATTTTTCGAATTCCGGCAAGTTTCAGCAATACGATATCAATTTCTACGATGATGAAATCATCAGAATTGCCAAGTCAGGCGGATTGTTCGGGATTCAGTTCGACGAACGCCGGTTGGGAAGCAAGCAGGAAGTGAAAAGTACCGGCATGAATTTAAGCAGGAGAGAAATGCTTTACCAAAAAGCAAAATTGGTCTGGAACCAGATTCAGCACATTGCCGAAGTGCTTGACCGTAACGACCAGTTTGCATGGGAAATTCAATGTATCGGTTCGGATAACGACGGGATGGTGAATCCGTAAAACGGGTATTGGACAGCTGAAGAAATGCCGATACTGGACAGTTACCTGGAGAAACATGCGTACAATTTTATTAACTCGGAGCAGGCAAAACATTTTAAAGCATTCAATAAGCTAAGCGCGAATAATATTGTCGAACGTTTTATGAGAGGAAATACCTACGAATTTCTGAAAAGGAATTTTTGATCCCGATTTTCTACTTCCGCTTTGTAATCAACACTTTGTCGATCTTGTTGTTGTCGATGTCAACTACTTCGATGGTGCAATCTTTCAGAACCACTTTGTCGCCCAGTTCAGGAATTTTATTGATCTGGTTAAACACGTATCCGGCAACTGTCGAATAATCAATCTCGTCGAAGTCGATGTAAAAATCTTCAATCAGATCGACCAGCGTTTCGATGGGGGCATCGCCGCTGACCAGAATAGTTTTGTCATCGCGAACAAAAAAGTCGGGTTCGGCAACTTCATTTTCTTCTGGAAACTCGCCAATAATGCTTTCCATAATGTCGTGCAGCGTAATTATTCCTTCAAAACCACCGTATTCGTCAACCACAATGGCAATGTAATTTTGCTTTTGCCTGAATAAGTCGAGTACTTTCTGCGCATCGGCATTTTCGGGAACAACAATGGGATCGTGCAATAGCGAGATTGTTTTTTTTGGTGCTGCCGAATAATGGTTCAGGAGATATTCCTTCACTTTTAGCACGCCTAAAAAATCGTCGATGTTCTTACGTCCAACAATTGTTTTGCTGTGTTTAAGTTGCAGTATCTGGGCATGAAATTCTTCTTCAGTCTGTTCAATATCGATCCATTCCACATCCATTCTGTGGGTCATAATATGCCTTGCTTTTTTATCCGAAAAATAGAATACCTTTTCGTGCATCCGGTTTTGTTCTTTCTCGATTATTCCCTCATGCGAAGCAAATTTCAGGATATGGCGCAATTCCTCTTCAGTCATTTGTCCTTCCGATTTCCGGATGCCGAGCAACTTGTTTATCAGGTTTGTAGAGTTAGCCAGCAACCTTACAAACGGATAAAACGATTTGCTGAAATAATAAATTACCGGAGCAACACGCACTGAAATCTTTTCAGGATTGCTTAACGCGATGGTTTTGGGAACCAGTTCGCCAACAACGATGGAAATGTAAGTGATGACCAGAACGGTGATCGTAAGTGATATTTGATAGGCGTACTGACTAATTGATTCGTACTGTGCGAAGAAAGGGGTGATGTCGTCGGCAATGTTTACACCACCATAAACACCAGTAACAATGCCGATTAAAGTAATACCTACCTGAATGGCTGATAGAAAATTCTCGGAATTTTCGAGTAGTTTAAGCGCAACTTTCGCCCCGGTTTTGCCTTTAATTTTGAATTGTTCGAGCCTGGCCCGTTTGCTCGAAATGAGAGCAGCTTCCGATAAGGCGAAGAAACCGTTCAGTACAATTAGAAATCCAAGTACAATCAGTTCCATTTTCTTATTTCAGGTAATTTTCGACAAACTCGTTTCTGGGGTTAAAAACCGCAGGATCCCAGTGTTTTCGCTGCACAGCGGTTGGCCAGCTATGTTCGCGGTAGGGAACCGGGGTAATTATTTTCTTTCCTTTTGCCTGATTAATTGCCGCGTAAATGGAGCTTGACGGGCAAGTCTGATCGACCAGTCCTATCTCGGCCACAATAGTCGCTTTCGAGTTTTTCAGCAAATGAGCGGTATCGAAATAGGGGAGAGTGTTCATCATTTTTTCCTTGTCGCCTTTGCGTTCGAAAGGCTGAGGCCATCCACCTTTGCGGTCGGCAAGCGTTCCGCCAAAGTCGCATAAAGCAGGTACAATCGCTACGGCAGCAGTCACACGGCTATCGAGCCCTGCAGCCGCCAGGGCCTGTCCGCCGCCCTGGCTCTCGCCAATTACGATGATGCGCTTTTTATCCCATTCGGGCTGGCGGGTCATAAATTCGATGGTTCGCATCAAACGCAGGTACATTCCCCTGAAATAGAAATCTTCGCGGCTTTCGAGTCCGCTTATGTAGTAATCTTTCAGCTCACCGGCTTCAAGATCGCTGTAATATTCTTCAGGCTGTCCGTTCAGCATTCCGTGGGCATTCAGGTCGAAGCAAAGCGCACCATTGCCCATTTTTGCATATCGAAGGGCATCTTTTACTTCAGAGCGGCACCACGAACCTTTCACTCCGGCAGCATGTACAATCAAAACAATTGGCAGCGACCGTACTTTGGCATTGGCTGGTTTGGCAAAATAACCACGTGCCGGTTTTGGTCCGGTGCAGTTAATTTCAATATCCTGACATTTATAACCGGGCTCACCAACTTCCATGTCTTTGTTTTTCACTTCCATCCGGAGTGCGTTCAGGCTTTGTTTTTCCTGAACCCAGTATGCATCAAAGTCTTTGGGACGTTCGGTTCCCGGTTTAAGTTTTTGGGGAGCAACCATCATCCCGATGCTCTGTTTCGTTCCTTTATGGCGGGCTTCAAGCATTACCGAGCAGCTTGACGGAAAGGAAGATTCGTAAATCAGCACAGAGTCTGTTTCAGGTAAAAAGGCGGTTTTTGAAATAACCTGATCGTTGTTTTTACGCACTACAACTGTGAGCGAATCGTTTGTCAGGTCGTGGATATATGCCATTACCCTGATTTTTTCACCCTTTTTGTATATCCCGTTTTCGCGCGTTTGTTTCAGTTCAAACGATTGGGTCTGAGCAAACGATGTCATTCCTGAAATCAGGAAAAAAACGATTGACAGGATGAATAATTTCTTCATGACAGTATATGGTTTGGTTAAAAGAACAATTCAAAATGAAACGAGCCTGCGATTGTGCAATTGCTTTGTTTCTATCGTAACAATTGTACTCCAAAAACTTGGAACTGCGACTGGAAACTATTTTTCTTCCTCCTTTTTTTCGTCCTCATCCGGAAATTCCGCTTCGTAGTCGGTGGTGTCGTCCAAATCATCTTCATCATAAATTTCGATGATTGGTTCGGTAAATGCTTTGCTTACCAGTCGTTTGTCGAGCGTAAGCAAGAGCGACGGAAGTACCATCACGTTGAAGAACATGGCAATGAGCAGTGTGGTCGAAATCAGGATTCCAAGCGCTTGAGTTCCTCCGAATTCGGAAACAATGAAAACGCTGAAGCCCAGAACCAGGATAATACTGGTGTAAATCATGCTGAACCCGGCTTCGTGCAGGGCCAGCAACGCCGATTTCTTAATATCTCCGTTGGTAATTTTTAGTTCGTGGCGGTAGCGCGAAAGATACTGAATGGCATTATCGACCGAAATACCGAGCGCGATACTGAATACGATAATGGTGGATGGTTTGATAGGGATACCGGCAAAACCCATGATGGCAGCCGTTATGAGCAGCGGTATGATATTGGGAATCATCGACACCAGGATCATGCGAAACGACGAAAACAGGAATGCCATAAGTAGCGAAATCAGCAGAATGGCAATGCCCACGCTTTCAAATAAATTTTTGATCAGGAAATTGGTTCCTTTTGCATAAACCACGCTGTTGCCGGTAAGTTTAACATCGAATTTGGCCGGATCGAAAATACTGTCAACCCGTGGCCTGATATCGGCCATCAGCGAATCCATGTGTTTGGTGCCAACATCGGCCATCTGGAAACTGATGCGCGTAATTTGTTTGGTGCTGTCGAGAAACGATTGAAGCAGGCTGGTTCCGGCGCTTTCTACATTTTGCGGAAGATAGCTAAGAATGAAGTTTCGTTCCATCGAACTGGGCAGCGAATACATGTCGGAAGCTCCTCCGTAGTACGATTGCCGTGCGAACTTAAATACCTCGACCAGCGAAAGAGGTTTCGAGAATTCAGGATGTTCGTTGATCATATTCTGCATCTGATCAATCTTTTGAATGGTGGAATAGGTCATTACGCCATTTTTCTTTTTGGTATCCACCGAAATTTCGAAGGGCATTACCCCGCCAAAGTTATTCTCGAAAAATTTCAGATCGAGGTAAACCGGGTCATCGTCCCTAAAATCGTCCACAATTTTTCCTGAAGTTTTCATCATGCTGATACCAACGATACCAACCACCACCAAGGTGCCGGCAATGCTGTAAATCAGGTTACGGCGGTGACTTATCAGGTAAATGATTTTATCGAGCACTGCGCCAAAAAAGTTGTTGTCGAGGTGTTTTACATGTTTGGGGAGTGGCGGCCGCTGAAAGCTGAAGATGATTGGGAGCAGAATGATGGTGAGGATGTACAAAACCATGATATTGATGGAAGTGATGATCCCAAATTCGCGCAACATTTGGTTCGGAACCATAATGAAAGCTGCAAAACCGAGCGCTGTGGCGGCATTGGTCATGAGCGACGCGAAGCCGATTCGTTGTATCACCTGCACCAAAGCACGCATTTTGTTGCCGTGCAGCCTGAATTCCCAGTGGTACTTATTCAGGATATATATGCAGTTTTCGATGACTATAATAACAATGAGCGATGGAATGACCCCGGTGAGAATGGTGATTTTGAAATTGAAAAGTACGATGGTTCCCATTACCCACATAATACTGATACCAACCACGAGCAGCGAACTGATAACCACTTTGAGCGAGCGGAAAAACAGGAACATGATGAAAGCCGCCACCGCTATACTCATAAGAATGAACATGAAAAGTTCGCGCTTTATTTTTTGCATGGTCAGCGTGCGGATATATGGCATTCCGGAGTAATGAATCTCGACATTGTTTTGAGTCCGGTAGGCTTCCACTTCTTCAATAAGCTTGTCAACCAAAACAATACGGCTCTCGTCGTTCAGCTTTTTCTTGTCGAGCGTAATGGTCATGAGCGTAGCGCCGGTTTCAGGATTGTAAAGCATCCCTTCGTAAATCTTCAGGCTTAGAATCAGGTTTTTCAGGCTGTCAACTTCGGCCTGCGAACCGGCTTTTTTACTTACAAGCGGCAACACATCAAATTGGTGAGTCGAATCGTTTTTGACCAGATTAATCGCCCGGGCAATGCTCACCACTTCGCGTACACCTTCTATTTCATGTATTTTATCGCCCAGATCGGCCCAGGCATTAAACTGATCGTGATTGAAAATTTCCGGATTTTTAGCGCCTATAACAATTACATTTCCGTCTTCTCCAAAAAGGTTCTTGAATTCCTGATATACTATTCGGGTGCTGTCTCGTTCGGGTAAAAGCGAGGTGTTTTCGTAGGATAATCTGACATTTCGCCCTGTATATGCCATGAATATAGTACTCAGGGTAAGAATAACAATCAGTAAAGTCCTGTTTCGAAGTATAAATCGGGATATATGTACAAACATTTGAAGAAGCTTATAAAATCAGTTTCGGTTTGAAGATGATTGATTTTTGTTTTTTTTGAAGGAGCAAAAATAGTTATTTAGAAGTAAAAAATGAATTGTCGCTCAACATTCATATTTTCAGACTCATTGCGGTTATTTCTCTTCAAAAATCATTTTTTGCATACCCTCCGAAAAGAAGATTTCGTATTCGCCCTGTTTGTTGCTGTAAACAAAATAGACTTCAACTCCAGGAAGTTTGGGCAGAAGTTCTTTGCTTTTTTCAATACCCAGAACCATAAAAGAGGTGGCAAAAGCATCGGCCGTCATGCAATCGTCGCAAACAACAGTGGCGCTTAGCAAGGTATTTCGGGCCGGAAATCCGGTTTTAGGATTGATCGTGTGTCCATATTTCACGCCATCTTCAACAAAAAATTTGCGGTAATTTCCTGAAGTAGCAAGCGATTTGTTCTTTAATTCAATAATTGCCTGAAGGTCGTTTCCGGGTGTCATGTTTCCATCCGAAGGTTTGTCGATACCAATGCGCCAGAAGTTATTTTTTGCATTGGTTCCTTTTCCGCGAACTTCGCCGCCAATTTCGACAAGGTAATTTTCAATGCCTTTACTTTCGAAAAAGTTGCAGACAACATCAACCGAAAAGCCTTGTGCAATGGCGTTTACATCAACTTTCACTCCGGGAAATTGCTTTACAACTTTTCGTCCTTCAAGTTTCAATTTATCCATGCCGACATATTGTAACAAACTGTCGATGTGGGCAGTGTCGTGTTTGGCAACCGGACCGTTGGCAAATCCCCAGGCTTTCACCACAGGGCCAACAGTTATGTCGAAAGCTCCACCGGAAATGGCGGCTACTTCTGCCGATTTATTGAAAACCTCCACGAACCACTCGTCGGCTTCAACCAATGAGTCGTTGTTGTTTACCCTTGAAATAATGGAAGTTGAGTCGTAAATTGAAAGTGACCGGTCGAAGGCTTTCAGAATAGAATCAATGGCTTCGGAATAATCTTCGTTCACTGAGTTCTCGTAGGTAATGCTGTAGGTTGTGCCTTGCGCAAATCCTGAAATTTTCAGGTATTCACTTTTTTTCGACTGACACCCCACCAAAAGGAGGACGCAACCCAATGCTAATCCAATAAATTTCATCGGCTAATTTGTTTGTTATGAATTGTTTTTGCTGCACAAATGTAGAATAATAAGCTATAAAGGCAAAGTCTCCATCTGTTTTTGCCAATACCGGTTTGTTTCAAAATTCTTTATTTGAAAGGTGTTTGCTGGTAAGCTTATATCATTAATTTAGTGCCCCGTTACCAAAATTTAAACACATCCGATTATGAACAATACTTTTTTATCTGTATTCATCTCATTTTGTCTCATGGTGCTTATTCCTGAAATTTCATCAGCCCAAAAAGCGGATTTAAAGCTTCTACTGAATAAAGGAGCCCGGCACGTTTATACGATAACTCAGGAAAATCAGGCAGTAGAAGATGGAAAGCCGGTAGAAGTAGAACACAAAATTATATTGAAACTCGATCATCAGGTATTGGCCCAACTTCCAAATGGAAACTATCAGGTTGAAGTGTTGTTTAAGCGTTTCAGTATAGCAATGAAGCTCAATTCCAAAGTTTTAAGATACGATTCAGACACGGTTGACGTTTCCAATCCCTTGTATAAAACCTTAAACTTCTTAACCGATGTTAAATTGAAATATGAAGTAACTCCAGAAGGTGTGGTTGGTAAACTTGTTGGATTTGAACCAATTAAAAAACAAATTGAAAAAGATCCGCGATTGGGGAATTTGCTTCGTAATTTTGGGAGTGAACGTTTTATCTTGGAATTGTACAACTATATTCCGAAAAGAGCAGTTGAAGCTGGCGAAAAATGGAAATCCTCAATTGTTTTGCCTGATATAAATGATTTGAAATGTGATGTTCAATATTCTCTAAAAGAAGTTGCCACCAAAAGTATTAAAATAAACCAGGATGCTTCGTTTCAAATATCATACGATTTACCTGATATGCCGGCTGGTAAGATGGCCAATGTAACCCAAAACGGAACTCAGTCGGGTACTCTTGTAATCGACAGCAAAACAAATATGCGGGTATCTTCGCTGGTAACACAATCGGTAAACCTGCTTTTGGTCTCCAAAAATGATAGTCAGGCTGAAGAATCGGTAAAAAAGCTGAATATAGTTGTAAAAACTGCTTTTGAATTGACTGGGAAATAAGCATTAACTTATCCATTCTTCGGGTTAAATATTTAAAAGGATTGCCTAAATTTGGAATAAAGCAGTACTCCTTTTAAAGGCAAATTATGAGACATACCCGAATTGATTACAAGCGTTTAATTGTTGTCGTTTTTTTTGTCACACTTGCGGTAGTGATTGCTTCTCTCACCATTGGCAGAGACATTTATTACACAGGAGAAAAAAGTGTCCTTTCGTTTGCCATCGTTAACTTTTCGGGCTATTTGTTCTTTCTTTTTATGCCGGTTGAACTTGCTTTTCTCTTTTATCTCCGGACAGGGTACGATCCCTGGATTCTGAACTCGGTGGCTCTTGGAACAGCAATTCTTTCGCAATCAATCGATTACCTGATCGGGTACTTTTTTAGTTCCAAAATAATCGACCGCATGATTGGGCGTCGCCGGTTTGAAAGGGCGGAAGCCGAAATTCGCAAATACGGTAAGCTTACATTGTTGGTTTTCAATCTTTTCCCATTGTCGTCGCCTGTAATAGCGCTTGCCGCCGGGATGTTGAAATACCGGGTGAAAGATGCTCTTCTATATAGTTGTGCAGGCTTATTGGTAAAATATTTGCTGCTGACATTTTTCTTTGGGTTGTAAAGTGAGGGCTAAGTGAGGGCTTCACTTCAAGTGAAACCCTCACTTAGATTTTGCATTGGCTCATGAAGGTTAAATCCTTTTTTTTTGCGCCAAAACAAAACTCCGGAAAATCTTCTGTTCAGAAGGCTTTCCGGAGTTCGTATTTCTGTTTTAATCACTGGTTGATTCGAACTGCCCCGCTTGGTGCTGTACTTAAAATTTGTATCCCAGCGAAAAGAGTAGATGGTCTGTATTTTCATTGTGGTGGGTTACCATGTAACGAGCTCCAAGCGAAAAATGATTGTTTATTCTGAATTTATATCCGGCAGAATATTGGTAGCAGAATCCTTGATCCCGTTGATTCTTCACCATTGAGTATGATTGCGCATCAAGATTTGGTCTTCCAACATAAAGGAAATCAGACATACTAAAACCACCTCCCAGTGATACAAACAATTCATTTTTTCTTGTATTCAACGGAGAGAAATAACCATTTAATCCCAACGACCATGCAGATTGTTTTAATCCGCCCTGAAATGATTCGGATAATTTAAATGTCTTGTTTGTCAGTCCGTCAGTCGAATTTATAATCATGAAACCTACTCCAGTAGAAAGAAACTTATTGTAGGCATATTTAATCTCGCTCAAAAAACTGGTTCCAATGCTATAATCAGAATATCTTGTAATTGTTTCAGGATAGATTACGTAGGCCGATCCTGCACCAATTGAAAGTTCCCATCCTCTATAGGTATTAACTTCTTTTTCCTGTGCTTTCGTTTCATTACTAGAAATATACAAGATCATTGCGATCAGAAAAATGGGAGTCCAACTTTTTGTTTTCATAGGTTAATTATTAAGCTAGATAGGTTTTTTTTGTTTATGTGAACTTACGTATTATCAATAAAATATCAATTATTTTTCTGAAAATTTATCATTTATATTATTTCAATCTTTTTCGATGGAATCTAAGTGATAATAACACAATAGAAATAGAACCATTATAAAACAAAACTCCGGAAAATCTTCTTTTCAGAAGGCTTTCCGGAGCTTGTAGTGAGGGCTTCACTCGAAGTGAAACCCTCACTTTTTTCAAAACCTGTCAGGTCTGATTTTTTTTACAGCAATTCGGCTTCCAGCAACAGTTCTTCCATTTCAAGCTGAACATTGATGGCTTCGTTGCGAGCTTTTTCGGCAAAGTCTTCGCCATCCGAGGCATAAATAATCTGGCGCGACGAGTTGACCAGCAATCCGCACATATCGTTCATTCCGTATTTCGCTACTTCTTCCAGGCTGCCGCCCTGCGCGCCAACTCCCGGAACCAATAGAAAATGATCGGGAACCAGTTCGCGTATTTCTTCCAGTTTTTCAGCTTTGGTGGCGCCAACCACATACATCATATTGTCGGTTGTTCCCCAAGTTTGAGAGGTTTTCAGCACGGTTTCGAAAAGCTGCTCGCCGGTTTCGGTATTTTTCAGGTATTGAAAATCGGCTGCTCCTTTGTTCGATGTCAAAGCAAGAACAATCACCCAACGGTCGAGGTAAGTCATAAATGGTTTGATGGAATCTTCGCCCATGTATGGAGCAACTGTTACCGCATCAAAATCCATGTGATCGAAGAATGCACGTGCATAGAGGTTCGAGGTATTTCCGATATCGCCGCGTTTGGCATCGGCAATAATGAATTGCTCCGGATATTTCTCGCGGATATATTTCACCGTCTTTTCAAGGCTAATCCATCCGGCAACGCCCAAACTTTCGTAAAAAGCCAGGTTGGGTTTATAAGCAACACACAAATCCTGTGTGGCATCAATAATTTCTTTGTTGAAAGCAAAAATCGGGTCGCTCGTTTCGTTCAGGAAACGTGGGATCTTCAGGATATCGGTATCTAGTCCAACGCATAAAAAGCTGCGTTTCAGTTTAATCTGTTCGAAAAGTTGTTCACGGTTCATAAAAGCCCCCTTTAATTCCCCCAAAGGGGGAAGATTTGTCGGTTATTATTAATGAATATTTTACTATGTTGCCTTGCTCTTTCTCCTTCCCCTTAGGGGAAGGTCGGGATGGGGCTACTTTATTAAATTTCAGCTTCTTTTAGTCGTTCTGCATTTTCTTCCACCTGTAGTTTGTCGATGATTTCATCCAGATCGCCGCCAACAACAGCCTGAAGGTTGTAAATGGTCAGGTTGATGCGGTGGTCGGTAATACGCCCCTGCGGCCAGTTGTAAGTGCGGATTTTGGCCGAACGGTCACCGGTTGAAACCATTGTCTTCCGCTTCGAGGCAATCGCATCCAAATATTTTTGATGTTCCTGATTGTAAATACGGGTACGCAACTCGATCATCGCTTTCGCAAGGTTCTTGATCTGAGATTTCTGATCCTGACAAGTTACCACAATTCCGGTTGGAATGTGAGTCAAACGAATGGCCGAATATGTTGTGTTTACTGACTGTCCGCCAGGTCCTGAAGAACAGTAGGTGTCTTTCCGGATGTCGCTGTCGCGCAGGTCGATGTCGAATTCCTCTGCTTCAGGCAAAACAGCTACTGTAGCCGCAGATGTATGAACACGACCCTGAGTTTCGGTTTGTGGCACGCGCTGCACGCGGTGAACGCCTGATTCGTATTTCATGATTCCGTAAACGCCTTCGCCAGTGATGGTAGCCACAATTTCCTTAAAACCTCCGGAAGTTCCTTCGCTGGTGTTGGTTACTTCCATACGCCAGCCGCGGCGTTCGCAGAATTTGGTGTACATGCGGAACAAATCGCCTGCAAAAATGCTGGCCTCATCGCCGCCGGTACCGGCGCGAATTTCGAGAATGGCATTTTTACCATCTTCCGGATCGGCCGGAATCAACAGCAATTTGATATTTTGTTCTTTTTCAGGAATTAAGGCTTCCGAAGCTTCAACTTCTTCGCGCGCCATTTCGCGGATATCTTCGTCGGTTTCTTCGTCGAGCATTTGTTTGCCCGATTCGATGTTATCGATCAGTGCTTTGTATTCCCTGAATGCATTGGTCAGCGATTCAAGGCGTTTATATTCCTGATTAAGTTTAACGTAGCGTTTCATGTCGCTCATCACCGACGGGTCGGTAATTTGTGAGCCAACTTCTTCGAACCGATATCGGATCGATTCGTATTTTTCGAGTAATGAATAGTCTGCCATTATAATGATGATTTATTATTTATGAATGATGAATGAAGCACGCAGGCGAAGTTTGCCTGAAAAGATGGAGCGTAGCTAATATTCGAATTCGCCAAACTGCGACTTGATAGTAAGTTTCTTGCCTTCAGCGGCCTCAACGTGCCCAACGATGCGGGCTTCGATGTTGTATTTTTCAGAAATGGCGATTACTTCAGCAGCAAATTCGGGAGCAAGGTAAACTTCGAAACGGTGACCCATGTTGAACACCTTGTACATTTCTGACCAGCTGGTTCCCGATTCTTCCTGAATCATTTTGAACAGCGGTGGAACATCGAAAAGGTTATCCTTGATCACATGCACGTTATCAACAAAATGCAGTACTTTGGTTTGCGCACCTCCTGAACAGTGAATCATTCCGTGAATATTTTTCCGGAGTGCTTCCAATAAATCTTTTACTACCGGCGCATAGGTGCGGGTAGGAGAGAGCACCAGTTTCCCAGCATCCAGTCCAACTCCGGCAATCGCCTCGGTTAGGTTTTTGGTTCCTGAATAGATGAGTTCTGCCGGCACTTCCGGATCGAAGCTTTCAGGATATTTTTGAGCCAGATAATTGGCAAATACGTCGTGGCGGGCGGAAGTCAGACCGTTGCTGCCCATGCCACCGTTGTATTCTTTCTCGTAAGTAGCCTGTCCGAATGAGGCCAGACCAACAATCACATCGCCTGCCTGAATGTTATCCGCCGAAATCACCTCTTCGCGTTTCATGCGGCAGGTGACGGTCGAATCGACAATGATGGTGCGCACTACATCGCCCACATCGGCAGTTTCGCCACCGGTTGGGAAAATGTTGACGCCCATATCGCGCAATTCGGCACAAAGTTCTTCGGTTCCGTTGATGATGGCTGCTATTACTTCGCCCGGAATGCGGTTTTTGTTGCGCCCAATGGTTGACGATAACAAAATGTTATCAGTTGCGCCCACGCAAAGCAAATCGTCGAGATTCATGATGATGGCATCCTGTGCAATGCCTTTCCAGACTGAAATATCACCTGTTTCTTTCCAGTACAGATAAGCCAGCGACGATTTGGTGCCAGCGCCGTCGGCGTGCATAATGTTGCACCAGGCAGGATCGCCCCCCAAAATGTCGGGAATGATCTTGCAAAAAGCCTTTGGATACAAGCCTTTGTCGATGTTTTTAATGGCATTGTGCACGTCTTCTTTNNGTTATCTGCTGACATACAATCTGAATTACCTTATCGGTTAAAGTGCGGCAAAGTTAATATTTTTGGGGAAATAAATGGAACTGACTGTCAAGGCTTATACAAGTTTCAAGAGTACAGGGCAGCCTTGCGCGACCTGTTAATGCTGAGATATGAAAATTCAACATTTGCAGAAAGGGAAAGAAGAGAAATTATAAACAGAATTGCCGATGAATTTTACCAGATACACGTAATGAAATACCAAGATTCGTAGCTTGGATGCAATGATCCGTCTGATTGGTTTAATTTGCAGAAAAAGCATTCAGAAAAAAAAGTGCAAGATGCAAGCCCCAAAATAGACTTGCACCCTGCACTTAAAATTTGTAGTAGAATTCGTGGCTGGGGTTATTCAGCAGCAAGCACTACTTTATAGGTTTTTACAATGCCTTTATAATCGAATTTCACAACGGCTGTACCAGTTTTCGATTCGGCCTGTGTGATTGAAACTTTTACGGCAGGATCGTTAGCAGAAGCAACTATGGTTGGTATTCCATTAGCGCTTGCCGGAACATTATACTTCGCTTCATAAAGATCGTAACCTAAAATTCCGTTCGCATTGGTTGATCGAACCGGAGTCGTTGGCAAAGTAATCGACTCTCCGTTGACCTTGATACTTACTGTTGGTGGAATATGACGCTCAATTTTCTTTTTATTGGAACTGAAGCCCAGTCCGATAAAATCGAAAAGACTCTCTGTTCCATCGCCTTCGGCTACCAGAAAGATAGCGTGTTTTTTGTCTAATTTATCGACAAATGCTGCTACGTCTAACGTGTATTTAGTTGTTTCCTGTGCTGAATTTGAAGGTACTTCTATTACGCCGAGTTTTTTACCTTTCCACACAGCATTGTCCCAAGGTCCATCTAACCAAACATTCACCTTAAAGCTTTTGGCAGTTTTTGGGGTAATGAAAAGATTAAACGCTGTTTTGTTGCCTTTTTTAGTTCCTTCAAAAGCTTTCAGTCCTTTGGTATCTTTGGTGAGTCCGCCAAAACCAAAATATTTGAAACCAACAATATTGCCATTTTTCATATTTGTAATGGGCATGTGGTTGTCCCAAATATCCCACGAATCCTGCTGGAGACCGATATCTGAAAGGTAGCATGCATATCCTGCCGAATAGTATTGATAAGGATCGAGACCATAAACATGAAACCCTTCAGAGGTAACCTCGGCTCCTTTGTATTCGTTTCCCTGGCTGTCTTTCACCGTCCAGATCTGATCTTTTGCATAAGGATCATACCCTCTGATAACGGCGCTTCCACCTTCTGCAACTGGTTTTTCGTCCCATTTAATGGTAACTGGCGCTACAACGGCTTGACGTGCAAAGCCGAATCCACGTGGCGGCCTGTGATAAAAAACGTACCATTGTCCGTTAATTTCCTCGATACTACCATGAGTATTATGACCTCCGTTCGTTGTTTGTATTTTTGAACCATCCTCATTCAAAACCGGACCACGCGAATCGACCAAAACGCCACCACTTTTCCATGGGCCCAGTGGTGAGTCTGCAACGGCGTAACGCAAGGTAGAGTTTGAACTTCCTACACCGTATTCCGGTCCTGAATAACCACTGAAAACAGTAATGTATTTGTTGCCAACCTTTCGTATTGATGAAGCTTCGAAGAAATTGAATGTGCCCAAATCCTGACCGGGATACACGTTGGGATACATGGTGCCTTGAGGGTCTCTGACAACACCGTACCTAGAGCTGGCAGGAATTAAGTACCCAATAGCCTCGGTTCCCGGCCTTAGCGAATACATGGTTTTCTGATCTAACTGTCCTGCCGAAGATCTTTGGAATCCCCAGAATCCATAAGCTCTGAAACCGATCTCATAGTCCGGGTCTTTGGGATCAGTAATATTCTCAACATATACCGATGGATCGAAACCCAGGATACTTCCGGGTACCGTTCTTGTTCCGTCCTCGGTCAAATTAAGTGGGGTGAAGGGACCGTCGGGACGGTTTCCTTTGGCTACCATCGCTTCTCTGTTCCGGCCACGACTGTGTGGGTACAGATAATATTCTTTTTTACCATCTTTTCTTTTTACTTCAACAAGGTCGGGAGCATACATAACATCCCATTGCCCGTCAATCGGGTATGTAAAGATTGGGCCTTCATCGCGCCATTCCGACAAATTTTCAACCGGAGCTGACCACATCCTGATGTCGGGTCCGCAATAACTGTTAAATCGGAGATCGTGCGATCCGATAATATAAGCACGATATTTTCCGGCATTGTCTGGATCTTCAAAAACACGGGGCTCTCCATCGGGCAAATGCTCCCATAGAGGTAAATACGGATTGCCGGCACCACGATGGATAAATCCGTTAAACGAAGGGGTGTTTCCCGACTGATTGGTTTGTCCTCCAGAGTCTTTTACAGAAAACAGAAACATAACCGCAGCCAATAAGAATAATTGCGGCCTTTTCATAATAGATTTAACTTTCTTCATTTTTTGATCTTTTTTATTGTACTTCTTCCTGAATATATTCTTAAGATACGGGATACCTTCTGCCGTTCGACAGGATGCTGTTATTTGTTTTGCGGGAAACTTACAACAAATGCGAAAATAGGAAATAAAATTAGTTGGTCTTCGCGTATTTATGCAAATCGTAGATATCTTATTCAGGTGAATTCTTTGACAGATCGGATTATGAGCAAGGCCGTCTTTTCCAAACTTTCATTAAAACAGGGAAGGTTTTATTCTGAAAATCAGGCTAGTGTTTTTGATTTGCTGTCGAAGTGGAGCAGAACCGTTAATATCACAAGTGAAGCGCTCATGAATGCAGGAATAAAATACATTTCCTCCGGTGGCAGTATCAATCCAAATGCCATTGCAGAAATAGAAATGATTCCGGCAAAAATTGCGTACCAAGGGGTTTTGTAAAACCATGCGTAGGGGAAAAAATGCGCACCGGTAATGATTGCATAAACCATTACAAAATATTCAGGTGTATTTATGAGTGTAAAAACTAAAAAAGGAAAGTAAAACAGTTGCGCGAAATTCAGCCAGAGACCCAGAGGCTGCAATGGATTTTCCTTATTGGTCCAGTTTGTTTTAAAGAGCTTTGAGAAGAAAAAGGCAAGCGGCAACACAAAACCACCAATAACAAAAGTCAGAACCGATTGGTCGTAAGGTTTAATTTCCAATGTCCAGATGGCAGCAATTAAAAGCCAGACAATACTGGCCGACATTGTAAAATCAAGTCCGTTTTTTGATTTTATCGATAACTCTATCCGAAGTTTATCAAAAGTCTCTTTTGAAACCATATTTCTGGTTTTTTATCAGTTAAGTTTTGCCGACTTTCTTTTCATTCTTTTGGGGCCGTACCACAACCAAAATCCGGTAATGGTAAAAGCCAGCAAGGCCAATCCGGATATGGAAGAATACACCAGTTTAATTTGTCCGTTGGAGGTTTTCAGGTAATAATCGAGTATTGAGCCGTCGTGAATTTTTTCAATAAAATCGGAATGCCGTTGTTCAATATGCAAAAGTTTTCCGGTTGCCCCATCAATCTGAATTTCCCAGAATTGATCTACAAAAACAAACTTCACCATACCCTTATCCTTTCTGATGTCGATACGTTCGAGTTCCGGGGATAAGTCAGACGAAACAGAGTCGCGCAGAATTTGGCAGGCATTTTTGTGCAAACTGTCCATCGGTAGCCAGGTGCTTAATTCGCTTGAAGTTCCCTGATACGATTTGGGTAGAATAAGCCCGTTGCTGTGTTTCTTCCAGGCCAAAAGAATGCCGGTTACCGAGATAAACAAGAAAATGATGAACAATAGCGCTCCGGTTGTCCGGTGTGTTTTCCTGAAAATCCGGATGATCCGTGCCTGTTTTTTTCTTTTCTCTGTCATCTGACTTTAGCGCTGGCCTGTTTATTTCTAATTTTAGGGTAGGATAGCTTTGGGGTTGAAAGTTAAAATTCGACGAATTTATTCGTGAAAATCGTTACTCAATACCCTGAATTCTGTCCGACGGTTCAGTCCTTTGGCAATTTCCTGTTGCTCGGGCGTCAGTTTCAGGATGAATTCTTCGGTCAGCTCGTCGTTACGTTTCAGAAATTCGTATTGTTTAGCCAGTTCGCGGGTAATTTTCTTTGGCCATGTTTCGCCGTATCCTTTGGCTACCAGACGTCCGGCGGCAATTCGTTTCGAAATCAGGTAATCGACCACCGATTGTGCACGCTTTTGCGAAAGGTCAGAGTTGAACTGGTCGCTGCCAATGTGGTCGGTGTGAGCCATCAACTCTATTTTAATGGTCGGATTGAGCACCAGTAACTGAACCAGAGAATCGAGTGCCAGTTTCGACTCTTCGGTAATTTCGTAGCTTCCGGTGGCGTAATTTATGTTGTTAACTTTAATCGGTTCGTCGGTTGGCGATAGTTTGAACTGAAATCTGAATTCCTTGCTGTCTTCCAATCCAACGGTAGAGGTTCTTACTTTGTCGTTCAGGAATCCATCTCTGAAGGCGGCAAAAACATATTCGGTTTCAGGTTTTAATTTATATTGAAAACGTCCGCCGTCGGCTCTCATTTTCAGGTTTGTTCCGTCGGTTCCAATAATACGGATCAATGCACCATCGATTTTCTGATTGGTTTCTTTGTTGAAAACTTCGCCGGAAGCATTGAAAATTTTCGGGGGCAGGTAAAACGAATAGATATCGTCGCTGCGTGAGCCTTTGCGGTTCGAGGTGAATAATCCTTTCTCTACTTCTCCGGAGATAAAGGTCATTCCAAAATCGTCGCCGGGTGAGTTTATAGGGGTTTTCATATTCTGAATGCTCCACTTCCCTTTTTCATCTTCAACGGCTTTGAAAATGTCGAGACCGCCAATTCCGGAGTGATAGTTCGATGAAAAGTACAATTCGCCGTTTTCGCGGATAAAAGGGAACATTTCGTCGCCGGGAGTATTAATTTCAGGGCCAAGGTTTTCGGGTTTGTCGAAATTGCCGCCGCCTTTGTCTTTTGCCACCCAAATATCTTTTCCGCCAAAACCACCAATGCGGTCGGATACAAAATAGAGTAACGTTCCATCAGCGCTTAACGAAGGATGAGCTGCAATAATGCTATCGCCAACCAATTCGATAAGCGTAGGCTCCGACCAGTCGCCTCTCGATTGATTGGCGGCATACAATTCGGTTCCCAGATCTTTCGATTTATCGAACCGCGCACGGGTAAAAATCATTTGATCGCCGCGTGCCGAGAGCGTTGCAGCACCTTCGTCGCTTGTTGTATTGATGAGCTGGTTTTCTTCGAGCAGCGTGGGTTTTTCCCATTTCTGTTTTTGAATTTCGAATTTGCTTGTAAACAAATCGGCATAGCGTGTTCCGGTAATGTTGCTTTTCTTTTTGCCGGTTACCAATTCCCTGTTCGAAGTCAGGATTACTTCGTTGTCGCGTCCTCCAACGAAAACAGGAGAGTAATCGCTGTCTTTAGAGTTGAGTTCGCGCACTGCATTTACAATATATCTTCCTGGTTTATCGAGCCATTCCTGTGCAAATTTGCAGGCCTCCATGCTGTTTGTGGCCCACTGGTCGTCGGGTTTAACTCCTAAATAGGTTTGATACCAGGTGATTGCTTCTTCGTATTTTTGTGTGGCTTTTAGGCAATCGGCATAATGCAACATACACAAAGGGTCAGCATAATTTCGCCGGATAGCATTTTTATACCAAACAACAGCCTTGGCAAATTCGCTTAGCCTGAAGTATGATTCGGCAATTTTGAAAGCTATTTCTGATTTTTCTTCTCCCAGTTTTGGGCTTCGGTAAGCTTTTCTGTATTTTTCAATTGCATTGTAATGTTCACCAATCTCAAATGCCACCTTACCTGAGTTTATATGCCGGCTGGCAGAGCAGGCGCCAAGCAGAAAGATGACCAGTATCAGGAATATTTTTGGGAAAACCGGGTTCTTCATTTTAAATTATGACGTTTTGGGGTAAAAGTAACCAATTTAAATACATTCTGAAAAACGGAAAAGGTTTATTTAAAGTATTGACGAGTCGATAAATTGTGGGTTTTCTTTTCAGGTGTTTCATTTTCTGAAATGAAAAAAGGCCTCCGCATTATACGGAAGCCTTTGTATTTATTCAGCACTGAAGTTTATTTTACAAACAACAGTTCTCTGTATTTTGGCAATGGCCACAATTCGTTGTCAACAATCAGCTCAAGTTTGTCGATGTGATAACGAATATCGTCGAGATAAGGTCTTACGCTTTTTTCGTAAGCATACGCTTTTTCTTTTTCACCTTCGATGACATTTGCGGTTTTGCGGGCCTCTATCATTTCTTTCACTTTGGCTTTGATAGATGAAACGTGACCTCCAATTTCCCGGATTAGTTCGATACGGCCTTCGGCAAGTGATTTATATTCTTCGTCGTTGAATACAATTTTCAGGTTTTTAACATTTTCAAGCAACATCGATTGGTACTCAATTGCTGTAGGCACAATGTGGTTGATTGCCAGATCACCTAAAACGCGTGCTTCGATCTGGATTTTCTTGGTGTATTTTTCCAATTCAACTTCAACGCGGCCTTCAAGTTCTCTTTCGCTTAACACTCCCAACTTACTGTACATTTCAACAACGCGTTTGTCGTGAAGCGACTCCAGTGAAGTTGGTACGCTGGTAATATTAGACAAACCGCGGCGGGCTGCTTCAATTTTCCATTCTTCGCTGTACCCGTTTCCGTCGAAACGGATTGGTTTTGATTCGATGATGAGTTTTTTCAGTATCTGGAAAATGGCTTCGTCTTTTTTAACTCCACCTTCAACCAATTTATCAACTTCAGCTTTAAATTTCACAAGCTGATCGGCAACGGCAGTATTTAAAGCAATCATTGCAGAAGCACAGTTTGCAGAAGATCCAACTGCGCGGAATTCGAAACGGTTCCCGGTAAATGCAAATGGAGAAGTACGGTTACGGTCGGTATTGTCAAGAATGATTTCAGGAATACGACCAATATTTAATTTGAGTGCGGTTTTTTCATCCGGAGTCATTTTACGGTCAACTACAGCAACTTCCATCAGGTCTAACATCTTGCTGATTTCAGTTCCAAGGAATGCAGAAATGATTGCAGGCGGAGCTTCGTTTGCACCAAGACGATGAGTGTTTGGAGCAGTCAGAATGCTGGCGCGCAACATGTCTTGGTTTACATGCAATGCTTTCATGGTATTGATCACGAAAGTAAGGAACTGTAAGTTCGATTTTGGATTTTTCCCGGGCGAATAAAGATTAACGCCGGTATCGGTAGTTAATGACCAGTTGTTGTGTTTACCTGATCCGTTGATTCCTGCAAATGGTTTTTCGTGGAAAAGAACGGCGAAATTATGACGACGCGCTATCTTTTTCATTAAATCCATGATCATCTGATTGTGATCATTCGCCAGGTTTAATTCTTCGTAGATCGGAGCAAGCTCAAACTGGTTTGGTGCAACTTCGTTGTGGCGGGTTTTTACCGGAATACCTAATTTGTATGCTTCATTTTCCAGATCTTCCATGAAACGGAAAACACGAGTTGGGATCGAACTGAAATAATGGTCGTCTAATTGCTGATCTTTAGATGCAGAGTGTCCCATCAAAGTACGTCCTGTTAACATCAGGTCGGGACGGGCCATGAACAAGGCTTCGTCAACAAGGAAATATTCCTGTTCCCAACCTAAATTGGTATTTACCTTGGTAACATTTTTATCGAACATTTGGCAAACTTCGGTAGCAGCTTTGTCGATAGCAGAAATTGCCCGTAGTAAAGGTGTTTTATAGTCGAGTGCTTCTCCGGTATATGAAATAAAAATTGTTGGGATTGTTAATGTGTTGTCAACAATAAATGCTGGAGATGAAGGATCCCATGCTGTATAACCGCGGGCTTCGAAAGTCTGACGGATACCTCCGCTTGGGAACGAAGATGCATCTGGTTCCTGCTGTGAAAGCATTGATCCTGACAATGATTCAACAACGCCACCGTTTTCGCCGTGAACAACAAACGCATCATGTTTTTCGGCAGTACCATCAGTTAGCGGATGAAACCAGTGAGTAATGTGAGTCGCTCCGTTTTCGAGCGCCCATGCTTTCATGCCTTGCGCTACCTGATCTGCCATTTTGCGGTCGATCGGAGTTCCATTGTCAACAGCATCTATTACTGCTTTGTAGGCTTCTTTCGATAGGTATTTCTTCATTTTTGGACGATCGAAAACGTTCTTGCCATAAAAGTCAGAAACGAGGTTTTCTTCACGTTTAACATCTACAGGTTTTCTTGTAAGAACTTCTTCAAGAGCTCTAAATCTGAATTTTGCCATAATTTTTAAAATTTAATCGTTTATATTTTTGTTAAAGTCTTTCTACTTTTTTTGAAATTTTGATGAAACAAAAATATATAAAAATTGAAATGCATCTATAAAAATATAGGTTATTAAATAAAAATTTACAATTAATTTAGAATGTTGCCCAAAAAATATCGGTATTGGCAGGAAAAAGTATATAAAATTCGAAAAGTTGATGTTTTTAGGTTTTTTCATTAATGCAAATAGGTTTGCAATTAATAGTACAAAAAAAACATCCTACACGGTTTTAAGCTGTAGGATGTTTTTGATAGCAGATAATGATATGTTTTTACTTTCGCTTCTTCTTAGTTGTTTTCTTGTTGGTCACTTCTTCAAGCATTAGTGATTTCCAATCGCTCGGATTATCCTCGGACAGATCAATGGTTGCGGTATATTCCTCCTTATCGATAATAAGTACTTTTACTTTTTGATCAAGAAAAGTTTCAATTTCATCCAGCACTGGCTTTTCTTCAGGGCTGCAAAACGATATTGCCATTCCTTTTCTGACGCCACGGCCAGTTCGTCCCACACGGTGGACGTAATTCTCGGCGACTTCGGGCAGGTCGTAATTAATCACATAATCAACATCCGGAATATCAATACCTCTTGCACTAACATCAGTTGCAATCAGAACTTTAACTTCACCCGATCTGAAACGGTTCAATACGTCTATCCGGTCTTTTTGTTCTTTGTCGCCATGAATAGTGATGCTTTTAATGTCAACCCTTTCCATTGCCTTAAATACTCTTTCAGCCCTGACTTTGGTTCTGACAAATACCAGAATCTTTGAATCAGGTTTTTCCTTCACCAGGCGTTCCAGAAAAAAGCGCTTGTCATCCATGTCAATCATTGCTACGGAATGGGTAACATTTTTTGCCACCGGATTTTTTGGAGATATTTCTATTCTGATGGGGTTTGTTACCAACGAATAAGCTAATTCCTTAATTTCAGGACTAATAGTAGCAGAGAAAAACAAGGTTTGCCTGTTCTTTGGAAGATAGTGAATCAATTGCCTGATATCTTTTATAAAACCAAGTGCGAGCATGTGGTCGGCTTCGTCGAGCACTAAAATTTGAATTTTGTCGAGCAGAAGATGCCCCTGGCTTACCAGATCAAACATTCGTCCGGGAGTAGCCACCAGGATGTCAACGCCGTTTTTTAGCGTCGAAATCTGAGGATCCTGATCGACACCACCGAAAATACAGGCAGTTTTAACTCTGGTATGCTGGCCAATTGTTTGAAAGACTTCCGTAATCTGCAGAGCTAGTTCGCGGGTGGGAACCATCACCAGGCAATAAATATATTCGCTGCGACTGTTGTTTTTTAATTGATGAATGATGTCGATAACAGGAATAGCAAATGCCGCTGTTTTTCCGGTGCCAGTTTGTGCAATTGCAAGTATGTCATCACCTTTCAGAATAGGGCTGATGGCTTTGTATTGAATGTCGGTGGGGCGGCGAAAGCCTGAAGCAAGCAGGTTTTTTTTTATTTCCGGAGAAATGCGGTAATCTTCAAATTTCATAGTACAGATCAATTTTTCGGTACAAAGAAACACATTTTTACCGGAATCTGGGATTAACTCTTTTGCCCGGTATGAAGTTCGTATTCGAATTTCTCCTTTAAAAAATAGTACCCGGAAAATATCAAAAAAAAAGGGAAGCCATTTCTGACTTCCCTGTATAATANNTGTTTGATCTCACCAACGATTTGCATTTTTGTGAACTCGTCAACTTTTAATGAAGTTACCATAAATGGGATTTCGGCTTCATCTCTGGCTGCACGTTCAGCAAGAATAAAATCAGGAATGTCAGAAACTTTTGCAAAAACGTCGTTTAACTGAATACGAGGTTCAGTACCGAACATTTTGGTATATTGTTTCTGTGGTGGCCCAACATAAATGTAGCTAACCAGCGATTTTTTCTCCAACTTGGACAATTCTGTTGCTGAAGGCAAAGTCGTCCTTACCTTTAGTGTTACTTCTCTCATCGTAGTTGTAACCATGAAGAAGAAAAGTAGCATGAACACAATATCAGGTAAAGAAGCAGTTGAAACAGCTGGGGTATCTTTAGCGTTACTTTTTCTAAATTTTGACATAACTATTTTTTCCCTCCTACCATTTTAGGTTCAGCTTCTGATATTCTTGATGGAATTGCCATACGAATAGCTTCTCTTTGTTCGCTGTTACAATTGGCGTATGTTTTACCAAAAGTGCTTGAAGCCATTTCGTCTCTTAGCTCATTGACCGCAGCCACCAATTCATTTTGAACAGAAATATACATTCCATATTGAGTTCCAAAGTCGTTTCGCAATGAAATAACTCCTTTGGTTACCTCAAAGTTGCCGATAAACGGAATTTCAGTTGGTTTCGTTTCAGGCAGAGTTTCGAGGTTGCGTGGATTTGTCATGAATTCTTTCGCTTTTTCGCGAAGATCTTCAACACGAATCAATTCCCCTTCAACCATTAAACGATTGTTTGCATCCAACAAAACGGAGAATACATTTCGTTCTTTAATTGGTGGGGTATCATCCTGCTCCTGATTTTCAGGTGGCATCTGTGGAAGTACGCGCTCCAAACCGCTGTCAACGTCCATGGTTGTGGCAACCAGGAAGAAGATAAGCAACATGAAGGCAATATCAGCCATTGATGCAGAAGGAATTTCTGGTGTTTTTCTCATATTATTTTTTTTCTGAGGTTAACGTAACCAGTTTCTATTTTAGAATACTAGAAATTGAAGACCATATAATTCCAAGTATAGCTAAACCACTCAAAATATAGGTTGCAATTAAACCGGTTCCAATCCACTTCGAAACATTGGTTGTAAGATCGCCTGATTCAATGAATTTCTCAACGCCGTAAAAAGTTGGAATAGTACTGTCTGAAAACATGTATGCAATTCCAACAACAGCACCCATGAATACCAAAGCAATTAAGGCGCTTTTTGTTGCTTTTTTGTCAGTTATGGTATTTGCAAATTCCAAAACTAACGCTGCTGCAATGGATAAGAAGAACAAGATATATGCCCAGTATAAGTTCGCATTAACCCATGTATCCATGCTTGGATCCGAAACATTTTCGTTTAGATTAGATAACAGCGAAATTACCAGAAATACAGTAATGCCCAGAAATACCCATAACATTATTGTTGTTATTTTAGCGAATTTCATAGGGTCATTTATTTTTTAGAATTGTATTTTACTAAGAGGTCAATCAATGAAATGGAAGCATCTTCCATGCTGTTAACGATACTATCAATTTTTGATACGCAATAATTGTAAAACACCTGAAGAATCATAGCAACTACAAGTCCGAATACAGTTGTGATCAAAGCGATTTTGATACCACCGGCAACCAATGTAGGGCTGATATCACCAGCAACTTCAATTGCGTCGAAAGCACCGATCATACCGATTACTGTTCCCATGAAACCAAGCATTGGGCCAAGGGCGATAAACAAAGCGATCCAGCTTAATCCTTTTTCAAGCAAACCAGCCTGAACACCACCATAAGCAACAACTGTTTTTTCTACTACATCCAATCCTTCGTGAGAACGATCCAATCCCTGATAGAAAATACTTGCAACTGGTCCGCGTTCGCTACGGCAAACTTCTTTAGCAGCTTCAATACCACCAGAGTTTAAAGCATCTTCAATTTTAACAAGTAATTTTTTGTTGTTGCTGGTAGCCAGATTCAAATAAACAACCCTTTCGATAGAAAGAGCAAGTCCTAAAATCAAGGCAACAAGAATTGAAGACATGAAGCCTGGACCTCCTTCAATAAATTTTTGTTTCAATGCACTGTGGAGTGATTTTCCACCTTCTGCCTGAGCAGCTACTTTTTCTTCCTGATCAACAACTGCTGTTGGCTGAGCTGGTGTTTCTGCTTTTACCTCAGTTGTTGCTTCGGTAGCCGCAGCTTCCTGGGCAACTACATTGTTTGATGCTGTGAAATACAGCATTCCGAGAACTGCTATTAACGCAAATAGTTTTTTCATCTTGGTTTTAAATTTTAATTAGTAAATCTCCTAAGTTTTAAATTGTATTTATTGTTATTGATTTATAAGAACTAATTAATTGAAAGCGGAGAGAGAGGGATTCGAACCCTCGGTACCCTTTTGAGGTACACACGCTTTCCAGGCGTGCCAGTTAAGCCGCTCCTGCATCTCTCCAATACTCGTCTGGCACTTTTTTTAGGGCTGCAAATTACAAAAAATATTGTAACAACGAAAAAAGCTATTCACTAATTTCCCCAATCAAACTTTTATTTAAGTGAAGCTTTATTTCTTCATGTTCCAATTCTTGTCCCAGCAGGAACATCAACTTGGTAATTGCAGCTTCTGTAGTCATATCTTTACCACTCACAACTCCTGCATTCAGCAGTTCAGCACTGGTTTCGTACTGTCCCATGTTGACTGCTCCTCCCTGACATTGAGTGATATTCAGGAAAATTATTTTTCTCTTAATGGCATTTTTTATCTGGCTGATCATCCATCTGGAGGTAGGGATATTGCCCGATCCAAACGATTCAAGCACGACTCCTTTTAATCCTGGAATGTTCAGTATGTTTTCAAAAACCATTCGTCCGATACCCGGGAAGATTTTTAAAATAACTACATTCTCGTCGAAGTGGCTGCGTATTTTTAGTATTCCTTTGTTTACTGAACGGTGAATGTTCTCTTGAAAATATTTGATTTCAACTCCGGCAGTAGCCAAAGGTGGGTAATTTACAGAAGAGAATGCGCTGAAATCGTCGGCATGTCGTTTTGAAATCCGGTTGCCCCGAAGTAGTTTCGAATTAAAATATACGCATACTTCAGGAACGATTGCAATATTGTTCCTTTTGGCAGCAGCAATTTGAATTGAAGTAATCAGATTTTCTTTTCCATCGGTGCGTAATATTCCGATTGGAAGCTGTGAGCCGGTTAAAACAATTGGTTTATCGAGATTCTCGAACATATAACTTAGTGCCGAAGCGGTGTAGGCCATGGTATCGGTTCCGTGCAAAATTACAAATCCATCGTATTTACTGTAATTTCGTTCGATGGTGTTTGCAATTTTTACCCAAATCGCTGGTGTCATATTCGATGAATCGATTGGCGGAGAAAAAGTTACCACCTGAAGATTATATCCAAGGCGGTTAAGGTCCGGAACTTCTTCCTGTATCTGGTCGAACTTTACAGGAACAAGAATACCGTTGGCTGATTTTTGTACCATCCCGATGGTGCCACCGGTATAAATTATGAGAATAGATGGCTTACTTTCCACGTGTTATTTTGCTTATTAACTGATGGATTATTATATCCCAAATAGTTTTCGTGCGTTTTCGGTGGTAACCTTCGCAATGTCACCAATTGTCATTTGGTGAAGGTCGGCAATTTTTTGCGCAATATAAACAAGGTACGAACTTTCGTTTCGTTTGCCGCGAAAAGGAACTGGTGTTAAATAGGGCGAATCAGTTTCAAGGACAAGATGGGTTGGGTCAATCTTGCTGATAACTTCGTCCAGTCCGCTTTTTTTGAATGTAACAATGCCACCTACTCCTATTTTGAACCCAAGATCGATAATTAATTTTGCCTGCTCCAAAGTTCCGGTAAAACTATGGAAAACACCGTTCAGTTTTTTGTCCTTTTCTTCCTTTAATACATTATATACTTCGTCAAACGAATCGCGTACATGAATGACAACAGGTAATTCGTATTGCCGTGCAAGTTCGAGCTGATAACGGAATGCGTGAGTTTGTTCTTCCAGAAAAGAGGTTTCCCAATACAAATCGATGCCGATTTCTCCAATTCCATAAAATTTTCGTTTTTTTAGCCAGTATTCCACAACCTGTAATTCTTCCTGATAGTCGTGATTTACAGAAGTTGGATGCAATCCCATCAGCGGAACACAAATGTGCGGATAAGTGTCAGCCATATCTAGCAGATTCTTTACTGACGAACTGTCGATGTTGGGAAGAATAATTTTCCTGACATCGTTGGAATAAGCCCGCTGAATGATTTCATCACGATCGTGAATGAAGTCGGTTGAATAAATATGAGAATGGGTATCAATCAACATTTTCTGCAAAATTTGGCCAAAATAAGGGAAAATTAACCACCTAAATATGAAGCGAATATTATTTTATTGCTTCAATTGAAGTTTTTGTCCTAAAAAAGGAGTGTCCTGAAATCTATTTATTTAAACAGATTTACAGGACACCCCCGGGATATATTTATGAATTGATTGATTAAACAACTCCCTGAGCGAGCATGGCATCGGCAACTTTTACAAAGCCACCAATATTTGCGCCCACTACATAATTTACCTTGTTCCCGGTTTTTCCATATTTTACACAGGTATCGTGAATTTCCTTCATAATACGATGCAGATACATATCAACCTCTTCTTTCGGCCAGTTCATACGAATGGAGTTTTGCGACATCTCCAATCCTGAAACCGCCACACCGCCAGCATTCACTGCTTTCCCCGGGGCAAACGTAATCGCTTCGGTCAGGTAAGTTACAGCTTCGGCAGTACAACCCATGTTCGAAGTTTCGGCAACAAGGAAACATCCGTTTTTAACCAGCATTTTGGCATCTTCCAGGTTTACTTCATTTTCGGTGGCGCACGGGATTGCTATATCGACAGCACATTCCCATGGTTTTTTACCGGCAATAAACTGTGCACCAAATTCTTCGGCATAAGGCTGGACAATATCGTTGTTTGATGCGCGAAGTTCCAGCAGATAATTCACTTTCTCACCTTTGATACCATCTGCATCATAAATGTAACCATCAGGTCCTGAAATGGTAACTACTTTTCCGCCCAATTCGTTGATTTTAAGGATGGCGCCCCATGCAACATTGCCAAAACCTGAAACGCTGAAAGTTTTTCCTTCAATTTCTTTTCCAAGTGTATTAAGCATGTGCTGAACGAAGTAAACTGAACCGAAGCCGGTTGCTTCCGGACGGATCAAACTTCCGCCCCAACCAATTCCTTTGCCTGTCAATACACCTGTAAATTCGTTTCGGAGCCGTTTGTACTGGCCAAAAAGGAATCCGATTTCGCGGCCACCAACTCCAATGTCGCCTGCCGGAACATCGGTATTCGGACCAATGTGACGGTAAAGTTCACTCATAAATGATTGGCAGAAGCGCATGATTTCGTTGTCGGATTTGCCTTTTGGACTAAAGTCAGAGCCCCCTTTTCCGCCGCCCATTGGAAGGGTAGTAAGGCTGTTTTTAAATGTTTGTTCAAATCCCAAAAATTTAAGTACACTCAATGTAACAGTCGGGTGAAAACGCAAACCGCCTTTGTATGGGCCAATGGCCGAATTGAATTCCACACGGAATCCACGGTTAACCTGAACTTCACCTCTGTCGTCAATCCACGGTACGCGGAAAATAATGGTGCGTTCCGGCTCCACAATGCGTTCTAGTATTTTTGCCTTTTGGTATCGCGGATTTTTCTGGTAAACATCCCAGACTGATTCCACTACTTCCTGAACTGCCTGATGAAACTCGCGCTCGCCGGGAGTGCGGGCTTTCAGAGCCTCCAAAAATTCGTTTATGCCTGCTTTCATACTGTGCGTTATTTTTTTTGAATAATGGCCAAAGTTATGACATTCATGTAATGGATATTCTGATTCAGGAAAAACGATTTAATATTTATGTGTTTGATATTTAAGATTTTACCGTGAGTTAAATGAATGTTTAATAACATTGGTTGACTTTCGTCAGTATTTCAAACGCCGACAAATACCGGAAATTAAAAATCCGGAGAAATTTTGGCATTTCTCCGGATGAGTGGTTTGGAACCCGCAATGGTTAACAAGCGTTATTTCTTACTTTTTGAATTCAATTTTAAAGCAGACAACTTTCCATTCAGGTAATTTTTCAGGTTTTGTGATCACCAAAGCATCACCTTCCTGGTTCCATTTTAGTTTCTCTGAACTTCCAAGCATTTTTACCGAAGCTACTCTTTGTGCTGAAACTTTTGAATTCGTGCCCAACGACCGGATATTTATATTTTGGGTTGGACTTTCCATGCAAAAAGCGTACAGGGCTTTGTCTTTTGTTGTAAACCGAATGTCGGATGATTCATAAGGCCGAACATCACTTAAGCCGCCAAATTGTCCTTTGGGTTGGTTTTTCAAAGTTGACGGGCCTTCACCATAAATTTTCCAGGGACGCGAGCCATAGATACCTTCGCCATTGGCCGGAATCCAGTTGCCAATTTCATCCAAAATCGCCAGAACATCCGGTTCCAGGTCGCCTTCAGGAGTTTGTACTACATTAATTAGCAGGTTCCCGTTTTTGCTGACAATATCAACCAGCATCTGGATGATTTCAAGTCCGGAGCGGTATTGCTGACCTGTGCGGTAATACCAGTCGCCAATTGAAGTATCGGTTTGCCAGGGATAAGGATTAATCGAATCGGTTACTCCGCGCTCAATGTCCATTACCCAGCGGCCGTTTGCATTTTCGGGATGGTGTTTTGCTGTGTAAACGGCATCCAGTTTTCCTCCGTTTTTTGCAATATCCTGATTGTAATAATGTGCCAGCATTGTGCGTCCAACTTCACCAAAAGGCAGTTCGCTGTCAGAATAAACCAGATCGGGCTGATACATGTCTATCAATTCGGTAATGCACGACAGCCAGTGTTGATGGTTTGCCGGATCTTTGGTCAGCCATTGGTTATCGTCGGGAGCAGTTTTTTTGTGGTATAAGTCCGAATATTCTTCATTGTTCCCATCATAAGGCACACCTGCCATTGGACCGGTTTTATCAGCACCCCGGCTGGCCTGAAACCATGTATAACTGGCGCCAAGATGTTCGGAAACCCCAAAACGCAATCCTTCTTTTTTAGCTGCTTTTTGCCAAAGTCCAACCACATCTTTCTTTGGTCCCATTTTAACCGAATTCCAGCGATGGATTTTTGAATTCCAGAGGAAAAAATTATCGTGATGTGTAGCCATGCTGACAAAATATTTGGCGCCTACTTTTTTGTAGAGTGCCATCAGTTTTTCCGGATCCCATCGTTCAGCTTTCCAAAGCGGGATGATGTCCTTGTATCCGAATTTTGATGGATGGCCATAATTTGCAACGTGGTAAGTGTAGTGTTCGTCGGGCTTATCGCTAAAGGCATTTTTGCTCCAGTCCCAGGCCTGATTCTGATACATTTTTTTTGCATACCAGTCGCCCTGACGTGGAACAGCCTGCGGACCCCAGTGTGCCCAAATCCCGAATTTTGCATCCTGAAACCATTCGGGATATTTGTATTGCTTGAAAGATTCCATCGTTGGTTCAAACTTTTGCGCGAGCAAATTGCCAATGGGCATCATCCCAATCACTAAAAGCAGCAATGCGAAACGGATTGTTTTTTTTTCATTTCTTTTCATTCGTGGTAAGTTTATTTGGTTAGTTCAATATTTGTTTCAGTAGTTTTTTTCAAGCTGATTTGATCCAGTGGGCAGTCGAATTCAAGTTTTGCAACTAAAACTGTGTTGTTCAATTCATTGGTTGGCAAATTACGCAAACGCAAATAGGGCTGTTGCTCTGCATGGTCGCTTGGGCAAAGGTTCACAGCGCAGTCGATGGATTTGCCTGTATTTAATAAGGTAGCTTTCGCCGGAAGTACATTCACTGGCTTCAATTTTATTCCATTTCCTGCCGGAACCTTGTTCAAATGAACATACAGGGTGTTTTCACGTTTGGTCACCAAAGCTCCCGGAGCGCTAATTGTTTCTGAATCAGTTTGAACCTGTTGATACGATTCGTCCACCAGTTTTTTCCATTTTCCGATTCGTTTCAGAATAGCGGCGGCTTCTTCAGGAATGAGGCCTTCGCCGGTCGGTCCAACATTCAGGAGGTAATTTGTATCGCGTGCCAGATACCGGTCGATGCTGGCAATCAGATGCCGATCGGTGTAAAAATCTTCGTCTTTTTTGTATCCCCAGCTTTCCATTCCTACCGACTGGCAAGCTTCCACCAGAGTTGAAAAACCTTTTGCCTCGGCGGCAGCGCTGTCGTAATCGCGTTCGGGTGTGCCAAAATCGCCGCTATCGAATCCCCGGTTGTTGATCACCGCCTTGGGTTGCAATTTCCTGATCATGGCATTCACCGATGGATCTTTGTGTTCAGGAACATTCATATCCCACCAGAAACCATGTATTTCTCCGTAATTGCTGCAAAGTTCGCGAACCTGCTCTTTCAGGAATGCCATGTATTTATCCCAGTCGGGCGAATCCTGGGGCTGCGCCGGTAATTCGTGGTGCCGTCCCTGGTTCGGGTAATTTGGCTGGTTCCAGTCGGCGATGGAATAATAAAGGCAGAGCGGGATTTTTCGACGGTGGCAGGCATCGGCCAACAGCCCAATCGCATCCTTTTTATAAGGTGTGTTCATAGTGTTGAACGATGTTTGTTTGGTATCCCACAAGCAAAATCCGTCGTGGTGCTTGGTGGTGATGGTGATATATTTCATCCCGGCTTCTTCCATCAGGTCGAGCCATTGTTCAGGATTAAATTTCGTGGGGTTCCATTGTTTGGCCAATTTTACGTACTCATCGCGTGCAACCCTTCCCCGCCATTGATGTTGCTCGTGCCAGCCAGGGATGGAATAAAGCCCCCAATGCACAAACATTCCGTAACGTCGCTCGAAAAACCAGTCGCGGCCATCACCAAATCGTGGGATTGCAGTTGGTTTCTGATCAGGTTTTAAAACTTGGGTTTTTTCTCCTGAAAAGTAACTAGCCTGTGCCCAGTTGGTGAAAATGGGAGTTGCTGCAATTGCTGCGGCTGATTTTAAAAGGTCTCTGCGTTTCATTTGGTTGGATTTTAAAACTGAACCAGAATTTTCATCACCTGGCCGGGATTGGCGGCCCATGCAACAACTGCTTCAGCAGCTTCTTCAGGTTGAATAATTCGGGTGATCATTTCGTCGAGCGGAAAATTGCCTTGTTTCAGGTAACTGATTACCGCTTCAAAGTCGGAAGGAGTTGCATTCCGGGAGCCCAGGATGTCGATTTCTTTCTGTACCCAGAGTTTGGTCGCGAAACTGACATCGTTTTTGGCGTATCCGATGCAAACCACCCGGGCTGCAAATGCTGCTTCCTCCAAAGCTGCCTGATAGGTGAACGGATTTCCGGCTGCCTCGATAATTACATCGGGGCCGTGTCCTCCGGTGATTTCCTGCAACGCTTCGTGCAGATTGGAGGTTTTTGAATTGATGCAATAGTTGGCACCAATCTTTCGTGCCAGATCTAGTTTATGGTCATCGATGTCAACGGCAATTACTTTTGCACCGCGCAAAGCTGCACGGATAATTGCTCCTGAACCGATCATTCCGCAGCCAAAAACCATAACAGTGTCAATGTCGGTTACCCGTCCGCGATCGATGGCATGGAATCCAACTGTCAGTGGCTCGACCATTGCCAGTTCTTTTGCCGAAAGCTGGTCGTCGGAAATCAGCTTTTGCCACGGAACAGCGATGAATTCCTGCATGGCTCCATCGCGTTGAACGCCCAGTGTCTGGTTGTACCGGCAGGCGTTGAAACGACCTTTCCGGCACGATGAACACTGGCCGCAGTTGGTGTATGGAACAACAGTTACAGCTTGTCCTGCCTTGAAATTTGCGGGAACTTCTTCTCCCATGGAAACAATGGTGGCCGAAATTTCGTGCCCGGGAACACGTGGATAATCCACCATTGGGTTTTTACCCATAAATGTGCTAAGGTCGGAACCGCAGAACCCGACGTAATTGATTTTCAGCAGAACCTCGCTTTTCCCTGCAACCGGTGCAGTGCGTTCGGTAATCTGAATATTTTCCGGAGTAATTATTTGAATTGCTTTCATGGTGTCTTTTGTCATTTAAGTGGTCATTAAGTGGTCATTTTGTTGCTTCAAGCACAAAATATCTATGGTGTCTTGTGTTCTCCAGACTCACCCCCTCGCACCGGTGGTGCTCTCCCCCTCTCTTTTAAAAAGAGAGGGGGGAAGGCCGCCGGCGGACTTCGGGGTGAGTTGGTTTTTATTTTTCATTATTCTACTTTACTGCAAATTAGAGTTTATATATCCTCACTGCATTTTCGCCCATTATTTTTGCCTGTTCTGTTTCTGAAAAGCTTGAAATGGTTTTCCTGACCAGATCGGCCCAGTTTTTATACGATGTGGCAACCAGACAAACCGGCCAGTCGGAGCCAAAAAGCAAACGGTCGGGGCCAAATGCTTCCAGAACAACCTCGAAGTAGGGCAGAAGCTGTTTGGGTGTCCAGCTTGTAAAATCGGCTTCGGTAACCATTCCTGAAATTTTGCAACTCACATTTTCGCGTTTTGCCAATTCCTGAATATTATCTTTCCACGGCGACAATTCGTTTCGACCGATCAGCGGTTTGGCAATATGGTCGAGCACAAAAAGCTGATCGGGATGCTGATCGACAAACCGGATCGTGTTTGGCAACTGCCGCTCAAAGATCAGGATATCGTAAACGAGCGAATATTTTTTCAGGAGCGAAATGCCACGGTTAAAATCATTCCGGAGGATAAATTCCGGATCAGGTTCACCCTGCACCACGTGTCGAAGTCCTTTCAGAATTTTTTCGTTGGAATATTTTTCCAGATAAGTTTCAATATCGTTCTGAATCAAAGGCAGCCAGCCGACCACGCCTTTCATGAATTTATTCTGATGAGCCATTTCAATCAGCCAATCGGTTTCTTCGACCAATTGGCGTGCATGAACCGAAATAACTCCGTCGATTCCGGCTTCCCGGATGGTTTGTTCCAGCTTTTCAGGAAGAAAATCGGTGCGGATGACCTTCATCGAATCATCAATCCAGCCGTATTCCACCGGATTGTATTTCCAGTAATGATGGTGGGAATCAATGATCATTTTCGAGGTAGTTAAAATGTTCGCCAATTATTTTTTGTTCTTTCAGTTCTTTCCAGAAGCCGAGAGGTAAACCGGCTGCCAAAACATCTACATTGCGGCGGATGCGTTCGGGTTTGCTTGGGTTGAGCGCCACTGCGTTTACCTGCGGCATTGCCAGTGCAAACTTCAGGCAGGCATCGCCGGGCGAAACCTCATATTTATTGCAGATGGCAAAAAAAGTTTCGCGCCATGCCAGTAGTTTTTGGTCGTCAGCCGAAGTCGGATCAATTTTCCGGTAATCGAAAAACTCACCTCCGGTCAGGAATCCGGCATTAAAAATGGCAGAGTTGATGATTCCAACACCATCGGCATTTATTCGCTCTACGAATTCCAGGATTTCGGGCGGATGGTGGTAAATGGTTAGTTTGTTGGCAAACATTACCCAGTCGAATTTTACATGATCGTACAATTCTTTGATTGTCAGCCAGTCTTTGGCGCCAATACCAACTGCTTTCACTTCGCCTTTTTCTTTCAGTTCGAAGAGCGCTTTGTAGGCTTCCAGAATGTCGTTCACTCTTTTTGTGCGGTCGGCAGCATCGGTTGCAGCGAACAAATATTCATCAGGATCGTGTACCGAAACTACCTGGGGTTTGTAATAACCGCCAAGAAGCTCGCAGCCCTGCTCCCAGCATTCAAGTATTCCGGAGTAACTTATTTTTTGAACGGCATCGTATTTCAGGTTGACCCACGCACCGGGCTCAAAAGTGGGTTCTACGGTTGTTAACGGAATTCGGTACCAGCCCAGTTTATTGCTGATGATAATGTCGTCTTTGTCAACGCCAAGCTTTTTAAGGCCGGCGCCTATCACTTCCAGGGCCAGTCCCGCTCCATATTTTCCGGCGCAATCAATCATCGGAATCGATTCGGAAACCTCGAACCATTGCTGCATGATTTGCAGTTTCACCTTTTCAGGTAATTCCTGATAAAGATTGCCCATAAAGCTCGTTCCATAAATGATTGACGGAACTGTCAGTCCGGTTTTCCCAAATGGTTTTCGGGGTGATTTTGTATTGCCCATCGAATGTTATTTGTCCATTTTATAGATGCGTTCCATCAGTTGCCATTTTTCTTCGGCAGTTGCTTCTGCTGATGTTTGCTGGAACCTTGAAACGTAAGCTTCCCATTCGCTTTGCCGCGGTTTCCCTGCCAGTTGATCCATAGCGCGGTCGTGATCGAAGTCGGGAACCGTATCCATAATCATAAACAACCGTGTTCCGAGCAGATAAATTTCCATATCGATGATCCCTACTTCGCGCATTCCCTTTGTGATTTCAGGCCATGCAGCTCCCGGCGCATGTACTTTTTTATAATCGTCGATAAGTTGAGGGTCGTTTTTCAGCGACAAGGTTTTGCAATATCTTTTTATCGTTGTTTGCATTGTTTGAGATTAAAAATTTGACAATCGAATGTAATTTTTGTTGAAGGTCAGCGCTGTTCCGTCCGAAAGATTGGAAATGCTCTGTCCAATTTCATTCGCGGACGGATGCCTCATTATTTCGTTAACCCCGGGCGACGTTCGTTCCTCACTTGCCCGGGGCTACAAATATTTCGCCCATACTGGGCTGAACCCCAACTGCATGAAATTACAGTTGTTCGTTTATGGGCTTTATCGTTTTTTTGACAGACCGACTATAAATGAACTTTCAGTGTTCGGTAACCATAAATGGCAATTATCACGAAACAGATGAGCGGTAAAATAAAGGAGAAGTTTACAGCGGGTAATCCGGCAACTGTTCCCAAATCAATGATTGCGCCTTGCAGTGGCGGCATTAAAGCGCCTCCAACAATGGCCATAACCAAACCGGCAGCTCCGAGCGTTGCATCTTCGCCAAGTCCTTCCAACGCAATTCCGTAAATGGTTGGAAACATGAGCGACATAAATGCTGAAACGCCAATCAGGCAATACAAACCGGCCATTCCCTGAATAAAGATAACGCCCATTGTCAGCACAAAACCTCCGATTGCAAATGCTGTTAAAAGCAATCTCGAATTCAGGTATTTCATCAGCATGGTGCTGATAAACCTGCTCGAAAGGAAAATTCCCATTGCAATGATGTTGTAGTTTTGGGCGGTGGCTTTATTGATTCCCAGATTTTCGGCATACTGAATAATGAATGTCCAGCACATAATTTGAGCAGCCACATAAAAAACCTGCGCGATCACACCTTCGCGGTATTTTACGTTGGCAATCAGTCTTCTGAAAGTATCCATTGCATGAATGGTATGATCGGGATCTTTGCGCTTTGGCATTTTGAAAAAGAAAATGACCAAAAGCATAGCGATCACCACAAAGCCAAGCATTATATACGGATCGCGGATCACAGCCAGATCGTGTGTTCGAATGGCTGCTTTTTCAGCTGCACTTAGCGTTGTGAAAACCAGGTCTCCTGCATCATTTCTTACATCAGACTGAAGGGAAGTCAGGATAAAATTTGAAGCTACAAACATGCCAAGAAGTGAGCCCATCGGATTAAACGACTGTGCCAGGTTCAATCTTCGGGTAGCGGTTTCTTCATCGCCCATCGAAAGAATGTATGGATTCGCGGTTGTTTCCAGAAATGCCAGTCCGAAAGTTAAAATGTACAGCGACAAAAGGAAGAACTCAAAAACTTCATACTTAGCTGCGGGATAAAAAAGGAGCGCTCCCAGTGCATACAAGCCCAATCCAACCAGAATTCCCTTTTTGTAACTGTACCTTTTTACATACAGTGCGGCCGGAATGGCCATCGTAGCATATCCGCCGTAAAATGCGAACTGTATAAGAGCGGCTTTCGCGTTCGAAATCTCCATTACAGTTTTAAAGGCGGCCACCATCGGATTGGTAATGTCGTTTGCAAACCCCCACAATGAAAAAAGGCTGGTAATAAGTATGAAAGGAACCAGCAATTCCCTTGAAACAACTTTAGATTTAGTATTCACAATTCAGATAGTTAAGTTTATTTACTGTTTCAAAAGTCAATAATCTAAACTGAATTGCCAAATTCAATTTTCAGTACTGATACTTCGCAAAGCTTTGCACGACCAAAAATGTGCTGAGGAACATTTTTTTATCATTTAGATTTGTAATTTCAACCCTTGTTTTTATAACCTGAATTTATGGCCAAAAGGCGTGTGTCGTTAAAAGATCTGGCGGCTGAACTCAATATTTCTATTTCAACCGTTTCCAGAGCCTTAAAAAACCATCCGGAAATAAGTCCTGAACTGACCCGGAAGGTTCAGGAATTGGCACGTGCCAGAAATTACACGCCCAATCCGCTGGCCATGGGGCTACTGAGACAGGAAACACGCATGATTGGAGTGATTGTTCCTGATTTGGTAACCCATTTTTTTTCGTCGGTTATCTCCGGAATTGAATACGTTGCCAAAGAAAACGGTTATTATATCCTTATTTCATCTTCCAGCGAATCGTACGAGAAGGAAGTGGAGTCGGTGAAGAATTTGCTGAATACTCGTGTTGAAGGGCTGATTGTTTGCCTGAGTCAGGAAACCCGTACTTTCGATCATTTTGATGTGCTGATCAACAATGAGATTCCGCTTGTGTTTTTCGACCGCGTATGCCGTACCGACGAGGTTCCGAGTGTGGTTGCCGACAATGCCGAAGCAGCGCGGCAGGTTACCCGACACTTTTATGAAAACGGTTGCCGCCGGATTGCCTATATCAACGGGCCGGAGCAGTTGAGCATTTCGAAACTTCGGTATGAAGGATATTTGCAGGGTTTGCATGATTGTCGTCTGCCTTTTGACGAAGAACTGGTTGCCCGGTGCAACCTGAGCCCCGAAGATGCATCTGTTGCCACCCGCAAACTGTTGTGCCTGAAAAACCATCCCGATGCCATTTTCGGAATCAACGATACCGTGATTTTTGCGGCTATGCGGGAAATTAAACAATTCGGATTGAATATTCCCAATGACATCGCTTTGGTTGGATTTACCGGTGAGTTCCACTCTACTGTGGTCGATCCTTCTCTGACCGCAGTGACGCACCCCACTTTCGAGATGGGACAGGAAGCCGCCCGTTTGTTTTTCGAACGTATTCAGCATCCGACAGCTCCCCCGCAGCAAATAGAAATGAAAACCAGTTTGGTTATTCGAAATTCATCGAAAAAAGAATAGATGCTTAAATCTTATAAATAGCGGGAGTAAATCTGACGAAGTGTATCTTCTTCATTTTCCCAGCAAAGCTCTTTGGCTGCGAGTTCCAGGTTGTTTTTCCAAACTGCATTTTTCTCCTGATTGAAAAGTGCCATTTTCATGGTTTCTGCCAGATCTTTTCGCTGATGCGTTTCGGCAATTGCTCCAATCTGGTAATGTTCAACAATCCGTTTCATCTCCGGAAGGTTCGAAACCAGCACAGGAACTCCGGCCTGAATGTAGTCGAACAATTTGTTGGGCAGTGCAAAACGATAGTTCAGTCCGAGGTCTTCTTCGAGCGATATTCCCAAATCAGCCTGACGGGTAATTTCACTTAACTGGCTAATAGGCAGTCTGCCCAAAAACTTCACCTTCGCATCGAGCTGAAGTTCAGTAACCAACTGTTTCAACTGGGCAGTAATATCACCGTCGCCGGCAAGCCAAAGTTCAGCGCCATCAATGTAATGCATGGATCGTATGGCAGCTTCAATTCCCCGCCCTAAATTGAGCGCACCCTGGTACAAAATTATTTTTGCTTGTCCGGCTTCCTTTTCCTGAAGTTCATATTTTTCAACCTTCGTGCAGACCGGCAAATTTCGAACAACTTTAAAATCGACCTTGTATAAATCGTGGTAAACTTCTGCAATTGAGTCACAAACGGTATATGCCGCGTTAACTTTTGGAACAAGCATTTTTTCCAGAAATGTCCAGACACTTTTTACAACCGGTCTGCCAATCAGTTCCGGAACTTCAGTAAAATACTCGTGACTGTCGTACACCAAAGGTTTTCGTTTAAGGCGGCTGGCCAGGTAATTGGCAGGCAAAGTATCCAGATCGTTGGCAACCAGTATGTCCACCTTGGTTGTCAGTAAAAAGAAGAATAAGCGCAAGTTGTATTCAAGGTAAAATAAAAAGCCTTTCCGAAATAGCAATCTCATCCGATGGGTTCTGTAAATGCGGCTAACCGGATCACTTTCAGGTAAAATCCGCCCAATCAGAACAGGTTCAAAACCCATGTTTTGCAGGCTGACAGCGACTTTGTGAACACGGTTGTCGGTTACCAGATCGTTGATGACGCTAAGCGTAACTTTTTTCAAGGGTTTTCCTATTGGTTCGTAATGCCAAATTAAACGAAATAGCCCATTGTTCTGTTATATTTGCCGAAAAATAATTCAGATGATCCGCACATACAGCAATTTCTCCCTCAAAAAACATACTACTTTCGGAATTGAAGCCACTTCAAAATACTATTTCGAATTTACTGAAACCGACGATCTGGCTGGGTTTTTGGCCACTAACAAAGACTGGCCAAATCTACCAATCCTGATTTTGGGAGAAGGTAGTAATTTGCTGTTCGTTGATAATTTTCAGGGATTGGTTATCAACCCGAATATTCCGGGAATCAGCATTGTACATGAGGACAGGAACAATGTTTGGCTTGAAGTTGGCGCCGGAGTTGTTTGGGACGATCTGGTTGAATTTTCAGTGTTTCACCGTTGGGGCGGAATTGAGAATTTGTCGCTGATACCGGGTAAGGTGGGTGCTGCGGCCGTCCAAAATATTGGCGCTTATGGCATGGAAATCCAAAACCGTATTGAATCGGTTACAGGTTACGATCTTGAAACTCAAACCGAATATACGCTCGAAGCGGTTGATTGTCAATATTCTTACAGAGATAGTGTTTTCAAAAATCAACTGAAGAACCGTTTTGTGATTACCAGCGTAGTTTTTAAGCTCGATAAATTTCCGGAGTTTATACTGAACTACGGTGATTTGAAAAATGAAGTTGAAAAACTGGGCAATGTCAGCCTGCGAAATATTCGCCAAACCGTTATTCAAATTCGTGAATCGAAATTGCCCGATCCGAAAGTTATGGGTAATGCAGGTAGTTTCTTTAAAAATCCTGTCGTTGATAATGTTCATGCAGCGCAACTTAAAGCAGTTTATCCAACGATACCTACTTACCCTTCTTCAGCTGAAAAAACAAAGCTGGCAGCCGGTTGGCTGATAGAACAATGCGGTTGGAAAGGATTTCGCCGGGGCGATGCAGGTGTTCACGAGAAGCAGGCCTTGGTTTTGGTCAACTGCGGAAATGCGACAGGCCGCGAAATCTATGATCTTTCAGAAGAAATTAAACAATCGGTTCAGGAGAAGTTTGGAGTTGAACTGGAAAGGGAAGTGAACGTGATAAGCCTCCCCTAACCCCTCCAAAGGAGGGGGAAATCTTCGAAATGTGAAGGTTTTGGGATTTAATTAGCTTTGGTATAAGTCGTACTGGGTGTCGCAAATTCTATCACTTTTTCCGGCAAGTCACCATCCAAAATTTCATGGGTTCTTCGTTTTCAATGTGTTTCACAGGTTCGTCAATTTCGCGGAATTCAACCAATCCAAAAGGTGCAAATTCTTTTTCGATGGCTGCCGAATCGTAAAAAAATACGGTCAGTCCTTTCTCGATCATGTACCGGTTATAGCTCACGAACTTTCCGTTGCCGAATAGCTTATTCTTGTCAGAGACGACCACAAAAACCATCAACCCTTTTTCCTGTAGCTGATCGAAGCATTTCTGCATGATTTTTCGTCGGTCGGTTTGATTGAATAAATGCAGCAATGCATAGCAAAAAATACCATTGTACTTTTCTTTGTCGAGCGGCATTTTAAGCACCGAACCATGATGAATCCTGAAATCCATTCCATTTTCACGGGCTAGCTCAATGGCTGTTTTCGAAATTTCAATTCCGGTTACATCCATTCCACTTTCTGTAAATGGTTTGGCATTCCGGCCAAATCCAACTCCCGGGATAAGCACGGTTTTAAAATTATTTTTAGCAAATAGCTCACTTGTTTGAATGGCAGAATCTGTCGGTTCAAACGACCAGTTTGTGCCAATTTTTTGAAACTTGTTATCCCAAAATTCACTCATCTCTTTTATATTTTTTTTGCTATAAAAATCATATCTGTAGTAATGCGTCCATCGGGTTCGGGGTAATCCTGAAGTTTAAGTTGACTGATCTCAAAGCCGCTTTCAGTAAGCGAATTCTCCAGATCGGGCCTGCTGTGATAATTGAAATATATCTCCGATTCTCCTGAAAAACTGGTCGTTTCAAAACCTGCACGGGTTTCATCGCCTTCCATTGTGCTGATATATAAAAGTCCTGCTGGATTGAGTTTTTTAGCACAGTCGGCAATCAGTTGGCTGGCATCGTTCCTCGATAAAAACGGAAGGCAAAAGGAGCACATCACCGCGTCAAATTTTTCAGGAATTGTGGAAATATCACGAACGTCCATCACCCTGAAATCTACATCGGGCAAATGTTTCCCGGCGATTTCAATCATCTTTGGAGCAAGGTCAATTGCGGTAATGCGAGCTTCAGGAAACCGGGCTTTCAGTAATCTGGTTACATTTCCGGGACCGCAGCCAAGTTCCAGAATTTGAGGGCGATCGTTGCCGATCAGTTCACAAAAGCGGTCGATCGAATCGGCATAACCGCTCACATCAGCAAATCGATGGGCAAACTCGTCAGCAAATTCATCGAACCGTTGAACCGAAATATCAAAGTTCCCCATCTTGTCCTTCCGCTTTTTCGTACTGGCCGATTACTTCTTTTGCCTTTTCGTAGTCGATGTTCGATACAAAAATTTTTACCGGACCAGCACCGCCCCCAACTACATTCCAGGGAGCAAGAACGCCCATTCTTTCGTCTTTCAGGAACGACTCAATTTCAGCATTGTCCAGAAGGCTTTTTACCAATGAAGCTTCCCATTGGTCACCATCAAAAACTTCAACCGGGTAAATTTCATTTTCCATACTTAGAATTTTATAAATTAATGTGAGCTGATTTTCAGTCCTATAATTGAAATGATTAAGGTTGAAATGAAAAACATCCGCCAGAAATCTGCCGGTTCTTTAAAGAAAACGATTCCCATAATTACTGTTCCAACAGCGCCAATTCCTGTCCAAACGGCATACGCGGTTCCGATCGGAATGGTTAGCGAAGCTTTGTACAGCAAAATCATGCTCATTGTCAGGCTCAATAAAAAACCAACTAGCCACCAGGCCGATTCGGCTCCTGAAGTTTCTTTCGCTTTTCCGAGGCAGCTGGCAAAACCAACTTCGAACAATCCAGCTATAATTAGTAGTATCCAATTCATTTTCAAGTTATTTAATGGTGAAGCCGCTTAGCTTTTCAAGATACTCGCGATCGATGCTTGCGCCCAGTCCTGCGATTTCGGGCACCGTAATTATTCCGTCTTCGCCATATTTTATTCCTCCTGAAACCGGATCTTCGCTAAACATCAGCGGTGTATCGAAATCGCAAAACTGTACATTTTTGCTGGTTAATGCAAGGTGCGCCGAAGCGGTGAACCCGATTCTCGATTCGAGAAAACCGCCTATCTGTAACTGGATGTTGGCTTGTTCTGCCAACTGAATAATTTTCAAAGCGTTAAAAATCCCGGATGATTTTCCGAGTTTGATATTGAATGATTTCACAGCATCCAAATCAATCAACCGTTTGGCATCGTGATGATCGCAGCACGATTCGTCTGCCATGATCATAATAGGACTTTCCTTCTTGATTCGCGGCAATTCCATAAAGTTCCATCGGGCAATTGGTTCCTCGCAGAATTGAATATTGTATGGAGCCAGTTCTTTTAATACCCGAATTGCCGAATCAACACTCCAGCCCTGATTGGCGTCCAGCCGCAAAGGAATTTCGTTGCCGATTTGTTTACGAATTGTTTTTATCCTGATGATATCTTTCTCCGGATCGTCGCCCAGTTTAACTTTGATCACCTGAAAACCACGATCTTTAATTTCCTGCGCATCGGCTGACATTTGTGCCGGATCGCTCAAACTTACAGTGTAATCGGTCAACAGCATTTTGTTGTTTTTTCCGCCCAAAAATGCGTAAAGAGGTAGTTCTGCATGTTGCGATGCAATATCGTAAAGTGCAATATCAAACGCACTTTTGATACTCGAATTGCTGTAAATGGTGCGATCCATTTCGTCTGAACAAGTTTCAATATCCAGTGGATTTTTCCCGATCAGCGATTTTGCAAGATAATTGGCCACCAGATAAGCCGTTTCCATGCTTTCGCCGTTAATAGGCATAAACGGGCTACATTCACCAAAACCGGTAAAACCTTCGTTGGTGTGAATGATAACAATCACATTTTCAGCATAATCGAACGATCCCAATGAAATCACAAAGGGTTTTTTCAGTCTAACGGGAAATTTAAAGACTTCTATTTGGATGATTTGCATAGTTTTCTGAATTGGTCATACCAATTGAAATCAAAGCTAAAACAAAAAGTCAATGGAAGGTGCGTTTGTCGCAAAATAAATTGGGGAAAAAGACGAAAGTATTATCCTATTTCGCCTTCCCCATGCGGAACACAATTGACTTTTGACTGTTCATTATTGCCGAGATTTCGGCAATCAGGGAATCAGGTTTTTGAAATCGGTATTCAATTTTCTGCGGGAAATCGTGTTCGGGATTTTCAAAAATTACTGTGCTGTCAGTCATGCTGGTCAAGGTGAAAGTAATCGCCTTTTCCTCGTTTTGATCAGCTACTGTTGGAATGTAATACAACTTGCTGTTTCGCTGTTCCAGTCGAATAGTTTCCGACGAAAGCGTATCTCCGCCACTCACGAAAAAACTCCTGCCAATGTATATCGAATCATTCAATTGCAGCCAGCTTTCGGTTAAAATTCCCTTAGCCGATTGTCGTTGCCAGGTTCCCAGAAGCCATTCAGTTTTTTTAAGCTGAGGATATTTCGAGGCCTCGGTTAGGCTTGGTTTTACTTTCGGCTGACAAGCAAACAGAAGAGACAGCGCGAACCAGAAAAAGATTTGTTTCATAAGCAGGCGATTTACCGGTGAAGATAGTAAAAGCTGCATTTTGGAGCTGACCGAACCAGAAAAGAATATCTGGTTTATCTGAAAGTTTTGCTGAAGAAGAATTTCATGTCCGTCNNCCAACCAACAAGGCATAATCCTGAAGTTGAAGAATCGTAAACAGGAACAGGTAAAGTCCCACCTGCAAAAGTGTTACCCAGCCCATCAGTTTCATGTCTTTCAGTATCGACAAAACGTACCACGAAATCAGCGCAGTAACAGCCAATGCCGAAACAAGGTACGCCAAATTGAAGCCTATGTGCTCACCAATCGAAGTCAGCAACGCGTAAAAAATCAGCAAGGCAAAAGCCACCAGCGAATACTGTAACGGGTGAATCTTCGTCCGGCTTTTGATTTCGATAAAGATGAAAATAATGAAATTCAGCGCGATAAACAGAATGGCATATTTTGCCGAGCGCATCGACTTCTGGTAATGATCAACCGGAATCAGCAGTTCAACGCCCAACGTGGCTTCATGTGTATTGAATTTATTCCCAACCCATTGCTGCGGAAAATTGCGGTTCAGGTGCGTCACACGCCAATCGGCTGTAAATCCCGATGCGGTAACATTTCGGTTTTCAGGCAAAAAGGCCCCCGTAAAACTCGGCTGACTCCAACCCGATTTCATGGCCACTTCCGAGGTTTTTCCCAGAGGTTCCACCGACAAGTCTTCCGAACCATTCAAAACCAATTCCATCTCAAAATTCAGCGACTGTTTCAGGTCAAGCTTTCCGGCTTTAATGGTAATTCCCGATTGAAACAAATCGGTATCGGCTACCCCGGGTTCAACCACGCAATGCTGACCGTTTACAATCAACTCCGGAAGATTTTTAATGCCGCGCATGTCCGAAATTCCAATGGTGAAATAGGCTGCATCCCAGTTGTATTGCGCATTTTGGATTTCAAGCTGCGATACATCCGGCTGTGCAAATGAGCCGTTCAGTTTTAGCTTTCCTTCATAAACCACCACTTCGTAAATGCCGCGTTTCCGCTTTTCTGGCAAAAGTTCGCCGCTGGTTTTCAGGGTTTCAGGCAAAAAATGGGCGATGCCTTTTCGGTCAATTGTCCCCTGCCCGTTTTCATTGGGCTCTTGAACAATGAACGGCACATTCAGCACCGGTCCGGCAACCACCTGCCTCCCGCCCCATTGCGCGTAAAGTTCCTGTTTCACCTGTTCGCTCAGCCCAATCCGTTCGCGAATTAAATCCTGAATGAAAAACGACGGTATCAGCAGCACGATGGCCAGTCCCATCACAATGATCATTTTCACACTGTAACTGTTCAGAAAATTTTGAATTTGTTTTGTTTCCATAGTTTTGTGATTATTAAAAGTACTTTGTATTTCAAAGTTTGTGATTAAAAAAATTTATTGATTGCCAATTAACTGTTCGAGTGCCGCCAAATGCTGGCGAAACAAATCCTTGCCCTGCTCTGTCGCCCGATAGGTTGTGCTGGGTTTCCGGCCAACAAACTGCTTCGAAACCACAATGATTTCCTGCTGTTCCAAAGCTTTCAGGTGGCTGGCCAGGTTTCCGTCGGTTAGCTCGAGCAGTTCCTTCAGCGCATTGAAATCCAGCGTGTCGTTCACCATCAGTGCCGACATGATTCCAAGCCTGATGCGGCTTTCGAACACTTTCTGAAGATTTGCAATCGGATTTTTCACCAAAAATTATTTACGATTTAACTATTTACGATTTATTATTTGAGTTTGGAGTTGAAAAGCGATTTTGGTCGCGGGTTTCGAGTTACGGGTTAAATTGTCAAATTGCTAAATTGTTTTAACCATTAAGCCATTTAACCATACAACCTTTCTCATTTTCAAATCTTCAAATCCCCAAATTTTCAAATTCGGTCTCCCTTTTCCCTTCTCCGTCCTATCTCTCATACCTCATCCACATCACCACGCCGTAAACCAGATGCAGCAAGCCAAAGCCCAGCGCCCAAAACACGAGTCCGTACGATGCAAATACTCCGGCCAAAAGCCCGACAGCAATTTCAGCCATTCCCAGGTAATGAATTTCTCCTGAGGTGAACTTGCCCGCATTCACCAAAGCTAGTCCGTAAAAAATCAGCATGGCCGAAGCCACCAAATCAATCTGGTTACGCGATACCAAAATCAGTACAAATATTCCTCCCGACACAATTGGAATCAGCAAATGAGCCAGCACCCGTTTGGTGGAACTTGTCCAGAATTTTTGTCCGGCTTTTTGCGCTTTTCGGTACGAAAACCAGATGGCAGCCACTCCGGCAAGCAGCAAAACAATCAAAGCAACAGTTCCCAAACCGATGGTCACGCTGTTCAGGGGCGAGCCACCCACGGTGCACAAAAACTCGTCGTAATGCAAAGCTCCCGACTCCAGAACGCCAAACCAAACCACAGCAGCGCCAATCAGCGCGCAGGTTCCGGCGAAAAAGCCCGCCCAACTATTGAGCAACATGAACTTCGACGACCGCTCCATGATTTCGCGTATCGCCTGAATATCTTCCTTCGGATTAACTGAATTTGTCTTCATGTAAAAGTACTTTGAATTGCAAAGTTAATTGATTATTCAGAAAAAACAATTCCACAACAATTTTTTTTATAATTCCAGAGAAAGTCGTTGCCGAAAATAGTATCATCTTCCTTCGTACTGTATCTGATCAGAAATTTGAGCATGAATAAATGCACGTTTATCCCAGAATATTCAGGATATTTGTGAGGACAAAATCCTAAAATTCACCGCAATCAACCCAATAATCTGACCACCGCATGAGACCGCAATTGTATAAAATAATTTTCGAACACGACACCAAAGCTGGAAGGCTCTTTGATATAATTCTGTTATGGGTGATCTTGCTTAGTGTTGCAGTTGTTATTATTGAAAGTATTCCGCAATATCATACCAACTTCTTTTCAGTATTTTACACCATTGAATGGATCTTTACGATCCTGTTTTCAATCGAATATTTGCTTCGGATCTGGAGTTCGCCCAAACCCCTGAAATATATTTTTAGCTTCTGGGGTCTTGTCGATGTTTTAGCGATACTTCCGACTTATATTGACTTAATGTCTCCTGGTTATCATTATTTATTGACTGTCAGAATTTTTCGGCTATTACGGGTTTTCAGGATATTGAAACTTGTCAGGTTCAACAAAGAAGCAAGAGTGCTGCTCGAAGCTATGAGGGGAAGTTCATATAAAATTGGTGTTTTCCTTTTGGCAGTTATTTCAATGGTGACTTTATTGGGCACTATGATGTACGTGGTGGAAGGCAGCGAAAATGGATTTACCAGTATTCCGCAAAGTATTTATTGGGCCATAGTTACAGTTACAACTGTCGGATTTGGCGACATTGTTCCACGAACCGTTTTGGGCCAGTTCCTTTCGTCCATTGCTATGATTATCGGGTATGCAATCATTGCCGTGCCTACCGGAATTATTACCGTTGAAATGTCAAAAAGCAAACCAGCGAACCTGAAATGTAAAAACTGCAAAAGTGAAAACCCTGAAAAAGCAAAATATTGCAATCAGTGCGGGGAGAAAATTACCAGTTTAATTTAATAGTGAGAGCCTGACTTGAAGTCAGACCCTCACTCACAAAAAAAATCCGGCTTCATTCCCTTTTTCAGGAAAATGAATGCCGGAATTTCAGAATTTATATTAACCCTTAAAACTTACAAATTATCCGATTTCACGTGTAATTGAAATAGCAGCAATGGTTCCGTCGGCAATGGCAGTAGTAATTTGCCGGTATTTTTTGCTGGTTACATCGCCCACTGCAAACACGCCATCAATATTGGTACGTTTATCCTCGTCGGTTTTAATGTATCCCCACTCATCAAGTTCAAACTGATTGTCGAAGATTTCGAGGTTCGGTTTTAAACCAATGAAAACAAAAATGCCATCAGCAGTAATCGTTTTCGTCTCTTTGGTTTTCAGATCTTCCACTTCAACCACCATTTTATCTCCGTCTTTTTTAATGGCTCGTGGTTCGTGCGACAAAAGGAACGAAATTTTGGGATTGGCAAAAGCCTTTTCCTGCGCTGTTTTATTGGCCTGCAATTGGTCAAACTGGTGCACAATAGTAATTTTCGATGCGAACTTCGAAATAAAATCAGCTTCTTCGATGGCCGAATTTCCGCCACCGACAACAATCACTTCCTTGTCGCCAAAATATTTGGCATCGCAGGTGGCGCAATACGAAATTCCTTTGCCCCGGTATTCAACTTCTCCGGGAATACCCATTTTATTAGGCGAAGTTCCGGTGGCTACGATAATTCGTTTGGCACGGATGGTTTCCTGGTTGTCAATGGTAATTTCCTTTTTATGCAGATCGACTTTTGTTACGTCAACCGCCACTTTATAGGTTGTTCCGCATTGTTTGGTTTGCTCCGACATATTGTGGCCAAGCAGATATCCGGGTTGCGGGTCAATAAAACCGGGATAGTTCGACACCATGTGAGTAGTAGAAACGTATCCGCCGGGAAGCGCAATATCGATTAAGACTGTATTTATTTTTGCCTGACACAGGTACAATCCTGCTGTCAATCCGCCAGGTCCGGCACCCAAAATAGCCACGTCAACATCGGTAACAAAAGGCTGCTGCGTTGCCATTATTTGAGTTACTTTTTCTTTGCCGAGAATGTGTTTCAGTTCGCGAACAATTTCGGAGCGTTTAACACCACCAGCCAAACGACCGCAAACCTCTTCCCCATCCTGATAAAATAAAAGCGTCGGGGAACTTTTTACAATTAATTTGTCCGACAGTTCGCGGTTTCCCTGACGAAAAATTTTTACAAATTTGAGTTCCCTCCCAAAGAGTTTTTCGAGGCCTTCCAGTTTAGGTGCAATTGCTTCACACGGAGCACACTCGGTTGAATAAAAATCAACCAATACGTTTCCACCGTTTAGTACTTCTTGTTCAAATTCCGATGCAGTAATTTCTTTCATGGGTGTATGTTTTTTGATTTTCTGGTTTTTTCAAACTTCTAATACATTCAGCGGTGCATGATTGTGCACCCGGTCTTTCACAACCAGCGTGGTGCAATCGGCTTTCACCTCGCGCTGAAATAAAATGTCGTGCCCCATACAAAGTCCGATCATCACCACCAAATCAACATTTTCGTGATTCAATTGGTGCGCCTGCCCAATTGGGTTGCAGGAAACGTTGCATATCGAACTATCCGGGTTTACTTCATTCTGCGGAAGGCCGCCAACGGTGCACGAAACTGGTCTTACATTCAATCCATTGCTGCGGATAATTTCAGTAATTTGTTTGACCTGATTTTCCATGCCATAGCAGTAGGCAAGTCCAATTCGCTTGTATTCCATTTTCTGCGCAAAAGCAATGGTTTCCTGAAGTCGTGACAAGGTTCCGGCGCGACCAAAATCGACCAAACTGGCAGCCGCCTGTACAATCTCCGCTTCTTCCGTATATTTTGCAATCACCTCGTCACGATTAAACGAAGTTGCTTTACAGGTTTCCGTTTTCCGGCATTGTTTGTCATAGGTGCAATTGGTGCAGTCCATCGTTTATTCGTTGAAATAATGTCCAATTCCCAATTCAAGTAATTCAGTCACCGGGCGACAATCGTGACTGTTCAGCGTTCCGTTGTAGTTTTTGGCCATCGATGCACAACCGCCGCCACAAATCAGGCTCATATTGCAGCTTTGGCATTTGGGTATCGATAAAATATCGCGTTCCTGCCATTCCTCAACTGCTTCGGTATTTTTCCTGACTTCAGGATAAAATGTGCCCAGACTTTCGCCCTGTTTTCCCACAGTAGCGGTGCAGGCATACACATTTCCGGTAAAATCGAATGCCCATTCGGTTTTTGTTCCCGTGCAGGCATCAAAAAGAGGTGCGGGCATTTCGCCCTGTTCGAACAAAAATTTCGCGACAGAAAATGCAGGTTGATGGAATTCGCTGATATGAGGAAACTGATTCAGCAAATGGTACAAATCCCGATACAATTCGAGTCGTGAATACAGCTTTTGCTGGTTAGCCTGGCATTCGTGCAATTCGTAATTTCGTCCCAACTGGGTTTTGAATAACGGAGATGCAGTCCAGCCTTTATCGATAGCAAACTGCGCCAAATCAGGCAGATTTTCAATATTCTGTTTGTCAACCACCATGCGCAAATTGACCGGAATTTTGTTTTCAATCAACAGATCCACACCGCGAACAATGCGATCAAATGTCGGGTTGCCGCCTTTCAGGTAGCGACGCTGGTTGTGTATTTCACTGGTTCCATCGAGTGTCACCTGAATTTCGCGGATAATTCCCTTCTTTAAAATGGGAAGGTATTCTTCCAGATTGTATCCGTTGGTAACCGCTGCAATTTCAAGATTCAAAGCAGTGGCACGTTCAATAATATATTCAATATTTTCCTTGTGGCGTGGCGCATTCATGAAAGGTTCACCACCAAAAATGGTAATGTATTTCCGCCTTCCTGAAAACTCTTTCTGGATGTAATCAAAAAATGAGTCGGTTACTTCCTTCGACAAAGCAACAGGTAAAGCCTCGTAACCAGCCTGATAGCAATACGAACAATCGAAATTGCACGAGTAGTTGGTCACAAAGAAGATTTGAACTTCGTCTATTTCCCGGTCGTCCAGAAACTTCAGGTATTTTTCACGAAACAATCGCTTTTCCTGAACCGGATCGACGATGTACCCATTTTCGATTAATTCCTGATTTGTTTCGTCAGTACTCTGCAATTGGTTGAAGGTTTCCTGATCCAGAATATCAGCCTGCCCCGACAGCGAATTGACAATGAACCATTCATCAGAGTCTTTAATTTTCGAAGTAATGTTGTATTTGGAGAGTTGCATAAATGTAAAGCCCCCTTCCCCTTCCCGTTCCCCCAAGGGGGGAATGCTTTGGGGCGTTTCATTAAGGTTTATACTTGATTAAAATGCCATTAAATATGAAATGTGATGAAGAAAAGCGACCCCAATTCCCCTCCTTCGGAGGGGTTAGGGGAGGCTTTTCCCTTTTGCCTTAATCGTGGCATCCGGCAATAATCTGTGATTGTTTGGCACAGCATTGAGCCTGTTTAATCTGACCCTTGCGGGCTTTTTTTACTAAACTTTTCATTCTTGAGAATTTTTGTTTTGATTAAACTATAGTGAATAAAAGTAAACTAAATGAACCAAGGTTCAAAATAAAATACTTTCAGACTTTTCAATATTTTCAGGCAACTTCTTCTCGTCCGAATGGAGGTTATTGCATTGATTAAACTCTATTCGCGGACGATAACCTTTTACTTTATCTAAATCTATAAATATTTCACCCCGCTGGGGTTAAATCCAGAAACCTTTGCCGATGCTTATCCCGAAACTCGTAACCCGCAACACGATTTAACAGCAACTAAACTCGTCTTTCCGTGCTGTAATGGTGAAACTCGAAACTTCAATTTTGCCTTTCGGATAAGGCTGGCTTTCTTCCAGAATTCGGAAATCTTTAAAACCGGTTCGTTTAATAATTGCGAGGTATTCAGCTTTTGTGATTGATCCGGCCCAGCATTCCGCTACCGCTTCAGGATCGTTGGCATATTCATCAGGAACAGGTTCGCTCGAATAAATATCACTAATCACAAAACGCCCACCATTTTTCAGCAAACGATAGATTTCTGCCCAAACTTTTGGTTTGTTGGAAACATGATTCAGGGTACAGTTCGAAATAATCAAATCAGCAATTTCGCTTTCCAACGGAATCTGTTCCAGATCGGCCAAAACAAATTTTACGTTCTCAACACCCATTTTGGCAGCAGTAGCTGTTGCTTTCCGAATCATTTCTTCAGTAACATCAACTCCATAAACAAAACCCCCTTCGCCAACTTCTTCGGAAAGACGCAAAACATCAGTTCCACGGCCACTTCCCAAATCAATGCAAATTTCCCCTATTTTTGCTTCGCTTTTTTCGGCAGCTCCACCGCACGACAAACAACAGGTGTCGTTTGCCAAAGTCGAGTATCTTCCAGCTATTTCTATTGTGTTCATGTATTTCAATTTTGAGGTGCAAAGATAAGGTTAAAAATCAATCAAATCAATATATATAGATAATTTGATATGATTCCAAATAAGTTTCAGTACATGAAATTATCTTTTCGTTTATATTGTTGTTTGACAGTGTAATAGTCGGATTCATGTGTTTTGTTGAAAGATTCTTCACAATATGGGGGTAACCTTTGTTCAAATTTCAGAATTAATTATAAAAACAAAATCAATCTATCAACTATTGTCTTTGGCAACTGATTGTTGTAAATTTGATCATCAAAATCCGGAGAAAATAAATCCAAACTTGCGAAAGATTACTGCGGGGATTTAGTTTCTATTTATACTCTTCACGGATGCCGCCTAACCATCATCAGGATAATGATTACCGATTAATTAGTTATTGAGTGGTAATCCTTATTTAACGCTATTCCAGATCGAAAAAGGGTAAATGTTTGTTGGTAATTTATTTCAGATAAGCACCAAATAAATTAATTGCCATGATCTATGAAGCTATTCAAATTATTAGCCAGCAACTCGATAGTTATCTGACCGCAGCAGGTTTATCAAATTTGGTTACGCTCGAAAATATTGCCTTGTTCGAAACTTCCTCCGAAAATACGGAAAAACTGACCAACAAGGTTGTTCTGACTCTGTTGAATCTTGAAGAAGAAACGACCCTTAAAAATCTTCCCAATTACAAAGTCATCGATAAAACTTCTACTGAGTATCGAAATCCGCCAGTCCACCTTAATTTGTTTTTGCTAATTAGCGGCAACTGCAATACCTACACCAATTCGTTGCGCAGTATCTCTAAAACAATCGAATTTTTTCAGGGTAAAAAGGTATTTACTTCAGATAATACCAGTTACGAACCCAAAGAAGATTTTGATATTCTTGAACACTTCAAGCTCATTACAGAATTATATACTCCCACTTTCGAAGAATTGAACTTTGTATGGGGAACCCTGGGAGGAAGGCAGTTACCATCTGTAATTTACAAGATTCAGCTTGTTGAAATCGACCGCAAAGAACTAATAGGAACCGCTAAAGTTATTACGGAAATTACGGATGTCGTTAAACATCAATAACCTGTAACTTTATTAAACCGACAAGGTGGCATACATTACTTAAATTAAGCAGGGTAGCCCAACAGTCTGATTTGAAGCATACAAAATTATAAATCTTAAAACGGAACACTATGGCAACAACGTACAAAACACCCGGTGTTTACATCGAGGAAATTGCAAAATTCCCGCCATCGGTAGCACAGGTCGAAACTGCGATCCCAGCCTTTATTGGTTATACTGAAACTGCGATCAAAAAGGAACCCGGAGACCTCATTCTTGTTCCCTTCCGGATTACTTCGCTGCTCGATTACGAAACTCATTTTGGAGGCGCCGCACCCGAAGCCGGTATCGAGGTGAAAATTAATGATGTAACTGTTAACGGTGTTCTAAACCGCTCAATTACAGTTCCGCAACCTGCCACAAAATCTCCTTTCCTGATGTATTATGCTTTGCGAATGTATTTTGCCAATGGTGGAGGTCCGTGTTACATTACATCGGTGAATACTTATTCGGCAGCTACAACCGCAAATGCAACTAATCCGGTTCAGCTTGATGATTTGCAGGATGGGTTGGCCGAGGTTGAAAAGGAAGACGAGCCAACTTTACTTCTTTTTCCCGACGCAACAGCCTTGACCCCCGATAATTTTTATGCCATTTACAAGGATGCGCTAACACAATGCAACAAGCTTCAGGATCGGTTTACCATTCTCGATACTTTTACCGATGATGAAAGCGCCGACCCATCGCCATCCGAAGGTTTGCGCGATGGCATCAATCTCGAAAAAGATTATCTGAAATATGGCGCGGCTTATTATCCGTTTATTGAAACCCTGATGAATTATGCATATAGCAATTCAGGAGTAACGTTAAAACATACCACTGATAATTCACCTGTTTTGCTTAGCACGCTTGAAGATGCAAGCGATGCACTCGACAATATTAACGATGCACTGGATGAAAGCACTGACTTAATTGCTGCGCTCACAGATGCCCAAATAACTATCAACGCATTAACTGCTCCTGAAGCGTTGGCGCAGGCTAATCTGGTTACAGATGCCATTCAGTCGATTATAGATTTGATCGATTCGGTCGTAACTTCAGGAACAGAAGCCGCCGCCGCCGCGACTTTTGCTGCAACTGCCGCAAGTGAAGCGCCTGCTGTTGCCGCTACTGCAACTGCTGCCGCTTCTGCGCTGACTGCAGGATTGGGCGGGGCAATTGCAACCATGAAAACGGCTCTGGAAGCACATATCGCAGCAATTGTTGCTGCACCAAATGGAACCGCAGTCAAGACAGAAGCGTTGTCAGCTGTGGCAACTGCTTCGACCCTCGAAACGGTTATTGAAGATATAGCAGAACTGATTGATCCACCAGTTATTGAAGCGATTGATGATGCCCGTGCCGCCGATACCAATGGCGATTTGGATAATCTGAAACTGAATGTGATCGAAAAATCTGACAGCCAGACCTTCAACGAAATAAAAGCCCAACTGGCAAAACTTTATGTGAAAATGCCGCCAAGCGCAGCAATCGCCGGGGTTTATGCACGTGTTGATCGCGATCGCGGTGTTTGGAAAGCGCCTGCCAATGTTGGGCTGAATTATGTCATCCGACCTTCGGTAAAAATTACCAACGATATGCAGGATGGCCTGAATGTGGATGCCGGTTCAGGAAAATCGATCAATGCCATTCGTTCGTTTACCGGCAAAGGTACCTTGGTTTGGGGTGCCCGAACTTTGGCCGGAAACGACAATGAATGGCGATATGTTTCGGTTCGCAGATTCTTCAACATGGTCGAAGAATCGGTGAAAAAAGCTACCGCACAGTTTGTTTTCGAGCCCAACGATGCCAATACCTGGGTGAAAGTAAGGGCCATGATCGAGAACTTCCTGATACTTCAGTGGCGTGCAGGCGCTTTGGCAGGCGCAAAACCTGACGATGCGTTTTATGTTCGCGTGGGGCTTGGTCAAACCATGACTGCCGAGGATATTCTGAACGGATACATGCACATCGAAATTGGGTTGGCAGTGGTTCGTCCTGCCGAATTTATTGTCCTGAAATTCTCTCACAAGTTGCAGCAATCATAAATATTAACAACTAAAATCATATATCATGGCAAATTATCCTTTGGTAAAGTTTCATTTCCAGGTTGATTGGGGTGGAACTAAAATTGGATTCACAGAGGTTTCGGGGCTCGATGTTGAAACTGAAGTGGTAGAATACCGCGAAGGTGCAAGTCCTGAATATTCGAAAATAAAGATGCCCGGAATGCAGAAATTCAGCAACATTACCCTGAAACGCGGCACTTTCAAGAGCGATAATGAATATTATCAATGGTGGAACACGGTCAAACTCAATACCATCGAACGGCGCGATATCACCATCAAACTCCTGAATGAAGAACACGATCCGGTGGTTGTTTGGAAGGTGAAAAACGCCTGGCCAAGTAAAATCCAGTCAACTGATTTAAAGGCCGATGGAAACGAAGTCGCCATCGAATCAATGGAAATTGTGCACGAAGGTTTGTCCATTCAAAATGAATAACAATGAGCAAGTATTATCCTCCTTTGGGGTTTCATTTTCTGGTTGAGTTTGCCAATCAGAAAGATGAATATCAATTTCAATCTGTTTCAGGGTTGAGTTATAACCTTGGAACAGAAGATATTACTGAAGGAGGAGAAAATCGCTTTGTTCATAAACTTCCGCTGCGACCTAAGTATCCGAATCTGGTTCTTAAACGCGGTTTGCTAATCGATTCTGAATTGATCGACTGGTGCAGGTCGTCGGTTGAAGATTTTAGTTATTCACCAACCGACATTATCATCAAATTACTGAACGAAGAGCATGAACCACTGATTACCTGGAATGTGATTCATGCATACCCTGTGAAGTGGGCGGTGGCCGATTTCAATGCCGAAGAAAGCAAAATTGTGATCGAAACGCTTGAACTGACCTACAATTATTTTAAAATCCTTTAGTATGCCCATCGAAATCAAAGAGTTGAATATCAAAATAAATGTTTCTGAAGGGCAGGCAAAGGCTTCGGATGAAAATGATCAGGGCAAAAAAGGGACTCAAAGCGATATTGTTGCCCAATGCGTTGAACAGGTGCTCGAAATTCTCTCTAAAACTCACGAACGGTAAAACTGAAAATTATGAGCGGCGAATTAACCAAGCTGAGAATAAAGGCTTATCGCGATGAGAAGTTTTCGCAGGAAGTGGCCGACGGAGAGTTTAACACTCTGTTGAATCCAGAAAACTATCGCATTAAGTACCGAATTGAGCAGGACGAAAGTCAGGCGCAGGGTACCAGTGCGGTAGCTCCGCGTTTCAACAAGGCGCTACCCGAAGACCTTCAGCTCGATTTTATTTTCGACCGTTCAGGTGTTATAAAAGGTTATGAAGATACCTCGGGCGAGGGAATTATTGGTGATATTGAGAAGTTTAAGCAGGTAATATTCGATTACAACGGCGAAGAACACAAGCCCAATTACCTGGTTATTTCGTGGGGCGCATTACTGTTTAAAGGAAGTTTGAGCGAGATGGAAATCACTTTCAAGCTGTTCAAAGCCGATGGAACGCCCATTAGGGCAAGCGCGCGTGCAAGGTTTAAAGGTTTTGTGGAAGACGATTTGCGCATTGCCCGCGAAAACAACAACTCGCCCGACCTCACGCATGTTCGCATTGTAAAAGAAGGAGATACGCTTCCGTTAATGACCTTCAGAATTTATGGAGACCCGAAATATTACCTCGAAGTTGCCAGGGCAAATAAACTTGTCAACTTCAGGAAATTAACTCCCGGACAGCAAATCTTCTTCCCGCCGATAGGGAAGAATGGAATCAAGAAATCAGTTCTTTGAGTTAAAGAATGGTCATTAAGTTGTCATTAATAGTCATTATTTGGCAAAAACAACAAATGACCATCGAATGACAACAAATGACAATTATATGACCATTGAATGACTATCGAATGACAATTAAAAACAAGATAACTCATAACCGAAACAAATCCTGATGGTATCGCCCCGGAACATACAAACCTCACGGTCAGCCGATTTGGTCACTTTTAAGGTGCTGATTGACGGAGCCGAGCTTTCGGCTTCGGTCAACGTGCTGAACATCAGTGTCGAGAAGGAAATCAACCGGATACCTTCGGCAAAGCTGGTGATTACCGATGGCGACCCAGCCAGTCAGGAATTTGCCGTAAGCAACGATACTTTGCTGATCCCGGGGAAAGAAATTGAAATCAAAGCTGGCTATCATTCCGACGACGAAACCATCTTTAAAGGCATCATCATCAAGCACAGCCTGAAGATCAGGCCGCAGTATTCACTGTTGATTGTGGAGTGCCGCGACAAAGCGGTGAAACTAATTTCAGGAAGAAAAAGCAAGTACTTCAGCGATAAAAAGGACAGCGATATTATCGACGAACTAATTGCAGCTTATAGTCTTGAAAGTGATGTCGGAGCTACCAGTCAGCAGCACAAAGAGCTTGTTCAGTACGATTGTACCGACTGGGATTTCATCGTCACACGGGCGCAGGCCAACGGAAAAGTTTGCGTTGTTGACGATGGAAAAATTACAGTAAAAGCGCCCGATTTTTCGCAGGCCGAAGTTGAAACGGTCTCATACGGAGCCACTTTGCTCGATTTTGATGCCGAAATCGATGCCCGGAACCAGTTCAGAAAAATTACTTCCTGCGCATGGGACCAATCGAAGCAGGAAGTTTCGGAAACGGAGGCAGCCAATCCGGCAGTGGCGCTCAATGGCAATTTATCGCCATCCGATTTGGCTTCGGTTGTTGGACTTGATAACCTGAAACTTTCATACGGAGGTGCCACTTCTGATGGCTCCATTCAGGATTGGGCAAACGCCCGAAACCTTTTTAATCAACTGGCGAAAGTTCGCGGAAGGATAAAGTTTCAGGGAATCCCGGCCTGCAAACCCAATACAACTTTGATGCTTCAGGGTGTTGGCGATCGGTTCAACGGGAAAATTTACATTTCGGCTATTCGTCACGAAATTACTGAAGGACAATGGACTACAGATGCACAGTTTGGCGTAAACCCTGCGTGGTTTACCGAGAATTTCAACATTGTTAGCCAGCCAGCTTCAGGATTGTTTGCCGCCATTCACGGGTTGCAAATCGGGATAGTAACCCAGCTTGAATCGGACCCCAATAATGAGCACCGCATAAAAATCCGCTGTCCCTTGATTGACAACACTTCGGATGGAATCTGGGCAAGGATTGCTTCGCTTGACGCTGGAAACGAACGCGGCGCTTTTTTCCTTCCTGAAATCAGCGATGAGGTGATTGTCGGTTTTATAAACGATAATCCGAATGATGCGGTAGTCCTCGGGATGCTGAACAGTAGCGCGAACCCGGCGCCATTACAGGCTTCTGACGATAATCACGAAAAAGGTTTTATTACCCGGAGCAAGATAAAATTCATTTTTAACGACGATAAAAAGACTGTTTTGCTCGAAACGCCTGGCTCGCAGCGGATCTTAATTGACGATGATGCCGGCGAAATAAAAGTGGAAGATAAAAACGGGAACAAAATCGTGATGGATTCATCGGGAATTATTCTTGAAAGTGCCAAAGACCTTGCAATTAAAGCAACCGGCGATGTGAAAATTGAAGGATTGAATATTACTGTTTCGGCGTCAGCTCAGTTTAAGGGCGAAGGCTCGGCCGGGGCAGAAATTTCAACCAGCGCCGTTGCAACGCTGAAAGGCTCGATGGTGCAGATAAATTGAAGATGAGGAGATGAGGAGATGAGGAGATGGGAAGATGAGAGGGTGAGAAAATGAGAGGTAGCATGGGGCATGGGGTGAGGAGCATGGATAAAAAGTCGTAATGATCAGTCGTAGTTGGCAGTGAAAGAACCAACTCTAGGCACTTTAGTTCACTCTAGTCACTCCGAACTTTAATGGTAATTAGTAAATGAAAAAATAGTCAATCAAAGAATGGGAATGCCAGCCGCAAGAGTAGGAGATATGCACGTTTGTCCGATGGTAACCGGAACGGTGCCACATGTTGGAGGGCCTGTCCTTCCGCCCGGAGCGCCCACTGTGCTGATTGGCGGAATGCCTGCCGCCTGTGTGGGCGATATGCTCACCTGTGTTGGTCCGCCCGACACGATTGCGATGGGATCGGCAACTGTAATGATTGGTGGAAAACCGGCAGCACGACTGGGAGACTCGACTGTTCATGGCGGTGTAATAATTCTGGGATGTCCGACTGTTTTAATTGGAGGATAAATGTATGGATACAACTGATTCTTTTTTGGGCCGGGGATGGGGGTTTCCTCCTGAATTCAGCAAAACAACTGAAAGCGTTTTGCTGACCGAAGGCGAGGACGACATTGAAAAAAGCCTCGAAATATTGTTGTCCACCCGTTTGGGCGAGCGGATCATGGTGCCGGGTTACGGTTGCAACCTCGAAGAGCTTTTGTTTAAACCGCTGAACCTTACACTGAAAACATACATTACAGATCTGATAAAAACAGCCATTCTCTACCACGAACCACGAATCGATGTGGAAAAAATCAGGATCGAACCATCGACTGACAATGATGGGTTGCTGCTCATCAACATCGACTATCGCATACGGGTCACAAATTCAAGAAAGAACATGGTGTTTCCTTTTTATCAATCAGAAGGAACTGAAACTGCATAAAAGCTATGGCAACAAAAACTACCAGTAAGCTAGTTCTACCGGGCGTCGGAACCGATCAGGATCAACGAATTGTTGATGCACTCGATCCGCAAAAACTGAAGCTGCTCAATTTTGGGGTGGCCGACTGGATGAAGTTCGCCTGGCATTTTGCTGATAAGGTTAATTATTTCAATTCAGATAATCAGGAGACTGGCAACTGGCAGGATTTTTTTGTTGAAGAGCCAAAGATTAAATCGTTTCTGGAAAAAATCGAAACCGACCTATCACTCACGCCGCACCTAACTTTATTTGTTTGTTTCCTGAAATTGTTGGATAACAGCCGCGACCATTTCAATCTGTTAAGCAAGCGCCATCTCGATTTTTATTATCAGAAGATTTTGAAGATCGAAAAACAAGCGCCTGTTCCCGATCAGGTCCACCTCATTTTTGAGTTGGCCAAAAATGTATTTCAGGCAAAAATTGAATGGAATACCGCGCTCGATGCAGGAAAGGATTCGACTGGCAAGAAGCTGGTATTTAATACGGAAGAAGAACTTGTTGCCAATAAAACGACCATTGCCCAGCTTAAGAATTTATACCATCACACCAAAGATACAGTCATTGACAAAAATGCAATAAAAGCTTGCAGCGTTGCCAATTCGCTCGATGGAAAAGGGAAAGCCCTGCCCGAAAGCGATGCGAAATGGTATCCGTTTGGGTATGTGAAAAATGTTTATCCGGACGAAAATCCAGAATTGCCCAATGCCCGTCTGGGTTTTGCAATTGCTTCACCGTTGCTTCACCTGAAAGAAGGAGCTCGCACCATCAACCTGAAGATGCAGTTTCAGAATTCACTTCCAGCAAATTTGGCTGGTCAGGCAATAAAGTGCATCAGCGTTTATTTGAGCGGTGAGAAGAAGTGGCTGGGGCCTTTTTCAGTAGAAGTTACAAAGCCGGCAGGCGCTTCAGCATTAAATTTTAAAGTTGAAGTTGATAAAAAAACGGAAGCGGTTTCAGCATACAATCCGGCAGTTCTGGGCGAGCATTTTTCGGCTACCGATCCGGTGATGCGGTTTTTAATTGACGCTGGAACCGATGATGGATACGCTTTTGCAACTGCCTTTTCGGCCAATAACCTGAAGTCGGCTACTTTAAAGGTGGATGTGAAGGAAATGTCGGGCATTGACATTGAAAATGATTTGGGTGTAGTGAACGCGAAAAAACCGTTTATGGCATTCGGTCCAATTCCGGTGAAAGGCTCGAACTTTACGGTCCGGAACAACGAAATTTTCAGCAAAAACTGGACGAGTTTCAAACTGGATGTCAGTTGGATGAATACCCCGGACTCGTTTCGTAACCAGTATTTTGCTTATCGTGAGGATTTTAGGAGCGAAACTACTTCCAAACGTTACAAAGAGCGAATCCTCATTGATGCCAAAGACCCATCAGGATTTAAACAGAATTCGACCAACCTGATTGTCAAGAATGATAGCTATTTCAAGGTTTCGGTGAATATCTTCAGCGCTAACGAATGGGTTTTGGCTGATGAAACTAAAACCGAAGAAGTACTTTTTTTGGCTGATGGTAGCTCATACAAAAGCCATTTTGCAGTGACAAACAACAATTCAAAATTCGATACCGGCGAAAATGGCGGCTTGCGACTGACACTGAAAAATTCGTTTCTGCACGAAATGTACCCGCGAATCTATGCGATGGCCATGATGGACGAAACCAAAACGGCGCTCATTCCGAAGGAGCCATATACGCCTTTGATCGAGTCGTTTAAAGTTGGTTATACCGCCGAAACAACAGCAACCTTCGACACGACCGAAAGCTATACCTCCAATAAAATCAGCTTGTTCCACGAACACCCGTTTGGGCAAAATCAGGAACACGCAGTTTTGAAACCGAAGCCATTGTTTGCCACCACTCCGGTTGTTACTTTGCTGCCTGATTATCAGCCCGGAGGCGAATTGTACCTTGGACTGAAGGATGCAGAACCGCTTCAGCAACTGGCTGTTTTGTTGCAGTTTTTTGAAGGCAGCGAAAACCCGTCGGCCATTGGTTTTGCCGACGGCGAAAAGATGGAGTGGAGCGTACTTTGTTCGAATAACTGGATGGTTTTAGACAGCAATCACCTGATTGCCAATGTTACCGACAATTTTCTGAAATCGGGGATTGTAAAATTTTCGATTCCGGCAGATGCAACCAAAAACAATACGCTTTTACCATCCGGCCTGATTTGGGTGAAAGTCCGGATGAACAAGAAATTCGATGCCGTTTGCAAAATCATCGACATTATGCCACAGGCTGTTGTGGCAAAGTTTAGCAATCAGGACAATGAATTGTCGCACCTGAAAAACGGACTTCAGGCCAAAACCATCAGCAAACTGGAGGAACGGAAACAGGAAATTAAATCGGTCAGCCAACCGTTCAGCTCGTTTGGCGGGAAACCCGAAGAAACCGACAATGCCTATTACCGCCGCATCAGCGAACGTTTGCGGCATAAAAACAGGGCCATCACACTTTGGGATTACGAACATATTATCCTTCAGGAATTCCCTGAAATACACAAAGTTCGCTGCCTGCACCATACGCTGGGCAATTCGTATTTGTCGCCCGGAAATGTGACCATCGTTGTTATTCCCGATATCCAAAACCGGAATGTGTTCGATTTGTACGAACCCCGGGTGAGCAAAGCAACTCTCAATAAAATTCAGGCACATATCGGCCAGCTAAACTCGCTGCATGTAAATACGGTGGTTATAAATCCTGAATATGAACCAGTTGAAATTTCGCTGAAAGTACGGTTTCATGCCGGATTCGATGAGAATTATTACAAAAAGGTACTTCAGGAAGACATTACGAAACTGTTGTCGCCCTGGGCTTTCGAGCGGACCATAGACCTGAATTTCGGAACAGAACTTCATAAAAGCATCGTTATCAGTTACATCGAAAAATTAAGTTACGTCGATTACATTGCCGATCTGAAAATGAAACACAAAGGTGAGTTCAAGCCAATTGTGATTCCATCGGGGCCCAAAGCCATCCTGGTTTCGGCCAAAGAACATCCTGTAGAAATTCAACCGGCAATTTGCCCTAAATAGTCATTCAGAAAAAACAGAAGCATGTTGAACGCTGAAAAACATACAAGCATTTCCGGGAATGTCGCTACCAACGACGATCTCGATTATTCGTTCCTCCGGAAGAAGGGGATCGGGTACATAGAAAAGCTGGGCAGTAAAATCTGGACCGACTACAACACGCACGATCCGGGAATAACCATTCTCGAGATGCTTTGCTACGCCATCACCGACCTGGGGCTGCGCATTAATTTGCCCATCGAGGACCTGCTGACCGGCGAACCAAATTCTGCGACAATCGAAGATCAGTTTATAAAATCGGAACTGGCATTGCCAATAAAGCCTGTTACTGCGCTGGATTACCGGAAACTTTTTATCGACATCGACGGCGTGAAAAATGCCTGGGTACGGCCTTTCCGAAAGAAAATATTTGTGAACCGAACCGATAATTTGTTGTCGTACACTCCTTTTGACGAGGCAAATATTAAGAAGGAAGAATTTACGCTTCAGGGATTGTACGAAATTTTGCTCGATTTTGATGAGTTCGACAGCAAGGAGAGCCCTTCGAAAATTGCCGGGCTTAAGCAAAAGATCGTTGAAGAAGTGAAACTTCGGTACCACCAAAACCGCAATTTGTGCGAAGATTTGATGTCGGTCATCGAAGTTCCGGTTCACCAAATTTCGGTTTGCGCCATTATCGACGTGAAGCCCGAAGTAGATGAAGAGCTTGTTAAAGCAAAGGTTTTGCGCGCCATNNCGCCGCGAAGTCAGGTTAAGCGACATTGTGCAACTGATTATGAAAACTGACGGGGTGAACGTGATCAAAGATATTTCGATCAACAATTGCGGCCTCGACAGCAAACCCAACGGGCAGCAATGGGTGATTTGCATCGACGAAGGCAAAAAGCCCGCACTTTGCACCAAAAGCGCTTTTAGTTTCACCAAGGGAGTTTTACCCCTCAATATCAACGAGAAGGCTATTGCGGCGCACATTTCGAGGCTTGAAAATGAAGATGAGGAAACCCGGCGAATAGCTCAACTCGACAAATTTTTGGATTTGCCAACCGGCGCTTTTGTGTCGGCGGACGAATACAGCTCCATTCAAAATAGTTTCCCCGAGACTTACGGAATTGGCGAATTTGGCTTGTCGCCATCGGCCACCGATTTGAGAAAAGCACAGGCCAAACAGTTGCAGGCTTACCTGTTGTTTTTCGACCAGATTTTGGCCAGTTATTTTGCACAACTCGCCAAAGTAAAAGATTTGCTTTCAGTCAACCATGACGTTGGCCGGTCGTATTTCTCGCAGGTAGTTCGCGATATCAACGGAATTGAAAACCTTGTTCCTGAAGAATATTTGAAAAGTACTACTGAAGAACTTTCAGAAATGTTATTCCTTAAACTTGATCGGAAGAACGACCGCAAAAACCAGTTGCTCGATCATTTGCTGGCACGTTTTGCAGAAAATTTCAGCAAATATGCTTTCCTGATGAAGCAGCTTTATGGCGACGATTCAACAAAAGCTGTCATCAAAACAAAAGAAAATTTCCTGAAAAATTATGCAGTTTTGGGCACTGAACGTGGCGCTGCGTTTAATTTCCATCACAAAGGAAGTTTGTGGAATACCAGCAATGTTTCGACAGTCGAAAAGAGGATTGCCTTGCTCACCGGCATGACTGATTTCAGCCGCCGCAACCTATCGAACGATCCGGTGGAAGTGTATCAGGAAAAAGACAACGATGGCTTGATTGAGTATCGCTGGCGGGTAAAAGATGCCAGTCAGAATATTCTTTTGTCGGCTTCTAAAAAGTACTTTTCATTCGCTGAAATGAACAAAGAATTGCTACTGGTGCGGGTTTTAGCTACCAATGCTGCGAATTTCGAAATAAAAAAAGCCAAATCGGGAAAATACTATTTCAACCTGATAAATCCGGCGGTGAACGATGCAAAGGATGAAGGCCGGATTGTGGCCCGACGGATTGATTATTTTGACAGTGAGTCGCTTGCAAAGAATGCCATTCAGAAATTGGTTGCTTTCATGAAGAAAGTGAAGCCCAATGAAGGCATGTATTTGGTCGAGCATATTTTGTTGCGTCCCGACGAATTGAAAGATTACACGATTACTACCGATTCGTTTTTGCCCATTTGCAGTTGCGAAGATTGTGAACCGCTCGATCCATATTCATTCCGGGTTTCGGTGATTTTGCCAGGTTGGACAGAACGGTTTTCGAACCAGGATTATCGGAATTTCATGGAAGAATTGATCCGCAGTGAGCTGCCAGCTCACGTTTTGGCGCGCATTTGCTGGATTGGCTATCCTGCTGGTACTGTTGACGATGATAAAAATGAAATGGTGCAGTTCGAACAGGCTTATAAATTATTCCTCGACAGCATCAATCGGAAAGACCAGAACATGCAGACAATCATTGATTTAAATGCCATTTTAAGCTCGTTGCATTCAATTTACCCAGCCGGCGCTTTGTACGACTGCGACAACGAAACTGACAATTTGAAAGGTAAAATTATACTTGGCCGAACCAATTTAGGAAACATTTAAATATCAGGTTATGGAAACTAAATTACAATCAATAACCACGCAATATCGTTCGTTTGTTGATAATCAGGTATTAACAGCCGATCAACTGAATAACCTGATTCAGTATTTCGATGATCAGGACAGGTTGTCGCGCGTGAGTTTGAGCGGCGTGGGAATTGCCTGCGGTTTCAAAATCAGCCTAACCACCAGCAAAGAAGTGGTTGTAACCCAGGGCTGCGGTATTACTACCGATGGCGACCTGATAAAACTGCAAAAGCCAGGTTCGGATGATAACACCCGCGATGTCGGTTTTCAGTTGATAAAATATACTCATTATAAGGTGTTTGAGGATTCAATTGTAAAATATCCGCCATTTTTTAATGGTGTAAATCAGGTGGCGCTTTACGAACTAATTCCTGAAACCACCAATCCGAAAGCCGGAGAGTTTGCTGTCAGCACTTTACCGGGGATCGAAAATATGGTGGCGCTGCTTTATCTCGAAGAATTTCCAAAACCGCCCGAATTGTGTACTGCCATCGACTGCGATAACCAGGGCGTGGTGGAAGTTTCGCGGCTGAAAGTGCTGCTTTGCACCGAAACCAGCGCCGGATACATCAACAGTTCCGATCCCATTTACACCAAACATTCTGTCCGTCAGGCTTACCTGCTTTTGCCCGATTTGGCTGTGCCACGTGTTTTGCTTACCAATGTTGGTGCGTTGAACCAAAATAATTTGCTGAAAAGTTTTTACAATGCGATGGATGCCAACAACATCCGGGCTCAGTTAAAAACTGCCATTACCATATTGTTCTCCAATTTTAGTGGTTTTTTTAAACTGCCAAATAGTATTACTGATATTAAAATCAATCAATTGATTGATCAGGTGCTGGGATTTTCGGCGACTGCAATTCCATCTGATGTTCAATACAGGTACGATTTGCTGAACGATCTGGTAGATACTTACAACGAAATCAAAGAACTTTTGCTCAATCTCAATGCGGAATGCAACCCCAATATCGATTCATTCCCCAAACACCTGATGCTTGGGAAGTTGACTATTTCGGCAACTGGTAACACTTTCCGTCATTCGTTCTGCAAATCACCCCTCGTTGGCAACGAACAGCAAAATGTCAACCGGTTGAACAGCCTGGTGTCAAGATTTTTCCTGATGCTTTCTCAATACAGCATTTCAGGGAATGAAGTTAAAATTACACCCTCTAAAATGATGGTTTCATTGAGTAACCGCAGCATTCCATTTTATTTCAAAGTTGATGATCAGTTGGTTGATAATTGGGATTTCTCAAAAACATCGCGTCTGGCTCAAAAAACCAATCTTTGCTATTTTACAGAAAACCTGTCATCTGCCGATCAGGTTCGCAATCCACTGAAATACAAGCTTAACAGTTTCGATTTCTTCAGGATTGAAGGGCATTGGGGGAAACCATCGACGAATGTTGGTACTCACCTGAATAGCCAAATTGCATTGTTCGGACTGGATATAAACTTCAAGATTTTTGATATTGACAAGGAACAGAATGATCTTCAGTATTTTGTTAATCAGAGCAATTCTCTCGAACATCAGGCCGGAGTGCCGAAAGGCGGAACTTTTGTACTGCTAAAGAAAGCCGATACAATAATTGCTGATTTTGCCATTGGGTACAAATTGACGGCCGGAGAAACAGAGCAATGCTGCAAAATTGAAGAATGCTCGTATCCGTGGATCAGTTCGCTGAAATACCTTAACAACTTGTCGCGCAGCCTGAAAGGAACGCAAAGCCGGCGAATTCCGATGCCCAAAAATTACAGGTTACTGATTAGTCAGTATTCTATAAACGGAGTTAGCCTGATAGGCCAGTCTGTAGAGCTGGCAATTCCACTTTCCGAAGTTTTCAAAAGAAGAATGCACGTAGTGGTTGAAAAACTGAATGAAAAATTCCCGACCGGTCTGGTTTTCGATTTTGATCAGCAAAAGAAACAGTTGAAAATTAAAAAGTTGAAAGACGATTCGTTTGTTTTCAATGTGAAAGATATTACCATGTCAATAAGTTCTCCAACTTATACTTATACCGAAAAGGCATTCATGCGTAATTCGCGGATGTTCAGGGCACGGGAGATTAGTTGTACCGTGGTGAATATGCACCTGAAGGGATTCTACCAGCAAATGCACAACAAGTTCAATCCGCTGAACAAAGACGACGATTATGGCCTGTACAACGACAAATGGAGTAAGTGGAACAGTTTGATTGAAAGGCTGGTAACCAATCCTTTCTTCAGGGGAAATGGCCAGCGGTTTGCCACAAAGTTTAGCGGACTTCCAAAAGATATTCAAACAGAATTAGGCCGAATTAAAACTGAAATAGTTGGAATGAACAGACTTGCAACAGCCATGTTATCAGGCGAATGGGCTGATGGAACCTGGGTTGACGATCGCATGTTGAATTATCTTGATACAAAGGTGAACCCAACAGATGTCAACAGTACCAAGCTAAATAAAAACAACACGCATGATGATATTGTCCTGTTTATTCGGTTGAGGGAAAAACTGCATCAAAAGAAAGGGAAGAGCACTTTTGCCATTTTTGTTACCGGCCTGACTGACGCGCAATTAAAATCGCTGCAAACTAAATACGCGACAACAGCTCATTTTTATGCGGGAAGGGTAGAAGGGGAATCGTTTATCACATTGTGACAAAAAAGAAGGAGTTTCAGTCGTTTAATCGAATGAAACTCCCATGGGGCCGAAAATCAGTTACAAACATCAAGAAAAACGAGAATGAACAACGAAATAATAACGATGCACAACTCAAACCTGACACATAGAACCAAAGACCTTAACCCAGTAACCTACTAAAGGCTAGCATAAAAGTAAACCTTTTTTCTGAATTACAAGCAATATGGATTGGCTTTTTTATCATCGGAAATGAAAATAAATAACCAACATATTTTAAGCAGGGTAAATTTTGAATTAAATACCGCCAGCGAGTCGTTTGCTTTTGAGAAAAGACAGACCATTGATTCTTTCCTGAAGGACGATTTGTTGCCGGATATCGAAATTTTATTTGATGAATTAGCTTCTCCTGAAGAAATAAAAAGATTTGAATCGATTGATATTGAAGTTGATGTGAGCCGGGAGATGGATTTTGGCGATTTGAAGAGTCTGCTAGTCAGCCAACTTCGCGGGAAGATTGAAGTTGCGCAAACTGATTTTTTTGAATCCATTGAAAATGAGGTTTCATCTTTTGACCGAACAAATCCTCGCGAAAAGCAAAATATAAATTCAGGCTTTGAGCCGGATAAAAAGTTGGAAGTTCCCTATCCGGAAAGCACACAAGCCGGCCAGTCGCAGAATAGGCAGAATATTTTTCTTTATTTTCTTGAAACCGGTCAATTGCCTTGGTATGCAACAGGTTCGCTTCTGGCTGAATTTGTCGATCCCGAAATCTTTCAGACTGCAATTCAAGACAAAATTTTTCTGAAGAGATTGATAAATCAGTTTTCTACGGATAAAAATTCGCTGCAACGGTTTCTTATGCAAATGGAAAACGAGCTGATCAGGAAATTCATTTTTCAGCTTGCCAATGAAAAGAGACTTGAGAAAGCTTTGAATCTTCAGGTAATTTCAAAGTTTAGTCAAGTTGTTCAGAATAAGATTTATGAATTGATAATCAGCAGTTTGATTCATACGGGATATGTGATTCGGAAGGAGGTTTATCAGCAGTTGCAAAATGAATTATTTGCGGACCAAAAACTTATCTCAATTGCTGAAAAGCAAACAAATCAGATTCAGGAGATACTTGGAATAGTCAATCCGGGATTTATGAAGTTGGTTGAGGATTTGGTTGTTGACCAGGTATTTACGAATGGTAAGAAACCGGATGAATCTGAAGTTTTCCAGAGATTAATGGATGAATCGGATATTAGAGACATTGAAAAATCGAAGGAGCAGCGTTCAGAAAAAAGTGTTGGGCTGAAATTTTATTACGTTCAGAATGCAGGGCTGATACTTGCGCACCCTTTTATACAAAACTTGTTTACCCAAACAAATTGCCTGGTTGAAAAAATGATATTGCACGAAAAAAAATCGCTGGCAGTTCACTTGCTTCATTATCTGGCTACCGGCGAGGAGCAGGAATTTGAATGCAAGCTGGGTTTCGAAAAATACCTTTGTGGAATTGCTCCCGAATTTATGGTTGATAGAAAAATTAAGCTAACTGATCAGGAGAAAACTGAATGTAACGATCTGTTGAAATCGATGATAGGTCATTGGACTGCGCTCAAAAACAGTTCGCCTGATACATTGCGGCAAATGTTCCTTCAGCGCAATGGTAAATTAGATTTGGAACAATCGCCTCATAAACTTTACCTTGAACGAATGGCACAGGATATTCTGCTCGAAAAGTTACCATGGAATATTTCCGTAGTAAAATTACCCTGGATGGAAGATTTATTATTCATTGAATGGCAGTAGATTATGAAAACGAAAATCAATAAATCAGGAGAGAAAAGTGCAGGAAGTTCGCCGTTTTTCCCTGCCCGAAGCAGCGCCGGATTTTTAAATGTTCAGGCAAAATTATCGGTTGGCGAACCCGATGATCAATATGAATCAGAGGCCGATAGGATTGCTGATAAAGTTGTAAGCCAGTCGTCAGTTGGTGAGCATGATTTTTTTGCGCCTTCCGGCTCGTCGGGTAATTCGATTCAGGAAAAACCTTTGGCCGAATCTGTTACGCCAATGATTCAGATGGAGGAAAAAAAGGAGGAAGAAAAGCCAGTTCAGAAGCAAGCTGATGAAGAGGAAGAACCAATTCAGATGCGAAAAGCGCCGGATCAAACAGGAAATCTGGATACTGATACTGAAGAATTCATTGAATCGGAACGGGGAAATGGCCGGAATTTAGATGGAAAGGTGAGGTCTCAAATGGAAAATGGTTTCGGAACCAGTTTCAGCGGAGTAAAAATACACACCGACCATGCCGCTGTTGGGTTAAATAATCAATTGGGAGCGCAGGCATTTACCACCGGATCGGATATTTATTTTAATTCAGGGAAATACAATCCCGAAACAAAAAAAGGCCAGAAATTACTGGCTCACGAGCTCACGCACACCATCCAGCAAGGTGCAATTTCCACACAAAATGGCCAAAATGCAGTGCAACGCTGGCCCTGGGATAGTGAGCCGGAGGTTACAACCGATCTAACTCCTGAAGAGCAACTTGAAGAAGATAAACGTGAATTCAGGGACCAAAATTACGGCCCGATAACCTACACCCGCAGTGAAATTTCAGGCTCGGGTTTCGAGGCAAGTTATTTCCCGGCACGCGAAAGTTTAAATATTGAAGTTCGGGGTAAAATCCGATTTGCCGACACCGTGGTTGATAATGGCGGAACCTTTTCTTCTCCCAATCATTTTATGAATCAGGGTGGGTTTCTTCCGGTAATGAACGCATTGCCTGCCAGTGTGCAATCACGGATTTTACCGTATTTTCAATGGACTGAAGATGAGAAGCAAATACATTTGGTGAGGTTTACCGAAAATATTGAAGCTGCCGAAGACATTTGGGCAGGTGCAGGATTGTCATTTCAGGTAAGCGAGACCGGCTGGGAAGATGTGACTGCAACTCCCAATATTAATGTTGATATTACAGAAGGCGATGCTGTTCACAATACTACCGAAGGCGGACTTTTTGATTTGTTTACGGTTACTGATGAGGGTACGAGCGATCACCTTCAGGTAGAAATTGTGAAACAACCTACTGCTGCAGAAGTTGCAAGCGTAATGCAGATTATTCAGGAGTACGACAATTCGTTTGGCGATACGTTTGAAAGTGGAATTGCACAGGGTATCGGGCCATATATTAATCATGTTTTGGGTGTGTATTCTTCGGTTGACAACGGAATGGTTCAAGGAGTAAGGTCGTATTTGGGCAACGATCCGGGAGCTCGCGGGTCCAATCCTGAAGGGTTTAACAACTTCATGTCGCTTGAAAGTGACAGAAGCGATAATCCGGAGGATACCTATTACTATGAATCTGTGATGTTTGGGCACGACGAAAGTACCCTGAGCGAGGAAGCAAGTAGCACACTTGATAGTTTTTTAAGCGATCCGATCGTACTCTTGAACAACGACGAACGGGCCGTAAATGTTAATTTACAGGGACATGCATCAGCGGCTGGTTCTACCGAGTATAACCGGTCGCTTGTGGAAGATCGGCTGAACTCAGTTGAAAATTACATTTCAGATCATATTTCGAACTCGAATATTACAACCGCCATTACCAATACGCGCGAGAATTTTGATGATCAGGATGCAGAAGCAGCTTTGGTTTCGAATCCTGAAACGGATCAGGCAAATTACAGAAGGGTAGATGTGGAAGTTGAGCGTGAAGGGCGTGGTGGTCAAAATGTTTTTGCGCATGAGCTGGGGCATGTTTTTGGTCTGGGCGACGAATATGTTGAGACAGCAAATGGATACAATCGTCCGGCCGGAAGTCAGGCAACACACCATCAATTGGCCATAGATGCAGGGGTTGCAGGTGGCGCGCTTGTGGCCGATGATCAGCGAATGATGTCTGGCGGAAATCAGGTAGGCGCCGCTCATTATTCAACTTTTGCCGATGCACTTAATCAATTGACTTCCAAATCGTGGAGAATCGTTTAATAACCGTAAATTTAATTTTCGGCCCATCAAAACTCTAAAAAATTGATATGACAGAATTTATCCAAAATACCACAGGCTTAAAACCTCAGCATCAACAGGAAGCTCCACTGTTCGAAAAAACATACATTCCGCCACAATGGGGGGCGAAACTGGTTTCGCGGATGTATGCCGATGGAAGTTTGTATTATTTATCAAGAGAAAGCCATCCTGAAACCGTTGAATCACCCGATCAGCATTGGAATTACATTTCTTCTGTTTCAGAAAAAGGAATATTACTGATTAAAAATATGCTCGAAATTGGCTGCGGAATTACTGACGAAATTCCTTTATCAGGAAACAGCATGGGTGTTGTGAAATGGAAGATCCGCCACAAAAATGAAATTAGGGAGATAATCATTCCGGGCATTCCATCAGGAAAATTCAGGATATTTACGGATATCGACGAAGCTGTAAATTCGAACATTATCAAAATAAATGTACCCGGATGAGCCTGAATAAATTACAACTTTTGCTGAAAAACGTCATTGAGTCGCGTCTCGATATTGAATTTGGTAAAAGTAATGCAACCGTTCAGCCTGTTCCTGAAATTGAAATGGAAGCATCGGAGTTGACCCGTTTTATTCAGGAACACAACCTTTCTAACAGGGAAGTTGTAACACTTTTGCTGGCGCTTGTGCCGCATGTTTCTCCTGAATTTTTAAATTCCATCATTTCTGTTTATTTGCCCAACGGCGGCGATTTCCCCGCGTTTGGCGGTGTAAAAGGCAAAAATCACCGCGGAATTTTACCGACCGGTGAAACTGTTTTGTATATTCTGGCTGGTCACGATGTTGAGCAGCGGGTCGAATTGGCAAAGATGTTTTCTGAAGATCATTTTTTTGCGCGTAAAGGATTGCTGTATCTCGAAGAGGTTCCGGCAGGCGAGCCACAACTTAGCGGACGGCTCATCATAGAACAAGAGTTTGTCGATTTGTTTACAAGCGGCGTCGCCTCCAAACCCAGGCTTAGCAGCGATTTTCCGGCGCAACTGATTGAAACAGGATTGGAATGGAAAGATTTAATCCTGAATGCAAAAACAACTTCGCAAATTGCCGAAATTGAAACCTGGCTGAAATACAACGATTCTCTTTTTGAAGAGTGGGGCATGAAAAATCGCATCAAACCAGGGTTTCGTGTGCTTTTCAGTGGCCCTCCCGGAACAGGAAAAACGCTGACTGCCAGTTTGCTGGGAAAATATACCGGCCGCAATGTTTTCAGGATTGATTTATCGCTGGTTATCTCGAAATACATTGGCGAAACTGAGAAAAACCTTTCGAAGCTGTTCGACCGGGCCAAAAATAAAAACTGGATACTTTTCTTCGACGAGGCCGATGCAATTTTCGGGAAGCGCACCGGAATACGCGATGCACACGATAAGTACGCCAACCAGGAAGTTTCCTATCTTTTGCAGCGCATCGAAACACACGCCGGGCTTGTAATTCTGGCTTCAAACATGAAAAATAACATCGACCCGGCCTTTACCCGCCGCTTCAATTCCATCGTCGAATTCGAAAATCCGACAACACAAGAACGCCTGCTTATCTGGAAAAACAATATTCCCTTCAAAATGAAACTCGATGAACGGATTAACCTCGAAGAAATCTCGGGGAAGTTCGAAGTCAATGGAGCCAATATTGTCAACATTATTCATTATGCGAGCTTAAAAACTCTTGAAAATGGCTTGGATACCATCAGTCTGGCCGATCTGCTGAAAGGCATTCAAAAGGAGTACGACAAAGAGGGAAAAATGATCAATCTGAATCTGTAATTGGCCTATCCCCAAAATCATTTCGCATTTCCTGAAAAATTCCATTATTTTTGGTTCTGTCCTAACCAAACCTACTCGCTATGAAAAAGACCAATCTTTCCGCGCTCTTCTTAATTTTTCTTAATTCCATGCTCTTTGCCCCATGCGCCATGCTTTTTGCCCAATCTCCCAAAATTGCAGGCGAGCTTAAAAAATGGCACACCATCAGTCTGCAATTTGACGGGCCGCAATGCAGCGAAACCGATTTCAGTCCCAATCCTTTTCTCGATTACCGTTTCGAAGTCACTTTCAGCAATGGAAATAAGCAATACAAAGTGCCAGGTTTTTTTGCTGCTGATGGAAATGCAGCTGAAACATCGGCAACTTCAGGAAATAAATGGCAGGTAAATTTTGTGCCCGATGAAGCCGGAACGTGGAATTACAAAGTTTCATTCCGAAGTGGAAAAGATATTGCGATCAGCGATCAGCCTGACAAAGGCAAAACATTGGTTCCCGAAGGCATTTCAGGCACATTGACGGTTTCAGCGACCGACAAAAATGCATCAGGGTTTCTTTCCAAAGGCCGCGTTGAATATGTTGGTGGCCGCTACCTGAAATTCGGGGAAACGGGCGAATATTTCCTGAAAAATGGCGCCGACAGCCCGGAGAATTTTCTGGCCTATATTGATTTTGACCAAACTTACCGTTACGGAAATAGGGCAATTTTCCGTGAAGGTGAGGCCAACCCGAAAGAAAGCTGCCACAAATACGAAGCGCACATCAAAGACTGGAAAACCAGCGATCCGACCTGGCAAAACGGAAAAGGCAAAGGCATTATCGGAGCCTTGAATTACCTTGCTTCGCAGGGAGTTAACTCGCAATACATGCTCACAATGAACATTCAGGGCGATGGCAAAGACGTCTGGCCGTACTCCGATCACAACGAGCGAACCCGTTTCGACTGTTCGAAGCTGGCTCAATGGGATCTTGTTTTCAATCACATGGACCGGCTGGGGATGATGATCCATTTTGTACTTCAGGAAACAGAAAACGAGTGTTTGCTCGATGGCGGGCACACCAATGTTCAGCGGAAAGTTTATTTGCGTGAGTTGGTTGCACGTTTTGGTCACCATTTGGCTGCTACCTGGAATATGGGCGAAGAAAATGGCCCCGCCGGATGGACACCGGTTGCACAAACCGATCAGATGCGCAAAGACATGGCCAATTACCTGAAATCCATTAATCCATATCCAATTTTTGTGGTGGTGCATACCCATTCGGATGATGCGCATCAGGATTTGGTGCTTAATCCGTTGCTGGGTTTTAAATCTCTTGACGGCCCGTCGATGCAAATTCACAATGTCCAGCCGATCAATGAGCGAATCAGGCATTTTATTGACGAATCGTCCAAAACCCAAAAGCAATGGGTGGTGATGTTCGACGAATTGGGCCCGGCCCACAAAGGCGTGATGCCCGATGAGTTTGATGCGCAGCACGATACAGTCCGTCATCTGGCGCTGTGGGGTAGCCTGATGGCTGGCGCTGGTGGAGCCGAGTGGTACTTTGGCTACCGCTACCCTCACAACGACCTGATGTGTGAAGATTTCAGAAGCCGCGAATTATGGTGGAAACAAACAAAAATTGCCACCGGTTTTTTCCTGAATAAGCTTCCTTTGGCTGAAATGAAAGCTGCCAATGAATTGATTTCAGCCAAAGATGCTTGGTGTTTAGCCAAAGCAGGTGAAGTTTATGTGGTTTATTTGCCCAAAGCCGAAGCTGCCCAAATTACCTTGCCTGATGGGAAATTTTCGGTGAAATGGTTTAATCCGCGCATTGGTGGAAACTTGCAGGATGGAACTATTAAAGCGCTGACCGGTGGCGGAAAAGTTTCGTTAGGCATGCCACTGGTTAATGATGGGAAAGACTGGGTAATCGTCATCAGGAAGTAATTTTTCCATTTCGGAGGTAACAAAGCAAACAAAAGTAGATTCATATTTTATTTAAATCGATTAAACAAACTTCGTAGTCATGAATTTAGCAACATTAATGCCCAATATCCACTGGATTCCGGTCATTGTAATGACCATCGTTTCGTTTGCACTGGGCGCTGCCTGGCACCAAAAGTTTCTGTTTGGCAAAACCTGGACAAATGAAAACAAACCAACGCTCGACAGGAAAATGAATATCCCGCTCATCTTTGGCGGAACGGCCGTAGTACATTTTCTGACTTTAGCCGGACTAAACGGGCTGGTTGCAGGCACCGGTTGGCACAATGGCTTGCATGTTGGATTGTTTGTATCCGTCATTTTTATTCTTCCGGCTCTGACAGCTACCTACCTGTTTGCTAATCGTTCACTTCGTTTGCTGGCAATAGATACTGGAATGTATGTTTTACTTTTTGCAATGGCTGGTGCTGTATTTGGAGTTTGGTAATGGCTTATTAAAATGCAGTGTTTTTGTAGCTAGGTTTGAAGCAACCTGACTCCCAACAATTTCAGCTTGTGATTTGTTAATCCTGATAAGACAATTCAGAACAGGATTAAAATTTACAGCCATGAAAGTACTTCGAAAGTTTACTGCACTTTTCGCGTTCGTGTTAATTTTTAATGTGTCCAAAGCGCAAAGTGATAATATGTCTCTTTTTGCATCCGGACTAAGTAATCCGGTTTGTATAACAAATGCTGGCGACAGCCGTCTTTTTGTAGTCGATCAGGCGGGTTATATACGGATAGTTGACTCAACCGGAAAAGTGAATGCTCAGCCGTTTCTCGATATTCGAAGCAAGGTAGTATTTGGCGGTGAGCGCGGACTGCTGGGGCTCGCATTTCATCCGGAGTATAAAACAAACGGCTTCTTTTACGTAAATTACGTTGGTGCGGGCGACATTACAACTATTTCAAGGTTTAGAGTAAATCCAGGGAATCCTGAATTAGCCGATGCATCAAGCGAATTGATACTATTGACAGTTAATCAGCCTTTTGCTAACCACAATGGCGGAACACTGATTTTTGGCCCGGATGGGTATTTGTACATTGGAATGGGCGACGGTGGTTCGGGAGGCGATCCGGGCAACCGTGCTCAAAATCCGCAAGTTCTACTGGGTAAAATGCTCCGGATTGACGTAAATAATGGAAATCTTTATGCAATTCCATCCACAAATCCTTTCAGAAACAGCCCGACCACACTTCCTGAAATATGGGCAACAGGCTTGCGTAATCCCTGGAAGTTCAGTTTCGACCGCCTGACTGGCGATCTTTGGATTGCAGATGTTGGTCAAAATGCGTTTGAGGAAATAAATTTTCAGGCAGCAACAAGCACCGGTGGCGAAAATTACGGATGGAGATGCTACGAGGGAAATACTGTTTACAATACTTCGGGATGCCTCCCCGCGTCGTCGCTGACTTTCCCGGTTTTTGTATATCCGCAGGGGGCTGATTGTTCTGTAACAGGTGGATATGTTTTTAGGGGTAACCCAAATTCTGCCTATTATGGTCATTATTTCTTTGCCGATTATTGCTCGAACCGAATTTGGACGTTAACGAAAGTTGACGGCAACTGGATTAGGACAGATTTTGGTCAATATTCGGGTAACAGTTTCAGTACTTTTGGAGAAGATGCTTCCGGGCAATTATATGTTGCAGGGCGTGGAAGCGGAAAAATATTTCGCGTGATAGGTACGACAACCGGAATCAACAACAATGACATTTTTACCGGTATAAAAATAATTCAGGATCCGTTCTCCAGCAAGATCAGAATTGAAACCGGGCGGAGCAATGGTCAGGAGATTCAGCTTATCATGAGCGACATTAAAGGCTCACTTCTGCACAAAGCCAGTATTATCGAATCCAGTTACCTTTTCGATCCCGGTTCTTTACCCAAAGGAGTTTATATTCTCAATATTTTAGTTGGCGGCAAAAAAATGGCTCATAAGCTTATCTTGTAAAATTTGTCATTTGTTCCGAAGCTTATAACTTTACGCTTCTGAACAAACTAACCCAAGACAAATGATCCCAAAAATAAGCCTTTTTTTAGTTGCATTTTTCTGTTTTTTTATCCTGAATGCCCAAAAAGCCAAACAGTTTACACCCGGCGAAATCTGGCATGACAATTCTGGCACTCACATCAATGCGCATGGCGGTGGAATCCTTTTTCACAACGGAATTTACTATTGGTATGGCGAACACAAAATTGCCGGAACGATTGGTAATACTGCCCAGGTTGGAGTAGGTTGCTATTCATCAAATGACCTGTACAACTGGAAAAACGAAGGTATCGCCCTGAAAGTGGACGAACCCAATTCCGAAAGCGACATTGCCAACGGCTGCATACTCGAAAGACCGAAGGTGATTTACAATGCCAAAACCCGGAAGTTCGTAATGTGGTTCCACCTCGAACTAAAAGGCAAAGGCTACGATGCTGCCCGAAGTGGTGTTGCAGTGAGCGACAGTCCGTCAGGCCCGTTTACGTTCCTGAAAAGCTTTCGCCCGAACGCAGGCTTCTGGCCCGAAAATGTGCAGCCCTTTCATAAAAAGCCGGTTGCAAGCTGGGTCAAGTCTCATTATTGCGGAGGAAAAGGTTGTCTTCCCGCGCATGTTGATTCGGTAAATATTCTTGGGCGCGATTTCGAAGGCGGACAAATGGCCCGCGACATGAACCTCTTTGTTGACGATGATGGAATCGCCTACCATATTTATTCTTCCGAAGAAAACAGTACCACGCATATCTCGAAATTAACCGACGATTATTTGTCGTATTCCGGCAGGTATGTCAGAGTATTTCCAGGGCGATACATGGAAGGCGCCGCGCTTTTTAAACGCAACGGCAAGTATTATTTTATAGCTTCCGACTGCACCGGTTGGGCGCCCAATGCTGCACGTTCTGCCGTTGCCGACGAGATTTTCGGTGAGTGGAAAGAATTGGGCAATCCGGCGGTAGGCAACGATTCGGAACTGACTTTCCATTCTCAAAGCACATTTGTTCTGAAAGTTCAGGGCAAAAAAGAAAGCTACATTTTTATGGGCGACCGATGGACTCCGGATAATCCAATTGACGGACGATATGTTTGGTTGCCTGTAGTGTTTGAAGATAATGCACCAAAATTATATTGGAAACATAAATGGAGCTTGTAGCATAAATTGTATAAAATACTGCACAAACAATCAACCCAACAGCATTTAAATCTGTTATACTGCTTTGTCCGTTTTAATGCGGACATTTTTTTGCGCTTAACAAGTAAAATCTCAGCATTCAAAATAAAATAACTTCCGATGAAGAAATTTCTGAACTTCCTGTTTTCATTCCCTTTTATGGGCTTTTTGTTGTTGATTCTGGCCTTCTCGATGGCAATAGCCACCTTTGTTGAAAGCAGTTATGGTACCGAAGCTGCACAAGGGGTAATATATAAGTCATTATGGTTCGAGTTGATATTGTTGTTGTTGGCGGTCAATCTGTCAGTCAACTTTATCAGGTATAAAATGTACACCCGGCAGCGTATTGCAGTTGGATTGTTTCACCTCTCGTTCATTATAATTCTGATCGGAGCCGGAATTACACGTTACATCAGTTTCGAAGGAGTGATGCATATCCGCGAAGGGCAATCTTCCGATTTCATACTTTCTTCGGATGATTACCTGACCATTAAAAGCGGTGAGCAAACTGTAAGCAATACTGTTCTTTTTTCGGAACTGTCGTACAAAGGGTTTGATGAGAAAATTACGATTGATGGACAAAAAATCAGGGTGAAATCGGTCGGATTCATAAAAAATGCAGTGCGCACGGTTATGGATCATCCTACCGGAGCCGAACTGATTGATTTTGTGGTTTCTGCCGGACAGGGACGTGAGAATTTTGTTTTCGCGAAAGGGAATCAGATTGATCTTGGTTCATTGGTAGTAGGTTACGAAGTTCCGAATGCAGATATTCAGTTTTTTAGCAAGGGTGACAGCCTTTTCCTGATTTCGGACAGGGCGCTCGAAATACGTTCGATGACAGGCGGAGAGGCTGTGCCGGTGAATGCAAACGATACGCTGGCCGTGATGCCGATGAACCTTTATGCCATCGATAATTATATGTTGATTGTAAAGAATTTTCATCCTAAAGCGGTTATTCGCGTTGCCAAAGATGCATCGGGAAATGCTATTGAAGATGCTGTGATTCTTGAAGTTACCGATGGATCGAACAAGCAGGTTGTGAATGTATTTGGTCGCCACGGAATGAAAGGTGAGCCTTTTGCCACAACTGTAGGCAATACAAAACTTGAATTTACTTATGGAGCCGATCCAATTTACCTGCCTTTCGCGTTAAAACTGGTCGAATTTCAGTTGGAAAAATATCCCGGATCTGATAGTCCTGCATCGTTTGCCAGCGAGCTGGTTTTGCTTGATTCGGAGCGAAATGTTTCGCGTAACGAAAGGGTTTTCATGAACAATACACTCAATTACCGCGGATTTAAATTTTTCCAGTCGTCGTACGATCAGGATGAAAAAGGTACAATTCTTTCAGTCAATGCCGACCAGCTGGGAACTATTGTTACATATATCGGATATTTCCTTTTGGGACTTGGTTTTATCTTGGCACTGTTCAGCAAAACATCGTATTTCCACCGGCTGATTGGCCGCTTAAATGAGTATTCAAAAACCACAGTATCACTTGTTTTCCTTTTATTGCTGCTGAATGTCGGACAGGCTTCGGCAAATAGTTCCGAAATAGCGGGCATTCCTCAGATTGATTCAGAACTGATCAAAGATTTTTCAGGATTGTGGGTTCAGGGACCCGATGGACGCATCGAGCCGGTTTCGACACTGGCTTCGGAAGTGCTCCGGAAAGTTACGCGCAAATCTGATTTTTATGGCCGTTCGGCTGAAGAGGTAATGTTGGGATTGCATCTGTATCCTGAACTCTGGAGAAATGTTTCGCTCGTAAAAGTCTCAAACGATGAGTTGAAGGAGATGCTTGGTGTTACCGAAGGCCGTGTTCCGCTGACATCTTTTTTCGACAACAATGGAAATTACAAACTGATTGAACCTGTAAAAGCCGCTTATGCCAAAGCGCCCGCTTTCAGGAATATGCTCGAAAAAGAAATTATCAATGTTGATGAACGGGTAAATATCTGTTTTATGGTGATAAACGGCGATATGTTCGCGCTGTTCCCAGGGCCAGCAAAAGAAGACAAATGGCTCGCCACTGGTGGAACTCCTGTCGGATTGTCGTCGCAAGACTCGTTGTTTGTAAATCGTGGATTCGAACTGCTGAAAGAATCGGTTAAAGGTAACGGTGAATTAAATGGCCGGCAGATTCTTGAAGCAATTGCCAATTATCAGGCAAAATTTGGCGCTGAATATTTGCCCACCGAAACCCATAAAAAAACGGAAGCTTTTTACAATCAGATAAATCCTTTTAAACGTCTGTTCCCTGTTTATTTGCTGGTTGGCTTCGTTTTGCTGATTGTTTCGTTTGTAAATATCTTCAGGCAAAAAAGTATGGGATCAAAAATGCGCATTGTTTTTACTTCGTTGATTGGCCTGGGATTTTTGTTTCATACAGCAGGTTTGGCCATGCGCTGGTATATTGCAGGTCATGCTCCGTGGAGCAACGGATACGAGTCGATGGTTTATGTTGCCTGGGCAGCCATGCTGGCAGGCCTTATTTTTGGCCGGAAATACCCGATGGTTCTTGCCACTGCTGCAATGCTTTCAGGAATTACACTATTTGTTGCCCACCTGAACTGGATGAATCCTGAAATTACACAATTGGTGCCGGTTCTGAATTCGTACTGGCTGATGATTCACGTGGCAATTATTACTGCCAGTTACGGTTTCCTCGGATTGAGTGCGTTCATTGGTATGTTGGTGCTGGTTCTGTTCAGTATTAGTAATGCGCAGAACAGCAAAAATGTGAAAGGGTTCGTACATCAACTTACAGCAATCAGCGAAATGTCGGTCACAATTGGCTTGTATATGCTTACGATCGGTACTTTTCTGGGTGGCGTTTGGGCCAACGAAAGCTGGGGCCGATACTGGGGCTGGGATGCGAAAGAAACCTGGGCGCTGATAACCGTTGTGATTTATTCATTTATCGCTCACATGCGCCTGATACCATCACTTAAAGGCATTTTCAACTATACGATTGCTTCTGTTCTTGGTTTTGCTTCGGTGCTGATGACTTATTTCGGTGTTAATTACTATTTGAGCGGTTTGCATTCTTATGGCCGCGGTTCAGTCGATTCGGTTCACTGGTCGGTTTTTGTGATAATTGCTGTTATCGCCGGATTAATGCTTATTTCAAATTTCAAACAAAAGAATCTGGAATTTGAAAATTGAGGATTTAATAGAAATTCAGAACCCGGAAACGTTAATGTTTCATTTGTGCTAATTTGTTGATATGTAGTGTTTAGCGTAAAGTGTAAATTCTAACGAACTGAATGCTGTAGTTTTTTGACTTTTTGTCTTTCACCCAAAATTTAAAATAGTTTTATATTTAGAGGCTTGAAAAAAACTAAACTATAAAACTATGGCTACCGAAGTGAAAAGAACTTTCGATATTTTAGACAAATGTCTCCGGGAATTTCCACGTAAAGATGCATTGGGCGGAAAAGACACAAAAGACTGGTATGTTTACAGTACCGCCGAATATGTTGAAAAGTCGCATCAGTTCGCAATGGGATTAATGTCATTGGGGCTGAAGAAAGGTGATAAAGTAGCTACAGTAACAACCAATCGCCCCGAATGGAATTTTGCTGATATGGGGATGGCCATGACGGGTATCGTACATGTTCCGATTTATCCGACTATTGGCGAAGAAGAATACAGTTATATCCTTGAACATGCCGAAATTAAAGCTCTTTTTGTAGGCGATAAAAAGCTGTACGAAAAATTAAGTCCGCTGGTCGCTCTCTTGCCCGAAATTACTCATGTTTATTCTTTCGAAAAAATTGATGGTGTTCATTATTTTGATGAATTGATTCAACTTGGAGAAAGCAAAAAAGTGGAATTTGCAAGCCAGCTCGAGCAAATAAAAACCGAAGTTGATCCTGAAGATCTGGCAACCATTATCTATACTTCAGGAACCACGGGCGTTCCAAAGGGAGTGATGCTTACGCACACCAACCTGGTTTCGAATTTCCTGGAACATTCCAAAATGCACCATTTGGGCCAAGATCACCGTGTAATCAGTTTTCTGCCACTTTGCCACGTTTACGAACGCAGTGTGAATTACCATTTTCAGTACAAAGGAATGGGCGTTTATTATGTCGGAAATCTCGGGCAAATTGTTTCGGCCATCAAGGAGATTAAACCTCACATGTTCAACTCGGTACCTCGTTTGCTCGAAAGGGTTTACGACGGTTTTGTGTCGAAAGGCAAGGAACTGAAAGGCATCAAAAAAGTAATTTATTTCTGGGCTTTGAATCTTACCCGCCATTTTGAATACAATAAAAAATACAATTTCTTCCTGAAAATCAGGATTAAAATAGCCGACAAACTGATTTATTCGAAATGGAGAGAAGCGCTCGGTGGTAACATTGTTTATGTTGTTTCAGGCGGTGCAGCTTTGCAACCACGAATTGCCAGGGTTTTGGGAATGGCCGGAATGCTGAACCTTGAAGGGTACGGTTTGACTGAAACTTCGCCTGTAATCGCGGTAAATAATCCAGCAACCGGAGCCATGAAAATTGGAACGGTTGGCGAAGTTCTTAGCAATGTACAGTTGAAATTTGCCGACGATGGTGAAATACTCTGCAAAGGTCCCGGTGTAATGAAAGGTTACTACAAAGCGCCCGACCTGACTGCCGAAGTTATTGATGAGGACGGCTGGTTTCATACCGGCGATATAGGGATACTGGAAGATGGTAAATACCTGAAGATTACCGACCGCAAAAAGGAAATGTTTAAGCTTTCGGGTGGAAAATACATTGCCCCGCAAATGATTGAAAACAAATTGAAAGCTTCGTTTTTTATTGAACAGATTATGGTGATCGGGGCAGGCGAGAAGTTTGCAAGCGCATTAATTTCACCCAACTTTGTTTATTTGCACGAATGGTGCAGCAGCCGTAAAATTCACTTTCAGAATAACGAAGAGCTGATTCAAAATACCGAAGTACTTGCCCAGCTACAGAAAGAAGTGGTTGCCATTAACAAAACTCTGGGGGAGCACGAAGAAATTAAACGGTTCAGGCTGGTGAGCGACGAATGGACTCCACAAAGCGGAGAACTATCGCCAACATTAAAGCTGAAACGTAACTACGTGGCGGCAAAATACAAAACAATCATCGACGAGATTTATTCCGTTTCAAAGGAACAGCCGGGTGGTCGGTTCAGATTGCCAAAAATCAACCTGAATTTCGATATCAACGAGTTTATCAAGCGGCTGAAGTTGTAAAATCTATTTATTAGTTTCAGATTACCTTTAGTTTTGATCGTTATTCTGTGTTTGCATTCTATTCTTCGGGGACAGGAATCTACGGTTGATACTACAAGATCGAAACTTTTTTCGGTGGAAAAAATAAAACCGCTGATTCTGCCAGGCATCTTATTGACCTACGGTTTTGCCGGTATCGAAAATCCACATCTTCAGGAATTCGACCGGCAAGTAAGAGAAGAAGTGATTGAGCATATTGACGAACGTGCCACCATTGACGACTTTTCGCAATATGCACCATTTGTTTCAGTTTATGCTTTAAATGCTTTGGGAATTAAAGGTAAACACAATTTCAAAGATCGGACAGTCATATTAGCGACTTCATATCTTTTGATGTCAGTTTCTGTCAGCAGTCTTAAATTAATAGCCAAAGTTGGGCGTCCTGATAAAAGTTCAAATAATTCTTTTCCTTCAGGGCATACGGCAACAGCATTTATGGGAGCAGAATTTCTATATCAGGAATATAAGGATGTTTCGGTCTGGTATGGAATTGCTGGTTATGCTGTTGCTGCCGGAACTGGCATTTACCGCATTTACAACAATCGGCATTGGGTAACAGATGTTGCTGCCGGTGCGGGAATAGGCATTTTGAGTACAAAAATTGCTTACTGGATTAATCCGTATATCACAGATAAATTATTCAAAAAGCAGGACAAGATATCAGGTGCAACTCTTTATCCCTTTTACAATGGAAAACAGCTTGGGATTGGATTTGCAGCGAATCTTTGATTCCATAAAATCAGCTTAAAAATAATTACATGAAAATGAACCCAGTTGCACCATCCACCGCAGATGAGTATATCGCAGGTTTTACCGGTGATATACAAACAATTCTAAATCAAGTCAGGGCAACCATTAAACAGGCTGCGCCGGATGCCGAAGAAAGTATGAGCTACGGTATGCCTGCCTATAAATTAAAAGGAAAACCGCTGGTTTACTTTGCCGGATTTAAGAACCATATCGGCTTTTACGCTACTCCCTCCGGACATACAGAATTTGCCAGGGAACTATCAAAATATAAACAGGGGAAAGGTTCTGTTCAGTTCCCGATTGACCAGCCCATGCCACTGGAACTTATTTCTCTGATTGTACAATTTCGGGTTTTTGAAAATATAGAAAAGGCGAAAACTAAGAAGAAATAAATACAAAAAAAATTCCCGGTTTCAAGTTGAATCAACCTGAAAGCCGGGAATTTTAAATTTTCAACTATTTTGAGTTTAGTTTCTTCTCCTTCTTGGACGATCACCACGGTCGCCACCCCTGTCGCCACGATCGCTAAAAGCAGGTTCTCTGCGACCTTCTCTGCGTCCACCGGCATAACCGCCTCCGCCACCACCGTTGCCTTCTCTGCGGAAAGAACTGCGTTCGCGGGGTTGTGTTTCAGCAGTCGATTCAACCTTGCCGATATTGATCACATGGCCTTCAATTACAACATTATTCAATGCTTTTACCAAATCTTTTTCGAAGTTGCTGTCAACTTCAAAGAATGAAAATTTACGCTGAATATCAATTTTGCCGATTTCAACATTCCTGCGGCTTGAGTATTGATTGATCAGTCCGATCAATCCTGAAGCGTTCAGGTTTTGTTTTTTTCCGGCGTTGATAAACAGTTTTGAGAAACTCATCCGATCGCCATTGCGGTCGCTGCCACGGTCGTTGCGCTGGAATGAATCCCGCGGAGCTTCAACCTTCACGTTCAAATCGCGTGAATTCTTGTAATAATCAAGTAATTGATTGAATTCGAGCGATACAAAATGTTTAATGATTTCATCCTGGCTCATTCCTTCAAATTTTTCAAGAATCTGCGGAATGTATTTCTCGATCTGGCTATTGTTTATTTCAACGGTTTTTACGCGGTCAATCAGGTGAAACAATTGTTTTTCACAGATTTCGTCTCCGCCAGGAACCATTTTCCGTTCGAATTTCTTCCGTGCAATCTTTTCAATTTGTTTTAAACGGCCTGTTTCTTTCATGTTAATAATCGAAACCGAAATCCCGCTTTTGCCTGCTCTTCCGGTACGTCCGCTTCGGTGAATATACACTTCAGGGTCGTCAGGCATAGAGTAATTGATTACGTGTGTCAATTCTGTAACATCCAGTCCGCGTGCGGCAACGTCGGTAGCAACCAGCATTTGCAGCTGTTTACTGCGGAAACGTGCCATTACATAGTCGCGCTGTGCCTGCGAAAGGTCGCCGTGCAATGCGTCGGCATTGTACCCGTCGGCCATGAATTGTTCTGCAACGTCGCGTGTTTCCATACGAGTGCGGCAGAATACAATCGCGTAACAATCCGGATAATTATCAGCAACACGTTTTAATGTTTCGTATTTATCTTTTGCGTGGACCATATAATAATGGTGTTCCACGTTTTCAGCTCCCGCATTTCTTTTTCCTACTGAAATTTCAATTGCTTCGTGAAGGTAATTGGCTTTCATGGCAGCAATTTCCGAAGGCATTGTAGCAGAGAAGAGCAGTGTTTGTTTTTCCTTTGGAGTGGTTGACAAAATGGCATCCATTTCTTCTTTGAAGCCCATTGTCAGCATTTCGTCGGCTTCGTCAAGAATCAACCAGCGAATGGCCGAAACGTTGAGTATTTTACGACGGATCAAATCGTGCACACGTCCGGGAGTACCAACAACAACTTGTCCTCCGGCTTTCAGTTCCCTGATTTGTTTGGTAATGTCGGCACCACCATAAACCGGAATAGTTTTGAATCCGGGGATAAATTTCGAGAATTTATCCATGTCGCGGGTAATTTGCAGACATAACTCACGCGTTGGACACAAAATTAAAGACTGTACCTCTTTGGTTTGCATTGAGGTATTGTGGATTACAGGTAATCCGAATGCGGCAGTTTTACCGGTTCCGGTTTGCGCCAATGCTACTAAATCCTGTTTTGATGAAATCAGGTGCGAGATAGTTTGCTCCTGAATAGGCGTAGGGTTTTCGAACCCCATTTCAGCGATCGCCTTTAAGATTTCCGGCTTCAGGCCGGTTTCTTCAAATGTCATATTAAATCCTTTTAAATTGTGAATCAGCAAAACGCTGATCTTGTTAATGGTAGGAGAAAGTTAGATGCTCCTGCCATAAACCAGGCAAAAAGGAAATTAACCGACCCCTAAAATCTGGGCGCAAAGGTAATTTAATTTTCTACATCAAAACTGTTTGATTTTTAAACTCCTGAAAATTAGGCTGAGTTAACACAAAGACAACATTCAATTTCTCTTCAAACAAAGTTTGATCAAAGCATTCTGGGTTTTTGCCTGCAATCCCACAGTGACAGAACTACAATATGGCGTGGAGTAATTTCGTAAATCAGATGGTAATTTTTCAATACTTTAACCCGTACATTATGAATTTCTGTAGGCTTCCCAATTAATGGGTATTTTGAAATCAATTCTAACGCTTCTACAATCAGTTTATTTAAACCAACACTATAACGGTTTGATTTATTGTGAATATTCCAAAAAGTCAAAATCTTAATTCTTTCTTTTGAGCCCTCTCGGTCCAAATTATTTGCCTAGCCATTCTTCAATATCTTTGTCAGCCTGTTTGTCAGTCAAGAACTGGCCACTTCTATATTGAATCTGTCCTTCTTTAACGGCAATAATCTGCTCTTCTGATAATTCATAAACACTTAAATCTGACTCTTCGTTGGAGATCAAACGGTACATTTCTTCCAGGAGTCCAGTGTCTTCAGATTGGTCAATTTTGCCGATCAGCTTTTTCTTTAATTCGTTCACTTGCATTTTGGAACTTTTAGTATTGATGTAACGAATTTAAAAAAATATTTCCAGTATGATGAAACTGATCACTTATATTTGAAGCCTCAATACCATACAATGAAGACCCTCTTTTTACCATACATTTATCTGCTGCTTTTGGTTTCCGCGATAAGTCTGTCAGCCTGCACAGGCCGAACTTCGAATAGAAATAAAAGCAATCCGGCCGATTCCTCGGCTGTTTCAGTAGGAGAACCTGACGATCAACCCGAAGTCGGGCAGGTAAACGCCATTTTGGTTTCTCCTGAGAATCCACGTCCGGGGCAGATATTCCGTGTGATGGTAACCGGCGGAAAAAGTATCCGGAAAGCGAAAGTTACAGTGAACGGTCCTTCCGGAGAAATTGAAGACAATGGAAGCAGGAGCGGAGAGGGATTGCCTTATTGGCGGATTGATGAATTTTCAGCTGCAACAGAAGGAATTTATAAGGTCACATTTCAAACCAAAACAACGACCGAAAATCTGGAATTTTCTGTGTCAGAAAAACCAACATCTTCGGCATCGCAATCGGTTTGGAAAGCTGAACAGGGTTGGGACAGCAAATCTGAAGCGCTTTATTCGGCCTGGGTAAATGCATTGTTTTATGATGCCGACGAACGTTCATCATGGACTGCACTGCACGAAGTCACCCAGAATAAGGAGCGAAATTTCCTGCACAACCATCTCTCTTTGGGCGAAGATGATCCGACCGGAAAAATCAGGGTGCTGATGGAACCCGATTGCGCCGATAATCCATATTACCTTCGGGCTTACTTTGCATGGAAACTTCAACTTCCGTTTGGCTACCACGAATCCGATCGCGGAACGTTGGGCCGTGGACCAAAAACCGGGCGATGGATAACCAATGAAGTTGTGATTTCGAAAACTCATCCGGTGCTGAAATTCAATGCTTTCATGCGAATGGTTATGAATGGCGTCCATTCAGGAACCGCACGAACTGCATTTGACAACGAAAACTCCGATTATTATCCGGTTCCGCTCACTGCTGAAACTTTGCGACCCGGTGTCGTGTTTGCCGATCCTTATGGGCATACCCTGATACTTGTCAGGCAAGTCAGGCAGTCGGGTGACAGCCCGGGAGTGCTTCTTTCGGTTGATGCACAGCCCGATGGTACAGTCGGAATCAAACGTTTCTGGAAGGGCAATTTTTTGTTTAACACGAATAAGGAAGAGGTGATCGGAGAGCCGGGATTCAAGGCATTCAGGCCAATTGTTTTGACTGAAGGAAAACTGCGTCTTTTGAAAACGGATGAGATTATTGCAAATACCGGACTGCTTCCATTTTCGCTTCAGCAAAAGGGAATGGAAAGTGACCCATTCTATCACACGATGGAGCGGATCATTAATCCGAAACCGCTTGATCCTGAAATGGCTATGTTCGACCTGATTACGGCGCTACACGAGCAACTGGTTGTTAGGGTCACATCAGTTGAGAATGGAGAAAAATACATGAAAACCCATCCGGGCACAGTAATTCCAATGCCCGGGCGACATGCCGGAGTATTTCAGGCGGGTGGTCTTTGGGAAGATTTCTCGACGCCTAACCGCGATCTGCGTCTGTTAATTGCAATGGATGCGGTACTTGATTTTCCGAATAAAATTGTGCGCTCACCCGACGATTATAAATTGCCGATGCTCCAGTCACCTGAAAAAGCAAAAGAAAATCTGGAACTTATTCTGGGAAAGAAGTTATCAGAACTTACTATCACATACATCCGCAGCAATGGCTCCGAGCAAAAACTTAGCTTAAGCGAAATCCTGAAACGGCGGGATGCGTTCGAGATGGCTTATAATCCAAACGATGGAGCCGAAATTCGCTGGGGAGCGCCCGAAAACAGTGAAGAACGATCCACTTGTCGCCGTAAAGTTCCAGCTGGTCAGCTAGAAAAAATGCAGTCGGTTCGCGTGTGGTTTCAAAAACGGCTTCATCCACCAACGTAGGAAGTAGGCAGTGTTCAGTATTGCAGGTACTGCGACTGAACACTTTCAAATTTTTCTCATGTGAAAAAACTGCTTCAATTCTTCTTTTTCTTGCTTTGGTAGGTTGTGCCACCGAACTCCCTGGATGGCTCCTTCTAATCCCTGCAACATGCAAAAACAAGCTGTTTTGTCAATGGTTTGAATGCGGATGAAGGCTTGTTTGCTGCCAATAGCTGCTAGTTCTTCCGGAGTGGTAATCCCAACCTGAATGAGTTTTTCTGAAACCACTTTGCCAATATTGGGTAATTGGGTTAACGCGATTGTTTGTGTCATTTTGCCGAGATGATTTTTAAAAAGTTGATTTTGAATACAAAATTAAGCAATTCTGAAATTGTTTCTGAAAAATTCATTACAAGTAGTTTTTCAGGCAATTTATCTAATGTTTGTTAACGGAATCACATTTAAGGGCAATCTGTTTTTCAGGAGGAACTATTTTTGGTTTATTTAAACTGAATTCCAAAATCGGCTTAATTCCTATGAGTAAATCGTGTATTCTATTCTGTAAATGTGGCGCCGGAGTTATCACTTCAGGCAAGTCGGAACAAATAAAATCGATGTTGGAAACACTCGATGCCGACCTTTTTCAATTAGACGATTTCTGCGGAATTGTGCTGAACCGGAAGGATTTCATCCGGGCAATCGACCAGAAATACGACCGGAAAATAATGGTTGCCTGCTATCCGCGCGCAATCAAAAGCTTGCTGACACAGAATGATTTGGAACTTTCGGGCTTGGAGGTTTTGAATTTCAGGGAACTTTCTGTTTCGGAAATTGAATCGAAACTGAAAAATGATTTTTCGTTTACTGAAGGGAAAGCTACCGAAACCTCTGTTGAGAGCGGCTTGGATGTTCCGGCCTGGTATCCGGTAATCGATCAGCCACTGTGCATCGACTGCGGGAAATGCTTTAAATTTTGCTTGTTCGGTGTTTACACGTTTGGCAACAAACAACTAAAAGTAGTGAATCCACTGGCCTGCAAGAACAACTGTCCGGCCTGCGGGCGAAACTGCCCGACTTCAGCAATTATTTTTCCACGATTAAAAGAAACCGGTGTTCTGGCTGGCGCCGAGCCGGATAAAACTCCAAAGTCAAACGAATTTGCGATGGATAGCAGCATCATCTCAACCTTGAACAAACGCTCTGCATTGCGACGGAATATTTTCAGAACTGGTTTGCTGGAGCAGGCCGAGGCTGAACGACAGAAAGCAATTGATGAGATGAAAGCAACTTCAGGAATGGATAAAAACAATTCGAAATAGAAATGTTAATCAGGAATTAGTTTATTTTATCCAATCAAGCACTTACCTTTGGATTTTAAATTAAAATTTATCCTGAATAGTATGAATCTCGAAATACTTTGCACTCAAGTTCAGTTGGTGGCCCGCGAAGTTGGCCGGTTTATTTTTGATGAACGACTGAAATTTACCTCCGACGATATCATTCACAAAGGAAAAGCCGACATGGTGACTTATGTCGATAAAACTGCGGAGTCGAGAATTGTTACGGCTTTGCGCGAACTTCTGCCCGGTTCAGGTTTTATTGCCGAAGAAGGAACAGCGGTGGACAATGGCGAAAAGTTCCGCTGGGTAATCGATCCGCTTGATGGCACCACCAATTATATTCACGGCATTTCGCCTTTCGCTGTTAGTATTGCACTAATGGAAGACCAGGAAATTGTGATGGGCGTGATTTACGAAATCAGTCTCGACGAGATGTTTTACGCATGGCGTGGCAGCAAAGCATTTTTAAATGGCAAGGAAATCCACGTTTCAACTGCCTCAAAAACTGCGGATGCACTGATTGCCACCGGATTTCCGTACTACGATTTTTCGAAGCTTGACAATTACATGGAAGCCATGAATTTTTTCATGCGCAATTCGCACGGAATGCGCCGTTTAGGTTCAGCCGCAGCCGATATGGCTTATGTTGCGGCAGGAAGGTTCGAAGGTTTTTACGAACATGCTTTGCATTCGTGGGATGTGGCAGCCGGAATCATCATCGTAAAACAAGCAGGTGGCAGAGTGTGTGATTTCAGCGGTGGCGAAAACTATCTTTTCGGTGGCGAAATGATCGCCTGCAATGCCAATTATTTCGATGAATTTTATGAGATTGTGAATAAACATCTGGGGTAAACTTTTACTAAATTGCAAGCAACTAACAATCAAAATAAAATGGTCGAAAAAGAAATTGCCCTCATCAATAAACAGCTCGAAAGCCTGACTGCCAAAAACTTCGATCTGGAAGCATGGAAAAGCCATACCGTTATTTTTCTTGAACGTATTTTCGGAAAGGAAAGCAGTAAAGTTCGGATGATCAAAGAGTTGAATTATAATTATTCGAGCTGGAGCTTGCGCGATGCTGCCGGTACTGGTAAAGATGCCGATCCTGTAATTCTGAAAGCGCACGAGATACTGGAAGCTACCAAATTGGAGCTCGAACATTTGGGTGTACCCAAACAGGAAGAGGAAAACTCGAAAATATGGTCGTTGCTCGAAGAGGAAATGACAGGCAAACAAATCAAGGAAATCAAGCTGGTTTTGCAATCGGACGAACCGGAAAAGATGGAGAAAATTGCCAACATGATTTACAACCTCGAAAAGGAAAATATGGCGGTTGTGCTGGCCAAGCTGCTCATTCCTTAGCTAAACAAGTGTTCAGTAATCAGTCGTAGTAACCGACTATTGTTGCGAGTTTCGGGATACGGGTTCTGTAATCCGCAACAATAAAATCAATCCTTCATTTTTTTATGATTCCCAAAATAGCCATTGTCATCCTCAACTGGAACGGAGCAAAGCTGTTAAACCAGTTTTTGCCTTCTGTAATTGAATTCAGTAAAGGGAATGATACTGAAATTATTGTGGCCGACAATGGATCAGCCGACGAATCGCTGTCACTTATCAGAACCAATTTTCAGGAAGTAAAAATTCTTGACCTGAAGCAGAATTATGGCTTTGCACGTGGTTACAACGAAGCCTTGAAGCAAATTGAAGCCGATTATTTTGTGATCCTTAATTCGGATGTGGAAGTGACTGCCGGATGGCTGGAGTCTCCAATCAGCCTAATGGAAACGGATAAAAGTATTGCAGCGGTTCAGCCCAAAATACTAAGTTATCAGCAAAAAACTCATTTCGAATATGCCGGTGCTGCCGGTGGATTTATAGACGAGTTTGGCTACCCGTTTTGTCGTGGACGGTTGTTTAACGAATTAGAAGCTGATCACGGCCAATACAACGACACCATCGATATTTTCTGGGCAACCGGCGCATGCATGTTTGTCCGTGCGAAAAGCTTCCGCGATGCTGGTGGTTTCGACGCCGATTTCTGGGCACATCAGGAAGAAATCGACCTTTGCTGGCGATTAAAAAACATGGGATACAGAATCGTTTATTCTCCGGAAAGTGTTGTATATCATTTGGGTGGCGGTACTCTTTCGTACGATAATCCCCATAAATTATTTCTGAATTTCAGAAACAACTTATGGCTTTTATATAAAAACCTGCCGGGAAACCTACTTTTTTATACGCTGCTAGTCAGGATGATTTTGGATGCGATGGCCGCCTTTAAGCTACTTGCCGAATTCAACCTGAATGGAATACGAAGTGTTCTGAAAGCCCATTTTCACTTTTACATTTCCCTCCCGTTGCTGAACCGAAAGAGGAAATTAACCCGACCGCCCAAACACTCAAAACTCCCCAAAGAGATGATCCGCATCAGCATAGTTTATCAATTCTATTTAAGGAAACGGAAGCTATTTAGTCAAATTCGGGTCGGGTAATTTTTATAGGCGTCTTCTGAACTTTTTCATTTTTAGTTGTACTGAAAGGAAAAACTTCAGCATGGATCAGCAACGGATAAATAATTGGGCCGGATGGGCCGTTTTCTGCCTTTCACTATTCATTTACATTCTTACCCTCGAACCAACACTTAGTCTCTGGGACTGCGGCGAATTCCTGATTTCAGCTTACAAACTCGAAATCAACCATTCGCCGGGTGCGCCACTTTTCATGTTGCTTGGTCGCGTTTTTTCGCTTTTCAGTTTTGGTAGTCCTGAAAAAGCTGCGTACTCAATTAATTTGTTGTCAGCAGTTTCGAGCGCCGCAACGATCCTGTTCCTGTTCTGGACGATTGTTTGGCTGATTTCGAAAGTCGAGCAAAATCAGAATAAATTATTTCCTCTGTTCCTGAAATTTGGAGCCGCAGCCATCGGTTCTTTGTCGTTCGCTTTTACCGATTCGTTCTGGTTTTCGGCAGTCGAAGCCGAAGTTTACGCGCTTTCGTCGTTGTTCAGCGCCGCTATATTGTGGGCCGCCACCCGCTGGGAACGCGAAGCCGACAAACCTGATTCCTCGCGCTGGATCATTTTGATATTTTTCCTGATCGGCCTTTCCATCGGCGCACATTTGTTGAATTTGCTGGTGATTCCGTCGGTCGGCCTGATTATTTATTTCAGGAAATACAAATACTCCCTGAAGGGGCTATTAGCAGCCATCATTGGTAGCGGAATCGGGATCATCGCTTTGTTAAAAATCGTGATTCCCGGAATTCTCGATCTTTCCAAAAATCTGGAACTGTTTTTCGTCAACGAGCTTCAATTCCCCATTCATTCAGGATTGTTTACCTACCTGTTTTTGCTGATTGGTGCAATTGCCGGAGGTTTGTTTTACACACACCGCAAACAGTTGCCCCGGCTAAATCTGGCCGTTTTGTGCCTTACATTTTTGCTTATTGGCTATACTTCGTACGTGGCAACCATCGTTCGGGCATCGGCCGGAGTGCCTATCAACCAAGGTAATCCGGAGACGACCTTTAGTTTGCTGAATTACCTCAACCGCGAACAATACGGAACCCGCCCGATTTTGTACGGAGCAAATTTCGGATCGGTCGTTACTGGTTATCAGGAGCGCGAAACGTGGATTGCGCAAGGCAATAAATACATAAAAAGTCGCCTAAATCCCGAAATTGAGTACGATAAAAACACAATCGGATTCTTTCCGCGGATGCACAGCAACGAACCGGGGCATGTTGACGCGTATAAAAACCGGGTCAGATTGAAAGGCCAGAAAATACCTGTCCGCGACGAGGATGGCAAAATGACCAAAGCAATCGTTCCAACTTTTCAGGAGAATGTTTCCTTCTTCCTGAAATACCAGCTTGGCTTTATGTACCTGCGCTATTTTATGTGGAATTTTGCCGGACGCCAAAACGACATTCAGGGCAACGGCGACCTGCAAAACGGGAACTGGCAATCAGGAATTTCGTTTATCGATCGATATGTAGCCGGGCCACAAACACAACTTCCAACGGTGGCAAAAGAAAACAAAGGGCGTAACTCGTATTATTTCCTGCCGTTGCTGCTGGGTATTTTGGGTATTTGGTTTCAATACAAAAACGACCGGCATAACTTTTTAAGCACCGGGCTGCTCTTTTTTCTGATGGGTTTTGCGCTGGTTGTTTACCTCAACGAAGTGCCTAATACCCCGCGCGAACGCGATTATGTGTATGTTGGCTCTTTCTATGCTTTCTGCATCTGGATTGGCCTGGGTGTTTTGTTCATTTTCAGCCAGCTCCAAAATTTCCTGAAAGACAGAACTGCTGTGATTTCGGCACTAGCAATTGGCATGATTGCATCTCCACTTTTGCTGTTGGCACAAAATTACGATGACCACGACCGCTCGGGCAGGTATTCGGCACGCGATTTGGCCCGAAATTATCTTGAATCGTGCGAACCAAATGCAATCCTTTTTACCCATGCCGACAATGATACCTATCCCCTGTGGTATTGCCAGGAAGTGGAAGGAATCCGAAAAGATGTTCGCGTGGTGGTAATGCCCTATTTGCAGGCAGAATGGTACATTCAGCAATTGCAGCGGAAAATGTATCAGAATGAGGCATTGGAAATGACTATTCCGCTGGAGAAATACCAGTCGGGGCAACTCGATTACGTGTATGTTGTTCCGAAAATTGATACCGAACAACCGCTGACCGACATTTTGAATTTCGTGGCCAGCGACTCATCGAAAACCAAGCTGATTCTTGAAAACAACGAGCAAATCAGTTACATTCCTGTAGATAAAGTGCGGCTGGAAATGCCGGGGAAAGAAGCTATTCGACTGGAATTGAAACAGCGAGCCATCAACAAAGGTGATCTGGCTTTTTTGGATATTATTGCCACAAACAAAGGGAAACGCCCAGTTTGTTTTACAGCTTTTGTTGATGCGGAGGAACACGGGTTGAAAGACCACCTCATTTTCGACGGGCTGGTTTTTAGGCTGACCGATCAAAAAACCAACAGCGATTCGTTGCTCGAAATTGGCAAAGTTGAGACAGAAAACTTGTACACCAAATTGATGAAAAATTGCGAATGGGATAATCTGGCCGATCCCGGTGTTTATTTCGACTGGCACCACCGCCGAATGCTGGCAAGTATGCAAATCCGCAACGCCTTTTACAGGCTGGCCAAAAGTCTGACAGAAGAAAAGCAAAGCGACAAAGCCATTGAAGTTTTGAAGAAAGCAGAGAAAACCGTCAGTTTAAAGCTTTGGACAGTTGATTATCAAAGTATTCTGATGGCGCCGCTTTATGCCCGAAACGGACAAAAACAAATGGGAGAAAACCGTTTTCGTGAATTGGCTGATTCGTTGGAAGAGCAACTAACCTATTTCACTTCGTTCCCTTCCAGCCAGAAAAAGACCATTGCAGACGAAGCTGCTTATCAACTTGCATTGTACAACGAATTGATTCAGCAAGCCACTGATACACTTCAGGAGACTGAATTGAAAATGATGAAAGAAAAGTTGGCGAAATTTGCAGGGGAATTGTGATAAATACGAACTTCTCATTTGCAGATTCTGTCACCCTTTCAGGGTTTGTTAGTGATTGTTGCAATGTTGTGCTATAATCTTGCCACGCCTTCGGCGTTTATGCTGCGCCAGACAAAAGGGCGAGTCCACAATCCCGAAGGGATGTCAAGATTATAGGATTGAAAGAAAGATGCGTGAGGGAATCCAAATGGGATGACATGATAGACCAAAAGTCTTTCAGCCAACAACAATGAAAAACAATTTCCTGCTTAGGAAAATAAATTCTCTAAGCAGGAAATTTTGCTTTTATGCGCATCGATTTATTTCACTTTTGCTAATGCTTCTAAAACACGTTCCGGTGTCATGGGCAATTGGTACAAACGTGCGCCGGTTGCATCGAAAACAGCATTTGCTAAAACGCCGCCCATGCAAATAATGGCAGGCTCGCCGCCACCTTGCGGAGGTTCGTTCTTGTGCAAAATTTTCGTTTCAATTTTGGGTAACCACGAGAAGGTTGGAATCTGGTAATCGGCAAAATTTTCGGTATGAATTTTTCCTCCGGTGAATTTCACTTCTTCGGTAAGTGCATAGCCCATTCCCATCGTGATGCAGCCTTCCAACTGAATGGTTGCCCCTTCCGGATTAATACAAAAACCTATTTCCTCCGCGCAGGCCACCCGCACCACTTCTATTTTTCCGGTTGCTTTATCCACTTTCACTTCGGCGATGTGCGCAACATAACCTCCGGCATCAAATCCGCAGGCTATACCGTAACCTCGTCCGCTCGGTCCTTTGGCCGGAGTGTAGCCAAACAATTCGGCCACCGCTTTCAGCACGCCAATCATTCGTTCGTCTTTCAGGTTTTTCAGGCGGAATTCCAATGGATCAACGCCAAGTTTTGCGGCCATCATATCAATCTGCGATTCGCGCGCATACGTGTTGGTGTTGTTCGCAGGGGCACGCCAGGCTCCTGTTGCAAAAGGATGAACATCGCGGGCTGAAAAACTGGTCGTTTTGGCATCGGGCACATCGTAAATGGTATCCGAACCGCGCGAACCGGCAAAATATTCGCTAAAATCCCAAGCCGTAATTTTTCCGGAGGCATTGGCTCCTGAAGTTATTTTAACTACAGCAGCAGGCCTGAAAGCATCGTAGAAGAACTCTTCTTTCCGTGTCCACTGAACCATGATGGGTTTGCCGGTCAGTTTGGTCAGCCGGGCTGCTTCAATAGCCTGCCGGAATGCAGACTTTCCGCCAAAGCCTCCGCCCAGAAACGGTGGAATCACGCGCACTTTATCCAGTCCGAGACCCAACTCGCGGGCAATGCCATCTTGCGTACCAAACGGAGTTTGTGTCGATGCGCGAACCACTACTTTGTCGCCTTCCATAAAGCCGAGCGCCGTGTGCGGCTCCATTGGTGCGTGAGCCACATAGCTGTTGTAAAATTCGCTTTCGATGATGAAATCCGAGTTCTTTTTGCCGGTTTCAATATCGCCAACACTTTTTATCACGCGAGCTTCCGATTTAAATGCAAGCTGGTGCTTGAAAACGGTTTTGTCGTCCACATCCATTTCGTTGAACTTGTAGTCGGCTTTCACTTTCTCCAGCGCTTTTTCGGCTTTCTCCGGATCGGCATGTAAAATGGCGACCAATTCTTTGTCGCGCGCCACCGATACTCCAGCCATTTTTTCAGCTTCGGAAGTATCTGCCGAAACCAAAGTTGCCCCGTGCGACGGCGGACGAAGAATTTTGGCATACAGCATCCCGGGCATCCTGAAATCGCCCGAATACATGGCCTGTCCGGTTACTTTGGCAACGCCGTCGGCATGATTGAACGATTTTCCACGGATTTTATATTCGCTGAAATCTTTGGCTTTTGGTTTTACTTCCAGATATTTTTCAATCTTTTTGTCTTTGGCCAATTCGCCATAGCTCACTTTTTTACTTTTTTTATTCCTGATGAAGATGACGCCATTTTCAACCGTCACTTCGTCTTTGGAAACGCCCAGCTGTTCAGCCCCCATTTCAAGCAAAACGGAACGTGCTTCGGCCAGTGCAGTCATCATCACCGGCCCCAAAGCGCGGGTTGACAACGATCCCCAGGTTCCGGCGTCGTACGGACATAATTCGGTGTCGCCCATCACCATTTTGATGCTTTCGAGTGGAGTGTCGAGTTCGTCGGCCACCATTTGCGGGAACGAAGTAATGATACCCTGTCCCATCTCAATTTTACCGATCAGGCACGTCACTTTGCCATCTTCGGCAATGTGAATAAACGCATTGTAATCGTTTGGCACAGTTCGCCGCTGTTCAGCTTCTGCCGAAACGCCGGTTAAAAATTCACCCAGTTGGAAATAGATAAACAAGCCTCCGCCAAGCAGTTTCACAAAGTTGCGCCGATCAACTTCAAAAGTTGGATTATTTTCTGGCACTTCGTCCCGATAATATTTTTCGTTTTTCATTTCTTCAGTTATATCAGGTTAAACTATAGGGCTTTGGAAGCCGATTCAATGGCGTCAATAATTCGCACGTGAGCGCCGCAGCGGCAAAGGTTGTCTTCCATGCCTTCAACAATTTGCTGGCGGGTGGGATGAGGTGTTTTTTCGAGCAAGCCCACGGCATTCATCACCATTCCGGGTGTACAAAAGCCACATTGCAGGGCATCGTTGTCAACAAAAGCCTGCTGAACCGGGTGAAGTTTTCCGTTTTTAGCCAGACCTTCGATGGTAGTAATTTTTTTACCGGCCACTTCTTCCATGCGTATAGTGCACGAACGAACAGCCTCATTGTTCATCAGCACGGTGCAGGCACCGCAGTAACCTTCGCCGCACCCATATTTGGTGCCGGTGAGGTTAAAATTTGTCCGGAGGGCCCAGAGCAGCGTCTGGTCTTTGTCAAGTGGCATTTCCACTTTCTTTCCGTTCAGTTCAAATTGAATAGTTTCAGCCATTTTTGTTGATTTTATTTGGTTTGTCTTCAATGATTTAATCATCATACCATTCAAATAAATACTTATCATCATACTCAATCTCAAACTTTTTCAGGAAGTCTAAATACTCCTCTTTAAAACTTCTTTTTTGATGATGTTGTTCCTGATTCAGGATATACTGATACACCTGATCGATATGAGAATGAGAATAAGAAAATGTTCCAAAGCCCTCTTGCCAGGAAAATTTGCCGCGAACAAATTTTTGATCATTTATAAAATTGCTCGAATTGTTTTTGATATCCCTGACTAAGTCGGATATTGGCATAGACGGTTTTAGTCCGAAAAACAAATGCACATGATTTGCAACACCATTGACTATGATCGGCTTTTGTTTTTTGCCTTTTATTATCCCCGACATATATTTGAAAACTTCGTCGCGCCAAGGTTTTTGGAGAAGGTTTGCGCGACCATTTACGGCAAATACAACCTGAATGTAAATTTGAGAAAATGTTCCGGCCATATTATTTGAGTTAAGAATTTCGCATTTTATCATGTCATCCCTTCAGGATTTTTATTGATCCATTTAGCTTATTTCTATAATTTTATCATCCCTTCGGGATTGAAAATTGCCCTTTTGTTGGGCTTTGCCTTAACGTCGAAGGCGTGATAGGATTATAGAACAAGAATGTAACAAACGGCAACAAACCCTGAAGGGGTGATATTTTCCATACATTAAATCAATCATGTCATCCCTTCGGGATTTTTATTGAGCCATTTAGCTTATTTCTATAATCTTATCATCCCTTCGGGATTAAATATTGCCCTTTTGTTGGGTTTTGCCTTAACGCCGAAGGCGTGAAAGGATTATAGAACAAGATGCAACAAACGGCAGCAAACCCCGAAGGGGTGATATTTTCCATACATTAAATCAATCATGTCATCCCTTCAGGATTTATTCGTTCTCCTATCGTCCAATTCTATAATCCTACCATCCCTTCAGGATTAAAATTCTACTTATTCATCATTTTCTATAATCATGTCATCCCTTCGGGATTTTTATTGATTCATTTAGCTTATTTCTATAATCTTATCATCCCTTCGGGATTGGAAATTGGCCTTTTGTTGGGCTTTGCCTTAACGCCGAAGGCGTGATAGGATTATAGAACAAGAATGTAACAAACGGCAACAAACCCCGAAGGGGTGGCATTATTCGACACCTGACTCTCGCCAATAATCTTCCTTCGTATCAATATCTTTCAAAATTCCGGGGCATTCGGTCTCCACTTCAATAATTTCGTCCTGAAATCTTTGGGCAACCGACCGCAATCCAACTGATGGATCGAGGTTCTGCAATTCGTTCCGAAACTTCAAATCGTACAATGGCGGATGTCCGCGTTTGCCAGCGTACAAAGGAATCACAATGCCTTTTCCTGAATTTTGCCACTCTTCAACCACTTTCACAACCACTTCCGGAGAAATTAAAGGTTGATCGCCCAGGAAAAACGCCGCCGCCTTTGCGCTTTCGGGCAACGCGTTCACCCCTGCAATTACCGAGGTGTGCATACCTTCCCTGAAATTTTCATTCCAGGTGAGCTGTACTGGCCAGAATTCCAAAATTTCTTCAATTTCAGTACGATTGGCGCCCAGCACTATCAAAACATTTTCAATTCCTGAATTCAGGATATTTTCAACCACTTTCTCAATCATGGTCATTCCGGCAAAAGGCAGCAACAACTTTTGTGTCCCCATCCGGGTTGACATACCGGCGGCTAAAACGATGGCCCAAATATCATTCATCGCATTTGTTCTTTTCGCTCCTTACTTTCACCAGCTCGGCAACAATCGAAATGGCAATTTCTTCCACAGTTTGTGCTCCAATATTAAGCCCGACAGGAGAATGAATTCGGCTCCACTGTTCAGGATTCGCCCAACCGTTTTCAAGAAACGAAGTTTTCATTTGCGCAACTTTCGCTTTACTGCCAATCATTCCAATGTAGGCAGCATTTGAACCAATAAATTTCTTTAAAACTTCGGCATCGCTTTTATGGCCCCGGGTAACAATCACCAAATAAGAATCTTCCTGAACCGGAATCTTTCCCAGGCTTTTATCAAATGTTTCTGTTAGAACCAAATCGGCATCAGGAACCAAAGTTTGATCGGCATACTCGGTACGGTCATCCCAGACGGTTACAGCAAACCCAAGGAATTTTCCAAGTTTAGCCAGCGACTGACCAATGTGCCCGGCACCTGCAATGATTAACGATGGTGTGGGGAGAATACGTTCCAGCAAAGCAAATCCTTTTGTGAAAACTTCTTTCTCGTCAAAATAAATGGTGCGAATGGATTCTGCATGAGCATTATAAATCATTTCAGTAACAATATCTTTTACGCGCCGGTCAAAATTCTGATCTTCATCAACAACCCAGTGCCGCTCGATTTTTATATCGCCGGAATCGGAGGCATCGGTCAATGTTTGAAGGATGCCTTTTTGACGGCGATCCAGACTTTCTTTTAACTGATTAAAAACGGGAAGGTGCAGTTCTGGCGAAGCATCGAGCAAAATAGTCATATTCCCGCCGCATATAGATTCGCTTCCTTTGATAATTTCGCCGTGAAGTTCGAAAGATAAAAGCGCTGACTGCTTGGTTTTCAGGAGTAATTGAGATTGCTGAATGACTTTAAGTTCAGTGATTCCGCCGCCAACAGTTCCGGCGAGCAATCCACTGCTGCCGATTAGTGCCGAACAGCCGGCTTTTTGGGGAGTTGAACCTTGCGTACTAACTACTGTTGCCAGCACACAATTGGTATGTTGCCGAAGCAGCGCTATTAATTCAGGGTAAATACAGGAAGATGAATTCATCTTGATTAAAGGTTTTTTTGTAGTTCCGCTAATTCCGCCAAAACCTTTTAAAAATAGAGAATATTTTTGAAAAAAGCGGATGCTACTGAAGCAGAAGTTTATCGGACTTTGGAAAGTCCGATTGCCGATCTTAATTCAGGCTGTCGGTTCGGATTGAATCGAGGGTTTGAATAAAACTGGTACTGTCGGTAACAAAAACGCGTTTGGAAAACAAAGTGTCGGTGGTGGTAATTGTTCCGGCATCAATATTTAATTGATTGTTTATAACCGAAAAGAAAAGGACAAGCGACACCAAACCGGTTTTCAGCCCCAAACTTTGAGCCGAAAACAACCAATTGAAAAAGCTGGCAAACGAGTTTTGCTTAACTTTCGAGCTGCTGTTTTTCAGCAAAAAAGAATACATCAGCCGATTTTCAATTGCTTTGTCAGGTTCGCCAACACGGTCGTTGCAAAGTAGTTGGGCAAACAATTGGTCTTGATTCTTTTTCATGGTATCAACAATTAAAATTCCACTTCATCTTTTAAATAATTCAACTTTTCGGCCAATATCTTTTTGGCGTTAAACAGTCGCGATTTCACTGTACCTTCCGGAAGTTCCAGTATTTCTGCAATTTCGCGTATGGAAAATCCCTCGCGGTAGCGAAGCAAAAAGGCAGAACGGTGCTCTTCGCCCAATTGATCGAGCGTTTGAAACACTTTTTCAACCAATTGTTCGGGTTCAACCTGCGAGTCGTTCAAATAATCGAGTTTGTGCTCCAGTGCTTCTGCTGACTGGTATTCCTTGCGCACTTCCCTTCGGCGGTACTCGTTTTTGCATTGATTATTGGCTACCGAATACAGCCAGGTTTGGAAAGAATACGCCGGATTATAGCTTTCAGGCTTTTCAATGAGCTTCATAAAAAGTTCCTGCAAAAAATCGTTGGCCAAATCCGTAGAGTTTCCCAGCATACGGTAGAAATAGTAGTACATCCGGCTTTTGTAGCGGAGGTACAACTCGCCAAATGCCGCCTGATCGCCCAAAACAATTTGCCGCATCAGCTCACTATCGGTGTAAACTTTATTTTTTCTCCGGAATATCAATTCGACGATTTTTTCAGGATTAACCAAATCAGAGCAATGTACGAACTCACAATAATTAATGGGGCTAAAGTTATCCGCCTGAAATTGAAAATTGCTTCGTTAAAAACGTTCGGATCTTTGGAACCACCGCCGCTCATCAATATGAACCCCAAAGTTAGTAAACTGACGACCAGTACCAATCCGATGTATTTGTTTTTCTGAAAAGCCATACTTTTTTTGTTTCTGTACACGCGAAAAGTGAAAGGTTCAGAAAAAAATGAAAAAAAATAAAAATGACACCTCGTCGGGGATAGTTGCCGGGTTTCGTAACCGTATTCTATAATCTTGACACGCCTTCGGCGTTTAAGGTGGCAATAAGGTTTGAGATTTTGGAAATAATGAATTGATCGGCTTTAATCCCGAAGGGATGTTAGGATTATAGAATTGGCGATAGAAATGCAAAAAATCCCGAAGGGATGGCATAAAAAAATCGCCACTTCCGGATTCTTCCGATAGTGGCGATTTTCGTTCCTGAAAATAATTGTTTTTATAACCTGCTCCAGGGAATGGCAGCAACCATTATAACCATTGCAATCAGGTAAAAAATGGAAGAAATTCGGAATTTAGCAACATCTTTCAACGCTTTTTTCGATTTTGCACGGGCAATATGTACCAAAATCACGGCGATTAGCATCATGGCAAAATGTTCCACAGCGTAAAAGCGCAAATCGGCATTTTTCATAGCAGCGCCAAAGTCGGAAAATGCAATTTTAGTAATCGGACTAAGAAAAAAGTATAGAACCAGTCCTGTAAGTAACTGCAAGTCCATCAACGAAGTAAATACGATACCTAAAATATTGTCAGACTTTTTCCATGAATGATTTCCCAACCATCCGGCCAGATATTTTGCCAGAGTAATAATCAAACTAAGCAAAAGTAACCAACGAAGTGCATCGTGTAAATGTAAAAAACCGGTGTACATGTTTTCTGAAATTTAAATGTTTCGATTCTAAACGAATGAAAGCTGTTTTGGTTGAGGTTTAAACTAAGAAAATATCTCCAAACCGTCTATCACACGGAATTCTTCTTTCTGATCAAGCGATAAATTAATCATTTTGGCAGCCAACACATCAACCGGAGTGGGCCGGTACTTTTTCAGGATAAACCGGGTAAGAACACGACTTATTACCAACCCAATTTTTTCGCCTGTTCGTTGTTCTTTGCGATCGCCGTCAAGAATCGAAGGCCTGAAAATAGTACATTTCCTGAAGTTAAGTTTGGAAACAGCCACTTCCAACTCGCCTTTCATTCTTGAATAAAAAACCGACGACCTGGCATCAGCCCCCATCGACGAAACTAAAACGTAAGTACTGACTCCATTTTCAGCAGCAGCTTTTGCAAATTCGTACTGATAGGTAAAATCAACCCGGTACTGATTCTCTTTTGTTTTGGCTGTTTTGATGGTCGTTCCCAAACTTGAAAAAAGGACATCGCCTTTTACCAGTTTACTCCAGTTTTCAGGCTGGTCAAAATCAATCACCAATTCATCAAGTTTCGGATGCACATTTCCTGAAGGACGGCGAACAAACGATCGTACTTTTTCAAATTCAGGATGAGCAAGCAGTTGTTGAAGCAATTGTTGCCCGACCAGTCCGCTGGCTCCGATTATATTTGCAACTTTGCCCATATCAAGGTTTTTTAATTATTCCGTCGGCCAGCAATTGGTTGAAATGGTCGGAAATGGTTTTCTGGAAAGGCAAAAACTCAATTCCCAAATCTTTTTTGATGTAGCTGTTGTCCATCTTCAGATCGAAGCCAACATTCAGTTTCACGTATTTGCGGGTAAAACCAATCAATGGAGCAATCAGGCTAAATAACCATTTCGGCACAAATTTCTTTGGCAAAGGAAATTCCGGATGTTCGGCGCGGATAACATCGGCCAGCTCAAGAAAGCTTTTATCTGCCGAAGTACAAATATGTCTTCCGGAAGCATTTGGCGTGAACCCGGCCAGAATGTGTGCTTTTGCCACATCGCGTACATCCACAAAACTCATATTTCCGGCAGGGGCGCCTGTTTTGAACTTCCCGGAGGCCATTTGAATCATGATTTCGACGCTTGTTGAATCTGTGCGTTTGGTAAGCGATGGGCCCATAATAAATCCCGGATTAATTACCAGCAAATCCCAGCGACTTTGTTTTTCTGCCATTTCCCACGCCAGCTTTTCGGCCTGAACTTTCGAATACGGATAAGGCTGATGACCCGCAGAACTTGTCGTATTCCAGTATGCTTCAGTAAAAATTCCATTTTTGGTTTTCTGAATGTCGATGGCATCGCCAAAAATGGCTACAACGCTCGATGTTAGTACCACCCGTTGAACGCTGTCGGTTGCATTCACTGTTTCAAGCACATTGCGGGTTCCTTCCAAAGCTGGCTCAACCAGCTCCTTTTGTGCATTTTTTATTCCTGAAATTTTGAACGGCGATGCGGTGTGTATCACAAGTTCACAACCTTTCATTGCTTCTGCAAAACTTCCTTTTTTCAGTAAATCGGCCTCAAAAAACTGAAGAACTCCTTTGCTCTTTACTGCCAATGCTGTTAAATGCGCGTATTTATCTTTTTGCGAAAGATTCCTCACAGTTGTTCTGACTTCAAGCCCGTCGTCGAGCAATTGCTTAACGATCCACGATGCCAGATACCCTGTTCCGCCAGTTACCAAAACCGGTTTTGTGCGATCAATTGTTTTCATCTGTTTATAATTTGTTTTTTAATTGTCAGATGGAACTCCCCATGGATAATCATGCTTTTGTTTAAGAGTATCTCTCATGGCTCGTTTCATGTTTTTTTATCTATTTTGGTGATGTTTTCAAAAGGAATTAAGGAACCATGAATTTACTAAATTGTTCAGAATAATCTCATTCAGAGTTATTCTAATATTTTGCATTAAGTGTGAATAGATATACTTTTAAAGCGAAAAAACCAACAACTTTAAACCTAATTATGAAACGAATTCTATCGATTATCTTATTGTTCGGATTTTGGTCCTTGCAAGCTCAGGAAACAAAATGGCAAGGTCCTTCAGTTGACTTCAAAAACGGGAAGTTAAAAGTTTCTGCCAACAAGCGTTTTCTCGAATTCCAGAACGGCACTCCGTTTTTTTATCTGGGCGATACCGCCTGGGAATTATTTCACCGATTAACGAAAGTAGAAGCCGAGAAGTATCTTGAAAACCGTCGTGAAAAAGGATTTACGGTTATTCAGGCGGTGGCATTGGCGGAGCTTGATGGCTTGAATGTGCCCAATTGGGAAGGTGAAAAACCATTGATAAAAAATGATCCGGCCACACCCAACGAAAAATATTTCGAGTATGTGGATTGGGTAATCAAAAAAGCTGAAGAGAAAGGAATGTTCATCGGGTTGTTGCCAACCTGGGGCGATAAAGTTGACAAGCAGTGGGGTGTTGGTCCGGTAATTTTTAATCCTGAAAATGCATTTCAGTATGGCAAATGGATTGGCAACAGATACAAAGATTATAAGAATATTATTTGGATTAACGGCGGCGACCGGCAGGGTGGGGGCGATAACCTTGCTGTTTGGAATGCACTGGCCAGCGGAATTAAATCGGTTGACAAAAACCATTTGATGACTTTTCATCCGATGGGCGGAAACAGCTCCTCGAAATGGTTTCACAATCAGGATTGGCTCGACTTTAACATGATGCAAACCGGGCATGGGGAGCGTTCGTACGCTGCGTATAAAAAACTGCTTATTCCTGATTATAACCTTCAGCCAGTTAAACCAACTTTTGATGGTGAACCGCGCTACGAAGATCATCCGCACGACTGGAAACCCGAAATTCTTGGTTGGTTCGACGATGCCGATGTTCGCCAGGCAGCTTACTGGAATCTGTTCTCCGGAGGTTTTGGCCACACCTACGGATGTCACGCCATTTGGCAAATGCTCGCTCCCGGACGAACACCGGTTGGATCTGCCCGTAACTCATGGCAGGCAGATATGGACTTACCAGGAGCTGGCGATATGCTCAATGTACGTCGATTGATGGAAAGTCGCCCGGTGACAGAGCGAATTCCATTTCAGGAATTATTAGCCAACGGATACATGCCCGAAACTGATTTCATTGTGGCGACCAAAGGCAAAAGCTATGCATTTGTTTACATTCCAACAGGTTGGGGAGCCAGCATTCATCTCGAAAAACTGGGTTGGTCTGAATCAGTGGTTTGGTGGTACAATCCGCGAACCGGCGAGTGTTCAAAGCTGAAGGATATCGTAAATAAAGGGATTCAGGAATTTAGACCAACTTCAGGAGGAAGAGGGAACGACTGGGTTTTGGTGATTGACGATAAGGGTGCAGGATTTGGAGCGCCGGGAAAGTAAAAAAGTAGTCAGTCGCAGTAAAAATATCCGGACTTCGATTATTCCATTGAAAACTGGACTCGAAAATAGAACCGGCTGGTCGTCAACCAATTTTGGTTTGACTTGTTTTCTACTCTAACAAATCAGAGAAGTAAAACTTAGTTTAAACCTAATTGAAATAACGATGACCACAAAAATCCACAGTTTAGGCGGATACATCCACGAGTATCAGAAAAGTATTGCCAATCCCGAATCGTTTTGGGGCGAGGCAGCCGAGAGTTTTCACTGGCGGAAACCTCATGATAAAATCTTAGAATGGGATTTTAAAGGTCCATCGGTCAAATGGTTTTCAGGAGGGAAGTTAAATATTACAGAAAATATTTTCGAGAAAAATTTATATACCATCGGCAATCAACCGGCCATTATCTGGGAGCCCAACAACCCGGACGAACCTGGCCGGACACTGACATATTCGGAACTTTTTAGCGAAGTGAACCGGTTTGCCAATGCGCTGAAGAAACTTCAGGTTAAAAAAGGCGACCGTGTGGCCATTTACATGCCCATGATTCCTGAATTGACCATTGCTATGCTGGCCTGCGCGCGCATTGGGGCTATTCATTCAGTAGTTTTCGCAGGCTTCTCGGCGGCGTCATTGTCTGATCGGATTAACGACGCTGAATCGAAAGTTGTGTTGACTTCCGACGGCGGTTTCCGTGGAGAAAAAATTACACCGCTAAAAAATATTGTGGACGAGGCGCTGGAAAGCTGTCCCATCAAGCAAACGGTTGTAGTTTACCAGCGCACTAAGCTGCCGGTGAACATGGTAGCCGGGCGCGACATTTGGTGGCACGATGCTGTAAAAGACCAATCGGACGTGTGTGAAGCCGAAGAAATGGAATCAGAAGATTTGCTGTTCATTCTTTACACTTCGGGATCGACCGGGAAACCAAAAGGAATTGTGCATACCACCGCCGGATACATGATTTATACGGCCTACACGTTCAAAAATGTGTTTCAGTACAATGCCGGCGATGTATATTTCTGCACTGCCGATATTGGCTGGGTAACCGGTCATTCGTACATTGTTTACGGACCATTACTGAACGGTGCTCAAACACTGATGTTTGAGGGTGTTCCCACCTGGCCCGATGCCGGAAGGTTCTGGGATATTGTTGATAAATACAAGGTCAACCAGTTTTACACGGCGCCAACCGCTATCCGGTCGCTATTGGCATTGGGTAACGATTTCATTATCAATAAAAATTTGTCGTCGCTCAAAGTGCTCGGAACGGTTGGCGAGCCCATCAACGAAGAGGCCTGGCACTGGTATCACGATCATATTGGCCGCAACCGTTGTCCGATTGTGGATACCTGGTGGCAAACCGAAACCGGTGGAGTGATGATCAGCCCCTTGCCCGGAATTATTCCTACAAAACCTTCATTCGCAACCCTTCCACTACCCGGGATTCAGCCTGTAATTGTGGATGCTGATGGCAACGAATTGCATGGCAACAGTGTGAAAGGTAATCTTTGCATCAAATTTCCGTGGCCGGGAATTGCCCGCACGATTTGGGGCGACCACGATAGATTCAGAAAGACCTATTTCTCGACATTCAAAAACCTGTATTTCACAGGTGACGGTGTTCAGCGCGATGAAGATGGTTATTACCGGATATTGGGTCGTGTTGATGATGTGATCAACGTTTCGGGGCACCGTTTGGGAACTGCCGAAATTGAAAATGCGATCAACTCACATCCATTGGTTAATGAATCGGCAGTGGTAGGTTACCCGCATCCGATTAAAGGACAGGGAATTTATGCTTTTGTGGTGTGTGGTGAGCTTTCAACCGGTGGCGAAGAAGGTATCAGGAAAAGTATCAAGATGGCTGTTACAAACCTGATTGGTCCGTTTGCACGACCCGATTTGATTCAGTTGGTTCCCGGATTGCCAAAAACCCGTTCAGGAAAAATTATGCGGCGAATACTCCGGAAAGTAGCTGAAGGAGATGCATCGAATCTGGGCGATATTACAACTTTACTCGACGAAGATGTTGTTGTGAAAATTATTGACAGCGCGCTGGTAGAGGTGAAACGCTAAAACAGTAAGCCCCATCCCCTAACCCTTCCCCAAAGGGGAAGGGAGTCCTGGCGGATAAGCTATAAATACCAAAATGGATTTGACAGTTATTATCTGTTTGACAAGTCCCCCTTGGGGGGATTTAGGGGGCTTGGCTTTTTATTCTTCCATCAGCCCCATTGATTTGAATACCTTTTCGGTGATTCCGCGGCGGCTTTCACGAAATTTCGCGGAGTTTTCCTGGCCTGATTCAACATTGCAAACATACAGCCATGTATGCCCATTCTCCTCGTAATAACCCACCAGCCAGCCGATGTTTTTTCCATCCTGAACGGTCATGCCGGTTTTGCCGCTAAAAGTCCATTTGTCGGATTTTTTCAGGATAATCAGTTTTTTTACCAGGTCGATATGTTCTTGAGAAAAGGGTAGTTTGTTGGTATAGAAGTGTATAATAAAATTCATTTGTTCCCAGGGAGTAATCCGCGAATCTCCCCAAAGCCAGAATCGGTCGATGGTTTCAGGGCTGATGTCCATTCGTCCAAAATCAGAGTCGTCAACATATTCTTTCATTCTGTCGGGGCCAATACGCCGGGCAACTTCCTGAAAATAGGGCACTGCCGAATATTGAATGGCCGATGCCAGTGTGTGATCTCTGTTCCATTCTTCAACTGAACGAACTTCCCCGTCCCAGGGAATTACCATGTCTTCGCCGGTAACCACGCCAGTTTCCAACGCTATCATCGCATTTAGTATTTTGAATGTTGAGGCGGGCAGAAAACCTTCCTCGCAGCGGCGCGAATTATAGATCTGGTACAAATCGTTATTCAAATCATACAGCAAAAAGCAACCTTCAACTCCATATTCCTGAAAAAAGGGCTGAAAGTTGGGCGGAACATCTTTGGCTGGTTTTACGGTGCAGGAAGCCAGTGAGATAAACAAAAAGGCAATCAGCCAAATAGAATGAGGTGATGGTCGCATAATTTTGATTTCGGTATTCGGAACAACAAAAAGGAGCAGACTAAGCCGCTCCTTCAAAAGTATATTTTTTATCGGTTGGTTGTTCCGGCATCCTACAATAAAGAAAAACATCAGTGCGCTGACCCTTTTTTAAATTAAACCCATCAGCCGATTGACATTTTGCCACAAAAAAATAAGAGCGACCTTGGCCGCTCTTATTAAACAATTATTTTCAGGAAGAAAGTTACTATTTAGCAACGCGTTCGAGCCATTTTACCATCGCAAGCATGACTAACATAGACAATAAACAAACAACAGCAAACACGCTCCATGTGATTGAAATTGAGATATTGTCATACATCATTGCTCCAAGGAACAAGGAGAAATTCCCAACCGCCGTAGCAGTTAGCCAACCACCCTGCATCAAACCTTGCATGTGTGCCGGGGCAACTTTCGATACGA
>DPRM01000048.1 GCA_003537645.1 Prolixibacteraceae bacterium
TCTTAAAAAAGCGGATAGACCGGTAAAACTTTCTGGCTTTAGTCCGTTCATCAATATTGAACTCCTGTTTCACCAATAGTTTTTCGCCAGTTCGGTATGCTGAAATAATAAATGTGCCACCATACAGTATCATACTTTTATGCCGGTTATACTTATCTTTGGATTCGGCAAGTCCGGAAAGAAAGCCTTTTAAAGAAACTTCCCCCGATTGGGGGAAGTTTTCTGAATATTTTCTTGTTGTCATAATCAGTCTTCATTAGGTTTCATGATGAAAATGGCAGGTGACGGATCGTCGAAATCCTGAGCCTGAATGACAGCTTTGAGAGTCACCAATCGGTTAAAACGATTTTCAGGAGATTCAAGCTTTTCATTAGCTTCCCAGTTACCCTCATCGGGCAAAAAGCTGATAAAATCAAATTGTAAAAAGTTGGAAGAAACTTTCCGGGCATGAAAGGCAAACATGAACATCACGTCCCAAAGGCGACCTGAAAGGTTTTGAACCTGCTCCATTCCTTTCGGAACTTCAACATATTTGTCCCAAACTGAACGTGTGAGGTAAACTGGAAACTTAATCCCTGCTTCCTTTGAGGCTTCACTATCAACCTTTACAAGAAACCCGTCATCAACAGCTTGTTTGGTTGAATACGTGGAAACAATTTTCCAACCATTGATATCTTTCATTGATTTTGCTTCTGCCCTGAAGACTTATCTTGGCATCTGGCTCGCCGGTTAATTTTGAACCGTGAACCATTGAGCAGACCGGATTCTTGTCAAGGGCGAATGTCACAAAACCGAACGTTCCCTGAGCGTGAAACAGTCGAAGGGCGTTCGGTTTTTGACCGAGCATGAAGTGTGACGAGGTGATCCGTTCCCTGAGTAGCCGATAGGCATATCGAAGGGAAAAGGATTACCGAAGCCACCCTTGACTTTTCCGGGATGCGTAAATACCTTTGTGATAAATTAAGTGAGAGTAGTACTTCTCTAAATTTTGTTTATAAAGAGGCTAAAATAGAAACTTTAAACAGGTAGAATATCTTTCAATTAGGTTATAAGATAAACGCAAAAAACCCCAGTCACAGTGACCAGGGTTTTCAATTTCCACCTCTATAACAAAAGAAAAGCTGCATTTTCTTTTACTGTGATAAAAAACACAACCTAAATTTACGATAATATTTGACAAGTGCAGTTAAATATTTTATCAATTTGTAATCAGCCAAATAATACATTCTCTAAAACGGAGACCATCTCCTTGTGTTTCCTGGGATTATCGTGTTTTAATCTTTCAACATTCTGCAATTTCCATTGAACGGCTGGTAATTCTTTGGCATTTTTGACGGATAATTTTCCCCAATCAGGGTTGCCATCTTTGAAACTCATTAAAAATTGCCGGTCGCTGTTTGTTAGTTTGGATTGAACTTGTCCAACTAACTGTATTCGGGTTCGTTCATAATCATCGTAGCTAAAAGGTATATTTGCCATACCTGAAAATTGGGTTTCAAAAGCTTGTCGCTGATCAATAAACATTGGACTGATTACCTCGCTAATTGGTCGCATGTGAGAAATAAGCGCAACAAGGAAACCGTCTTTTATATCATCAGTGAAACCCTCATTATCCAAAAGAAGCCTGACATCAAACAAATCGCGTGGATGCTGCCGATCTAATGCTGCACAAATCTTGCCTCCATAAAGTTCAGCCATAGAAACAACATGAATGGCAGCAAATCTGCCAAACGAAGATTCAACAGAATCATGAACCCGCATAAGTCTAGTTGGATGAATATTCCCCCGGGTTGTGGTATTTACCTCAATTTTAATTTGAGCGCCAGGTAACTGGCAGTTAATTTTAACATCCTGGCCATCGCGTGAAGCTGCTGTTACGCTGATTCTAGGAATAGATTGTTCCAAGTTGAATTTGATTCGTGCCAATCCCCCTGAAATACTTTTCAATGCCGTTTCCCGATCATCAATTGGAAGATAAGTAAGATCGATATCGACTGATAGCCTAGGCATACTCCGGACAAATAGGTTAATGGCAGTCCCGCCTTTGAGCGCGAATATCGTTTCTTTTGCAACATACGGGAGTGTTTGCAACAATAAATCAACTTGTGCTTTATATTTTGGATCGATCATAATTGAGCCAATTCTTTGGATATTGTGATACGAAATTCAGAATCATACGCACCATTACTGACAATATTGCGGTCACCCTCTCCTAGATTGACCGATGATAAATCAAGAAATTGGAACCATTGGTGATTCGCCCTTTTCGCCATGTATAAAAATAAACGTTTGACTTTTACCGAACTGCATCCTTCCAAAAGTTTCTGTAATAAGCCAGGCCTTAGATTTACCAAGCCAGACATGATTTGATAAACCTCGATCATATCCAGCTTTTCCGGAGTAAGATAAAGACATTCGAATATTGCTCTCTCTGCCGATGCTATCATTAAGAGAAATTGCGTTTCCTGAAACTCTTCCATCCCAATCCCTTCCGGAAGAAATGATGTTTTGACATGACTTACTACTTCATTCCAGACATTTTGTTTAAACCATGCTGGCAATCTCGTATTCAATAGAGAGAATAAATAAACAGTTTCGGCACCAGCACGGATATAATGCGAAAATCCCAACATGGACAAAGCTGTTGGGCCACCAATAAAAACAGGCAGATTAGCTTGTTTCTGCACCGAATAAAGTGCTCCTTGCCAACCAACATTTTCATTCGGGCGTTTGAATGCACCAACACCAATTGATTGGAGCCAGCCGCTTTTTAAATAACGATGTTGCAGGTCACGGGAGAATCCGTTTGCATCAAGCCACGAAGCAAGCAGTATGGTTCCCGGAACATGCGAATCCAGAAGTTTCTTTAATTTTATTTCATTATTCGTACTCACAGTACAAATATCATAATGTTTTTAAAGAAACAAACGATATCCAGATTATTTTAATCTACT
>DPRM01000069.1 GCA_003537645.1 Prolixibacteraceae bacterium
ACCTAAATTAGGGTTGAATTTATATCTTTGCTGACCCAAATTAAGAACTTTAAAGAATGAAGATTGCATTAATCGGTTACGGAAAAATGGGCAAGGAGATTGAAAAAATCGCCCTTGAACGCGGACATGAAATAGTATTGAAAATTGATATCAGCAATCCGGAAGATCTCACTATACAGAACCTTCAAAAGGCCGACGCAGCCATCGAATTTACCATTCCAACTTTGGCAGTTTCCAATTATCAGCTTTGTTTCGAGGCCGGAATTCCGGTTGTATCAGGCACAACCGGCTGGCTCGACCGCAAGGAGGAAGTTTTTGAAGAATGTAAAAAGCTTAACGGAACATTCTTTTATGCGTCCAATTTCAGTTTAGGTGTCAATATATTTTTTGCGGCAAATAAAAAACTTGCTGCCCTGATGGCTAACCGCGATGAATATAAAGTTGGGATGACAGAAATTCATCACACACAAAAACTTGATGCTCCCAGCGGAACTGCCATTACCCTGGCTGAAGGAATTATTGACGAAATTCCGGCAAAAATAAAATGGGTAAACCACGAAACCGAAAATAGCGATGAAGTTGGGATTCTTTCTGAACGTGTTGGTGAAGTTCCAGGAACCCACATCATAAAATACGACTCGGAAGTTGATTATATCGAAATCACCCACTGCGCTAAAAGCCGCAAGGGATTTGCTTTTGGAGCAGTTTTGGCTGCCGAATTTTCGTATGGCAAAAAAGGTGTTTTAACCATGAACGATTTACTAAACATTTAAAAATTCACGATAAAAATGAAAGAAATACTATCAAATAAATGGTTCAAATTTGCTGTAGCAGGTATAATTTATCTTTTATGGGTACTCTGGCTCCAAAATTTCTGGTGGTTAATTGGACTTGCAGTAATCTTCGACATGTACATCACAAAAAAGGTACACTGGTCGTTCTGGAAAAAGAAAAATGCCCCCGACGGTAAACAAACCAAAGTAGTAGAATGGGTTGATGCAATTATTTTCGCAGTGATTGCCGCCACTTTTATCCGCATGTTTTTTATCGAAGCATACACTATTCCAACTTCGTCGATGGAAAAATCGATGCTCATTGGTGATTATCTGTTTGTTAGCAAAACCTCCTACGGCCCAAAACTTCCAAATACACCACTGTCATTTCCGTTTGTGCACCACACCATGCCACTTTCCAAAACAAAAAAATCCTATATCGAGTGGATAAAAAAACCATACAAACGCATTGCCGGTTTTGGAAATGTAAAGAACAACGATGTAGTGGTTTTCAACTTTCCTGAAGGAGATACTGTTGCGGTAAATGTTCAGAACCAAAGCTATTACCAGCTGATTCGCAGTTATGGCCGCGAACGCGTATGGCAGGAAAAAGAAACCTTCGGCGATATAATTGCACGTCCGGTTGACAAACGCGAGAACTACATTAAACGCTGCGTGGGTATTCCGGGAGACGTTTTGGAGTATAAGAACGGACAGCTTTTCGTAAACGGTAAAGAGCAGCAACATTTCGCCGGAATGCAGTACGATAATATTGTCACTACTGATGGAACCGGCATCAACAAGCGAATGCTCGACCAAATGAAAATTGCTGAAGACGACCGCCACATGGTTTCTAACTCCCAGTATTACTTCCCTTTAACAAAGGAAAACGAAGACAAAATGAAGACGATGAAAAACGTCACATCCATCCAGAGAACATTGGTTCCGGCCGCAAACTGGGATAGGAACATTTTCCCTTTCAGCAGCAAATATCAGTGGAATGTTGACAATTTCGGGCCGCTTGAAATTCCAAAAAAAGGACAAACTGTAAAACTGAACATGGACAATCTACCTTTGTATGAGCGAATCATTGATTTATATGAAGCCAACGACCTGAATGTAAAAGACAGTGTTATTTACATTAACGGCGCTCTTGCCGAAAGCTATACCTTCAAAATGGACTATTACTGGATGATGGGAGACAACCGGCACAATTCGGCAGACTCACGCTACTGGGGATTTGTTCCTGAAGATCACATCGTTGGAAAAGCAGTATTTATCTGGTTATCGATGGATAAAGATCAGCCGTTCTATAACAAAATACGTTGGAGCCGATTGTTTTCATTTGTTCATTAACAAATAATTTGGATATCGGCAATATTACCCAATGTCATAAAAGTCATTCAATTGTCATTTGGTTGTCATTAATTTGCCAGGAATATAACAACAAAATGACAATCAACGACCAATAACTAACTGACATAAAGTGCAAATAGGCAGGTAAACGGACAATCATTAATAAATAAAACGCACCATTACGAAGAGGATAGCCCCAAAAGTTATCCTCTTCGTTTTTAATGCAATAAGCACGATAAAACCATCAATATATCCGTTTGCGCTTCTACAGGCTTTTGGTTACTTTTGGACTATTAAACTCACAGTTATGTCAGGAAAAGTAATTGCATTTTTTATTCTTTCGGTACTGCTGATCATTTTCACCATTCAGAACCACCTTTTGATTGATATCAGGTTTTTCCACTGGAAAATGACCGAAGTTCCGTTGGTATTGGTTTTAATTGCAGGATTAATTTTTGGTTTTTTACTGGCTTTAATGATGCAGCTTCCAAAAATTATGAGACTGAAGAGAGAATTAAAAAATGTAATACGCGAACTCGAAAACCCCAAAAGAATTGATGCCGACATTGACGAAGATATAACTTCGGAAGGGATAAGCATGGGAAGCGACTACCAGGGTGGATTTTTTAACGACAAAGAATGACTAAGAATACAACGATTCTGCTTAGCACCGCATATTTTGCTCCAGTAAAATATTTCAGTAAACTGGCTGCCTTTTCTAATATTTACATTGAGCAGCATGAGCATTTCATCAAACAAACTTATCGGAACAGAACCGTAATTTTGGGGGCAAATGGCCCGGTCTCGCTAATTGTTCCGGTTGAAAAAGGCAGGGAACAGAAAATAAAAATTAAAGATCTTCGGATTTCTTATGACGAAGAATGGCAACGAAACCACTGGCGCACCATTTTTTCGGCCTATAACTCGTCCCCTTTTTTCGAATATTACGCCGACGACCTGAAACCATTTTTTCAGAAAAAAACAACTTACCTTTTTGATTATAATCAGAAAATAACAGAAACACTTCTTGAAATTCTTGAAATTCCGCTTGAAATAAAACTAACCGATGAATTTCAGCAAACTCCGGAAGAGTGTATTAATCTCAGGGAATCGATCAGTCCCAAAGCACATCGTAACGCTGATGATCCCCAGTTTGTGGCTCAACCTTACACGCAGGTTTTTTCCGAAAAATTCGGGTTCTCCCCAGATTTAAGTATTCTTGATCTTCTTTTCAACGAAGGCCCATCGGCTCATTCTGTATTAATAAACAGCTTTCGGGAATAATCACTCAAAAATATAACACACTGATTATCTGGTAGTAAAAATAGCATGTATTGCATTTTTCAACAGTGATTAATAAATATACAACAATCCTAAGTTGCTGATATATTGACACATCCAAAACAAACCACATTTTACTGTTTATTTTTTCAACACTTACCTGTATAATTTTTTACATTAAAATTTATTTATATCATTTATTTTCAAGCACTTAATACCACAAAAATCAACTTGGCACTGTAATTGAATAAAGGGTTGCAACTGTATTTATTTCTCAAAAAAGAATCTATCAGATACTTAATACATGAACAACTTTAAATTCAATATCATGAAAAATCTATCAGTCTTAATCACTGGATTGCTACTTATTTTTTATTGCATTACCGGATTTTGCAGTACAACAGACAATCCACAAGGAACTCAGCAGAATTCCACCGATGAAAAAACCTTAAACATTGTGAGTTCGCCAGAATTAAACAGTCTGGCAACAAATTTGGCCACCGAATATGAAAGATTAAATCCTTCAGTTAAAATAAACATTGGTCATATTACTGATAATCAAATTATAGCGGGCAATAACATCAGTTTCATTTCTGAATCAAATTCAGAAACTGTAAATAATGAAACTGTTTGGAAAATGGCTATTGGCCGCGATGCAATTGTAACCGTCATTAACGCAAAAAATCCAATGCTGAATGAAATCAACAGGCAAGGACTGACTGTGGAAGATTTCGCACTGCTTCTTGCCAATTCAGGTAAAACAAGTTGGAACAGTTTGATTGAAGGCGGTAGCAATACAACTGTAAATTACTATTTCATTGACAATGAACCTGTGATATCAGATTTCGCAAGTTTTAGCAAATCAGATCTGTCCGCAATAAATGGAAGTTCAGTGGCAAATCCTTCCGACCTTATTTCAGCAGTACAAAAGGATATTTATGCCATTGGATTTTGCAAACTTACCGACGTTCGGGATGCAGCTGCCAACGAAATTGTTGCAAAAATTAAGCTGTTACCAATTGATAAAAACCGGAATGGAAGAATTGACAACTTCGAAAATTTCTATGGAAATCTGAATGCTTTTACCCGTGCAGCCTGGGTAGGGAAATATCCGCGTGAATTATGCGGAGGTATTTATGCTGCTGCTCCTTCAAAACCAACTGATAACAATACAATTGCCTTTTTAACCTGGGTAATGGCCGATGGACAGAAATTCATGAATAAAAACGGATACAGTATTCTTGCCAGCAGTGAAATAAGCTCAAACCTTGAAACATTTGCAAGCACCGAAGCTACAACAACAGTTATTGAAAAGCCAGTGGAATCGAAGACCTGGGCATATATCCTGATCGTATTGGGCGTTATTGCTTTACTATTTGCAGGTGCAGTTGGTTATTTCAGAAAAAACAGGTCGTCGTTGCTTGATGAAGATATCAGTTTCACTCCTGCATTTGACGAAAATTCGATAATTGCTCCTCAGGGACTTTATTTCGACAAAACACATACCTGGGCTTTTATGGAAAAAGACGGAATGGTCAAGATTGGCATCGACGATTTTCTTCAACATATTACAGGAACGATCTCACGCATCAGGATGAAAGAACCCGGAGAAATGGTGAGAAAAGGTGAAAAAATCCTGACAATTATAAAGGACGGGAAACAATTGAATATTTATTCTCCAATTTCGGGTACCATCAGGGAGCAAAACCAAAAACTGAATTTAGATTCTTCAATCATTAATTCGTCACCATTTGCTGATGGCTGGGTTTACACTGTTGAGCCAAAAAATTGGTTGCGCGAAATTCAATTCCTATTTATGGGTGAAAATTACAAGGAATGGCTGCAAGATGAATTTGCCCGGCTAAAAGATTTTTTCGCAAGTTCAATGAAATCTAGTCAGGCGGTTTACGCTCATATTGTACTTCAGGATGGCGGCGAACTTACCGACAATGTGCTGGCTGATTTTGGCCCTGAAGTTTGGGAAGATTTTCAGACGAAATTTATTGACACTTCAAAATAATTGATCCTGATACACACCAAGAATATCTAACCTAAATACCTTTATTATGAGTATCAATCGACGAAACTTTTTTAAAACTGTCGGAATTGCAGGGGTCACCCTTGCCGTAGGTAAAAGCGCTGGAGCAAACTCGCCGGAAAGCGAGAAAACAGAATTTCGGGGAATGCTTTACGATGCCACTCGCTGTGTAGGTTGCCTGGAATGTGAAATTGCTTGCGCAAAATCGCATAATTTGCCCGAACCAACCGACGAATTACAAGTTGATGTATTGCGCAAAACGAGCGAAGTGAAACGTTGTGTAATCAATTATCACACAACATCGAAGGGCGAAGTTTTGGTAAGAAACCAGTGTATGCATTGCAACGAACCGGCCTGTGCGGCTGCTTGCCTTACACAAGCAATGTATAAAACAAAAGAAGGTCCGGTGATTTGGAGGGCTGATAAATGCATGGGCTGCAGATACTGCATGGTTTCGTGCCCGTTTGATGTGCCGAAATTTGAATATTTCAGCGCTAATCCGAAGATTGAAAAATGCGACATGTGTTATGACCGTATTATGAAAGGACAAATTCCCTCGTGTGCCGAAGCCTGCCCTGCCGAAGCATTAATTTTTGGAACCCGGCGCGAATTACTTGCCGAAGCCCGGAAAAGAATCGCAGAAAATCCAACAGAATACGTTGATCAGATTTACGGTGAAAATGTTGCCGGAGGAACGGGTTATTTATACCTCTCGCCTGCCCCGTTTAACGAAGTCGGATTTAACACGAAGCTTCAAAACACCTCCTATCCGGCACTTTCAAAAGGATTCCTGTACAGCGTTCCTTCTGTATTTGTCCTTTTGCCAACACTTTTACTTGGAATCCACAAAGCAACAAAAGATAATCAATCTAAAGACGAAGAAAATGAATAATCAGGCAGTTACAATAGCAAAAGACAATGATGGCAATTCCATCTGGCAATTTTTATTACACGAATTAAAGCCACGAGGTAAATGGCTCACACCGTTTAATATTATTTCTATTCCAATTATGCTTCTCGGCCTGGGATTGATTTTTTACCGATTCATTTATGGAATCGGTTCAATCACAAACCTTTCGCAGGAAATACCGTGGGGATTATGGATAGGTTTTGATGTTGTTACCGGAGTTGCCTTTGCCGGAGGGGCCTACGTACTTACTTTCATGGTTTATATCCTGAAAATGGACAAATACCACTCATTGGTCAGGGTAACTGTTCTGAATGGCTTTTTAGCTTATGTATTTTATGCCGGAGCTTTGTTGCTCGACCTTGGCCGTCCCTGGAACGTAATCAATCCGATTATAGGCAACAGTTTCGGAACCAGTTCGGTGCTATTCCTTGTTGCATGGCATTTTATGCTTTACATGCTTGCCGAGCTGATCGAGTTTTCGCCCGCTATTGCAGAATGGCTGGGCGCTCGCCGGGCAAGAAAAATTCTTTCAGGAATGACCATTGGCGCGGTAATCTTTGGAATTACCTTGTCAACTTTGCATCAATCAGGTCTTGGCGCTCTCTTCCTGATGGCAAAAGACAAAATTCATCCGCTTTGGTACTCCGAATTTATACCAATACTGTTTTTAGTTTCCAGTATTTTCGCCGGACTTTCGATGGTCATATTCGAAGGCTCCATCAGCAGCAAAGTATTTTCGGATCAAATAAGCGAGAAACACCACAAAGCCGAGCGTGGAATAATTCAGGGATTATCGATGATATGTGCTGTTGCCATGTTTGCCTACTTATTTATGCAGTTACTGGTTTTCATTCACGATAAAAACTGGGCGTACATCAACACACCAATGGGATACTGGTTTTTACTCGAAATGATTGGTTTTGTACTTATTCCGATGATACTATTCTTTTACAGTTATCGAAATAACAATACCCTGATGATTCGTATTGCCGCAATTCTTACCATGCTCGGAATTATTCTGAACAGGCTAAATGTAACTGTAATTGGATTCAGGTGGGATGCCCCTGTACATTACGTCCCCTCGTGGATGGAAATTACTGTTACACTGGCAGTTATTTTTACCGAAATATGGATTTTCAGATGGGTAATTAACCGTATGCCGGTGCTAAGAGAATCACCTGCTTGGGTAAAAGAAGAAAAATAAACAAACCAGCTGTTATGTTTTAACTGATGTGACAGCATAAAAATAGAAACGATGGATCCATTTACTTACAACAACATATTCGACACCAAGGGCATCGAATATCTGGTAATAATCACATTTTTTGTCATCCTGATTCCTTTTTGGATGTTACTGAACCGACAGGCAAAAAACAGGAAACAACTCCAAAAGTCGCTGGGAGTTCTAACTGCCAACACCCTAAAAGTTCCGCAAGGACTGTTCTTCAGCAGATATCACACCTGGACACATCTCGAAAAATCGGGAGTTGCAAAAGTGGGCCTCGACGATTTGTTGGTACATCTTACAGGAGAGGTCCAATTTAGCAATCTCAAAAAATTGGGCGAAAAGGTAAAAAAAGGTGAACTGCTGGCCGAAATTAACCAGAATGGTAAACTGCTGAAAATTTATTCTCCTATATCAGGAGAAATTATAGAAGCAAATACACAACTGGCAAATAATCCGGAATTACTGAACCAAGATCCATACGTGAAAGGTTGGATGTTCAAAGTAAAACCGGTAAGCTGGGTTCCTGATACGAACTCGTATTATCTGGCCGACGATGCAACGATATGGGCAACACAGGAATTGGAGCGATTCAAAGACTTTCTGGCACAATCTGTCGGAAAATATTCTCCGATGTCGTCGAATGTTGTTTTACAGGATGGTGGTGAATTGGTCGATCAACCACTTTCAAGCCTTCCAAACGAGGTATGGCAGGACTTTCAGAAGGATTTTCTGAGCAAAAAAGTTCTTTGCAGAAATAAAAACTGTTTTCGCGATCAGGAATAATTTCTACCATACTGGAAAATTTTCAGCAATATTTAAAGCGGTGTGCCCCCTCACATCGCTTTATTTTTTTGCTGAAACTTTTAGCCGTCAAATTATGCTTTACGGCTACAAAATGAAAACAAAACTGAATACATAAAGCTGTTTTGAAAAATTGAAACTAAATTAGCAAACAGTTTATGTTATAATTATTAAGCCATGAGTTGGTTCAAAAAAATAGCTGCAAAAAACAAAGTCGGAACGCCAATTTTTAACGGATACGTTAAATTCCGTTCTTCAATTTATGGAAGAGTTGTGTTTATCATTACTATTTCATCATTCTTTTTATTCGTTTCGTTCGGTGTCATTTTTCGGTCGGTAAACGAAGAATACATGAAATCGGTGATCAGCGAAAATGGAAACAACATCGGGTATTTGGTTGAAGGAGCGCTTTACCGGTCGATGCTCGAAAACGACCGGACTTCTCTTCAGGGTACGCTCGACATCATTAACACCATGTCGGGAATCGACGATGTAAACATGTACGACAACAATAACAACCTGGTTTACACATCTATTTCAAAAGATACAATCAGCCACGGCGACCCGGATTGTAAAAGCTGCCACCAGAATTTTGACACGATGTTTTCGCGAAAAGAGAAATCGTACAGAATTATTGATGCTGACAGTGAATGTATTATGAATCCGCACAACAATAGCAAAAACAGGCATCTGCTAATTAAATCTCCCATTTTAAACGAAAAAACCTGTTACACAAGTTCGTGCCATGCACATAGTGCAAACGACGAAGTGCTGGGCTCGCTCATAATTAAAATGCCCTTGAAAGGTCTGGATGATGCGCTACAAAAATCGACCACTGATTATACCTTGCTGGCTGCTTTGATGACTCTTTTACTACTGATATTTTTGATCCTTTTCACCAATAAAAAAATCAAAAATCCGCTGAATGAAATAATAAGAGCCAGCGAAGCAGTTGCAAAAGGAGACAAAAGTACCCGTTTGGCAGTAAAACCACACCAGCTTTCGGATATGCGGATGGTTTCGATCGCATTTAATGAAATGCTCGACAACTTGCACACTGCAACCAACGAACTTCAAAACTGGTCGCAGCAGCTCGAATATAAAGTCCAGAAAAAATCGGAAGAATTGGGGCAGGCACAAAACGAACTGATTAATATTGAAAGAATTGCCTCGCTTGGCAAATTATCATTATCAGTTGCTCACGAGATCAACAATCCGCTTTCAGGAATTCTGATTTACACAAAACTAATTTACAAGCAGTTAAACAATCAGGAATTAGAACTGACAAAAAAGGAATCGATGCTGAAACATCTGAAACTGATTGAAAATGAAACCAAACGCTGTGGCGATATTGTAAAAGGATTGCTTGATTTTTCGCGAAAAGACCAGAATAATTTTGAACCGAAACATCTTCACGAAATTCTGCTGGAAACCTTTGAATTGATGTCACATCCGATGAAAGTTGCAAACATTCACTTTTTATCAGATTTTAATGCAAAAGCAGACCTGATTTCCTGTAGCCCAAACCAGATCAAACAGGTTTGTGTGGCCATACTTGTCAATGCTTCCGAAGCTGTTTCCGAAAACGGTGAAGTACTGTTCCGAACAATGAATCCGGACGATGAACATATTCGCATTGAAATCACAGACAATGGAGTTGGCATATCGGAAGAAGACCTGCCCCACGTTTTTGAACCGTTCTTCTCGACCAAACAGAATGCAAGCGGCATTGGCCTGGGGCTGGCAATTGTTCACGGTATCGTTCAAAGTCACAAAGGTAAAACAGAGGTGAAATCGATACGCGGAAAAGAAACAACAATATCAATAACTTTACCTTTAATACTGACTTAAGGAAAACAGATCATGGCAAAAAAAATTTCCATACTAATCGTTGATGATGAAGAATCGGTAAGAGATTCGTTGTACAACTGGTTTATTGAAGACGGATACCGCGTTGAACGTGCCCAGGATGCAAAAAAAGCATTGTCGATGCTCGAATCAGAGATTTTTGATATTATTCTGGCCGATATAAAAATGCCCGGAATGGATGGATTGGAAATGCTCAAACGAATCAAAGCATTACGAAAAGATTCGATTGTGATTATCATGACCGCTTTTGCAACTGTTGATACTGCTGTTCAGGCATTGAAAGACGGCGCTTTCGACTACGTTACAAAACCTTTCGATCCCGACGACCTTTCGCACCTGATAAGAAATGCCTCGAAACAAATTTCGTTGCTCGAAGAAAATGAAATACTAAAAGAAAAGGTGGTTTCGCTGGAAAACGTGGAAGACCTGATTGGCAACAGCGAGGCCATGCAAAAAGTACTTCGCGAAATCGAAAGTGTTGCCCAATCAAATGCATCAGTAATAATTACCGGAGAAAGCGGAACAGGTAAAGAACTTGTTGCCAGAGCAATACACGCCAATTCGCCGCGAAAATTCTTTCCGATGATTAGCGTTCACTGCGGCGCATTGAGCGAAAGTTTATTGGAAAGTGAATTGTTCGGACACGAAAAAGGCGCTTTTACCGGTGCCGTTTACAACCGAAAAGGCCGGTTTGAAATGGCCGACAGCGGAACAATTTTTTTAGATGAAATTGCAACCATTTCCCAGAAAATGCAGGTCGAATTACTTCGCGTACTCGAAAGCAAGAGTTTTGTCCGTGTAGGTGGCAACAAGGAAATCACATCCGATTTCAGAGTAATTTGTGCTACAAACAGAGATTTGAAAAGTATGGTTGAAAAAGGACTTTTCCGCGAGGATCTTTTTTACCGGCTAAATGTTGTGAACATCAGCGTGCCGCCATTGCGCGATCGGATTGAAGACATTCCGCTGCTGGTTGATTATTTCATAAAAAAGTACTGTACCTCAATGAACCGACCGCCCATTACCATTGATGCCAGTGCATTGAAACGTCTGGAAGAATTCCCTTTCCCCGGAAATATACGCGAACTTGAAAATATGATTGAACGGGCAATTGTTGTTGGTAATGGGAAAAAAATCAGCATGAAAGACCTTCCACTGGGAAAGACTGTTGTTAGCACCACTTTCGAAAGCCTTGATGATTTAGAGAAAAATCACATTTTTCAGATTCTCAACAAATACAACTGGAACATTTCTGTTTCGGCCAAAGCGCTGAAAGTTGACAGGGTAACACTCTACAACAAGATTAAGAAATACGATCTGAAGCCGTCAAAATAATCCTGATTCATTCTGAATCCAATAAAACCGCAGGTGAATGAATTTAGACAATATCACGCTGATATATTATGGCTATTTCGAGAAAGGACTTCTTGAAATGGTCGTTAATGATATTGAACATGAATTTTCGTTACCAGTAAGAACACTGGATGGGCACCTTGATTTAAGTGAATTTTACGATGCGGCCCGACGACAATATGACGGTAACAGGTTATTGCAAAAAATTGATTCGGAAGATGCTTCTGACGACTGCAAAACACTCGGAATATTTAATGTTGACCTTTTTATTCCAATTTTAACCTACATTTTCGGACAGGCATTTCTGAACGGGCGTTGCGGAATCGCCTCAATTTACAGGCTAAGCAACGAGCGCTATGGAATCAAAAAAGACGAGCGGCTATTTATCGATCGTATCCGCAAAGAAATTATTCATGAACTCGGACATACTTTTGGGTTGATTCATTGCCAAAATACGACCTGCGTAATGAGATCGAGCACCTATGTTGAGGATATCGATCAAAAAAATCATCAACTATGTAATAAATGCAGGAATGATTTGGAACAATTCAAATTCAGACAGTAGCAACAGCTATCTAGCTAAAAATTCGCGTCATGAATTTTCATTTTTCAGAATTTACAACTGCACAAATTAAATTTCTTTGATTTTAATATTCCGGTACCACACTTTTGTTCCATGGTTCTGTAGCGAAATATGTCCTTCGTCGAATTTTCCGTAATCGGGGAAGTTGGCCCATTTGCCGCTTTCGCGAAGTTTTTTCCACTCATCCGAATATTTCTCATACTCAACAACTACTTCACCATTCAGAATTTGAGTTACATGATTTCCATTAACTACAAGCAAAACCTGATTCCATTCACCAACAGGCCTAAATGGTTTTGATTTAGGTGGATACATTGCATAATTTGCCCCGCACATTTGCCAGTCTTCAATTTTATCCGGCCAGTTTTCATGGTCCATAACCTGAAATTCAGGACCTGTTTCATAAGGAAATTTATAGGTCGAATCTTCTTTAATCTGAAAAATAATTCCGCTGTTGGCGGCTTGAGTCAATCTGAATTCAGCACTAAATGCAAAATTCCTGTACGTTTTATCGGTGATAATATCCTGACTTTCGGCACCGCCTTCGGTTGTCATGGTTAAGGCCTGATCTTCGACAATCCAGCAGTCGGGTATTCCCTGCATATTATAGCCGTGCCAGCCGGTAAAATTTTGTCCATCAAACAGTAATTGCCATTTGTTTTTCGCTTCGGCAGCCGTCAAGGTATTGACAGGAGCATTTTTATCGAGCTCTGAATTGAGCGAAAGTGGATCATTTGTTTTAGTAGTACCGCACGAAAATAAGGCTATAGCTGCCAGCAAAAAGATTGATTTGTTCATTAGATTTTTCATGTCGCTAAGTATTAAATAGGTTAAGGTTAATTTGATATATCAGGGCTAAAAAACTACTGCCCGGAGCAAGTTTGATATTAAGCATTTTATTTTGATTTGTATCCTGATTTTAATCTTGAATTTTGACTTCAAACAAAAATACATAACTCTGGTATTTTTGAGTTGATCCACATTATAATTTCAATACCTGAAACAAAAAAGAGTATTATTTTGTATATTTAGTTCATGCAGTGATAATTATCGGCACAAAAACAAACGGAAGGATTAGCTGATAAATTAATATTCAATGTATTAAAAAGATGGGTTATGTTCATAGATCAGACTAATTTCAACACAAAAGATATTTTACTGTCTTTCGAAAAGATAATGACAGTAATAGTATTTTTTATCTTATTCCTGACTCTATTTACAATTTCAGGTTCTTCATCATCACTCACTTACGGCTTCCCATCATCATCCGCGAATCTTAACCGTGAATTGCACAGAATTATTTCAAATAAATCAGATGAAACATCTTTTCTGAAGCAAAATTCTTATTCAGATATAAAGAATCAAACAACCAATTCTGGATATTTTCCACTGGCCTACAGCGGAAATGGAGTCGATCACATGAATATTAATCTAGTTGCGCTTGATAAGACCGGAATCGAAATTGGTGATGAAATTGGAGTTTTTGATGGGGATTTATGTGCAGGCGCAGCCATTATCGAAGACAAACATATAAAAGAAAACAGTATCAGTATTCCTGCATCGGCGAACGACCGAACAGAATACAAACCAAACGGTTACACCCCCGGACATAAAATAACACTTAAATTATACCGAAAAGATAACGTTTACATTCTCTACTTTGTAACAGTTAACAATAGTCGTGATATTTTCGAAAAGAACGAATCAATGTTTGCATTGATCGATTTTTCGAAATCGACCAGTACCAGTTTATTTCTAAACCAAAAAGAAATCAATCTTTACCCCAACCCGTTTAACCATTCAATAAAGATTGAAATTTACCTGTCGCAAGCACAAAAAACGGTCTGCGAAATATTTGATGTAAACGGGAATAATATACGCACATTCATTCCTGACAATGCTGAAGCAAACAATAGTTTGATAGAATTTATCTGGGATGGAAAAAACAATGACGGGCAAAGGGTTGCCTACGGTATTTACTTTTGCCGGACAAACCAAACAATTACCAAAATAATATTCAATCCGTCGGTAAATTCTAATTAAATGGGGATGATATTATAATCTTCCTGCCCATACAAAACATGGGTAAAATTACTACCTTTTTATACTCCCAAATGCCTCTAACCAATTGAAATTGAATCCAAAAATTCGTTAATTTTATTAGCATTTATAAGTTTTCGGTACGATTCATCAAAAAAAATTGATTTTGATATTCTAAAAAGTATTATATTTGATTATAAGACAAAAGAGTATTATATCCTTAAAAAGATTATTGCGAATCGTTCTGTCAATAGGTAATGAAAAGTGACTTTTTCCTGATTTGTGCTGCATCCCGATAAGACGTTGAGCGTCTTATAATTGCCACTAAATTTCCTATACCGGCGTTAACAAACATTTTTATTTCAGTTTGAATAAAAAAGCTAAGATACGAACCTATAGCATAGAGATATGCCTTTGATTATCAGCTTTATTGCAATGTTGCGCACTCAATTAAGATGCAAAACAACATCTGCAATGAAGTTTAATTTGAGTCATCGTTTGATTTTTAACGCTCAATCATAATTTAAAACTTTACGAATATGAAAAAGTGTATCCTTTTATTATTTGGTGCAGTCCTTTTTGTATCTGGATTGTATGCACAAACAACTATTCCCGGCAATTATTTTACAGCTGACAGAACTTTGACTGCAGATGGCAGTCCTTACACTTTAACAGGAAGCCAGAATGTTAATGCAGGTGTTACAGTTACTGTTGAAGAAGGTGTAGTATTTAAATTTAACTCAGGAGTTTATCTTAGGGTTTATGGAACACTGAATGCAAAAGGAGCAACATTCACATCTTCCAGCGAAACACCTTCAAAAGGAAGTTGGAACGGACTCCGCATTGAAGCCTCAGGTTCAACATCAGGGAATATTAACTTAGAAAGCTGTTTAGTTGAATATGCCGTTTATATTCTTGATATAAACGGGCAACTGACCCTGAAAAAATGTACTCTGAATAATTTCAGCGATCATGCTGTACATGTTTATACAGAGGGAACTCTTGATATTTCGGAAACTACTATTAAAAACAGTAACAACCACCCGATTTATTTAAATGGCCCCGGAATGCTTAAAGGTACCAACGACAATGTTTTAACAGGCAATGCCGCCGACTACATCTACCTGAATTTTAACGATGTGAGCGGTGTATTTAACATACCAAAGTTCGACATTCCTTACCGGCTGACCACCTTCAGGGTTACTGAAACCGGAACTTTAAACATCTCGCCCGGAGTTGAATTGAAAAGCTACAATTCAGAAATTACGATTCGGGGCAAAGTTAAAGCACGCGGAACCAGCGATAAACCGATTATTTTCGATTGGCACCCGGGATCATCCTATTGGCTTGGAATAAATATTACTCCCTCTGCCATTGATTCTGCTTGTATTTTTCAGAACTGTATCTTTAAAAATGCCAAATACGACAACGATGCTTATGTTGCCATGGCTGTGGACGGAGCATCGCCAACTTTCGAAAACTGTTTATTCACCGATAATCACCGAAACTTATTTGTAACCGGAATTAGCCAGCCATTATTTACCAATTGTAAATTTTATCCTTCGACCATTGTAGGAGCAGAAGCTTATAATGTAGCCATTGACATGAATGCCAATGTTGATTTCTCTACCGACTCTATAAAATTCAACGCGAAAGAAATCAGGGCAGTCAGGATTTTACCATCAACTGTAATCGACGATGCCAGGTTGAAAAAACTATCATTTAAAAACATCGAAAATATAAGCTATTGCCTTTACGAAACCACAACTGTACACGACACGGCTTCGCTGGTTATCGATCCCGGAGTAGTAATCAAATGCAGGCAGTACAATTCGATGATAACAGCAAACGGAACATTGACCGGAATTGGAACAGAATCAGAACCAATTATTTTCACACATATAGCCGATGATAATTTTGGTAATCCTCTCGATTCAGAAAACAATGGTCAGGCAGGTATTAGCAACAGTAATTCAGGAAGGATTGCAATTTATGGCAACTCAACCTCAAAAATAAAATACTGGAAAATCTATTACGGAGGTTACAACTCCGACAATTGGGCAGTTTACGTATCCAAAGGGAATATCGTCGAAAACTGCGAAATAAAAAATTCATACCGGGGTATTTATTTCTATGATAATGCACAGCTACTGAATAACGCATTTCTGAATATCAATTACTATCCTCTTGGAAGGTATGTAAATCAGGGATCACCTACTTTAATAGGCAATACAGTCTCGAATGTTGGATATATCGGAATCTTCATCCCTGGTATTGCCGCTGATTCGCCAACGCTTCAATCATTGGATTTTGCCGGATTTACAAACGTGGCATACCTGATTGACGACAATAGAACCATTGCCGCCGGAAACGTTCTTACCATTAATCCGGGTGTGGTAATTAAATTTTATCAAGCCGGAAGGTTCACTGTTAATGGTGCTATAAAAGCAATTGGTAATAAAAACAATAAAATAATATTCACCTCTTATCTTGATGACTCTGCTTCGGGAGACTCCAACAATAACGGAACAGCCTCGACACCCGGGAATGGCGATTGGGCCGGATTTGATTATGGCGGATCTGCAAGCGACACCGAAAATATCCTAAAAAACTGTGAACTACGTTATTGTGGCGAATGGTATGTTTCCCGAAATGCGGTAATACATATCACTGACTGTAAGGTTGCCATAGATTCGGTAATGATAAACTTCACTAATAAATGCGCGCTGGGGATTTATGGAAATGCAAATCCGGTTATTAGCAACAGTGAATTCTACAATCTTGGTAATGCCCCAATTCACATGGATATGTTTTCAAATCCAACCTTCAGCGAAAACAACAAAGTTGCCAACCTTCCGCGTATCGGACTTTTGGTTCGGGGAGGTACCATCAATGGAACCGTACCTGAAAGAAGCTTTGCAGGATACAACAATATAACCTATATTATCGAAGAGGCTTTAACTGTCAGTTCGCAACTTACAATACCTGCAGGATTAACATTTAAGGGAAACAGTGTTTGGCACATCAGAGGAAAACTTGACATTCAGGGAATTGCTGGCAATCCGGTTGTATTTACTACCTTGGAAGATGATCTTTACGGCAACCCAAAAGACTTACAGCAAAATGGAACCACGACTCCGGGAAATAATGGGAACTACTTTATCTTTTATGATGAATCGAACGATTTAAGCACGATAGATCACGCCTTGTTCAGATATACAAGAACAGTACCTATTCAAACCAGCAACGCATCACCAAAAATATTGAACTCAACCTTCGGGAATTTTCCTTACGAAGGGATTTCGCTCGCAGGATCAAGTGCTCCAACAATCAAAGATTGTACTTTTAGCAATATTACCTTTCCATTTACGACCTCCCTTGTCACATATCCGGCTGAAACCACCGGTAATACAATAAGCGGAACAACAGGCAGAGCCATCAGAGTTACGAATGAAACCCTTACTCAAAATGCCACATTGCTAAAACGCGATTTTGCCGGAATAACAAATATCCCTTATGTATTTCAGAATTACAGCATTGGTTCAGGAGCGATTCTAACAATAAATCCAGGCATTGTTTGTAAATTCATGTCAGGCGGTTATTTAAATGTTTATAAAGGACTTATGGCAATTGGAGGAGCCTCGACTGATAATACCATTGTATTTACAGCCGACCGCGATGATTTCTATGGAGGCGACACCTATGGTGATGGCGATGCCAACCAACCCAATACCTATTACTGGAGAGGGATAAATTTCCTGAATGAGTCAATCGACGCCAGTTGTAAACTTGAAAATTGTATCATCAAAAATGCGTCTGACTATTATTACGATCCAAATTATTCGGGCTACGACCCATATCGATATGGTGCTATAACGCTTGATAACGCTTCTCCAACCATCAAAGATTGTCTTTTTGAAAGCAATTACTACGGCATTTTGGCCAGAAACACCTCATTACCAACTATAACAAACTGCGACTTTGTTGGTACAAACCCAACTTATGGTTACGGAGTTTGGAATATGACATCGACCAACACGGTAACAGCCAAAGGTTGCTGGTGGAATCACAATACCGGACCGCGAAATGCTTCCAACCCGGGCGGACTCGGGGAAAGAGTTTCGAACTATGTTGATTTTACTCCCTGGGCAACACAACTTGCCAAACCTGTACTTGGCGATGTAAGTATGAATGGAGAAGTAAAACCATTCGACGCATCATTGGTTTTACAACATGCGGTTGCTGCAATTGTATTAACTGATAAGCAACAAGGTGTTGCCGATGTAAGTGGCAATGGTATGATTTCATCGTATGATGCTTCACTCATACTTCAATACAGTGTTGGACTAATCAGTAGGTTCGAACCTGAACCGGACGGAACAAAATCGGCTACTATCAACGAATACGCAGTTATTTCGTTCCCCGACAACATTAGCGAGTACGCGAAAAAAACCTTTCAGCTCCCTGTTACAATTTCAACCTCAAAAGGCATCAAAGCGCTCGACATGAAATACACGATCAATAAAGATCATATCAGGTTTGTGCAAATCAGCAAGGCAAACCTGCCATCAGGTATTTCTCTGGAAGCAGGATTTAACTCAAAAAACAGCGAGATCGCTATTTCGATGGCTTCAGCATACGACCTGAATTTCAATAATCAGCAAATTATTCTTGAATTTGAATTTACAGAATCGGGTCTTTCTGAATCACAATTTGATCTTGTCGCAGCAATGGCCAACGATTATATCATCAGCGACAATTTAGGCACTGCCACCATCAACAGCAAATCGGATGTAACATGGGCCGGTAAAAACCCGGAATTAACCGAACCGCAAGTATTTAACGATCAGTATGCCATTCACGCAAAATTTGAACTTGCCAAAGCAAACCAGAATTTGGATATACAGGTAGTAGATTTAACTGGTCGCATACTTTACAAACAGTCACTGAAAAACCTAAGCTCCGGACTACAGCAAATCGATTTATATTATTCTGATTTCGACCGGCCAGGCAAAGGCATTTATATTCTGAATCTACGTGCTGAAAAATTCAGCTATTCAAAAAAACTTCTGATAAAGTAAACAACCCGATGAATGCCTCCTGCCCAAACCGGCAGGTTGGCTTTCAAAAAGGTTGTGGCATTTTAGATGAAATCGCGGAAGTGTTTAACCGATTAGATTTTTCAGATCAGATAACACCAAAGCACTACTGGAAACAGTAACTGACACTAAAATAAAATTTATACAGATGAACAGATTTATCAGATATATTATTGCCTCCTGCCTCTGGATATGTTGCTTCATAGTGCTCTCTCAGGGCTCTGCGAAAGCACAAACGACCATAGGTTTCAGTATTGACGGGGCAACAGTTTTAGAAAAGGATACCTTCACCATTGCTTTGAAGGCAAACACCCTGCTCACCGGAAACAATATTTACTCGTTCCGGTTGGGAATATCGTATAACTCCAGTTATCTCGAATTCCTGAACATCGATTCTGTCGGATCAGTTTTGGAAGATTGGGGGATACCAACTTTCAGTAAAAAAACGGCAGGGAAAATCTCAATTGCCGGAGCAGGATCGACCCCACTCACCGGAGATGGAACATTTCTCTACCTGAAATTCAGGGCTATTCGAGGCGGCGGAACTTACGTTAGTAATATTTCGGGAGAAAGCTACCTCAACGAAGGATTGCCTGCAATGACCTTAAGCCAGGGTTATATTAATACGCAATACCGCTCCTACCCCGACATTTACTATGACAATTACGAACTTTTTGTTGGCGACGAAGCACAGTTGTATGTTTCAGGAGGCGCTAGTCCTTTCGTTTTCAGTACTGCTGATACGGCTATCGCAGTAATCAGCAGTGGAACCAAGGTGAAAGGCAAAGGCCCGGGGCTTACAAAAGCTTATGTGACAGATAAAAATGGCGACATATCGTACACGACAGGAAATATCGACGTTCGGGCCATAAAAATAAGTGCTATGCGAAGTTCTGCATGGCCAACCGATACGTTCTACCTTCCGGTTAAAATAGATATTGCCCCCGGAACAAAAGTTTATTCCGGGTATTTCGAAATTACCCACAACACAAATGTGCAGGGAATCAAAGAAAGTGTTCAGATTGGCGACTTCGATATTTCTATTCAGAACAATGCTGTTACCAACCTTACACGGGTTTCGTTTGCGTCAACCAGCGGGATTACCGGAAGCGGAATTCTTTGCTATTTGGGCTTCAAAGCTGTTAACAGCGGCAATCATTATTTTAATTTCCAAAACCTGAAGTTCGACGAAAAACTGCTGGCATTTTCCTATCAGGAATACGTAGAAGTTTACTATTTGCCAACCCTGAATATTTCGCCCAACAGCGGAACCTTGATGTGGGGAACCACCGAAAAAATTACAGTTACAAATGGCACTCCACCAATGACATATCAGGTGAGCGATCCGCTCATTGCATCGATTGACGTTCTGGGCAACCTCACCGGTTTGTCGGGGGGAAAAGTAAAAGTAACCGCCACCGATACTCACGGAGCCACCAAAACCAGCGGCGATTTCACCATACTCGACAACAATTTTTCGATTGTGAACAGCGATGGCGTTCTCGATAAAGTTACTCGTGTACCCGTATCCACTTCATTGCTGCCATCAGGAAAAACAATTTACGATTTCGATGGCATGATTTCGTTTGATGGCAACACCCTCGAATACAAAGGTATAGACCCTGTAGACGGAGCAATGCTGACTGAATCGGTTCAAAATGGCAATTCGGTTCATATTGTTGGGGCCACCAGCGCCGGAATTCAATCAGGAATTATTTGTTACCTGAAATTTCAATTAAAGAATACGGTTGAACTCGGCCAGCAAACTACCATTACGCTCAATTCGATGTCGGGCAACGAATCGACACTAATTTCAACTGTTACAAGCGGAAAAATTACCAGGGTCGAACAATTGAGTTACCGGCCAATCGCCAAAGCGGGGATCAATAAATCGGTTCCTGAAGGTGAATTGGTGCAGCTCGACGGTTCTGAATCGTACGACGAGGACGGCAGCCCCATTACCTATTTATGGACAGCCCCCGCCGGAATCACTTTGAGCGACAACACAATTAAAAATCCAACATTTACTGCTCCTGAAGTTACTGTAAATACAGTTTATACGTTTACACTGGTAGTGAACGATGGGGAATCCGACTCCGATCCATCGAATGTTTCAATTACAGCACTTCAGGTTAACAAACGCCCAATTGCAAATACAGGGCCTGATAAAAGCTACAACGAAGGAACATCGGTTTCGCTTAGCGGAAGCCTATCCAACGATCCTGACGGCGATGTAATTTCCTATAAATGGACTTCGATGGATGGAATCATCCTTTTCGATCCGCTTAGTGTTTCGCCCTCTTTTATTGCACCTCAGGTAAATGCCAATAAAGTATATCGTTTTAAACTTGAAGTAGCCGATGGCGTTTTAACTTCGGTGCCCGATACAATCCGCATCACCGTTTTGCAAATAAACAAAAAACCGGTTGCATTTGCAGGCGGCGACCAGACTGTAAACGAAGGCACTCTGGTTCAGCTCGATGGCTCATTATCATCTGATGCCGATGGCGAACCAATCACTTTCAAATGGACTGCCCCGCTAAATGTCACACTTTCATCATCAACAGCGAGCAAACCCACCTTTACTGCTCCAATGGTGCAGCGCGATTCGGTCATCATACTTTCACTGGTTGTAAACGACGGTCATAGCGATTCCGATCCGGACAATGTTTCCGTCACCATTAAAAACCTGAATATTTTAAGCCAGGAAGCCAACATACTTTCGGCTGCATTAACCGGAGCCGATTCGGTAAAAGTTGATCAGGGATTGCTTCAGGTAAACATGTACCTGCCTTATGGAACTGATCCACGGACATTGTCGCCAACATTTACGCTATCGCCCAAAGCAACTATTGTACCGGCAGGCGGATCGGTCAGGAATTTTACCTCACCGGTAAATTACACTGTTACTGCCGAAGATGGCGAAACAAAGAAAACTTATTCGGTCAGGGTATTTGTGCCAACCCTCAACCTGAAACGTACTCTTGCAATTGGATGGAACTGGATTTCGCTTAGTGCAACGCCTGCCAGCTTCGGAATAAGTTCAGTGCTGGCTAATCTTACCAATGAAAATCTCGACTATATAAAATCGGCCATTACATCAGCAGTTTACTATGTTCCTTCAGGCTGGTTTGGCGACCTTACCAACCTTCCGCAGCTTGAAATGCTGATGCTGAAGAAAGCGACCGCCGAAACATTCACCCTTTCAGGAAAGGAAATTAACCCGCTGCTCACAAGCATCCCGGTTTTTACCGGCTGGAACCGCATAGGTTATATCCTGAAAGGCAATGCAAAACTGAGTGAGGCATTCGATCAGACTTCGCTGCCAACAGGCGATATTCTGCTGAAGAGCAAAGAAGCATCGGCTGTTTATTACCCGGCATCGGGCTGGGCAGGCGACCTCGATTCGTTGCGGGTTTTAACAGGGTACATGATGAAAACTGCCGCCAATGCCAATCTGAAATACCTGGCTGGTAGTGCCAAACTAAAATCGGCACATTCAGCGGTTTTCACTCGAAATGAATTGTACAGCAAATACAGTATCAATCCTCCGGCATTCGAGCATTCAGCCAACCTGATTGGTGAGCTGGTGAATTCTGAAAGCGAAAATATCATCAGGAAAGGCGACCTTTTGCTGGCCTATTCGAACAATGAACCACGGGGTATTACCGAAGCCTGCTTTGTTCCCGACCTAAACCGATATGTTTTTGTGCTAAGCATGTTTTCGAATTCAAACCAGGAAAAACTAAATTTCAGAATAATATCTACCACCAATAATGCTGAAGAATTAATTTCAGAAGAATTGGCTTTCAAGCCCGATGAAGTTTTCGGAGCCGCTATGGCGCCTTACCAGCTTCACCTTGCAAATCCAACAGGAATTATCGAAAAAGAAGTTGACGCTTCAGTATTTGTTTTTCCAAACCCAGTATTCGACGAGCTTAAAATTAATTCAGAAGCAATTGTTAAATCAGTCGAAATCACCTCTATGTCGGGCAATTGCCTGCAACATCTCTCAAATATTTCGGAATATATATTAACCCTGAATACTGCGAACCTGGTTTCGGGAATGTATATGCTGAAAATTGAAACAGCAAAAGGCATCGTAATCAGGAAACTGATTAAGACAAACAACCGATAAGGGCTCATAATCAAAAACCTGCAATAAAATGGAAAACATGAATAAAAGAAATCCATTGATATGTTGGAAATGTGATTTACTAATGAGAAATACTCAACCGATTATGAAAAAATCTATCCATAAAAATAGTCAGCTACCATTTCCTGCAATTTCTTCCGATACAGGAAAACGTAGATGGAGCATCAACCGGATTACCCCGAATGCAATCCGAAATTTAGCCCTTTCCCTGCTCGTTTGGTTGCCGATGCTTGTTCAGGCCACGCTCACTTTGCCCGCCATACCGAGCAACAGCAGCCTGGCGCGTAAATTCGAGCTAAGTACCGAAATGACATTCCGGGTAAAAGTGGGTGAAACCTATTTGCCCAGTGGTGCCCTGATTGCCTATATCAACGGCGAAATAAGGGGAGCACAAACCGCTTCGGTCAATTTCCCGGCTACCGGCATTAACGTGTACAAACTGCTTGTTTTCAACGACAAAACCGGAGACGAAATAAGTTTTAAGTACTACGATATTTTTTCTGAAAAAATTTACGACATCACAGAAAAAATTGAGTTTGTACCCAATTTAGTACCCGACTATGCCAACCCGACCATATTGACGGCCTATTGCAAACCCATCGAAAAAGTAACCGGTTTAGTTCCTGAAGATGGGAAAACCAATCAGAATGCCACGCTGGATTTGTTCTGGCAACCTTCAGCCAATACAACTTACTACAATCTTTTTGTGTGGGAAGATGGCGCCACAATGCCTGCAATACCAACGTATTCAAATATTTATAGCACCTCAAGGCGTATATACAACCTTAAATACGGACAATTGTACCATTGGAAAGTAGGCTCGGAAAACGATTGTTCTTCAGTTGAAAGTGCTGTGCAAACCTTCAGGGTAAGGCAACTTCCCGACCTAACGGTTACAAATGTTGCAGCTCCGGTTAGCTTTGAATCAGGAAGCAATTTCAACCTAAGTTTTACCATCAAAAACATTGGCGTAGGTAATACCGCCGGAACCAGTTGGAACGACCTTGTGTATGCTTCAACCGATGCAACTTTTAGCAACGACGACCGGTTGCTTTCGAATACCGCCAATTTGCGTCAGTTGGAACCCGACAGCATTTATACCCGGGTGGTGACACTTTCACTACCAATCGACTTATCAGGAAATTATTATTTCATAGTAAAAACTGACAATTCAAATTCAGTTGCCGAGTTACTCGAAACCAATAACGAAGGCAAAACAGCGGCAGCCTCAACAGTTACGTTGAAAACTCTTCCTGACATTCTGGTGAAGGATATTCAACCGTCTGTAACTGATGTAAATCCCGGCGATTCACTGACCATCAACTGGAAAGTTGAGAACATTGGAGGAACCACTGCAACAGGCGGATGGGCCGAACGAATTACAATCGTACCCATTTCAGGATTGAAAATCACCATTTCACCCAATACGGAGAACCGCTTACCACTTAATTCAGTAAGCACCATCAACCGCACAAGAAAAATTAAAATACCCAATCTTCCAAAGTTTTCTGGCGAAGCAAAAATCGAAATTGAATTGTTCCCGTTCCCCGAACTTCAGGAATATGCAGCCAGCAAAGCCAACAACAAGGCACAATCGGCCAGTGCAATTGCGCTTGCTGATATGTTGTCACTTGAAATTCAGGCAAGTTCGGTACTGGAAAGTACTCCACTTCCGGTTCGTTGCATTGTAACCCGCAGCGGCGACATCGCCTCTGCACTCGATGTAAACCTCGCAGCTTCAGTCGCCGGACAAGTTACAATTCCGGTTTCGGTTACCATTCCGGCCAACCAGTCATCCATTGTTTTCAACCTGAATACCGTAAACAATGCAGTTCTGGAAGGCCCGCGAAATGTCAACATCGCAGCAAGTGCGGCATCGTATGCCAATTCGGCAAAAACAATCACTATACTCGACGATGAAATACCAAAACTCACTGCTACATTAAGTAATCCAACCCCTACGGAAGGAGAAACAATTGAATTAACTGTTACACGTGATTTGGTGACCAATCAGGCATTAACTGTCAGCATGGCCACCAACAAGGCCAACCAGTGGACTTTCCCTTCGTCACTGGTAATTCTGGCAAACGAAGCTTCAGGTAAAGTTTCGGTAGTAGTTACCGACGACAATTTGCCCGAACTGAAAGCCGATGCTTTCATTTTTGTAAGTTCGGCAGGCGTGACTCCCGGACAGGTTGTTGTCAGTATTGTCGATAACGATGTGCCGCAGGTTACTTTCGAGATTCTTTCCGACACGGTATCTGAATCGGCTGGGGTTTATGCAACCTGGGGTTTAATTACCAGGGTAAAAGGCGATGAAAACATAACCGTAAATCTGACCCAATCGCCGGCAGGTGCTTTATTTTTCCCTGCAACCATCAATTTAGCCAAAGGTGTTGGCTCCCAGAAATTCAACATTGGAGTTGTTGACAACGGCGATGTTGACGGATATCGGAAATCCGTTGTTTCGGGTTCTATTTACCTGTCGTCGTGCAATTGCGGTACAACGCCCGACAATGGCGGTATTGTTACTGATGAATTGGTGATTGCAGATAACGACGGTCCTGCCCTTTCGGTTTCGGTTAATCCACTTTCGCTGCCCGAAGGAAAGACAAATGCCGGAAACTTAACTATTTCCAGAAATACCCCAACAGACAATGCGCTGGACATAACAATTTCACACAACGACAATACCGAGGTTACCATTCCAACCGCTGCAACTATCCCGGCAGGCCAGAAATCCGTAATCGTGCCAATCAGCACCATTAACGACGATGTTGAAGATGGCAACCAAATGGTTTTGGTACAGGCAGGCGCAACCAGCTTCACGACTGGTTTTGGATATGTTTTTGTAACCGACCAGAACAAACCCGACCTCGAAATTACTGACCTTGAGCTGGACAAAACTACTGCAGCCACCAACGAAATGATCGAAATTAGTGGGGCTGCCTTCAATGTTGGATTTGCCACCGCGCCTTCAGGAGTGAAAATTAATTTCTACTCGTCGAAGGATAGCAAATTGGATGATAAAGACCAGTTGCTGGGCGAATACACGTTCACATCTCCTATTCCGAAAGAAACAACCGCCAATTTTGTACAAACGGTTGAAGTGCCCGATGTAACCGGAAACTTCTTTATTCTGGGCAAAATCAACCCGAACGAGCAAATAACCGAACTGGCTTATTTCAACAACGAATCGGAAGCCGTGCTGCTCGGCATTGTACCCGAATACACTGCTACAGCTCAAACCGATGATATTCTTTATTTACCTAACACGACCATACCGATACATGGAATAGCGAAAAACAAGTTTGACGTGCCCATGCCAAATGTTGATGTTGACGTATATGTGATTACCAACGGATTGCGCCGGATTATCAAGGTAAAAACCAATGCATCAGGAGAGTTCACTGCCGATTTCGTGCCAAATCCAAATGAGTCGGGCCATTACATCATAGGGGCTTGTTTCCCGGCTCAAAACCTGGATATACAGCAGGATGCCTTCGATATTCTGGGATTGATGCGTACATCAACAGGACATATCATCTGGGAAATGAAATTAGGACAAACGCTCACTGGTAAAATAGCGATTAAAAATACCAGTGAGGCCACATTAAATAAAGTGGTGATTGTTGCCGATAAACTTCCGGCTGGTTGCGAACTGAAATTTGACACCATAGTTTCCCTCGCCGGAAATCAAACCAAAGAGTTTTCGTTTACCCTGAAATCCACTGAACTGACGATCGGTAAAGAATACGAGCAAATTAACTTTACGGTGAGTTCGCTTGAAGGAGCCTCCACCACTTTCCCTGCATATTACTATTGTCAGGCTCTACAGGCACAGCTCAAGATCGATCCGGGGAACCTGAACACCACTATGACGAAAGGTAAAACCAGAATATACGAACTTTACCTATACAACAATGGAGCTGGAGAATCGGGTGCAGTTACAATTAGTTTACCAAATGTTGACTGGATGACCCTTTTAAGTCCTGCAACCATAGCCAACCTATCGGCTCAGGATACTGCCAAAGTAATTCTGGCTCTGACCCCAAACTCCGACACACCGCTTAACACACCAATTTCAGGAAACATTGCAGTTAATTGTGTGAATGGAAGCGGAGTTCAGCTACCCTATCGTATCGAAGCGGTATCAGAAGAAACCGGAACATTAAGAATAGATGTAATCGACGAATACACCTATTATACAGAGGACAAACCGCATGTAAAAAATGCCCATGTTGTAGTCCGTCATCCGTTCTCCGGAAAAATTATGGCCGACGGTTTTACCGATGAAAATGGCATTTTCGAGGTTCCAAATTTGCCTGAAGGAGCCTACAAAATGAATGTGGAAGCCGATAAGCACGAAGGGTTCCAAACAACCGTAATTATCGACCCCGGACGTGTAAACGAACAAACGGTATTCTTAAGTTTTCAGGCCATTACCTATACCTGGGAAGTTGTGCCAACTGAAATCGAGGATTCATATGAAGTGCAGCTGGTCATGAAATTCGAGACCAATGTACCGGTTCCGGTTGTGGTAATGGAAATGCCGACTGAAATGCCACAGCTTTTCAACGACGAGACATTCCCATTTATGATTACTCTTACAAACAAAGGATTGATCACAGCAAATGATGTGCAGGTTAATCTTCCGCAGAACGACCCTGAATATATATTCCTTACCAACTTCACAAAGTTGGATCTTCTGGCACAACAGGCCATACAGGTTCCGGTGGTAATGAAACGGAGAGATGCGCTAAAATCGGCCAGCACAACCAATAGCGCCGATGCTACCCAGTCAACCGGCCCATGTACCGATTTTGCATTTACTATTTACGGTTGGGAATGCGGTAAAGACGGTAAATGGGGTCAGTCATCGCATGGTATCACCTTTAGCGGCAGAGTCTGTGCCGGTTCAGGTGGAGGCTGGGGTGGTTGGCCTGTTTCAGGTGGAGGTGGAGGATATGGACCTGGAAGAGGTGGAGGAGGAGGTCCTACTTATTATATCCCCAACATTTCAATGCCATCCATTTCATTACCCGAAATTGGCTGCGACAAATGTTTAATTGATATCGCCCAAGCCATATTAGGTTGTGTAAAATTACACCCTTATGTTGCTTTGGCTGTAAATGTTGCCGGTTGCGCCTATTCTGCAATGGACGGAGAAATAACTTTCATGGATGCTTTCAACTGCGTAATCAGCTTTACACCGGCCAAATATGCCCGCGATGGCTATAAATGTGCGCTCGGAATTGCCAATGCAGCTAAATCGTGCTACGAAGATCCACCTTTCTTCTTAAAAAGCGCACACATAAGTAAAGCTGTAAACCTCAGCAAAATGCCGCCAATTTTGCAGCAATCGGTGCATGATTTGGAAGCATTCCTTTACGGGCATAATGCTGCGAATGCCTTTATCGGCGAATTTATGGGTGGTGTTGACTGGGATTCGAAAGAAAATTTCAACGATTTTGTTGATCAGATTAAACCTTTCACTTCTGAAATCAAACCAATTCTTCCAGCCGACCTTCTTCTAATTCAGCAGAATATGGCCGGAACCGATATTACCAGTGATGAAATTAATGTTTTTGCTACCCGCTGGAACAACACCCTGGAAGCCCATGCAAATAATGTCACAACTCCCACAGCCCAATATCCAAATATGGTGGATTATAATGTATTGCAAAAGTACATACAAAGAATTGATTCAGTAAAGAATTATACCTTATCAAGAGGATTTACCGATGTTGGCGACATGTACGTGCAATCAATGGAAACTATAGAAGATCAGGTATTTACCGGCAGTAGTTCGGTTTGTAGTTCGGTAACCATCAACATCGCTCAAAAAGTAGTGATGACCCGCGAAGCTTTCAAAGGAACCCTGACCATTTTCAACGGACACGGTTCAGAACCTATGAAGGAAGTTAAGCTGGATCTCGAAATTAAAGACGAAAACGGCGTTTTGAGCAACGACCTCTTCCATATTGAAACTTCTGCCCTGGATATTCTGACCGGAATCGACGGTAACGGGGTTCTTGGAGCACAGGAAAAAGGTAGCGCTACCATTCTGTTTATTCCTGAAAAAGGCGCTGCTCCCGAAGTTCCAAAGAGTTATTCATTTGGTGGATCATTCTCGTACCTCGATCCGTTTACCGGTGTAACCGTTACCAAACCTTTGTTCCCTGTAACGCTTGATGTAAACCCAAGTCCTGATTTGTACCTGCACTACTTTATGCAGCGCGATATTCTGGGCGACGATCCGCTAACTGTTCCGGTTGAACCTATTGTACCAGCCGAATTGGCAGTGATGATTCAGAACAATGGCTTCGGAACTGCTAAAAATGTACGGATTGAAAGCGCACAACCCAAAATCGTTGAAAACGAAAAAGGACTTGCCGTAAATTTCGCACTGATTGGCTCGAACCTGAACGGGCAACCACGCCAGCTTGGTTTGACCAACATCGACTTTGGAAACATAGCACCCAAAACTTCAACAATCGGACAGTGGTGGTTTACCAGCGACTTGCTCGGGCATTTCATTTCGTATGAAACCAAGCTTACTCACCTCGACAGTCGTGGAAATCCTGAACTTAGCCTGATTAGCGGGGCAACTCTTCACGAACTGATAAAGAGTGTCCGCGTATATTCCGGTGTCGAAGATGGAATCAATGACTTCCTGGTTAACGAAATTCAGGATGCCAAAGAAACTCCTGATATTATCTACCTGTCGAACTCAGGTACACTCGATGTTTATCCTGCAGTTTCGCACAGTACTTCGGGTAACATAGCTTTGGGCAACCACGAAATTGAACTGATAGTCACTCCAAAACAATCAGGCTGGAACTACCATAAATTTGTTGATCCGGGAAGCGGAAATTACAAAATTGTGAGCGTAACGAGGGTCGAAGATGGACAAATCATCCCTCTGGACAACGTATGGCAAACCCATGTTACACTTCCTGATGGGAAAGAACCGGTTTACGAAAATATGATCCATTTTCTGGATGTTTTTGCCGATTTCAGCGCTCAGACTTACATCATCAAATTCAGCGCACCCGCACAAAATCCACCTGCCATTGTCAGCTTCCAGAATGTGCCCACAGTATTTGTAACCGATCCTGTCACTTCGATTAATGTTGTTTTCAATAAACCGATCGATGCTACTACCTTCAATTTCGAAGACATGACCTTACGGGTACAGGGCGGTCCCGATCTGATGGATAACACTGTAACAGTAACTGCCATCGACCAGACAACTTACAAGGTTGATCTGACCACGAAATCGATACTAGATGGTTACTATGCCCTTAATGTGCAAACAACCGGCATTAAAGATTTGATTGGAACAAGCGGTGTTGAAGGCAAGCAGGCCAACTGGACACAGTTCATCGGCATTCCTGCCATCAGTGAATTCATTGGCTTGCCCGACAACAACATGGGAGCGCCGTTTGATTTAATGTTAGTGCGCTTCAATGTCCCAATCGACAAAACGACAGTCCTCCCCGATCGGTTTGCAATAAAGAAAGATGGCAGCCCGGTTTCAGGAACAATTACCATCACTGAAATGGATACAGAAGGAAAACTCTTCCAGCTTTCGGGATTACAGACCATTATATCAGCTGATGGAAAGTATATGCTAACGGTTGATCTGCAAAAGATTAAATCGCTGGATGGTGTGTTCGGAATCCTGCCACAAAGTGTTGAATGGGAAATCGACCAGACTGCGCCAACGGTAAGCGAAATTATCCCATCAACCGATGGCGGATACGATTCGCAGCACCGAACCGGCTTTACAGTAAAGTTCACCGAACTGGTCAACGGGTTCGGGGTAAGTTCGCTTGAATTATGGAAAGATGGACTTCGCCAGCCGCTTTCGCAGCTCGATTTCAAGAAAATACAAGATAACGAGTACCTGTTTACTCAATTCAGGATGCTGACTTACTATGAAGGAAATTACCAGTTAAGGATAAAAATGAAGGATTTAACTGACAACGCTGGGAATTCGCGAACAGATACAGTAAAACACAACTGGATTGTTTTCCGTACCCCGCCTAAGGCTATTACCAATTTACGAATCACTCCTGACCGGGGCTTCTCCGACACAGATAACGTAACCGACACCCGACATGTAACCGCGCTGATGACAGTGAATGAGCCAAATACCCGGATACAGCTTTATCAGACCGATAATGTAAATCCAATATTGCTGGCTGATACTTTAAATGTTGGAGCCGGACCGCTATCGCTTCCAATAAGCTTCACTTTTACGGGAAATTTAATTCTTGAAGCGCATTGCATTGATATTTACACCAACAAAACTATCACCAAAATCAATGTAAATATTGATGAAGCTGCTTTGGTTGGATTCTGGAAAAATATTCCGACCGCAGTTGTCGCACAGCCTGCTTCACTCGAACTTGAATTTACCGATAAACTGCTGGATGAAACCAAGCTAAAGGACTTCCTGAAATTTGAACGCAACGGACAGCCAATCGGGACACAAGACCTGGTTGTTACAAAATCGACTGACAAGTTGTTTGTACTTTCAGGAATGAACACGGCAGGAAACGCAAGCGGAACATATGCAGTAACAATGGACGTAACCAAACTGAACAAGTATAGTTCAGGAAGACAGGGAATTGCAGCTTCGAAAGCCCAATACAGCCTGCAAAGCCCAAACAGGGCACCCGACGCCAATGCAGGCACGGCTCAAACGGTTGACGAAAATAAGCTTGTAACCCTCGACGGTTCAGCTTCGAACGATCCCGACAGTGATGCAATCACCTATTTGTGGACCGCACCGGCAGGCATAACGCTAAGTTCAACGTCCGATGCAAAACCGAGCTTCACAGCACCTGAAGTTACCTCAGACCAAACATTTACATTCACATTAACTGTAAACGACGGCAAGGTAAATTCATCAGTTTCACAAGTTATAATTACAGTGAAAGATGCATCGGTTTTAAGCATTCAGTCAGTCAGCCTTTCTGCCGGATGGAACATTATTTCGGCCAATGTAATTCCGTCGAATCTTGACATGAAAGCGATTTTCCAGTCGCTGATCAACGACGGAAAGCTCCGTAAAGTGATGGACGAGGCTGGAAATGCCATCGAAGACTTTGGCATATTTGGCGGCTGGACCAACAAAATTGGCGACCTCAAACAAGACAGGGGATACAAGGTAAATGTGAAAGAATCGGCTTCGCTTGTCATGCAAGGTCTTCCTGTTTCCTTGCCAATGGACATCAATCTGAAAGCTGGCTGGAATATCATTGCTTTCCCATCCGACAAGGAAGTAGATGCCATGACCATCATTCAGCCATTGATTGATGCAGGAAAACTCAAAAAGGTAATGGATGAATCAGGAATGGCCATCGAAAACTTTGGCGTCTTTGGAGGCTGGACCAATAAAATTGGCAACCTGAAACCAAACAATGGCTACAAAGTTAACGTGCTTTCGGATGCCACACTGACTATTCCGGCAAACAGTGCTAAACTGGCAATTATTCCTTCTGAAATAACGGCTTCAGCCCATTTCCGGAATGTGTTTACCGGGAATGGTACCGATCACATGAACATTAACCTGGTAGAACTGTCGAAAGGCGGCTTCATACAAGGTGACGAAATCGGAGTTTTCGATGGAAGCAGGTGTGTCGGATCGGCCACAATTGGACCCGACCAACTATCTGAAGACCAGATAAGCATTGCCGCTTCAGGCAACGACGAACTGGATAGCGAACCTAATGGCTTTACTTCGGGTAACGCTGTAACCATTGTACTGTTCCGCAACAACCAGGAATATTTGCTGACCCCCGAATTGCTTAACAACAGCATGAACATCTTTACAAAGAATGAATCTTTGTTTGCGCGAGTTAATACCCAATTGGCAACCATTCAAAGCCATATTCCTGAAATTTCATCAATTAACTGTTATCCGAATCCTTTCAGAGAAAATCTTACCATTGAGATTGAACTGATGGGAACCAACCACATTGAAGTTAAAATCTTTGATGTCGGCGGAAGGTTGATACGCGATTTGTATCGCGGCAGTGCGATCAATAACAAAACGATTGTATGGAACGGAAGAAGCGACCAGGGAACAGGAATGGCTTCTGGCAATTACTATGTGAAAGTGAACAACGTAGTTAAAAAGGTGGTATTAAAGCACTAACAAATACATTGTTTTAAGATAAGTTTTAAACCGAAATAACTATCTGGTATGAAAAGGTTTATTTGTTTAATAGCAATTCTTATCCTTGCCGCAAACAGTTTTGCTCAGGGACATTTCATAGTCGCCTTCTCCGGAAAAGGACAGGATCACATGAACATCACGGTGGTCGCAGCCACAATGGGTGGCATTGACCTAAAATCCGGAGATGAAATTGCTGCATTCGACGGAACCATCTGCTGCGGAAAGGCCATTCTCGACGGCTCCATCGACATCACTTCAAAAATAACCTTCGCAGCCATTGCGGCCTCGCGCGAAGACGAAGGGATGTCAAACGGATATACCATCGGGGATCCAATCAGTTACAAATATTGGGATTCAGCCAACAACCGCGAAATATCAATGGTAACAGCCGAATATTTCGATCCTGAAACCGGGGCGCCGATAGATGCACCAACATTTCAGGTGGATGGATCTGCTTTTGTCAAATTATCAGTTCCGGCAAATCGTACACCGGTTGCAAATGCCGGAGATGATCAGGATGTCAACGAAGGTTCAGCAGTCACGCTCGATGGTTCAGGTTCTTCAGACCCCGACAGCGATCCGCTGACCTACAAATGGACTGCGCCAACCGGAATCACACTTAGTTCCGATACTGACCAAAAGCCAACCTTCACCGCTCCTGATGTGGACTCCGACACGGAATACACCTTCTCGCTGGTTGTAAACGACGGAACGGTGGATTCACCTGCCGATCTGGTGAAAGTAATCGTGAAAGCGGTTGCTGAAAATCAGCCGCCAGTGGCTTCAGCTGTTGCTGTACCATCAACCCTGGTTCTAAATTCAGGAGAAACAGCAACAGCACAATTGGATGGCAGCAGCTCTACTGATACAGATGGCACAATCGATTCCTACAATTGGTCTTTAACATCCGGCCCAACCTCAGGAGCTACTATTCAAAATCCCGATCTCCAGAAGACGCTTGTTTCATTTTCACAGGCTGGCGTTTATTTATTTAAGCTGACGGTTACGGACGATAAAGGAGCTAGTGATAATACAACTGTAACGGTTACGGTTAGTATTTCAGAAAACGAACCGCCGGTTGCAGCAGCAGTTGCAACACCGTCAACCTTGGTTCTAAATTCAGGAGAAACAGCAACAGCTCAACTGGATGGCAGCAGCTCAACTGATACAGATGGAACGATCGACTCCTACAATTGGTCTTTAACATCCGGCCCAACTACTGGAGCTACGATTCAAAATCCCAATCTACAGCAAACGCTTGTAACATTTTCACAGGCTGGCGTTTATTTATTTAAACTGATTGTTACGGACGACAAAGGAGCTAGTGATAATACAACTGCAACGGTTACTGTTACCATTGCAGCAGAAAACAATCCGCCGGTTGCTTCTGCAGTTGCTGTACCGTCAACTTTAGTCCTAAATTCAGGAGAAACTGCAACAGCACAACTGGATGGCAGCAGCTCTACTGATACTGATGGAACAATCGATTCCTACAATTGGTCTTTAACATCCGGCCCAACTTCCGGAGCTAATATTCAAAATCCCGATCTCCAGAAGACACTTGTATCATTTTCACAGGCTGGCGTTTATTTATTTAAACTGACTGTTACTGACGATAAAGGAGCTACTGATAATACTACAGTTACGGTTACTGTTACTATTGCAGAAAACGAACCGCCAGTGGCCGCAGCAGTTGCAGCACCGTCAACCTTGGTTCTAAATTCTGGAGAAACAGCAACAGCACAACTGGATGGCAGCAGCTCTACTGATACCGATGGAACAATCGATTCCTACAATTGGTCTTTAACTTCGGGCCCAACTTCGGGAGCTACTATTCAAAATCCCAATCTCCAGCAAACGCTTGTAACATTTTCACAGGCTGGCGTATATTTATTTAAACTGACGGTTACTGACGATAAAGGAGCCAGTGATAATATAACAGTAACGGTTACTGTTACCATTACAGAAGAAAACAATCCGCCGGTGGCCGCAGCCGGTGCAGACCAAACAGTCAACGAAGGTGCAACGGTGACGCTTGATGGCTCGGCTTCGACAGACCCAGACAGCGATCCGCTTACCTACAAGTGGACTGCCCCAGACGGAATAACGATTAGTTCCGACACCGACCAAAAACCAACTTTCACCGCTCCTGATGTGGATACCGACACGGAATATACATTCTCATTGGTGGTGAACGACGGAACGGTGGATTCGTCTGCTGATCAGGTAAAAGTGAAAGTAAAAGCGGTGGTAGTCAACCAGCCGCCTGTGGCTTGCGCCGGACCGGACCAAACAGTAAACGAAGGCGATTTGGTCACTCTTGACGGTTCATGCTCCTACGATCCCGACAACCGGATGGCTTTTAGCTGGTCGTTACCCGGAAATACGCAGTTAAGTTCTCCGCTCGCGATTAAGGTTACAGTTACCGGCCCCGCACTAACAACTACAACCGATTATAACTTCTCGTTGATGCTGCTTGATGGAACTTCAGGAAGCACACCTCCGTCAATCGACTGGGTAGTGCCTGCCGGAGTAAAATTTAGTTCTACCACTGTTTCATTCATCAAAATAACTCCACCCAATAGCAGCAATATAAATTACACATACACAGTGAAAGTTTTCGACGGATCAGATTTGTCAGACCCCAACCACAATGGAATGACCTATTTTGAAATTCCGGCGACTGACTTTATAATGAGTGCCACCACCATTATAAAAATGGATATTACAGGATCTGAAGCCACTTCACTTACCAGTCAGAATTTTCTGATTGAAGTAAGCGACGCTACCAATTACCCAGAACCCGGAACTGTTTTCCTAACACAAACCCGGCAAATACCTTCAGGAATTACCCTGGGAAAGACGACCGTTGCAATGCTCACCATCGTTTCTCCCCATAGTACCAACCCCGATTTTCAGTTTACTTTTGAATTCAACAATGGTCTCGGTTTGTTCGATCCTGAATTGAGCGGACTTACCTATCGCTGGATAGCCCCTCCGGGAATAACACTTAGCTCGGAAACCGATCCGAAACCTACATTTACAGCGCCTGAAGTAAACGCCGACACCGATTACAAATTCTACCTAGTCGTTAACGATGGCACATCCGATTCTCCACCAGAAGAAGTGGTAGTTAAAGTAAAACACATCAACAAAGCGCCTGTGGCCAATGCTGGGCCCGATCAGGCTGTTCCCGAAAATACGCTGGTAACTTTGGACGGATCAGGCTCCTCAGATCCTGATAACGATGCGCTGACTTATCACTGGAGCGCGCCTTTGGGAATAACACTTAGCTCCCCTGAAGACCCAAAGCCTACTTTTATTGCTCCGGATGTGAATGCCAATACTGAACTAAAATTCAACCTGTTTGTAAACGACGGAACGGTTGATTCACCGGTCGATCAGGTGATTATTACAACACAAAAGATTAATCAGGCTCCAACCGTCAATGCTGGTTCGGATCAATCTGCTGACGAAAATTCTTTAGTTACGCTGGATGGTTCTGCATCAACCGATCCTGAAAATGATCCGCTAACGTACAAGTGGACAGCGCCTTCAGGAATTATTTTAAATTCAGAAACCATCGCAAAACCAACATTTACAGCTCCTGAAGTAAGCTCCGACACCGATTATAAATTCACACTGGTTGTGAACGATGGCCAGTATGATTCTCCTGCCGACGAAATAGTAGTAACCGTTTTGCAGGTCAATAAAGCGCCGGTTGCCAATACAGGAGACAATCAATCTGTCAATGAAGGAGCTATGGCAACGCTCGACGGTTCGGCATCTTCGGATGCCGATGGCGATGCAATAACTTACAAATGGACAGCTCCGCCGGGAATTACTTTGAGTTTGGAAACTGATGAAAAACCAACTTTTACTGCGCCTGAAGTCAGTGCTGATACACAATACACTTTCTGGCTGGTGGTGAACGACGGACAAGCTGATTCTCCGGAAGATGAAGTTGTGATAACCGTTTTACAGATAAATAAAATTCCAACAACCAATGCTGGTGCTGATCAATCTGTTAATGAAGGTGCTACCGTAACTTTAGATGGCTCGGCGTCTTCCGATCCCGATGGCGATGCACTGACGTACAAATGGACAGCTCCGCCGGGAATTACTTTGAGTTCTGATACTGATGAAAAACCAACTTTTACTGCGCCTGAAGTCAGTGCTGACACACAATACACTTTCTCGCTGGTGGTGAACGACGGACAGGCTGATTCTGCTCCTGATGAAGTGGTAATAACCGTTTTACAGGTAAATAAAGTTCCAACAGCCAATGCAGGAGCCGATCAATCTGTTAATGAAGGAGCTACCGCAACTTTGGATGGCGCGGCTTCTTCCGATGCTGATGGTGATGCACTGACGTACAAATGGACAGCCCCCACGGGAATTACATTGAGTTCCGACAATGAAGAAAAACCAACTTTTACTGTGCCGCTAGTAACCACAAGCATGGAACTCAAATTTACCCTTGTAGTAAACGATGGAACAATTGATTCGCCTGCTGACGAAGTTGTTATTACGGTTGAAAATGTTGACCATGCACCGTATATGAAAAATGTTATCGCGGATATTACGGTCTTCAAAGGAGCCCCCGATCAGGTGATCGATCTTACCACCATATTCGCCGACGACGATCCTGAAGATGTATTGGCATTTTCGGTAATAACCACTAAAAATTCGGCAGTTGTAACACCAAATATCATTGGCAACGATCTGATATTGAGCTTTTCTTCAGTCAATACAGGGATTACAGAAGTGATAGTCAAAGCAAGTTCGAACGGAAAAGAAGTTGAAACCAGTTTCAAAGTGGAAGTACAGATTCCAACCAGCGCCGAACTTTTTGGCACTTCGCCGGATATTCAGGTTTATCCCAACCCAACTTACGGAAGAGTCACGTTAAAATTCAGTTATCTGCCCAATGATAAAATAGGCGTATCAGTTTACGACCTGACAGGGAAACTGGTTCAACAATCTTTGGCCGAAAGTAAACAGCATTCAATCAACCTAAGCGGAAACATAGCAGGTGTGTACTTCATCAAAATTGACCAGTCTCCGAAAGTTTATAAACTTGTTCTGAAATAAACACCTACTGAATATTTGTCGGGTCCTGGCAACCATCATTTGCCGGGGCCCTTTTTGTTGTCTCTTTGTCAACTAATGAATATAACCCATATAAAAATCTTATTACTAACGTGATACAATTCCGGCAAAAACCAAAAAGCTATAACTTTTAGGATTCTAAATTGTTATTTCAAGTAAGCAAGCCAGACCTAATATTTCCCAGATTTAAACGGGACATCTGTCCTCAACCTAAAAAAACAAATATGAAACGATTAACTTCCCTTATCGCTTTTCTAATTCTAGCAGCAGGTAGTTTCGCCCAAACCCATTTCACGCCAGCATATACCGGAAACGGGCAAGATCACATGAATATTTATGTGGTTACTGCAACTATTGGAGGTGTTGCCCTTGAAGCCGGTGACGAAATTGCCGTTTTCGACGGATCAATTTGTTGCGGAATAGTTGTGCTTACCCAGCCTATCAACATTAGCAACAGTGGTACGTATGCAGCAGTTGCGGCATCACGAAAAGACGACGGACAATCGAATGGTTATACGGTTGGGAATCAAATATCCTATAAATTCTGGGATGCAAGCAAAGGTCTGGAACATTCAGGAATAACAGCTGACTATCTTGATATATCAGGAAATCCGACCGCAGCACCAACTTTTTCAGTAAATGCCTCGGCCATTGTAAAACTCTCGGTGGCAGGTGCAGCAAACAATACACCAGTGGCCAGTGCAGGCGCTGATCAAACTGTCGACGAGAATACAACCGTTACCCTTGATGGATCCGGCTCGTCTGATCCCGATGGCAACACGCTCATTTACAAGTGGACGGCACCTGCAGGAATTACACTTAGCTCAAGTTCAGCACAAAAACCCACCTTCACTGCTCCCGATGTAACATCAAATACCAATTATACTATCACGCTGGTTGTGAACGACGGCCAGGTTGATTCGCCTGCTGACCAGGTAATTGTGACAGTCAGGCGAGGAAATAATGCCCCAACAGCCAACGCCGGAACCGATCAATCAGTAAACGAAGGAGCTATTGTTACTCTTGATGGAACGGCTTCAACTGATCCCGATGGTGATGCATTGACCTACACTTGGACAGCTCCGGCAGGTATAACTTTAAGTTCTGCTTCAGCACAAAAACCAACTTTTACAGCTCCTGAAGTAAGCGCCGACACGCAATATGCTTTTTCTCTTATCGTAAATGATGGATTTGTAAATTCAAGTGCCGATCAGGTAATTATTACAGTAAAGCAAGTAAACAAAGCGCCAACAGCCAATGCCGGACCCGATCAGTCAGTTCTGAAAAACACACTGGTTACACTCGATGGTTCAGGATCTTCTGATTCCGATGGTGGAACATTAACTTACCAATGGACGGTACCCGCCGGAGTAACTTTAAGTTCAAATTCAGCACAAAAACCAACTTTTACAGCTCCGGATGTAACCGTAAATACCGATTATACTTTTATATTGGTGGTAAACGACGGGCAGGTCAATTCACCTGCCGATCAGGTAAAAATAACCGTTTTGCGCGGAAACCTTGCTCCAACCGCCAACGCCGGAACCGACCAGACAGTAAATGAAAATACCACTGTAACACTCGACGGAACAACTTCAACTGATCCAGATGGTGATGCTTTGACCTATTTATGGACAGCTCCGGCTGGAATAATATTGAGTGCAACAACCGCGTCAAAGCCAACATTTACCGCTCCTGAAGTAAGCGCCGATACACAATATACATTTTCGCTGGTGGTGAACGACGGCACTGTTAACTCTGTGGCCGACCAGGTGCTTGTTGCAGTAAAGCAGGTTAACAAGGCCCCGGTAGCAAATGCCGGTGTCGATCAGTCAGTCAATGAAAACACTCTTTTCACTTTAGATGGATCAGCTTCTTTTGATGCGGATAGCGATTTATTAACTTACAAATGGACTGCTCCGGCTGGCATAACACTAAGTTCCTCCAGTGTTGCAAGGCCAACATTTACAACACCCGATGTGAATAGTAATACTTCGTACACCTTTACGCTGGTCGTCAACGACGGGAAGTTGGATTCACCTGCCGATCAGGTTGTTATTACAGTAAAACAAGACAATAAAGCCCCAACTGCCAATGCCGGAATGGATCAATCAGTGAACGAAGGAGTAATTGTTACTCTTGATGGAACGGCTTCAACTGATCCCGATGGTGATGCATTGACCTACACTTGGACAGTACCGGTGGGTTTGACTTTAAGTTCGGCCTCAGCACAAAAGCCAACTTTTACAGCTCCTGAAGTAAGCGCCGACACACAATATACATTCTCGCTGGTGGTGAACGACGGAACCGCTAACTCTGTTGCCAATCAGGTGATTATTACAGTAAAACAAGTAAACAAAGCTCCAACAGCCAATGCAGGACCCGATAAGTCGATTCTGAAAAACACACTGGTTACACTCGATGGTTCCGGATCTTCCGATCCTGATGGCAACACACTGACTTACCAATGGACGGCACCCGCCGGAGTAACTTTAAGTTCAACTTCAGCACAAAAACCAACTTTTACAGCTCCGGATGTAACCGTAAATACCGATTATACTTTTACACTGGTGGTAAACGACGGCCACGTAAATTCACCTGCAGATCAGATAAAAATAACCGTTTTGCGCGGAAACCTTGCTCCAACGGCCAATGCCGGAACTGATCAACCGGTTAATGAAGGATTTACAGTTTCGCTTGATGGTTCTGCATCATCTGATCCTGATGGCAATGCACTAACATTTTTTTGGACAGCCCCGACCGGAATCACATTGAGTTCTGCAAGCTCACAAAAGCCAACATTTACTGCTCCTGAAGTAAGCGCCGACACACAATATACTTTTTCGCTGGTGGTGAACGACGGCACTGTTAACTCTGTGGCCGATCAGGTGATTATTACTGTCAAAAATGTGGATCATGAACCGTATGTCAAAGATCCAATTAAGGATGTTTCAGTTGAAAACGGTGCGCTTCCAAAAGTAATTGATTTGAATTCCATTTTTGCTGATGATGATACTGGCGATATCTTAAAATTTGTTGTTTCGGAAAACAGCAATGACAAAATTGTTACGGCATTAATCACCGAAACCTACCTTATTTTGAACTTTTCAGCAGAAAACTTTGGATTAGCTAACATAATGATTACTGCAAGTTCAAACGGGAAAGAAGCTAAGTCGAACTTTAAGGTTGAGGTGAAAAAATTTACAGGAATTGATCCTGTTACAACCGATGCAGACTTATTACTTTATCCAAATCCGTCAAAAGGAATCGTTAATCTGAAATTTATCAACATTCCAAAGACTGAAACCTGGATTACCGTGACCGATATTTCAGGAAAAATCGTTTCTAAATTACTGACTACTAAAGAAAAAGAACAACTAAATTTAAAGGGAAATCCTTCAGGTTTGTATTTTATTAGAGTTGATAACAAGTTCTCGAAAACCTATAAAATTCTTTTGCAATAAATTTTAATCTCTATTTTTACTGCCTCAATTAACCCCCGAATTGAACTGACTTATGAGCGGATTTTTTGGCAGTATTTCAAATCATGATTGTGTTTCCAATGTCTTCTACGGAACTGATTATCACTCGCATTTAGGAACAAAAAGAGCAGGCTTAGCCTTTTATTCCGAAAAAAAAGGATTCCAGCGCGCCATCCACAGCCTCGAAGATGGCTACTTCAGGAATAAATTCGAAAGCGACATCGCCGGTTTTAAAGGCAACATCGGCATTGGTGTAATCAGCGATACAGAAGCACAACCGATTCTGGTCACTTCGCATTTAGGCCGTTTTGCGGTGGCTACAGTAAGCAAAATTACAAACATAGCCGAACTCGAAGAACGGTTTATGAAAATGAGGCGCACTTTTGCCGAAACCAGTCAGGGATCGGTAAATCCAACCGAACTGGTTGCCATGCTGATAGCTGAAGGTGAGGATTTTGTATCAGGTATCGAAAATGTATTCAACCTGGTAAAAGGCTCATGTTCAATTCTAATCATGACAGAAAATAATATAATTGCAGCCCGCGACCGGCTTGGGAGAACCCCCATTGTTATCGGTAAGAATACAAATGGGTATGCAGCAAGCTTTGAAACCTGTGCTTTCCCGAACTTGAACTTTGAAATCGAAAAATATCTGGGCCCCGGCGAGATAGTATCACTGACTGCCGATGGCTACGAACAACTGCGCAAACCCAACGAAAAGATGCAGGTTTGTTCGTTTCTCTGGGTTTACTACGGTTATCCTCCATCGTTTTACGAAGGTATTAATGTGGACGAATGCCGCTACAAATGCGGTGCTGCGCTGGCAAAAGACGATAAAACTGAAGCAGATTTTGTGGCCGGTATCCCCGATTCAGGAATTGGACATGCCATGGGCTACAGCAACGAAAAAAGAATTCCGCTGAAACGACCGTATGCCAAATACACACCAACCTGGCCTCGCAGTTTCATGCCTCAAAATCAGAACATGCGCGACCTTGTTGCCAAAATGAAATTAATTCCAAATAATTCAATAATAAAAGACAAACGCGGGATTTTTCTTGACGACTCAATTGTTCGCGGAACACAGTTGAAAGACAATGTTCAGGACTTGCACCGCGCAGGTATTGAGGAAGTTCACATGCGCATTGCCTGTCCTCCCCTCACCTATCCCTGCGAATTCCTGAATTTTAGCCGTTCGCGTTCGAACCTCGACCTTGCAACCTACAAAGCAGTAGAAAAACTGGAAGGAAAAACAAATTCCGACATGGCTGAATATTCTGACAGCAATAATCCGAAATACCATGCAATGGTTGAACAGATCAGAAAAGATCTGGATCTGACATCGTTGAAATTTCAGAAACTTGATGATTTGGTTGAAGCAATCGGATTGCCAAAAGAAAAACTTTGTACCCATTGCTGGGACGGATCAAGCTATTTTTAGAAACAAAACATAAACATCCGCTGATGTTCAAGTCAGCGGATGCTTTTTTTGATGATACAACATGGCCGAAAGATAAATGATGATTCCAATCAAAACACCAATCGTATTGGCCAGAATATCCGACCACGAAAAGGAACGTCCAAGTCGCATTTCAAGCTGTATATATTCCATCAGCATCCCCCATCCCACAGTAACGGGAATGATAAGCCATATCGCATACCAGCTATCTTCGGTTTTAAGCGTCCAGCAGCTAAGAACAGAAAAAATAAGGTACATCACCAAATGAATTACCTTATCGGCTCCTTTGAATAATTGTACTTTGGGCAAATCCTGTGGCGGAAGTAGCGAAAGAGCCGCAATACCAGCTACATAAAGAAAAATTAAAGAAAACCGAAACGGCTGCCGAACCGATAACAAAAAGGATATCATATAATTAGAATTATTGGATCACAAATAAATTCAATATCTAAAAATAATACAAAAGTTCAAGCTTAACTAAATTAAAATGCTTTAAACTTTTTAACAAATCAGGTTAAACTATACGTCCTTTTGTTTGTCAATGGAAACAGGTAAAAGTATAAACGGGCAATGTAATGTCGTATTGTTGATCGGACAAACGGAGCATAAATATTTTCAATCATTATTGACCGACTAAAATA
>DPRM01000108.1 GCA_003537645.1 Prolixibacteraceae bacterium
TTCCGGCTTGTATTTGCTTTGCCGCGTGACCTGGTTGGCAATGGTTAGTCCCATATCCTGACTGATGTCTTCCGCAATTTTACCGGCCCTTTTGCTGATAAAACTTGTGTCATAAACACTATGGTCGATCCCGATCCGGTTGACAATCATGTGCAGGTGCAAATGTTCTGTATCTTGGTGGGTACAGGCTATCCACTGGTGGTTCTTAAATCCGAAACGTTCACTGAACTCTGAACAAATCCTCACAAGATCGTCATGGACAAGCCTTTTCTCGTCTGCCGGGGCAATACCTATCTCGATCCGGATAAACTTATTTTTACACCGGGTATTCCACTCCTGTGCCTGTAGGAATTCTTTGTAAATGGCTCCCGGAGTCTGGTTTTGTACCAGATTCGACATGACCAGGTAACCTTGTTTTGACTCCCGCAGGGCGTATTCTATCGCCTTGCTTCCATGCGCAATGGCTTTGGCTTTTGCTATCATGACCTGTATTTCTTTTGTGGAAACTCTTCTTAGTAGGACATCTATTGCAAATTCTTCAGAGGATTCGCTGCTGTAATCGGGTTAGCTTTTCAACCAGCAGCCGGATTTCTTCGGTTAGGCCCGGGTCTTTTTTGCGGATCAGGTTGGTTATCCGGTTAAAATTGGTGCAGTATGTTTTCAGCAGATGGAAGTAATCAATCTCTTCCTGTGTCAATACCGGGATGGCTTTTACCTCTCCGTGGATAGCCTGCCTGCGGCAATACTCTGACAGCTTAAGCCCACATTTTTTGGACAACTGCTGGATAATTTTCTTCTCACCGGTAGTGCACCTAAGTATAATTATCTTGGTCTTATTCACTTTTCCTGTTTTCTTTCCTATTAAACATTTATCAATTAGCGCAAGCGGGGCAAGACAGTTTGTATATACAAACTGACATCTTGCATTGCCTCTTTGACAGACGTTCCCATATTAATTGCTTCAACTCTTTATCAAAAATCTTCTCAAAAATTTGCTTTTTATAATAGTATCTTGCTGTCCGCACTTTTTCAATAGTTGCTCTTTAAAATTAGGCTAACGTTCTAAATTACAAAAGCATGAAAATAGATCAAACCGAACCAAATTGAATTATTTGAGGCAATTGGACGTCATATTTCCGAAGAAAAAGAAAAAACGGTCAAAAAAATAAAAAGAAGGCAAGTTGAAAAGCCGGGACGGTTGAAAATGCCAGACTGTTCCGCCAACCGGATAGCTATGTGATTTAACTTCAATGAAAAAACTGAAGGCGGAACACTTGCCTTGGTCTTGCATTTTCAGGAAAACGTATCGGCTAAATTTGCCTTGCTTTTTGGATTTTGACGAAATGGATAACCAATAAAACAGGCAAGGGTGTAGGCGCAATGAAATGGAGCCAACTCGCTTGCAACTTTCCCGAGGCTTAAAGCCGGAGAAAACGGAGGCTTGGGGTCGCAGGGACAGAACAACCTAATCTTTTGGGAAAACTTATATACTCAAATGTATTCAAGAGTATTCAAAACTATTCAGGTGTATTTGAAACTATTCATATTTGGAAGTATATTCTATTTGTTAGTAACCTTAGTATCTATCTTATTCAACGTCGTCAGTGATTGTCTTTGTGGTTGTCTTTATGCAGCTGAATGCCGTGTTTAATTCCTTCAACAGTGTGTTTAAGATTTCATCTGCTGCCAGCAGCTTCTTTTCAGTTAACCGTGAGACATCGTGATGAAACCGGGTGTGGTATGCTACTTCTTTGAAAAAATCTTCCCCGCTTAGTTTTTCAAAAAGGAACTCCAGTTTTTCCAATCTGGGTTCTGCATATACGCAAAGTTTCCAAAGGTTAATTGCGGGTAAATAATTAGGCAGGTAACTTAGCTTTGAGTAAACCAATGTCCGGAATATTCTCATTACGGATTTGCTAAATAAATCGAAGGTGCCTTCTGTATTGTTTTTCTCCGAATGGTTCCGTAATACAAAATACTGGGCTGAGAGATTTATTGCCGAACGGTTTAAATATTCGAGGTCGGGATACTCCGGGGTATTATTATCTTCCCAATGTATGGAAGGATGGTTTGGATGGGATTGAAATATGAGGTTTTCAGAACACATTATTTTCCTGAAGAACGACTGCTGGTAAAACAAATTGGTTTGTATCCAGGACCGGCTGTGGCCTATTAAAACAACTGAATGCCTTCCTTCAAATCTGGAATTCACAGACTGTTGAATCCGGTTCAGGTTCTCTGTTCCAAGACCTTCTCCAATGAGAAGAAGAAAACAAGTGGTATGCTGACTGTTTTGGGTTTGATGGAACAAATAGATTTCTTCAACTGGGTGCATCTTTACTATTTGTGCGGCTATCTCTGTCACCGGATTATCTCTTGTTGCCAATTCTACTTGATCAATAAGAGTTTGTTTTGGAAACCCTGACTTTATCAGCGACTTTAACTTAGAAAGGCGGGAGAAAACCATCTTGTGTAGTTTTGCTTCTGCCAGGGAAAAACTGTCCATGAGCTTCTCATTGAGCCGTATCTCATCTCCATCCTCTGCAAAGTCTTTAGCTTTTTCCAGTTCCGAAATCAGGTAATATTCATTCCCATTTTTCGGAACAAAAATGCCCTCCATTTCGGGGATGTACTGGATTAATTGTTTGATTCGCTGGTGTAGGTCTTCTGACTCAAAACAGCGTCCTGTATAAAGCATTTCAAGGTATCGAATGCCGTATTCAAAAACAGAAAGGTAGGAAACAAATAGTCCGGTAAGGGAACCCATCTCCTGAAATCGGTTGACTGCAATTAGCAGGTTATCTCGATCATGAGAGTAGTTTACTGAGTATCTTTTGAATCTCTTTTTAAAAGAAGGCCAGTCCGTATTTTGACATTCTCTTGCCTCTGGATTTTGATAGATAATGGCTGACTTTTGACAAAACCATCCAAAGAACGGATTGCCAGTCCGAAGTTCAACTTTCATTTTTGCCTGACAGGTAATGTGAATCAAGATCGGTTTATCGTCATTTTTGTTGCAAATCCATTTTCGTGATCCGATGATTTCAACATCACTCGAATCTTTCGCAATAATTACGATATGGGTAGCCTCCTTTGCATTTGCCGGATGATAAAAGATATAAACAAGCGGAAATTCATGGGTTAATTGTTTGAGCTTTCCGGTTAACTGGTCATCGCCCGGAATCGAAAAATCAGGTTTTATCGTTGTCTTCATGTGTTGTATTTTTAGGGGTATAACACAAATTTCCAACCTCCGGATAATGTATTCAATTCTGCCGGAGTGTAAAATATCACCTCTGGGCACGTAATTTACAGTGATATGAAACTCCAGTTTTGTCAGTTTCCTTCCGGGACAATCAATCTGGAAACTATATCATATTCCTTATTGCAAGTATTTTACCATATGTCTTTTGTTAACTTTGGTCTTTTACTTTTTTAAACAAATTTGTTTTATCTTTGAATGGATTGAAAAATAAATCAGAATTATGGAAACTAAAGTACATGAAGGTCGCAACGTGAAAAGGTTTCGCGAAATGTTGGGAATCAAACAGGACGCCCTTGCCTACGAACTTGGTGAAGGATGGAACCAACAGAAGATTTCTTTATTGGAACAGAAAGAATCCATCGAACTGCCCCTTTTGAAACAGATTTCCAATGCCATGAAAGTTCCGGTGGAGGCTTTCCAAAATTTTGATGACGAGCAAGCTATAAATATCATCAACAACACGTTCCATGATTTTAAAGATAATGCAATAGCTTCAGCTTTAAACTATCAATGCTCCTTCAATCCAATTGATAAAATGATTGAATTATACGAGCGTATGCTTCAACAACAAAAAGAAATGATTGAACAGCTTGAGAAACTTATCAAGGAAAAATAAGATTTCACTCGACTTTCGATGTCAGCCAGGCAAATATGCCCCAGTATTTTTGACACCGTCTTAATAGGAACTGCGTTTGATAAGGTTATTGCTGATACAAAAGTGAGGCAAAATACCTTCAAATTCCTAAACATTTTAACACTCAACGAATTTGAAATTAAAAAATCTTTCGTATTTTTAATCTGCAAAACGAACCAAAAACCATCAAAATTTAGGTGAGTAAAACGGTGAGTCAGACTGAGATTGTTCATTGCATACAGATTGATAATAAACGACTTAAGGAGTAGGTTCAGGCTCCTAACAGGACAACTGAAAATAAAAGAGTTACAAGATAATTGTAGCTCTTTTTTGTTTCTGTACAAACATTGTACAAACAAATCAGTCTTAAGTTTGCTTTGATGGCCTCAAAGCAACAAAGAAGGACAATCTCTCAATACTGTTTCCTCTTCATTTTCCGCTTTTCCTGTTGGTCTGTTCTACTTAATAGAACAAACATAAAGGACTTGATTACTAGCTGCTTTTTCAAATTCGACTAAATTTTAAATCAGCATATTCAATAGTAACGGATATCGGTAAAATACTGATATAGAGCAACAAATTCTCATTCGCTTTCAGAAAGAATTGTAAAAGACAAAAAAATTAAACTAAAATAAAACACCTCAAAATCCATTATTTTAAAGGCAAATTTAAATCCCTTTTGAAAAACAACCATTTTGAACTTTTTCTGAAATCAATTGTATCTGAGATAATTAGACTCTGTCAGAATTCATTCAATCAAAATCAACTGGCTGTTTTACCCATGTCCCGCGAAATGGAAGTTAATTTCATGAGGTTAACCCGTTGAACTAGGTTCCGATAAATTAATTTTTACCCTCTGAATGACGAAGTGCGTAACTTCAGTATTAATACCGTGCTTCTTAAAGCTACTTCCAAACTAATACTTCTCGCAGCAAATTACTTCATTGCCATTTTACCCTTAAAAATTCAATTATGAAAATTCTTAACCAAACCTTTCGATTTCTGATTTTTAGTCTATTAAGTCTTACTTTATTATTTTCTTCCTGTAGCAAGGATAAAGATGATGAACAATCTCCCAAAACTGCACTTCTAACTTCGAGTGCGTGGAAAATGACGGCCTATACTGTTGAGCCGGGTTTTCCTACTTTCGACAATGAAGGTAATATTACTGGCTCAACCAACGATATTTTTGCGATGCTGGAAAATTGCGAAAAGGATGATACTCATAAATTTAATGCAGACAAAAGCCTGATAACAGATGAAGGATTGACGAAATGTGAGAGTAGCGATCCACAAAAGATAAACGGAACCTGGAGTTTTAACGTGGACGAAACAAGCCTCACAATTACAGAAGAAGGTGAATCAATGACTGTTACGATTGTAGAGTTAACCCAAAGCGTCCTTAAAATTAAATCAACTGAAACTGAAGAAGGAATGACCTTTACTTATACCATTACTTTTTCGCATTGATTAAGTAATTATAGATCAAATATGCTCCAGAAATGTTGATGCTGAGTTAATTGGTTTATTAATATTTACTGATTTATTCAGCAGATACACCCAAATTTTAAATTCAAGTATTCTGGGGCTGAATAACTTAAAATCATCAACTATGAAAAAACATATACTCACTTTAACCTTTATTTTTATTAGTTTTTTGGGTATAGCACAATGGAATTTTGTTGGCGTTGCTGGTATTTCAAGCGGCTGGTCAGTTGGGAATAAGTTGGAAACGGATACAACCGGACATCCGGTAGTCATATTCTATGAATCCATTCAAAATAAAGCTTCATGTTTAAGATTTAATGGCACAGAATGGGTATCAGTTGGTAATCCATCTTTGGATAATTTTCCGATCGGATCAATAGATAATTTTATAATTGACAAGAACAATAATTACTATTTACTTTTCACAAATGAAAACTTCCAACTTTCTTGTGTTATGTATGATGGGAAAACATGGAAATATGTTGGAAGTCAAATAATAATGTCACGACAAAGCAATCACGCTACAATGGCGATTGATTCCAAAGGAGTTGTGTATGTAGGTCATCCAATAAATTCTGGCTTTGCATTATTAAAGGAAAAGGATGGAATCTGGATTCCTTATTCAACCATTAATCTTCCGACAGCTATTGCATACCCTTCGCTGAAATTTGATAACAATGATGTTGCTTATATGGGATATACTGGTGGCGGTCTATGGGCAAATTGTTCGAAGTTGGTCAACGGAGTCTGGAAGTCAGTAGGGAATACTGATATTTCGGCTAAACCATACGCTGCATTTAACACCACACTTCATATCACAAAAAGCAATGAAATTTATATCGCATTTGATGATGGAGGTATCAGCTGTTACAAACTTAATGAGGTCACAAATACCTGGAAAATGATGGGTACTTCTGGATTGGGTGGCAAACATACTTGGCTTGAAGATTTATCTTCAGATTCAAATTCCAAGGTGTATATTACAACCTCTCATGTTACAGGTGATAAAGCGATGTGTTTTACATTCAATGGAACAGAATGGATGATGGTTGGTTCACCCATTTCTGAATCTTATGCAAGTTACGTGAATATTTCAACAAATAAAGACGGAAAAATCTTTGTAGCCTACAACGATTTTAATCTTAGTAAAGCGGTAGTAAAGGAATACAGCTTAAATACCAGTACTGGAAGTGTAGCCCAAAATGATCAGCTTAAATTATTTCCAAATCCTTCAAATGGCCATTTCAATATAGAATTAACTGGAGAAAAATTTACGATCACCATCCATGATACAAAAGGTATCCTAATTGCTGAATATCAAAATATCCACGATACGGTGGGTCTCGATTCGAAGACATTCAGGAAAGGAATTTATATCGTAAGTATTAGAACCCAAAATCATCAACATTATTATAGAAAACTGATTATCACCTAAAAGATTGCCGACATGAAAAAGTTAACATTTTCAAAGGATGAAGGGACTCAATTCTATGCTGAACTTCAGGAAAGTGTCAATCAGTATTTTACTGAAAATAAAATATCCAGGAAAGGGAGCAAGTTGATGTCGTTTAAGATTTTCCTTTATTTCAGCCTTGACATCATTTTTTACCTTTTGATGATCACCAGCGAAAATCTTTACTTCTTCTATGGATTCTACCTGTTAATGGGATTGTCGATACTGTTGACCGCCTTCAATATTTCACATGATGCAGTTCATGGGGTAGCGGTAAAAAGCAAATTATGGAACAAGATATTGTTTGAATTAAGTTTTAATCTTCAGGGCAACAATGCTTACGTTTGGGGTAAAAACCACAACGAGTCGCATCACTTTTACACGAATATTGAAGGTAGTGATATTGATGTGTTGAATAATCCATTATTCCGGATGACCAACACGCAATCGCTCAAATGGTTTCACCGCTTTCAATGGCTTTATGCGCCATTTTTGTACCTGCTTTATTCGCTGAACTGGTTTTTCTTTCGGGAAACGCTGATGTTGTTTAATTATTCAAGCAGAACAATTAAAATCGAAATACCACCCTTTGAAGTGGTAAAGCTGGTCTTTTTCAAACTGATTTACATTGGGTATATGATTGTACTTCCAATTTATCTTTTACCATTTGACTGGTGGAATATCTTGCTGGTTTTCCTGTTAAATCACTTTATGGTTTCAATCCTCTTTGTCGGCGTATTGGGCGTGTCTCACTTATCCGACCATGTCGCTCATCCGGTGCCCGATAAAGACGGGAATTTAAATTTGAGCTGGCCAAAATTGCAAATGTCAACCTCTGTTGATTACAATACGGACAGCGTTTTCCTGAATTGGACTCTGGGTGGTTTCAACGCTCACGCATTGCATCATTTATTGCCAAATGTTTGTCATGTACATTACCTGAAAATATTACCTATTTTTAGGGAGACAGCTGCTAAATATGGTATGACATACATGGAAATGCCTTATTTCGAGTCCGTATCATCACATTTCCGATTTTTAAAAGGAATGGGTAATCGGGTAAATTTCAAACCAATTAACTATGAGAGACAAGCATATTCACATACCTGAAGATAGTGCGTTGTTATTATCAATCCGTTCTGAAATAGGAAATAAATTGGTTATCAATACCTCGAAAGACAAACTTTTTATCTGGTTTAAATTTGTATTTTACTTGTCAATAACACTGATAGTCTATTCTTCACTTTATTTTATTGAAAATCGAATCTTTTTTTTTGGATGCTTTATTCTTCATGGCTTTTTGTCGTTACTGCTTGCATTCAACTTTGCCCACGATTTTTCGCACAATACCGTTTTTAAAAATAAAAAATGGAATAACATTGGTTTTACCCTGATTTATACGCTGGTAGGTGCACATGCCGACGCCTGGAAACAGAGACATATCAATTCACATCATTTCGCGCCAAACGTTGAAGGTTATGATACCGACTTAAAAATTTCGAAATTGATTCGTGTAATTCCCCATAGTAAATATTATTCGTTTCAACGATTTCAGCACATTTATGCCACTTTTGCCTACACGATCTATTCCTTATTCTGGATATTCATAAAAGATTTTGTGGTACTCTTTTCTCCTGACGAATTTACGTCGAAAAAAGATTTCAGGTATCACTCGGTGTTTTGGATGCAAAAATCATTTTATCTGTTCTATATACTGGCCTTGCCGATTGTTTATACATCTCATCAGTGGTACATTGTATTATTTGGGTTTTTATTCATGCATTTATCAGTGTCGCTATTTTTACTGTTCACGTTTTTTATGACCCACCATGTTGAAAATACGGTTTATCCAACTGCAGATGAACAAGATAACATCCAAACATCGTGGATGATGAATCAAATAAAAAGCTCAAACGACATGCATCCTTTCAGTAAAGTTGCAAACTTTATCTTTGGTGGTTTTAACAATCACATCGCTCACCACTTATTCCCAAATATTCATCACATTTACTATCCCCGACTGAATATTTTACTGTACAAAATTCTGAACGAAAATGGAATTCAACCAAACCAAACAACCTATTGGGGAGGAATTATTTCTCATCTGCGCTTGCTCAAACGCATGAGCTACGAATAAAAGATTAAATTAGAAATCTCTGCGCAACAATTATATTCAATATTTTAGGATTCCAAATCTGTCCTTTCTGCCATCTTTTCTGTTCAGTTTATTTGCTGAAAGTTGTTGGTTTTAAATTTTTGATTTCCATGGTACAAAATACGCGATGGGATTGAGGCTTTCAACTAGCAAATACACCGAATATAGATGCCAAAATGCTTGTGTCACCTTAGTGCAGGAAGACTGTAAACTTATAGTAATACTCATTAATGTTGGTCAAAATGAGCTAACTAAAATTTTAAGGATTGAAAAAAAGAAAATTCTGTATCACTCTTTTTTACAAGTAGTGGTTATGTTGTGTATCTAAAATTGAATAAATAGGAGACAAGCAAGTTCAACACATAATTCGCATTCAGTATATAAAAATAAAATTGCGTCTGATTGTAACATTGGTTACAAATAAAACATTTTTTACGTATTAGATTAGTAACTTTATAAACTACTTAACTAATCTTAATACCTATGGAAGATCAGGATTATTCCCCCAAATCCCGACGAAGATTCCTGCGAAAATTTGGTTCCCTGGGCTTGGGTACCTTGGCGGTCTCAACCGGACTTACTGAAAGCTGCACCAACCCGACCAAAGACCTGGAATCAGGCAAAAAAATTACACTTTTAAACAGCAAAAATGAATTGGTTGAAGTTGATTCGGCCTATATCTCCAACTTGAATAAAGATCTTGCTCCCAACCACAACAGCGAAAGTCGCAAAGGACTTCCCGGTAAAAAATTCGTTTTGGTTGTTGATCTGGCAAAGTGCAAAAATGCTAGGAAGTGCATGGATAAATGCCAGGCTGTTCATCAGCTGCGCCCCGATCAGCACCATTTAAATGTGCTGCTGATGAAAGACAGTGAGCATACTGCCCCATACTACATGCCCAAACACTGCCAGCATTGCGACAATCCTCCCTGTGTGAAAGTTTGCCCGGTAGATGCGACATTTAAGAGGAGCGACGGAATTGTTCTGATTGATAACGAACGCTGCATAGGCTGTCGCTTTTGTATTGCTGCCTGCCCATATTCGGCCAGGTCGTTCAACTGGGTTGAGCCTAAAGATGCCGAAAAATATAAAGATGTGGCCTACGACATCGAGAAGAATGTTCCGCAGAAAAAAGGTACGGTCACCAAATGTACCTTCAGCGCCGACTGCCTGCGCGATGGGAAACTGCCTTATTGTGTTTCTGCATGTCCAAACGGAGTTTATTACTTCGGAAATGAGTATGAAGATGCTGTAACCAACGGCACTTCAGGCGAAACAGTTTCGTTGAGCGAATTACTGGCACAAAATTCGGCTTACCGTTTAATGGAAGATCTTGGAACGGCCCCATCGGTATATTATCTACCGCCCAAAGACCGGACTTTGATACCTGAAATCGAAGATACTCACAGCTAACTTTCCGCAACATGACCGACCTATACAGAAAAGAAATAGAAATTAAAAAGGAACAATTTCAGGATCTTGTTTCTGACCTGAATTCGCCTTTAAACCGAACCGGTTCATCATTCAAAATCTGGATCGGATTTTTGTTGTTGCTCATCGGGATCGCCGGGTTCATGTACGTCCGCCAATTGCAACAAGGACTGGGGACCACCGACATGCGCGACATTGCCTCCTGGGGTTTGTACATTGCCGATTTTGTTTTCCTGATTGCCGTCAGCCTCGTTGGATCGCTCATTACAGCCATTCTGAAACTTAGTAATGTAAAATGGGCCACTCCCTTGACGCGCATTTCCGAAATTATCGCAGTGGCCGCGCTTATTGCAGCATTGCTCATCATAGTAGTCGACATGGGGCGGCCCGACAGGCTGTGGCACATTTTCGTGCACGGAAGGCTTCAATCTCCCATCGTCTGGGATATTTTAGTGGTGAATACATATCTGGTAATCAGTATTTTGTTGCTATACATTCCATTGATTCCTGATCTTGCATTGCTCCGGAAAACAATGGGACATAAACCCAAATGGCAGCAAAAGATGTACAAAATATTATCTCTGGGCTGGCAGGGAACTGAAGAGCAGTTCCGAATCATGAACCTTTCGCTTACCGCACTAATGGTGATCATTATACCGGTGGCACTTTCCATTCACACGGTAACTTCATGGCTTTTCGCTTCCACTCTCCGACCAGGTTGGGATAGCACCATTTTCGGGCCCTATTTTGTCTCCGGTGCATTTATGGTTGGGGCTGCCACAGTGATTGTAACCATGTATGTAATCATAACCAATTACAATTTCAAAGCCTACATTACCGACAAGCATTTTGACCTGATGGGTAAACTTCTTGTGCTCACTTCGTTGGTTTACCTGTATTTTAACCTGAACGAATTTATGGTTCCGGCCTATAAAATGAAATCGGGCGAAAGTGCGCACATTCTGGGCCTGTTGGTTGGTGAGTATTCGTTGTTGTTTTGGTCGGTTCAGATTCTCGGAATGATCCTTCCCATCCTGCTCCTGATCATTAAACCCTTCCGAAAACCCAAGCCACTCATGATTATTTCAGTTGTCGTAGTTATCGGGGCATTTCTCAAGCGCTTCCTGATTGTGACACCAACTTTGCTGCACCCATTTCTTCCGGTTCAGAATTATCCTGAAAGTTATCACCATTACAACCCGACCTTCTCCGAAATAATGATTACTGTTGGCAGTTTTGCCGGGATTATGCTGATTATTTCATTATTTATCAAGCTCTTCCCGATCATTCCGGTTTACGAAACAGCCCACGAAAAAGGCTTTCCAAACGAAATAATTAACAACTCTTAAGATGGCAAGGCTAAATACAATCGTTGCAATTCTGATCTTTGCATGTTCATTGGGTGCATTTTCGCAAACCACAGCATGGGAGGTTTCCGCCGACCAGGCTACAAAAAAGAACCCGCTCGAAATACTTCCAAAGAATCTGGCGCTTGGCCGGAATATTTTTAAGCGAACCTGTGTATCCTGTCATGGAGAAAAAGCCGATGGAAAAGGGCTTATACAAAGTACCAACCTGATTGATGAAAAATTTCAGAAACAGACCGATGGGGTGGTTTTTTATAAAATAATTACCGGAAGGGATAAAATGCCACCTTTTGGCGCCATGCTGAAAGAAGATGAAATCTGGTCCGTCATCAATTATTTACGCGTACTGGTTGATCCTTCTGCCATTCCGCCACCCAAAAATGTGAAGTTGGAGCTTACCACCGGCGAAGAAATCAAATCAATCACAGCAATTGTCCTGAGTGCAGACTCCGCTAAATTGCCACTCAACGAGGTTGATGTTCATTTCTATGTCAAGCGTGAGTTTGGACTGATGCGTATTGGCGAAATGTCGAATTATACCGGAGCTGATGGAAAAGTGAAGGTCGTTTTTCCTGAGAAAATTGTGGGTGACAGCGAGGGAAATGTCACCCTGGTTGTGAAAATCGAAAACAACTTTCTGTATAATGACATCGAGACAACAGCCGTAAAAAAATGGGGAACGCCGCTGTTAAGCCACGAAGATGAGTTTAACCGTCGTGCTTTGTGGGGTGCCCGTGATAAAAGTCCGGTATGGTTGCTTCTACTGGCCAACGGAATTATTGCGATAGTCTGGGCTGTAATTGTTTACGTGATCTACAACCTTTTCAGGATAAAAAAAGCAGGCCGGATTTTTATTAAATAAAGAACATATAAAAATGAGTCAATCCGAACTTAAAGACCCGGTACAAATCCGGTCAGTTATCTCATCGAAGTTTATTGAACCCGGTTTCGAATACTGGTTTACCAACCACGAACATATCCGGAGTCCATTCCCTTCGGCAATCCGAAACGCATTAAAGGAAAGAACCTCCATTATCTTCTTTGAGTGGATTGACGGTATGAAGGAAACTGAACTTAAAGCCATGAAAGAAGATGAATTTGCTGAGATGTTCGAAACCATTCTTTTCAATGAAGCCATAAAGCTGGTTGAGGACGAAGATCAGCAATTAACCATTTCGTATCCGTTTTTGCCGCGGTTGGGCGATCAGGTAAATCATAGCCTGCACGGCAAAGGCCATATTTGTAGCCGAAAGGAAATCGTTTCGAAAGAAAACAAAAAGCTCTTCGAACTCTCCGTTTTGTCGCAGGAAACCGGACAAACCTGGGCTACACAGTTTGAATTACCCGACTAAAACAATCAACAGACAGATCATTTTTGAATCACTAAAGTATCGTCAGTAATGAAACAAAAAATGAATATCCTTGCTCTCACAAGCTTTTTGCTGACAGGATTATTAATCCAACAGGTTACAGCACAGGATGGAGCAGCACTTTACAAAACTTGCGCAGCCTGCCATACCATTGGAGGTGGAAAAACAGTTGGCCCCGATTTAAAAGGAATCACCAAACGCCGCACAAACGACTGGTTGGTGCAGTTTATCCAGTCTTCAGGAAAATTAATTAAATCGGGCGATCCCGATGCTGTTGCTGTATTTAAGCAGTTCAACAACATTCCAATGCCCGACAATGCACTCACTGTTGATCAGGTAAACAAGATACTTGCCCACATTGACGGCGGTGCAGGAGGTGCAGCCATCGATCCCAAACAGGCAGCGCTTCAGCATAAAGTGGACTCTATGCTGAAAACAAATTCTCCACTCGATATTTTGGCCGGAAAAGAGTTGTTCAATGGGGAGCGGCGACTTGAAAATGGTGGGGCATCATGCACATCCTGCCACAATGCTACATACAATAATTCAGGAAAGGGTGGAATTTTAGCCAAAGACCTGACCAAAGCCTATTCGCGTTTGGGTGGATTTGCCGGGATAAAAGGGATAATTGCTTCAGCACCATTTCCTTCGATGCTCGCAACCTATAAAAACCATCCGGTTACCGAAATTGAAAATGCCCAGATTCAATTATTCCTGAAAAGCGCCGACGAGCAAAACCCGGCACAACCAGTGGTAGCGAAAACCTGGTTTTTACATGCTGCAATGGTAGTCGGGTTAGTCATACTGCTGGCAATTACCGGTCTTTGGTTCAGGAGAAAACGACTTAGCGTGAACCACGCCATATTAAAAAGACAAGAAAAATATTCGAAATAACCACCACATATTCAATATAAAATGAGTTGGATTAAAGATTTAATATCGCCACAAACCCGGAAATGGGAAGATTTCTACCGTAGCCGCTGGCAGTACGATAAAGTGGTGCGTAGTTCGCACGGGGTGAATTGTACAGGAGGTTGCAGCTGGAACATTCATGTAAAAGATGGCATCGTTGTTTGGGAAACACAGGCCATCGACTATCCGGTGTTCGACAAAGAATTACCACCTTACGAACCTCGTGGCTGCCAGCGCGGAATCTCGGCTTCGTGGTATTTGTACAGTCCAATACGGGTTAAATATCCGCTTATGCGGGGCGCTTTGCTCGATTTGTATCAGGCCGAAAAGAACAGAATTGGAGATCCGGTTGCGGCGTGGAAAAACATTCAGGAGAATCCGGAAAAGCGCAGGCAATATCAGAAAGCCCGCGGAAAAGGTGGTTTACGCCGGGTAGATTGGTCGGAGGCGCTTGAGCTGATTGCAGCTGCAAATATTTATACCGTCCAGAAATATGGTCCCGACCGTTTGGCTGGGTTTTCCCCAATTCCGGCTATGTCGATGCTTAGCTATGCCAGTGGATCGCGCTTCTTACAACTGATGGGAGGCTTAAACCTTAGCTTTTACGACTGGTATTGCGATCTTCCGCCTTCGTTCCCCGAAATGTGGGGCGAACAAACTGATGTGGCAGAAAGCGCCGACTGGTACAACGCTAAATTCGTTGCTGTGATGGGCGCTAATCTTGCCATGACCCGCACACCCGATGTGCATTTCTTTGCCGAATCGCGACACAACGGAACCAAAACGGTGGTGTTTTCACCCGATTTTAACATGGTAGCCAAATATGCCGACACCTGGGTTCCGGTTCATGCCGGTCAGGACGGGCCTTTCTGGTTAGCAGTTACCCATATCATTTTAAAAGAAGCGCACCACGAAAAACAAATCCCTTATTTTCTGGATTACGTTGCAAAATATACCGACAGCCCTTTCCTGATTGAATTGGAAAAGAAAGGCGATGGTTATACCCCCGGAAAAATGCTTCGTGCAAATCGGGTCGAAAAATTCAAATCAGCCGAAAATGGTGATTGGAAATTCCTGAATATCGACAAGGAAACCGGCAGGCTGGTTTGCCCGCGAGGCAGTGTTGGTCACCGCTGGGACAGCAAAGATGGAAACTGGAGTACACTTACCATCGATGGTGAAGACAACTCTGATTACTACCCGTTGCTCACACTTTTGGATAAACAGGACGACGTTTTTCAGGTTGAGTTTGTTGAATATGGTCTGGATAAAACGCGCTGGAGAGGCGTTCCTGTAAAATACATTGAGACGATTGACGGGAAAGTTCCTGTAACAACGGCCTACGATTTAATAATGGCTCAATACGGTGTTGGCCGTGGTTTGGACGGCGATTATCCAGAAAGCTACGAGGATCAATATGCGGCATATACTCCCGCCTGGCAGGAACTATTTACCGGCATCGGAAGCAATACTCTTCTGCAATTTGCATCCGAATGGATCCGCACCGCCGAAGCCACCAAAGGAAAGTGCATGATTATTATTGGTGCCGGAATCAATCACTGGTACCACTGCAATTTAATATACCGTGCCGGACAAATGGCGCTGGCTTTAACCGGCTGCATTGGAAAGAATGGCGGTGGAATCAATCATTACGTGGGTCAGGAAAAATTGGCTCCGGTCGATTCATGGGGCGCTATCATGTCGGGCAAAGACTGGCAGGGACCGGCACGCCTTCAGCAAACGCCAATCTGGCATTACCTGAATTCCGATCAGTGGCGTTACGATGGAAATCACTCCGATTACAATACCGTTCCGAAAAACGAACTAACAGAAAAACACACTGCTGATATGATTGTGAAAGCCGTTCGCAATGGCTGGATGCCTTTCTATCCGCAGTACGATAAAAATAACCTCGAAATTGCGAAGGACGCCATTAAAGCCGGGGCTAAAGACGATAAGGAAATTGTGAGTTATGTTGTGGAGCAGTTGAAATCTAAAAAGCTGACCCATTCAGTAGCCGATCCCGATGCTGAAGTAAATTTTCCACGGGTATGGTACATTTGGCGCGGAAATGCCCTGATGTCGAGCGCTAAAGGCCATGAGTTTTTTCTGAAGCATTATTTGGGAACGCACCACAATTCGATAGCCGAAGATGTTTCAAAAAATCTGGTTTCCGACATTAAATGGCATGAGGAAGCTCCGCAGGGAAAACTCGATCTGGTTGTTGACATCAATTTCAGGATGGATACTTCGGCTTTGTATTCTGACATCGTGTTGCCAACTGCATCATGGTATGAAAAGAACGACCTGAACAGTACCGATATGCACTCCTTTATTCACCCGCTGTCGGCAGCGGTAAAACCTTCGTGGGAAGCAAAATCAGACTGGGATATTTTCAAAAATATAGCAAAGGTTACTTCGGAATTTGCCAAAGTTCATATTCCGCTTCCGGTGAAGGACATTGTGAATTTACCCATTGCGCACGATTCGGTTGGTGAAATCAGTCAGACTTCGGTGAAAGACTGGAGTATGGGCGAATGCGAACCGATTCCAGGGAAAACCATGCACAACATTGTGGTTCTGGAACGTGATTATACGCAGATTTACAACAAGTTTATTGCTCTTGGTCCCAACATCCGTAATGGAATCGGGGCGCATGGAAACAGTTTCAACTGCTCCGATTATTACGACATGATGTTCGAAGACAAAGACCATCTTCAGGAAGTAAATGGCAAAATGTACCCATCTTTAAAAGACGATGAGGAAGCCGTGAATGCTATTCTTCACCTTTCGTCGCTTACCAATGGGGTACTTGCGAACCGTGCTTATGAAAATGCAGAAAAACGAACGGGTTTAAAACTGACCGATTTATCGGAAGGAAATAAAAATGTAAAACTGAATTTCGATGATTTGAAGGCGCAACCGCGAAGGTACATCAATTCGCCAATCTGGTCAGGTACCATGGGCGAAGGAAAAGCGTATGCAGGGTTTACCTACAACATCGAAAAATCGGTTCCGTGGCGTACCCTCACCGGAAGGCAGCATTTTTACCTCGATCACGAAATGTATATCAAGTTTGGCGAGCATCTGCCAACCTACAAACCATCGCCAAAACCAGGCATTCTGGGTGACCTGAAGAATTCGGAAGCCACCGGAAAATCGAAAGTGCTGAATGTACTCACTCCTCACGGGAAATGGGGTATTCACTCAACTTATACCGACAATATCCGGATGCACACCCTTTCGCGGGGAATCGGGCCATGCTGGATGAGCGAAGTGGATGCCGAAGAGTTGGGCATACTCGACAACGATTGGGTGGAAGTTTTTAACGATTACGGGGTTTACAGTACCCGAGCCATTGTCAGCGCGCGCATTCCAAAAGGAATTTGCCTGGTTTACCATGCTACCGAACGAACGTACACCGTTCCGAAGTCGGAAGTCAGGGGTGGAAAGCGTTCAGGAGGACACAACAGTTTAACCCGTGTGAGGCTCAAACCCAACCTGATGGCAGGTGGATATGGTCAGTTCTCCTACCATTTCAACTACTGGGGGCCGGTTGGTGTGAATCGCGACACCTTTGTTATTGTTCAGAAAATGAAGAAACTGGAATTCTAATATCAGAAAAAAGAAACACTATGGATATCAGATCGCAAATAGCAATGGTATTTCACCTCGATAAGTGCATTGGTTGCCACACCTGCTCGATAGCCTGCAAAAATATCTGGACCGACCGGAAAGGCGCGGAGTATATGTGGTGGAACAACGTGGAGACCAAACCGGGAACAGGTTATCCGACCAAATGGGAAGACCAGAAAATTTACAAAGGGGGCTGGGTGAAAAACGGCGACAAACTGGAATTGCGCGTGGCCGGTAAACCTACCGGTTTGACCAGGCTGTACCACAATCCGGATATGCCGGTGATGGACGATTACTACGAACCGTGGACTTACGATTACGATCATTTGTTTGAGGCTCCGGCTGGTTCAGACCAGCCCACGGCACGGACTATTTCGCTGGTTACCGGCGAGCCGATTGACGTAAAAGGCGGCCCCAACTGGGACGATGACCTGAGCGGAACTCCCGATTATGGCCGGAACGACATTAACCTGAGGAATGTTGGCGCCGAAGATCAGGAAGCCATGTTTCAGCTGGAGCGCATGACCATGCATTATTTGCCCCGTATGTGTAACCATTGCCTCAATCCGGCCTGCGTGGCGGCCTGCCCGAGCGGCGCGGTGTACAAACGCGGCGAAGATGGCGTGGTGCTGATTAGCCAGGAAAAATGTCGTGCCTGGAGGCTTTGCGTAACCGCCTGTCCGTATAAAAAATCGTACTACAACTGGAGCAGCGGCAAATCAGAAAAATGTTTGCTTTGCTATCCGCGCCTCGAAACAGGACAAGCGCCAGCCTGTATGCACTCCTGTGTGGGACGCATTCGTTACCTCGGAGTTTTGCTTTACGATGCTGACAAAATTAAAGAATTCGCTTCTTGTCCTGAGAATGAACTCATCGACCGACAGTTGGATATTTACCTCAATCCGTTCAGCGAAAAAGTGATCCGCGATGCCAAAAAGAACGGGATTGCCGACTCGACCATCGAAGCCGCACAAAAATCGCCTGTTTACAAATTCGTGAAAGAGTGGAAAATCGCGTTGCCGCTTCATGCTGAATTCCGGACCATGCCAAGTTTGTTTTATGTTCCGCCCATGCTGCCTGTGATGGGCAAGATGGAAAATGGTGTTTATGAATCGACTACCACCAATTTATGGGGAAAAATTGAGGAATCCAGATTGCCTCTTCAATACCTGGCCAACCTGTTTTCGGCCGGAAATCAGGATAAAATAAAGGAAGTGCTTAAAAAACTGATGACCGTCCGCTACCATCGCCGCCAGGTTACGGTGAATGATATCGAAGGTTCTCTGTTGGACGCCGCTTTTGAATCAACCGGTTTAACTCCTGATGTGGCCGATGCGATTTACCGGCTCACCTCGCTGGTAAAGTACGACGAACGGTTTGTTATTCCGGCAGCCCATCGCGAAGAAGCCATCGAAATGATTGAAAGTACCGACGACCGGAAAGGAAATACTGGTTTTGGCGAGAAAAAAGGAACAAGGAGGGTGTTTTAGGAATGATGAATTATAAATGATGAATTGGAGACAGAATCATTTTAATAACGAAACAATGCAGATTTACAAACACATAGCGCATTTATTCAATTACCCTGTTGGCGATAACCGCACCGTTGTTGAGAAATTACATTTGGAATTTCTGGAATATGCACAATCAGCAGTGGACGATTTCCTGCCAGTAGCCAGGCATTTTACATCCCTACATGTCAGTGAGCTTCAGGAATATTACATCCGCACCTTCGACGTGAATGCGGCCTGTTACCTCGATATTGGCTATGTTTTGTTTGGTGAGGAATCCAAACGCGGACAGTTTCTGTTGAACATGAAAAGCGAACAGCTGAAAGCCGGCAACGACTGCGGAACCGAGTTTGCCGATCATTTGCCCAATGTGCTCACCCTGCTGCCGAAAATTGAAGATCAATTGTTCAGGGAAGAGCTGGTGGTTTCGATGGTACTTCCGGCCCTGAAACACATGCTTGAAAACTTCAGGACTGAAGAAAACAGTTACAAGGGCTTGCTAAAACTGCTGGTTCTGGTTCTGGAAACCGATTTTAAAGATTCAGCATTTGTGCCTTACCAGATCAACCAGCACGAGATTGAATGTGCCGGAGCATATTCGTGTGGGATGGATTTCACCAAACTCAAAACCAAAAAATATTAAAACCAAAGCTATGATTGATTCATTTCTACTCATCGGATTGCCTTACGCTGCCATTTTCATTTTTCTGATTGGCAGTATTTTAAGGTACAAGTATTATGGATATTCAGTAACCAGCCATTCGTCACAGTTTCTCGAATCGGATAAACTGTTTTGGGGCAGCCGCCTTTTTCACTCCGGAATTGTAGTGCTGCTTTTGGGGCACATTATTGGGTTTCTAATTCCCAAATCAATTATAGTTATCACATTAACGCCTCTGTGGATGATGATTATCGAAGTTACAGCATTTGCTTTCGGCTTGCTTACTCTGGCCGGAATTGTGCTTCTTATCAAGCGAAGGATTCAGGTGAAACGACTTCACCTGGTTACGTCAAAAATGGATTTGGTAGTGTATTTCATCATTCTTACCCAGGTAATTACAGGCTTGCTGGTAGCTTATTTTCACCGGTGGGGAATTAGCTGGTACGCATCATCGCTGGTTCCGTATTTACGCTCACTACTTATTTTTATGCCCGATCAGGCAGTTATTGTAAGTATGCCGTGGCTCATTAAAATACATACGATTTCGGCTTTTGTGTTTATCGGACTCATCCCATTTACGCGGCTGATGCACTTTCTGGTGTATCCGTTGGCCTATCTGTGGAGAAACTATCTGTTGGTTATCTGGAACCGCGACCAGAAAGCAATGCGCACCTCAAAGAATACCCGGGAAGGCGTTAAACCAGTCAATAACTAATAATATTTCACCGATGGAAGCTGTAGTAACAGGAAGGGCTCACCGGATACTTGCGCTTAATACCATAGCCTTTACGGTTTGTTTTGCTTGTTGGATGTTAAATGGAGTACTGGTCACTTTTTTGGCCGGAAATCAGGTTTTTGACTGGGGACCGGTTGAAATTGGCTGGCTGCTGGGTATTCCTGTATTGACAGGATCTATATTTCGTCTGCCAGCCGGAATATTAACCGACAAGTATGGAGGAAGACCGGTTTTTGGAATCCTGCTTTTGCTGTGCGCCATTCCCATGTTTTTCCTCTCACAGGCCAACAGCTTTTTCAGCTTTGCCTTGTGTAGCTTTGGTTTTGGGCTTACTGGCGTAGGATTCGCTGTTGGAATTGCCTTTACCTCAGTTTGGTATCCTAAAAACTGGCAGGGCACGGCGCTCGGTATTTTCGGCGCTGGAAATGCCGGAGCGGCAATTACAACCATGCTTGCCCCATCTATCCTGAATAACCTGACTAACCACGGTGAATACTTAGAAGGATGGAGAACCCTGCCAATCATTTATGCTGCTGCACTGGTCATTATGGGAGTTGTTTTCCTTCTGTTTACAAAAAATAAAAAACCGCAATCGACCGGGAAAACTATCAGGCAGATGTTGAAGCCACTAAAAAGTGTGAGAGTGTGGCGGTTCGGATTGTATTATTTCCTTGTTTTCGGATGCTTCGTTGCATTCTCGCAATGGCTGGTTCCCTATTTTACCAACGTATATTACCTGCCGCTGGTCACAGCCGGATTCTTTGCCACTGCATTCAGTCTGCCTTCAGGATTGATCCGAGCGGTTGGCGGCTGGATGTCGGATAAATTTGGTGGTCGAAAAGTGATGTTTTGGGTTTTAGGCTCATCGCTGATTATCTGTTTTATGCTGATTGTACCTAAAATGGAAGTTCATTCTCCCGGAAGAGGCATCAACGCAAAAATTCCCGGAACGGTAACAGAAGTCACTGAATCGACCGTCAAGGTTGGAAATATTGACTATAAGCTTCATCAGAAAAGTGGAAAGATGAATCAGATGGATACCGATATGCTCATTTTTCCAACCAAAGAAGTTTGGCAGGAACCAATTGTAAAAGTAGGCGATCAGGTCAAAAAAAATCAGCTCATCGTAAAAGGGAATTCGGTGATTTACTTTCAGGCTAATGTCTGGATTTTTGTTGTGTTGGTATTCCTGATTGGAAGCATCTGGGGAATTGGGAAGGCGGCAGTTTACCGGCTTATTCCCGATTATTTTCCGAATGAAGTGGGCGTGGTTGGCGGAATGGTTGGCGTGATCGGCGGTCTGGGCGGTTTCGTATGCCCGATTATTTTTGGCTATCTGCTCGAAGGTACCGGTTTATGGACAAGTTGCTGGATGTTTATGTTCTTCCTGTCGGCCATTTGTCTAATCTGGATGTATAATGTGGTTCAGAAATTAAACCTGGAAGACAACCCACCACCCAAAATGACAATTGACACCCAATAAAAAACAATAAAAAAACCCAAATATGGCAGCAATGATTGAAAACTGGAATGTGGAGAACCCGCAATTCTGGGAATCTACCGGAAAAAAAATTGCATGGAAAACACTCACAATCACGACTCTGACCTTGATATTCTCATTTGCAACCTGGTTTATGATGAGTGTGATAGTTGTGAAACTTCCCGGAATTGGCTTTAAATTTACAACCAGCCAATTGTTCTGGTTAGCTGCCATGCCAGGTCTTGCAGGAGGAACCCTGCGGATTATTCACACTTTTTTGTTGCCCATTTATGGTACACGGAATATTGTAACATTTGCGACTATCCTTAAATTAATCCCTGTTATTGGAATCGGACTTGCCATCATGGATCCGGCTACGCCTTTTTGGGTGTTTATGGT
>DPRM01000074.1 GCA_003537645.1 Prolixibacteraceae bacterium
TTTTAGTCGGTCAATAATGATTTTTTATAGAAATTCATTTGCTGCAAATAGTCCCAGGCACGATATGGTAGAAAATGACGGATGTCTTTGCCAGCTTTGATCGATTCGCGGATAAAAGTGGATGAAATCTCCATGAGCGGGGCGTTGGCAACCTGCACGCGGGGGTACTTCACTGCACTTTCGGGCTTGAAACCCGGTCGCGGATACACAATGATATCGTAATTTGCCAGTAGTACATCTGCATTTTTCCATTTGTGAATGTTATCCAGATTGTCGGTGCCCATCAGGATAAAAAACTGGTGCGTAGGATATTTTTCAGTAAGGTAGGCCAGCGTGTCGATTGTATAAGATGGCTTGGGCAGATTGAACTCAACCTTGGAAGCCCGGAAGCGAAGATCGTCGCCAATAGCACGGTTTACAAGCTCCAACCGCTGATAATCGTCGAGTAATGTTTTCTTCTTTTTTAATGGATTTTGCGGACTCACCACAAACCAAAGCTGATCGATGTCGGTGTATTCGACCATAAAGTTTGCGATTGCCATGTGTCCGACATGAATTGGGTTGAAAGAGCCAAAGTAGAGTCCGGTTTTAATCATGATTTTTTCGTTTAAAGTTAGAAGTTTTCAGGCAGAAGGCTGAAGTTGTTTTTGCATTCTGCCACTTTTAAACTTTTATCAACTTTACAAAGCAATAAATTCCTGAATGCACATTTCTGCTTCCTCAAAAGCTTTTGCAAGATCTTCATTTACAATTATCCGGTCGAACTGATTGGCAAAAGTCAATTCGTATTCGGCTTTTGCAACGCGCTTTTCAATCACGTCCATCGAGTCAGTCGAGCGCGAAACCAGTCGGTTACGCAATTCCTCCACCGAAGGAGGTTGCACGAAAACTGCCAAAGCTTCGTCGCCATAATATTTCTTGATGTTGCATCCGCCCACCACATCCACATCAAAAACAACATTCTTTCCGGCCGAGCGAATTCGTTCAACTTCTGATTTCAGTGTTCCGTAATAAGTTCCCTGATAAACTTCTTCCCATTCCAGAAATTCATTGTTGTCAATTTTATTCCTGAACTCTTCCGGAGTAAGGAAATAATAATCCTTCCCGTTGGTTTCGGTGTGCCGCATTCCGCGACTGGTGGCCGATATAGAGAATTCGAGGTTCAAATTCCGGTCGAGCAAATGGCGTACAATGGTAGTTTTACCTGCACCCGAAGGCGCTGAAAATATGATAAGTTTTCCGTGCATAAATATTACTTTTCGCTTTTTATAGTCTTTTCTACTGTGCTCTCAATCTTTCCGTCGCGCAACTGTGTTTCGAGCCGATCGCCTTCTTTAAGCAACAGTACCGATTTCAGAATCTTTCCATTCATCATTGTCAGTGAATATCCACGTTTCAAAATGTTTTGAGGATCGATCAGCCGAAGCTTTTCCTGAATCAGATTTATATTTTTCTTTTCAGTCCTGACAGATTCGAGACTTCGTATTTTAATCAGTTTCTGGTATTGTTTCAGCAGGTTTTTGTTGTTTATAATTTGTTCCCTGAAGGTGTAATTCAACTTATTGCCCGACTGTATCAGCATAAGATTTTGGCGCCCAACAAACCTGTTGGTATGGTTTTTTGTAGTGGAAGTTAATTGTTTCAAGTCCGAAAACTGGTTTTTCAGGAAAGCTGCCGAGCGGTTTGCAAGGTGAATGCGGGCAATATCCAATCTGTTTGTCTGTTTCGCAATCAATTGGTTTACCAGTAAGCTCAACTGATCGGCAGCATCGTTCAACCGGTTTTTATTTTCTTCGAGCTGATCAGTAATCAGTTCGGTAAAGTGCTTTTCGAGTTCGCCTAATTGCTGCGAAAATTGCAAGGCGCCCGAAATCAGAAATTCGGCTACCGCAGTGGGCGTTTTCATGCGCGTGTGCGCCACCATATCAATCACAGTATCGTCCTTATCGTGGCCAATACCTGTTATCACCGGAAGCGGAAACTGCGCTACATTGAACGCCAGTTCGTACTGGTCGAAGCAGGCCAGATCGATTTGCGCACCACCACCACGAATAATTACCGCTACATCAAACCAGTCTTCGTATTCATAAATCTGGTCGAGCGCATTGGTAATGCTGCGTGGAGCCTCGTTGCCCTGCATCACCGCCGGGAAAAGTCGGGTGTAAAAAACAAACTGATGCGGGTTGTTGTGCAACTGATCTAAAAAATCCTGCAACCCGGCGGCTGTAGGCGACGATATGATGGCTATCCGTTGCGAAACCAATGGCAACTCCAGGTCTTTGTTCATTTCAAAAACACCATCTTCCTGAAGCCTGCGGATGATTTCGCGTCGTTGCCGGGCCATATCGCCCAGCGTATAAACCGGATCGATGTCGCGAATATTCAGGCTAAAACCATACACCTCGTGGTATTCAACTTTGGCTTGCAGCAATACTTTCAGCCCTTCAGTAAAAGCCTGTCCGGTAGTAGTTTCGAAATACGGTTTGAGCATTCGGAAAGTATAGGACCAGATGGTAGCGCGGCAACGGGCAACTACAGTGTCGGTACCTTGTTCTGTCTCTACCAGATCGAGATAACAATGACCGCTGCGATTCACAGTCATTTCGCTGATTTCGGCCTTCACCCAAACCGGCCGCGAAAAAGTGTCATCAAGGCTACCTTTTACTTGTCGCTGTAATTCAAATAGAGAAAGTTGCTGATCACTCATCGTTCGGTCTTAATCAGTTTAAACCGTTCTTCCTTTCCTCCTGAACGAATGGTCAGGATTAGAAAACCGTCGGGCAAGATAGAAAGATTATTCAGTAAAATTTGTTCTGAAGTTTTGAATGCTGACTGCCAGAGCTGAATTCCCTGAAGATTGAAGATGCTGATTACACAATTTTCGGCGGAGCCCGAATTAATATTTTTAACGAGAAGATAATCGGTGAACGGATTGGGAGAAACAAACCACGATTGTTCCGAAATTTGACTATTTAAACTATTTACTTTCAAATATTTATCAGCTTTCCCAAAATCAGGAATACCATAACCCAGCAGCGAATCGGGGTTACTGTATTGATGCCCGCTTTGCTCGATGGCCATTTTCACCTGTTTTACATTTGCATACGGATTGGCTTGCAGCAAACACGCTCCCATTCCGGCTAAAACCGGCGAAGAAAAAGAGGTTCCGCTTGAGTACCACAATGCACCGCCACTGGTCACCAAAAAGGTTGAAGCCCCCATTGCAGCCACGTTGGGTTTTACAGCTCCACCATAAGCCGGGCCAACCGAACTGAATGAAGCCCGGACTCCATATTTATCGACTGCTCCAACCGCAATCACATTTTCTCCATCCGATGGCGCTTTAATTCCTCCTGCACCTTCGTTTCCGGCACTGTTGAATACCAGAATGCCTTTACTGAAAGCCATATTTGCCGCCTTGGTTATCCGTGTCTTTTTACCATTTAAATCGCTGTACGAATGACTCATTGCGGGGTCGTCAAAATCGCCATAACCCAGTGATGAATTTATTACATCAACGCCCACGCTATCAGCCAGTTCAGCGCCTGCAACCCAGTTATCTTCCTCAATCAGGTATTCTGTCGGATCTTGTTCTGTCCGGATTAAGAAATACGAAGCATCAGGAGCAGTGCCAATTAATTTTCCTGGAAGATTGCCGCCCATACACGAAAGTACGCTCATGCCGTGCGTATGTTGCTGATAAATATCGGAATACGGATCAACAAAATCGCGGGTTCCAAGTATTCTGTTGGTGAGACGAAGACTATCGAAAGCAGCAATTTGATTCACATGCCAGAATCCGGCATCGAGAACGGCTATCTGTATTCCTTTTCCTCTGAAACCCTGATTGTGCAGGTATTGTCCGTTAAGCTGAGTCAATTGTGTAATGGCAATTCCATAAGTCGAAGGATCGATTTCTGCATTCAGTTCGTCTTCGCGGAACTTACTTATAGCCGACTTCAATGTACTTGCCGGACGCGTTAACTGAACCGAGGCAACAAACGGCAAACTTGCAACTTTCTGTATCAGGGCTGTATCAGCAGTTCTGACAGTGATCCCGTTTAACCATTTAGAAGTGTGAAAAATTTCCAGTCCGCGGTTTTTGAGGCTATCAATGTAAACCGGAGAAACGGGCAAATCGGTTTCGTCGATGGCAATGTGCTGCCTCATTCTTCTGTCGATGGCCCGTTGCGACAAAAATGCTTCAGGATTACTGATCTGAAAAGGCGTTCCTTTTTTATCCTTCAGTTGAACCCAATAGTAACTTTTGGGAGTACTTTGGGCAAACGATTGAAAATCGACCAGTACAAAAACCAACAAAAGGAGCAGCATTCGTTTCATAACTGTTCGTTTAACGGATTCTCATCAACCGCATATATTCTGCCGGATCCTGAATAAACTTTTCCGGATCAGGAATATTTTCATCTTTCAATTGAAGGATATCAGACTTTTGCCTGTCAATACTATCCTGAACTTCAGGATTTAGCAGTTCGCCAAGTTTGTATTTCAGCACATATCGGAGCTTTTCAGTTTCATCGAAATATTTCCAATCCAGATCGCGTACATCGTCGGTGTAAAAAGCATCAAGCTCTGGAGAACCATTGGGGAACCAGATTTTAAATGATCCATTCCGTTTTCCTGCGGAATAACTACATTCCAGATTTGGTTTTCCATCCTGAAAATATGACCGATAAACTCCGTGCAATTGATCGTTCAGCCAGTTCGACTCTTCGAGTAATTCACCGGTTTTGTAAAATCGTTTGGAAATTCCGCTTTTTTGTCCGTTCAGATAAGTCTCTGTTGAAATAATTTTCGAATCCTGGAAGTAGCTCCATTCTCCGGTTTTATTTTGTCCGGAGTATTTGCCCTGCGCAATCATTCGTCCAGCTTCGTCAAACAGATTCACATCCGAGAGTTCACTGCCATCAATAAATTTCAATACGGCTTTTATTTTTCCGTTGGGGTGAAATCGCTTCATCTCGCCCACCGGTTTGTCGTCCTTAAAAGTTGCCTGATATAATAGTTTGCCGGCAGCATCTTTCTTTGTCCAGAAACCTTGCTTTCTCCCCATTGCATCAAGCTGATTAATCGCATTTTGGGCCATAACATTTCCTGAAATCAGAAGTAAAAAGTAAATCACCAGTACACGCATATCTTCCTTGTATTTATTCAGCACAAAGTTACAGATTTATTTGGCCTGAATAGATTTCAAAATTCCATTTTCGGACATGCTTTTTATGCCTATTTTTAGGCCTGAAAAAATAAATGATATGCAGACTTATTCGATTGAAATTGTACGAACTACCAGCGATAATCAGGTTTTCAGGAACCTTGTCAATGCACTCGACGAAGATCTTAATATTCGAAACGGTGACATTCAGCGGCAATACGACCAGTACAATAAAATTGACAACATCAAACATGCCATTGTAGTTTATGCTGAAGGCAAACCCGTTGGCTGTGGTTGTTTCAAAAAGTTTAACGAAAGCGCAGTAGAAATTAAACGCATGTTTGTTTTCCCTGAAATGCGTGGCAGGCAATTGGCAGCGCGAATGCTTCAGGAGTTGGAGAAATGGGCAGCGGAAGAAGGATTCACGGCTACAGTACTCGAAACCGGCCGCCGCCAGGTAGAAGCCCATCGCCTGTACGAACGCGCCGGCTATTTACGCACCGAAAACTACGGGCAATATGTGGGTATGGAAGACAGCATTTGTTACCGGAAAGAGTTGAAATAAAAACAAAAAGCCCAGCCGGAAATCCGGCAGAGCCATTGCTATCAGACCTCATTTACACTCTGGTCTTTCCCCTTTTATTATTTACTGAAGAAACGATTTCAACATCCAAATTCGTTTTTCGGTACTTCCTATCAATCCGCTCAACAGGGCAACAGTTCCTTCATCTTCGGCTTCTCCGGCCAGTTTAAACGTTTCTTTTACAGCATTCAGCAACTGTTCGCTGTTTGCCAAAACAACATTCACGGCTGCGGTTCCGTCCGAGATGGCTTCGGTTTCTGCCAATCGACTTTCCTGAATATATTTAGCAAACGAATGAGTTGGTTTTCCGCCCAACATTAAAACCCGTTCAGCCAATTCATCAACCACTTCCGAGGCTTCGTTATAATAATCTTCAAACTTGCCATGAAGCGCGAAAAAGGTTCGTCCTCTGGCATACCAATGTAAGGTTCTTAAGTTCTGATAATAAATCTGATAGTCGGCCAATAACTGATTTAACTGTTCGCTTACCGCGTTGGCTACTGTGGTGTTTTCTACTGAAGTTTTCATTTTTCTATGATTTTTTGGTTTGTTATTATTTTATTTTGATGATTCAAAGATACCATCAGATATATTTATTATTTTTATACATCTATTAATTATACTTATACTGAAGATGACTTTTAATCAGTTTAAATACGTTTTGGAAACGGTTGCAGCAGGAAGTTTCTCTGCAGCAGCACAAAAGCTTGGTTTAACCCAGCCGGCATTAAGTCTTCAGATTCAGAACCTGGAAAACGAGCTGGATTTTAAAATCATCGACCGCAGCCGAAAACCCTTTGAATTAACTCCGGAAGGTGAATTGTTTGTAGTAAAGGCACGCGAAATTGTGTTGATGACCGAATCGCTGAACAATCTAAGTCTGGAACTAAGCAGCCAGATAAAAGGATTACTTCGGGTAGGTATCATTCCAACACTGTCGCCTTATCTGGTTCCGCTTTTCATTGGTCAGCTTAACCGCAATTATCCTGAACTGCAAATCGAAATTCAGGAAATTGTGACCGAAGAAATTATTTCGCGGCTTAACCGGGGCGAACTGGACGCCGGAATTTTATCGACTCCTTTAAACGCCCCTGCCAAATTTGAACCGCTTTTTTACGAGAAGTTCTTTTTATACGTGTCGGATGCCCACCCGTTTTTTGAGCTTGACGAAGTGAATGCGAGTGAAATTAATCAGAATGAATTATGGTATTTGAGCGAAGGAAACTGTTTTCAGAATCAGGTAAATGCCATTTGTCCGGTAAGTACTCCTGAATTTTCAGGACAGTTGCGATATGTTTCCAATTCCATTGAGTCGCTGCGCCGTATTGTGGAAAGTAAAAACGGAATTACATTTATTCCTGAATTGGCAACGATCAGCATTCCGGCAGAACTGGAGGAAATGGTGAAACCGATAACCACTCCTGCTCCTTTTCGTGAAATAAGTCTGGCATTGTCGCGTCTGCATAGCAAAGAAAAACTGGTGCAGGTATTTAAAGAAGCAATATTGACTAACATTCCGGAGCGGATGAAGCGAAAGCCAGATGGCGTTGGGCTCGATACTAAAATCAGGATAAAATAGCTTAGTAAGCAGGTGACTTTAAGTCACCTGCTTACTGGAGTAAAACTAATTTTTTGGTTCATAAATCAGAAATATGACAAGGACTTTATTGGTAAATTGGGTCTATTACCGGCCTGTAGGACATGCACTTGAAGGATTAAAAATTGCACGGGATTATTTTGAAGCTGACAGTGAATTAAAAATATCTGTGCTGTTGAATTCGGAAATGCCTTACGAAATTGGTGCGCTTTGTCCCTGGATAGAAAAAATTTACATTGCCGATGTTAAGGAGCTGGCAGAATGCGGATTGCAGGCAAAATGTCTGGAAGCGATTCCGGCAAATTGGGATTTTGTGGTGTCTGACGACAGACTGATGCACAGTCTTAACTCATATAGCGAGGAACTGAAGTCGGCAAACGAAACAATCATAAAATATCTTCGGGCAGGAATATGGAAAGGGAACCGGTTTTTTCCCCAACACGAAAATATGCCACCCATTAAGTTTGATACTGAGATGAGGTTTGAATTGCCTGAAAATGCAAAAGAATTTAGGACGAAATTCAATCACAACGGACTTAAAATATGCATCTTACCGGCAGGTAGCAATGCCGACCGGATTTATCCCGGAGTGAGATGGTGGGTAAAAATGATGGAATCGGTGACAAAGAGTTTTCCCGATGTCCGGTTTTATATGACCGGTGCAAAAAGTAAAAATGGGAACAGGTCGGAATCATATACTTTTACAGATGAAGATGTCAATATGATTCTAACTGAAATTAATAATATTGAGAACTGTTTCGATATCGGAATAGTAAACCAAATTGCTTTGCTTGAATATTGTGATTTATTGATATCTCCGCATTCAGGATTTGCATTTCTGGCAAGTTGCGTTAATACTCCCTGGCTTTCAATATCAGGAGCACGATGGCCCGAATACTTTTATAATCACATCAGGTTTTACAACGTATTGCCTTCATGCAAAAAATATCCATGTTATACCGGAATGAAAGAAGAATGTGTTGCTGAAATGAAAAGCGGGAACCCGGTTGTTTGTATGAGTACAACGGAACTCGATAAAAAAATCTCCGACATCATCGAGGGTATAAAACATTTGATGGATAGTGATTTTACTTACAACGATTCGATTGAACTGTACCGAAAAAATGTTTTAAAATCGGGATATCCGCTAGAAAATTTCTGGACTTTCGAGGGCTCTTTTTCAATTCGTAAGGAATAATTTATGTAGCGCTTAACCAATATAGAAAAATTAGTAAGTTAACCCAAACTGCCAAAGAGGAATCGTGTTCAAATATCCCAGTTCAATATCATCTTTTACGATAAACGCTTTATCAATGCCTTGGATTTGCTTCGATCCTTTATTTTTTCCACCTACTTCAAACGTGTAATCGCCAATCAGAAAATCTGCAACAGGGGAAACTATTACGTCATACTTTACTCTAAGCTGATTCAGAAAAAACGTTTCTCTTATGTTTCCCGTATTTGAGATGTCGTTGGCTAAGCTGTAAATCAGATTAGTATTGTCAAGATAAATCTTATCGACCTTTCCCAACCCCCTTATTCCTCCTGTAGAATCCCTTAGTTGTGCTATCATTCCGGCTTCTTCAATAAACAGGCAATAATCGGTTATGTTATTTCTGCTAGCAGAAAGTGCGGCTGCAATACTTGTCATATTGGGCTTAAATGGAACACTTTTAGCAATAATGGCCAGCAATTGTTTCAATTTCCGACCGGTAGAAACATTCATGCCAGCATACAATGGAATGTCTGTCTCTAGAGTTTGATTAACAATTTGTTGCAACTTTAAATCAAAGCCTTCCTCTAATGCAAATGGATAATAGCCTCTTTTCAGATAATCTTCAAAAAAAGGCAATGGATGTTTTACTCCGGGAAGTTCGGCTTTATGATCCAAAATCTCTTCCAAAGAATACGGCTTCACAATTATTTGATGAAACAATTGCAAATACTCTCTGAAGGATAAACCTTGCATATTGTACATTACAGCCCTGCGACTTAAATCTGAGGCACCTTTTTTGATATCCAGAACAGATGAACCGGTAAATACCACATTCAGTTCCGGATGGTAATCATAGATCAGTTTTAGTTCCTTGGACCAGTCTTTATATTTATGAATTTCATCTATAAAAAGGTATTTCCCGCCGCGCTTTACAAAATCACCAGCTAAGTCAATCAGCCTATTGTTGGCAAAATAAAAATCCTCCGCAGTTACATAAAGCGTCTCCGCAGAATTCAGATTTTTTTTAATATGCTGTAGAACCAGAGTAGTTTTCCCAACTCCACGAGGCCCGGTGAGTCCAATCATACGACTTTTCCAGTTCATTTCAGCATAAATGTAGCGGATGAAACCGGTATCTGTTTCTCTTAAAAGCTTCTGAAACTGTTCAAATAATTTGTCCATAAATGGTTTATTTTGGACAAAGATAATAAACATTGCACTCTAGCAGTGCGTATTTCGATAAAAATAGCACTGCTAGAGTGCAAAAAGCCCCACCGGAAATTCCGACAGGGCTTTAAAATATCTATTTGTACTTCGGTCTTCCGACTTTTTTTACTTCACTTCTTCAAAGTCAACATCAGTTACTTCGCCGTCCTGTTTGTTGCTTCCGCCTGCATTGGCCTGCTGACCTGCATTTGGATCAGCTTGTGCGCCACCGGCCTGAGCATTGTACATTTCCTGCGATGCAGCCTGGAATACGGCATTCAGTTCGGCAGTTGCAGCATCAATTGCAGCAATATCCTGCGATGCATGAGCAGTTTTCAGTTTACCCAGAGCTTCTTCAATCGGAGCTTTTTTATCAGCTGGCAATTTATCTCCAAACTCTTTCAGCTGCTTTTCGGTCTGGAAAATCAGACTGTCAGCCTGGTTCAGTTTGTCAACTTTTTCGCGGGCTGCTTTGTCAGATGCTTCGTTGGCAGCAGCTTCGTCGCGCATCCGTTTGATTTCAGCATCAGTCAAACCTGAAGATGCCTCAATACGGATCGACTGAGTTTTGCCGGTAGCTTTATCTTTGGCAGTTACATGCAAAATACCGTTGGCATCAATGTCGAACATCACTTCAATCTGTGGAACTCCGCGCATTGCTGGTGGAAGTCCGTCGAGGTGGAAACGGCCGATGGTTTTATTTCCGTTTGCCATTGGGCGTTCGCCTTGCAGCACGTGGATTTCAACCGATGGCTGATTGTCAGAAGCAGTGGTAAATGTTTCTGATTTTTTGGTTGGAATAGTGGTGTTCGATTCAATCAAACGGGTCATTACGCCACCCATCGTTTCAATACCAAGCGAAAGTGGAGTTACGTCGAGCAACAACACATCTTTTACTTCGCCGGTTAACACACCACCCTGAATAGCTGCACCAATCGCAACAACTTCGTCAGGATTTACACCTTTTGAAGGAGCTTTTCCGAATAACTGCTGTACTTTTTCCTGAACGGCAGGAATACGTGTTGATCCGCCTACCAGAATAACTTCGTCGATGTCGCTTGCCTGTAAACCTGCATTTTTCAATGCTTTGCGGCAAGGTTCCATGGTAGCCTGAATCAATTTGTCGGCTAATTGTTCGAATTTAGCGCGGGTCAATGTTTTTACCAAGTGCTTTGGAATGCCATTCACCGGCATAATATATGGCAGATTGATTTCGGTCTGAGTTGAACTTGAAAGTTCAATTTTAGCTTTTTCGGCAGCTTCTTTCAAACGCTGTAAAGCCATCGGATCCTGACGTAAATCAATTCCTTCGTCGTTTTTAAATTCAGCAGCCAACCAGTCGATAATGGTCTGGTCGAAATCGTCACCACCAAGGTGTGTGTCACCATCGGTTGATTTCACTTCGAACACGCCTTCGCCCAATTCAAGGATAGAAATATCGAAAGTACCGCCACCAAGGTCGAATACTGCGATTTTCATTTCGCGGTGCATTTTATCCAATCCGTAAGCCAACGCAGCAGCAGTTGGTTCGTTAATGATACGACGAACATTCAAACCTGCAATTTCACCGGCTTCTTTGGTTGCCTGACGCTGTGAGTCGTTGAAATACGCCGGAACAGTAATTACTGCATCGGTAACTTCCTGACCCAAATAGTCTTCAGCAGTTTTCTTCATTTTCTGAAGTACCATGGCCGAAATTTCCTGTGGCGAATATTTGCGGTCTTCAATAACTACACGTGGTGTATTGTTATCGCCCTGAACTACCGTGTAAGGAACACGCTGAATTTCTTTTGTCAGGTTCGAGTAGCTTTCGCCCATTAACCGTTTGATCGAATAAACTGTTTTTGCAGGGTTGGTAATTGCCTGACGTTTAGCAGGGTCACCAACTTTGCGTTCACCGTTTTCAACAAAACCCACGATTGACGGAGTTGTGCGTTTGCCTTCGTTATTGGGGATAACAATAGGCTCATTACCTTCCATTACAGATACGCACGAGTTGGTGGTAC
>DPRM01000058.1 GCA_003537645.1 Prolixibacteraceae bacterium
CGAACCACCGAATATGAATTGTAAAAGAATGGCCCTCCGGAAACGGCACAGGCACCCATTGCAATTACATATTTCGGATCGGGCATTTGATCGTATAAACGCTTCAGTACCGGAACCATTTTGTGAACGATTGTACCGGCAACTACAATTACGTCGGCCTGGCGGGGCGATGCGCGGTAAACTTCAATCCCGAAACGGGCAAAATCGTGACGCGATGCTCCGGCAGCCATCATTTCAATACCGCAACAACTGGTGGCAAAGGTGAGTGGCCAGATTGAATTCGACCGGCCCCAGTTAAGCAGGCTATCGATACTGGACAAAAACACGTTTCCTCCGGTTTTCTTGAGCAATTCGAGCGACTCATTGTCACCAAAATCCTCATATTCCATTGATTTAATTCCTATACCCATTTTAATGCTCCTTTTTTCCATGCATACAAAAGTCCGAGACCCAGTACGAAAAAGAAAATGATGATTTCTACAAATGCCCTGATTCCAATCTCACCCATCACCACTGCCCAGGGGAAGAGAAATACGGTTTCGACATCGAAAATCAGGTAAATAATGGCAAACAAATAATAACCCACGTTGAACTGGATCCAGGCGGGGCCTTCCGATGGAATACCGCATTCGTAAGGTTCCGATTTTGCAGGGTTAAATGATTTTGGTGCTGCCAGGGTGGCGAAAATAATCGCTCCTCCAACAAGAACGAGGGCGATGATAAAAAACAGAATCAGTGATTCACTTTCCATATTTAGATATATAGATAATTTGGTCGGAAAATTGACCGTGCAAAAGTAGTTTTTTCAAAATAGCAGCAAACTTTTTTTAGAAAAAAATTGGGTTGATATATCGCAACTCAAATAAGTTGCAATTTATTTGGGATTTTAGTTTTACCAATTAGAATGATGTAGAATCAGGAAAACCTGAGGAGGTGCTATTTTGTATTTAAAGAATGGCAGAACCATTAATATTGAAATTGTCTCTGCAAATTGAATTTGAGCCTCTCATGGGACTCGAACCCACGACCTGCTCATTACGAATGAGCTGCTCTACCAGCTGAGCTAAAGAGGCAAAATTCGAGTTTAAAGATAAAAAGAAAAACCATCCCCGGAGGAATGGTTTTTCTTTGAAATTTTTTATTCGATAATAGAAGGAATTTGTGAGGTGTTGTATTTTCCTTCCTGAAGTTTTTTTCTTATTTCTGAAAATGCTTTGATGGTATATTCCACATCTTCCAAAGTATGCAGGGCAGTTGGAATCAGACGCAGCATAATCAAACCTTTTGGAATAACCGGGTAACCTACCACTGAGCAGAAAATATTGTAGTTCTCGCGAAGATCCATTACCGCGCTTGTTGCTTCGCCAACTCCACCAGTAAAATAAACCGGGGTAACGCACGAATTGGTGGCACCCAAATCGAATCCTTGTTCTTTCAAACCGCTTTGCAATGCTCCGACAATGTACCAGAGTTTTTCGCGTAGTTCGGGTTTGGTGCGTAAAAGTTCGAGTCTCTTTAATGCTCCAATAACCATAGGCATTGGCAACGACTTTGCGAATGTTTGTGAACGCATGTTGTAACGCAGGTAGTTGCAGATATCTTCGTCGCCAGCTACAAATGCGCCGATTCCGGCCATCGATTTGGCAAATGTTCCGAAAAGCAGGTCAATTTTGTCGGATACCCCGAAATGTTCGGCAGTTCCTGCACCGGTTGCACCCATTGTTCCAAAACCGTGAGCATCGTCAACAAGCAAGCGGAAATTGAATTCATCTTTGAATTTGGCAACTTCATCCAGTTTGCCAAGGTCGCCCGACATTCCGAATACACCTTCGGTAATTACTAAAATACCGCCTTTTTGTTTTTCAGCAAGACGTGTTGCCTTTTGTAACATGTTACGGAGGCTTTCCATGTTGTTGTGGGCATAAACAAAACGTTTACCCATGTGCAGGCGAACTCCGTCGAGGATACAGGCATGCGATTCCGAATCATAAACGATTACGTCGTTACGGCCACAAACCGCATCAATAATCGAAACCATTCCCTGATAACCAAAATTAAGAAGGAAGGCGTCTTGCTTTCCGACAAATTCGGCTAGATTTTGCTCCAGTTCTTCGTGCTTGCTGGTTTGTCCCGACATCATTCTGGCTCCCATCGGGTAAGCAAGCCCCCAATCTGCAGATGCCTGAGCATCAGCTTCCCTAACTTCCGGGTGATTCGCAAGTCCGATATAATTATTCAGGCTCCAAACCAATACTTCTTTCCCTCTGAATTTCATTCTAGTACCAATTTCGCCTTCCAGTTTAGGGAATGCAAAATATCCGTGGGCCTGTTTCATATACTTTCCCAGGTCGCCCAGATTGTTTCTTAGCTTTTCAAAAATATCCACTTGATTTGGTTTTTAAAATTTACCTTGCAAATGTAAATTATTTTAAGAAGTCTGCAAATTTGTTAATTTATACTAAACAGGATTGTAATCCGGAGAAAACATTCTAATTTTCGGCCGATAAATTTCGATAAAAATGTATATTTGCGCCATGTTAATGAAAATGAGAAATTTCGCACCCATAGCCATTGTTTTTATACTGCTTTTAAGTTCGTGCAACGATTACAGCAAGATCGTAAAAAGCACCGATTACGAATTCAAGTACAAAAAATCACTTGAATATTACGAAGAAGGTGAATTTGTCCGCTCTTCGACTTTGCTAAAAGAACTCCTTAATATATACAGAGGTACCAGTCGTGCCGATAAGGTATATTATTATTACGCCAAAAGTCAGTTCGGTATGAAAGATTACATGATGGCCGGACATTATTTTAAGACATTGGTGAAAGAGTTTCCGCGAAGCGAATATGCTGAAGAATCGCAATTCATGGTAGGTTATTGCTTTTATCTGGATTCTCCCAGTCCGAGGCTCGATCAGGGGGTAACTCAAAATGCCATTGATGCTTTGCAGTTATTTATTAATTTATATCCGAAATCAGCCAGAGGCGAAGAGGCCAACCGACTGATTATTGAATTGCGCGATAAACTGGTTTACAAATCATATTTGAGCGGAAAACTTTACTATGACCTGAACAATTATAAGGCAGCTGTGGTTGCTTTAAATTCGTCGCTGAAAGAATTTCCGGATACAAAATACCGTGAAGAGCTAATGTATATGATGGTAAAAGCAAGATATTTACTTGCTGTTAACAGTGTTGAAGAAAAAAAGCGTGAGCGATTGAGTTCAGCTTTGGATGAATATTTTACCTTTGTCGATGAATATCCGGAAAGCAAATTCCGGAAAGAAGTGGAAAGGTATTATTCGACTACAGCAAAATTGTTGAATTATAAAGGTGATTCTAATTTATAGATTATATGGATTTTAAGAAAACAAAAGCAGAAACTACGACTATTTCAAGAGATTTAAGAGAATTGGAAAGCCGGACAGGAAACATTTACGAAACAGTAATGATTTTGGCAAAACGTTCAAATCAGATTGCCTCTGAAATGAAAGAAGAATTGAGCCAGAAACTTCAGGAGTTCGCTTCCTATACCGATAACCTTGAAGAAGTTTTTGAAAATCGCGAGCAAATCGAAATTTCAAAATACTACGAAAGACTTCCAAAACCAACTTTGATTGCTTACGAGGAATTCGTACTCGATCAGATTTATCATCGCAATCCTGCCAAGGAAAACCGCAACAAAGAATTATAATACAGGCCTTTATGAGGCTATCAGGAAAACATATCGTTCTCGGGGTTACCGGAAGTATAGCTGCCTACAAGGCAGCTTATCTTTTAAGGGGCCTTGTGAAAGAAGGTGCTGAAGTACAGGTGGTGATGACTCCTTCAGCAAAGGAGTTCATTACGCCGGTTACCATGTCGGCATTATCGGGGAAGCCTGTGGCTTCAGAATTTTTTTCGGCCAACGACGGTACCTGGCATTCGCATGTGGATATGGGACAATGGGCCGATTTGATGCTTATTGCTCCTGCAACCGCGGCAACTCTTGGCAAAATGGCCAGCGCGGTCTGCGATAATTTGCTTATAACTACTTATTTGTCAGCTAAATGTAAGGTGATAATTGCACCTGCAATGGATCTTGATATGTTCAGGCATCCGGCCAATTTGCGTAATATTGAGATATTGCGTTCTTACGGTAACCTGATTATTGAGCCTGGCGAAGGTGCTTTGGCAAGTGGCTTGCACGGAAAAGGTCGCATGGAAGAGCCGGAAAACATTGTTGAAGAGGTTGTCAAATTCTTCAGTCAAAAAAAAAAATTGCTGAATAAACACTTTCTCGTTACTGCCGGTCCAACCTACGAGAAAATTGATCCAGTGCGCTTTATCGGAAATTATTCTTCAGGAAAAATGGGTTATGCCATTGCCAATGAACTTGCTTTGGCTGGTGCAAAAGTGACGCTTGTTTCGGGGCCGGTAGAAATTAAAAATACAAATCCTGATATTCAGGTGATTCGCGTTGAATCAGCCAAACAGATGCACGAAAAATGTGTCAGTATCTTTCCTGAAACCGATGGAGCAGTGATGTGTGCAGCAGTTGCCGATTTTACTCCCGTCTCATTTTCCGATTCAAAAATAAAACGAGAGAAAGACGATCTTGTCATTCAGCTCAAACCTACCAGTGATATTGCGGGCGATTTGGGTTGTTTGAAGTCTGAAAATCAGATTCTTGTTGGTTTTGCACTCGAAACAAATGACGAACTTTCGAATGCGTATTCGAAACTGCAAAGGAAAAATCTTGATCTTATTGTGCTCAATTCTCTGAATGACACCGGAGCTGGATTTGGAGTTGATACCAATAAAATAACATTGATCGGGAAAGACAATAATCCGGCGTTTTTCGAGTTAAAATCAAAGACTGAAGTTGCGGCAGATATTGTTGCTGCTATTGTTTCTGAAATGGAGAAAAAAAGAAAAATTCAGGCATAATTTAATTTTTCAGATAAAACCGGTATGAAGAGAATTTGGATGTTCATCGTTGTTTTGCTTGTTGCCCACTCGTTGCAGGCACAGGAACTACGTTGCAATATTAGTATATCTGCCACGAAAATTCAGGGAGCCAACAGAACTGTTTTCGAAACCATGCAGTCGGATTTGTATGAGTTTATGAATAACAGAAAATGGACAGAACATCAATACTCAATGGATGAGAGGATTGAGTGCAGCTTCTTTATTAATCTTGAAGAGCAGATCTCTTCCGATGAGTTTAAGGGAAGCATCCAGGTACAGGTTCGTCGACCGGTATTTGGCTCGTCGTACGAAACTGTTTTACTGAATATCAAAGACAAAGATTTTCATGCGAAATATGTTGAATATCAAACTCTTGAGTTTAATGAAAGTTCGAATAAAGACAATTTGACCAATATACTGGCATTTTATGCCTACATCATTTTGGGTATCGATTACGATTCTTTTTATCCTGAAGGTGGAACAGAATATTATCAAAAAGCTCAGGCCATTGTAAATAACTCGCAGAATGCCCGTGAAAAGGGTTGGAAATCATTTGAAAGCGAACGTAACAGGTACTGGCTTGTCGAAAATATTTTGAATAAATCATATTCGGGATTTAGATCGTGCATTTACCAGTATCATCGTCAAGGGCTTGATATTATGAGTGATAAATCGCCTGAAGGTCGAAATGTAATTGCAGAGTCATTGAAATCGATTCAGAAAGTTTTCAGGGTACGTCCATCTCTATATATTTTACAGGTATTCTTTGATGCAAAATCAGATGAATTGGTAAATATATTTTCGAAATCTTTCCCCGACGAACGAAACCGTGTAAGCGTAATTCTAAATGAATGCGATCCGTCGAACGGAAGTAAATACGAAAAAATACTCAAATCAGAGGGTCTTTAAATTTTGAATAAACGATTATCTTTATCGGCGAAATGGTAGTTTTCCTGCTACCCATAAAGAACCTTTTTGAATTATTCCTGTGTTAAAATCGCTGTCAATAAAAAATTATGCTCTCATCGATTCGCTGAATGTTGAATTTAGCAGTGATCTCAATATCCTTACCGGCGAAACCGGTGCTGGTAAATCTATTTTGCTGGGAGCAATCGGACTGATTATCGGACAGCGGGCAGATTTATCGGTTTTACGCGATAAATCGGAAAAATGTACTGCTGAAGGAATATTCGAGATCAGGAACTATGGACTTCAGGGTTTCTTTACTGAAAATGAACTCGACTATGAAGATGTGACGATTCTTCGCCGCGAAATTACTCCTTCAGGCAAATCAAGGGCATTTATAAACGACACTCCTGTCAATGTAAAAGTACTGCACGATCTGGGAATGAAACTGATTGATATTCACTCGCAGCATCAGAATCTTGAACTAAATGAAAAACATTACCAGCTTCGGTTGGTTGATTTGGTTGCCGGAAATGAAGAACTGCTTAAGAAATACGCCGAAGTTTTCAGGAAATACCTTTCACTTCAGGAGGAGTTAAACAGAACCCTTTTATTATCTGCACAGTCGAAAAAGGATCTTGATTATTTCGAATTCCAGTTTAAACAGCTGGCCGAGGCAAAATTGATTGAGAATGAGCAGGAAGTCTTGGAAATTCTACTCGAAAAACTTACCCATGCCGAAGAAATAAAAGCCATTTTTGGAAAGGCGAATCAGGTTCTTGCTGAAGATGACCATTCTGTTTTGGCTGTTTTGAAAGAAAATCTGAATAATCTTGGGAAATTGCGGTCGATTCTCCCTGAGTCGGAGTTGATTTTTAACCGCCTTGAATCGGTTTACATCGAGTTGAAGGATATTGCAGCGGAGTCGTCGGTAATAGCTGATAAAACAGAAAACGATCCTGATAAAATTGATCAGGTAAATCAGCGGCTCGACCTTATTTATACGCTTCAGCAAAAACACAGAGTAGCATCGGTGAGTGAGCTGCTGGAGATTCAGGCGGAGTTGAATGCCAAAATCGAACAGATTGGTTCGTACGAAATTGAAATTGAGCGGATTCAAAAAGGAATTTATGTACATAAAACGACTTTGTCCGATTTGTCCGCGCAAATGAATAAACGACGAACTTCAGTGTCCCGTCAGATTGAAATGAAAGTGATTGAAGTATTGCAGAATTTAGGGATTCCGAATGCTGCATTTAAACTGAAATTCGAAAAACTAAGTGATTTTTCAACTACTGGACTCGATGAAATCAGCTTCATGTTTTCGGCCAATAAAAGTCAGGAATTGCAGGAAATTGCAAAAGTTGCTTCAGGCGGTGAAATGTCGCGGTTAATGCTGGCTGTTAAAACTTTGATTACCGACACCAAATCGTTACCGACCATTATTTTCGACGAAATAGATACCGGCGTTTCGGGCGAAGTGGCTGTTAAAATGGGTGTTATTCTGGCGCAGATGGCAGAAACAGTTCAGGTGCTGAATATTACCCACTTACCGCAAATAGCGGCCAAAGGCCAGCATCATTACAAAGTATTTAAGTTCGATCAGAACGAACAAACTTATACCTCTATCCGGAAACTTACTGACCAGGAAAGAATTGAAGAAATTGCCCAAATGCTAAGTGGCGACAACTTTTCGTCAACAGCGATGGAAACTGCCAAAGAATTGCTTCAGTAGAAAAATCATTTAGTTGCCTTTCTGCCAGGAATGACAACTAAATGATTATTGAAAGGTTTGCTATTATAGCCTGTCTTCAAGGATTAATCGAATTTCGTCAGGTCCAAGGTTAGCCTTTTCGCCAATTTTAAAACCACGTTTTTTGAATCGTGTACATATTTTGTCGATGGTGTCTGTTGAAACTCCATAATCGGGTAATTTGGTTGGGATCCCAACTGATTCAAAGAATTCCTTTGTTTTCTGAATTGTTTTGTCAATTCTTTCGTCAGCATTTCCTTCAGTAATACCCCAAACTCGTTTGCCCAATTGCAGTATTTTGTCTTTTTTCTGAACACGGTTAATGTGCATTACTCCCGGCAATACAATTGCGAGTGTGCGTGCATGGTCAATTCCGTGATAAGCAGTCAGTTCGTGGCCAATCATGTGAGTTGCCCAATCCTGAGGAACTCCAACCGCAATTAGTCCATTCAGCGCCATGGTTGCACTCCACATAAAATTGGCTGCGGCTTCGTAATCAGTTCTGTTAGCCATTACTTTTGGGCCTTCTTCAACCAGGGTTGTCAAAATACTTTCTGCAAACCGATCCTGAATAGGTGAATTGACCGGGTATGTCAGGTATTGTTCAATAACATGGATAAACGCATCAACAATACCATTGGCAACCTGCGTGTCGGGTAGCGAGAAGATTACTTCGGGATCGAGAATAGAAAATACCGGCATTACCTTTTGCGAAGCGAACGAAAGTTTTTCAGTTGTTTCAACTCTTGTAACTACTGCATTTCCATTCATTTCCGAGCCTGTTGCCGGCAAAGTCAGAACTGCTCCAATCGGTACAGCATCTAAAACCGGCGATTGTCTTGATAAAATCTGCCAGGGATCGCCTTTTTGAAAGCAGGCTGCAGCAGCAATAAATTTTGTGCCATCGAGTACCGAGCCTCCTCCTACCGAGAGAAGAAAAGTTATGTTTTCATTTTTAACAATTTCCACCGCCTTCATGAGGGTTTCGTAGTGTGGGTTTGGTTCAATCCCTCCAAATTCGATCATGTCAAAGCCTTTTACAGATGCTTTAACCTGATCATAAACACCGTTCTTAAAAATGCTTCCTCCACCGTAAGTCAAGAGTATTTTTGCACCTTCAGGAATATTTTCCCCCAGTTTGTTGATTTCACCTTTACCAAAAATGATTTTTACAGGATTTTGATATTCGAAATTGTTCATATTCAATATTTTAAATTTTTTAATTTGCAAGTCATAAAAATACCTATATTTCCGAAATATGTGTTTTATTATCTGTTAATAAATTTTAAGGCTTATTTTTGCAAAAAAAAACTCTGATGAACAATCCTGATACAGCTGCACCGCATGGTTTTTATGAAAGATACCTGACTTTTTCGGATAGCCAGATAAAAGAAATATTGAGAAATCATAAGAATTATCAGGAAGCAGCTGTTAATGCGGCAGTTAAAATTGCCATCGAGCGCCAACTGATTCATTCGGAGCAGGATTTGCTGGCACCCGAATATCAATATCAACCAGCTTTTAGCAGGACGATTTTTCCGGTCATAACCGACGAATATCAGCATAAGAAATTAGTAGCAAGTATTTTTCGAATCTTGTTTTTGCTTGCGATAGTTCCAATTGTTTTTGGAGCCCTTAAGTTTTCTGAAGGTCAATTAGATATGAGCTATCTTGGATTTGGGTCAGGTTTTCTGTGGGCTTTTCTTACTTTTTTGTTGCAAAAAACCGGAAAAGTAGCTTTTCTATTTTTTATGATCTTCCTTGTCGTTTCTGTATTTTTTGGATTCGGCTACCGACTTATACTTCAGGAAATATTTCTGGCGTTTGATGTGCTTATTCTTATTGTGGGAACGCTTTTGCCTTTATACTTCCTTTTTTACCTGAAGAAACTTCAATCAAAACCATAACTTTAAATGCAAACTCTTAATTCAGTTAATCCTTACTATTTCCGTTTCACCTAAAGAAATCGGTCATTCGTCGATAAGAAAATCGATTCGACATTTTTGTGAGCTAGTTTTGGTTCAGAAAATAACTTAAAAAACTACTCCTATGTTTCTTCTTCGGATTGGATCAATAATTTTTGCCCTTGGGTTGCTTGTAAGCAAGCTTTTTGCAGTCCCGGTAATGCCGGTTACCGAACCATGGGACGATACTGATACCCGGACTTATAAGGTTCAGCCATTTACTAAAATTTATCTTGAAGGCGGTTATAAGGTAATTCTCGAGCAGGGCAGTCAATCCGGATTGCGAATTAAAACCGATGAAGAAAATTTCCAGTATATCGATGTTCAATCCGATTCCGAATCGCTTAGTCTGAAGATTAAAAAGCAGCATTTCGACTTCGACCAGCTGGTTTTATACATTACGTTTAAAGACCTTGATAAATTAGTAATTCAGGGCGGAATAAGTCTGGAGACAAAAGGTTACGTTGATCTGAAGGATTTTTACCTGCGGGTTGAAGGTGGTGCAAATGTCGAAATGAATATGAAAGCCCAATCGTTAAAAGTAATTGGCGAAGGAGGCGTAAAATTCGAGTTTAACGGAATTGTTGATGAATTGAATGCATCCATTTCAGGAGCCGGTTATCTTAACGCCATCGATCTGAAAACCAAACGTACCGATTGCAGGATTGAAGGTGTTGGCGCTGCCAGTGTTTATGCAACCGAGTCGTTGAATGCAACTATTACCGGAGTTGGAAAAATAAGATATAAAGGTGATCCTAAAGTGTTTAAAAAAGTAGAAGGTATTGGTTTAGTTTCTCGTGATTAGTATTTTATTGGGTTTATTATTAAGGGGTTGTCTGTTTCAGATGACCCTTTTTTATTTGGTGCACTCAAGGCTTGAAATTGAACCAATTCGGTATTGAGCTGTTTAGTTAATCTCTGATCAAAACAGATTTGTTTTATTTATTTTGAAATTTTTAGTATTTGTAAGTATCTGTTAGTCAGGTGTTAGTCGAAATTATATCGAAACATGTTTAAGCAAAATTAAAAATGTTTAAACAAAAATGGATTGTGACGGTTCTAATACCAGAAACAATTTTAAAAGGGAGGATTCAATATGAAAGTCAATGGGTTTTTAAAAACGCAAACTGCAAAACCAAAATATAACGGATCAAGTTTGCCTCGAAATAATGATCACAATGGTCATGATCTGATCGGTGATAACCATGTAGCCACATCGCTTGAGACGCCAATGCGCGATGACGCTTTTTTGCTTAGCGATGAGCAAAAAATCCTGCTGATTGAAGATAAGTTCAGGGAGATTATGAATGTTCTAGGACTCGACTTAAATGACGATAGTTTAAACGGAACTCCTCACCGAGTTGCTAAAATGTTTGTAAAGGAGATTTTTTCGGGTTTAAATCCTGAAAACAGTCCAAAAATTTCGGTATTTGAAAATAAGTTCAAATATGGCGAAATGCTGGTCGAAAAAAATATAAACATGAATTCAACCTGTGAACATCACTTTTTACCTATTGTTGGAAAGGCTCACGTGGCATACATTTCAAGCGGTCAGGTAATCGGACTTTCAAAAATTAATCGTGTAGTCGATTATTTTGCCCGTCGTCCGCAGGTTCAGGAACGGTTAACAGTGCAGATTGCCAATGAGCTAAAACGTATATTAAAAACTGAAGATGTGGCAGTTGTAATAGATGCAAAACATCTTTGCGTTTCGTCGCGTGGAATTCAGGATGAAAGCAGCTCGACAATTACTGCTGAATACGGTGGCGTATTTAAAGATCCGCATCGTAAAGAAGAGTTTTTAAAGTATTTATCTCTTGATATTTAGCCGCATTAAAAAGATAAGCAATTGAATATTTGGGTGGTTGTATAATTTATTACAAAACGGAGAAACAGATGAAGAAGCCTTTCGAAAGATTGGCTTTTTTATTTTGTATAGTTTTTTCGTTCATTTGCGCATAAATAACAGATAAAATGGACGGAAGAAAACGATCGGNNAAAAATTTATTGACCAATTCACCCAATCATCCGCATGGGATAAAAGTAAGGCTCGAAACCGGAGAGGTTGGGCGTGTGCAGGAAATTCTCGAAGAAGAGTATTAAATAACGGACAGTAATTATGAAAATAATTTCAACCAACATTGCCGAACCTGCCCTTATCGAATGGCGGGGACAAGAGATTCAGACCGGAATTTTTAAACATGAAGTCGAAACTCCGATTTTTCTTGGAGTTGAAGATGTTGTGAACGACCATGTTCTCGATCGTCGCTATCATGGCGGAACCGACAAAGCCTGCTATTTGTATTCGGCCGACCATTATGCTTTCTGGAAAAGTAAATATCCGGATCAGGATTGGAAATGGGGCATGTTTGGCGAAAACCTTACCGTTGAAGGATTGAATGAATCAGAGATAAGAATTGGAGATCGCTTTCAGATTGGTGATGCGGTTGTGCAGGTTAGTCAGCCACGGCAGCCATGCTTTAAACTGGGAGTAAGGTTTGGCGACCAGAATATGGTCGATGACTTCTGGGAAGCACCATTTCCCGGGGTTTATGTCAGAATTCTGAAAACTGGAATGGTTAAAAAAGGCGATCAATTCATATTACTTGAGAGTAATCCTGAAAGTCTGTCGGTGAGTCAGGTTTTTTCAGCATTCAGGAGCAACCGGAATAATGTTGAATTGATGCAAAAGGCTGTTGATGATCCGTTTTTGGCAGAGTCGTGCCGTAAGGATATCAGGAAAATACTTGATCGAATTGAACTTTGACCGTGAAAAACAGGGATTCCATAGCGAAAAACTATCGGAATCCCTGCAATATATAATTCGATTCTACTTACCAGTATAGACCCAATAAATCAATTTTCGAAGCATTTTTGATTGAAGAATTTAACCGGTTCGCTGCAATTTTCACCGTCAACAGTCCAGGTATTGCCCGATTGAAGCAACTCGTCCATGCAGGTAACTCTTCGTTTTGCCTGAACGCTTTCAATCTGTTTTTTCATTTCCTGATCGTAAACCGGAGCTTCAACACTACGGATGACGCCCATAGCAACAGGGAATTCAGGAAGCGACATGTTTATCAGTGCAACCTGCAAGCCTAGATTATCTTCTTCAGGGTTGTGTACCAGAATATCGTCGCGGGTGATACCGTTTTCTCCGATTTTCACCACTTTCAGTCTGCCGTTTTCCAGTATCAGACCTTTGTCTTCCTGTTCGCCAAAAATCATTGGCTGACCTTTTCTTAAGAAGATCTGACGTTCGGAACGAAATTTCGGATCGGAAACGAAATCATGTATTCCGTCGTTGAAAATCACACAGTTTTGCAGCACTTCAACAACCGAAGTTCCTTTGTGCTGTGCGGCATCTGCCAATACTTCCTGGGTGTGTTTTACATTGTTGTCGATCGAACGGGCAAAGAAAGTACCGCGCGAACCCAGCACCAATTGTCCCGGAACAAATGAATCTTCGATGGTTCCGAAAGGCGAAGTCTTGGTAATTACACCCCGATCAGATGTTGGCGAATATTGTCCTTTGGTCAATCCGTAGATTTTGTTGTTGAACAGAATCAGATTAAGGTCGATGTTGCGGCGAACCAAATGAATAAAATGGTTTCCGCCAATAGCCAGAGAATCGCCGTCGCCTGTAATCACCCAAACAGTAAGGTCGGGATTGGCAGCTTTCACTCCTGAAGCAATAGCAGTTGCACGACCATGAATGGTATGAAATCCATAAGTACTCATGTAATAAGGAAACCTTGAAGAGCAGCCAATTCCGGAGATCACCGCGAAATCTTTGTGGTCGATATCCATGTCGGCCATTGTTTTCTGAACAGCGTTCATAATGGCATAATCTCCACATCCCGGGCACCACCGCACTTCGGCAGCACTTTTGAAATCTTTGGCAGTATAGTTAAACTTTGTCATGATTAAGCCTCCAATATTTTTTCGAAATTTTCAACTAATTCGTGTACCGAAAATGGCAATCCCTTCATTTTATTTACCTGATAATAATGAAGTCCCGGCACTTTATCGCGTAAATAGCTGGCAAATTGTCCCAGATTTAATTCGCAAACAACGATCTTTTTAAACTTGCTGAAAACTTCAGCTGTATTTTTAGGAAGTGGTTTGATGTAGTTGAAATGCGCAAGACTAACTTTTTTACCGGCTTCCTGCATCACACGTACAGAACTGATCATGTGTCCGTAAGTTCCGCCCCAGCCAACTACCAGCAAATCGCCTTCCGGTTCGCCATCTAATTCAAGTTCAGGAATCATGTCAGCTACTTTTTCAACTTTGGCAGCCCTGATTTCTGTATTGATATGGTGATTTTCCGGATCGTGACTAACTGCACCGGCAGCATTTTTTTCCAATCCGCCGATGCGGTGCTCATAGCCTTCCATTCCGGGTACTGCCCATTCTCTGGCCAGCGTTTCAGGATCGCGAAGATATGGTTTAAACAATTCAGGATTGGTTGCTTTACGCGGAGTAATTGGCGGTAATTCGTCCATTGTCGGAACTCTCCATGGTTCGCTTCCGTTACCAAGGAATCCGTCGGTCAAAAGCACCACCGGAACCATGCGTTCCAGGGCTATTTTTGCAGAAAGATAAGCGTAATAAAAACAGTCGGATGGAGTACTGGCAGCAATCACCACGAGTGGACTTTCGCCGTTGCGTCCGTATAAAGTTTGTAATAAATCAGATTGTTCGGTTTTGGTCGGAAGTCCGGTTGATGGGCCACCTCGCTGAACATTCACCACAACAATTGGCAATTCGGCCATCACCGAAAGTCCGAGTGCTTCCGATTTTAAGGCGAATCCGGGTCCTGATGTAGAAGTTACCGCCAAATGACCTGCAAATGCAGCTCCGATAGTCGTACAAATTCCGGCGATTTCGTCTTCAGCCTGAAATGATTTTACGCCCAGATCTTTTCGTTCGGCCAATGCCTGTAACACGTCGGTTGCAGGAGTAATGGGGTAGGAGCCGATAAACAGGTCAAGTCCGGCTTTTTCGGCAGCGGCAACAAATCCCCATGCAGTTGCAAGGTTTCCGTTAACATTGCGGTAAATTCCTTTTTCAATCGGAGCCGGATGAACAATGTATTGCGGGGTGGCCTGCTGTATATTCATGCCATAGTTGTACCCGTCGTGCAAAACTTTCAGGTTGGCTTCAGCAATCACCGGTTTTTTGCCAAATTTTTTCTGAATAAAACCTTCGATGTAATCCAGCGGGCGATCAAACATCCAGCAGATTAAACCCAGTGCAAACATGTTTTTACACCGCAAAACGCTCTTGTTGTCCAATTCCAGATCCTTCAGACTTTCTTTGGTCATGCTGGTAATTGGCACCGGAATTTTGACGTAATCTTCCAGCTTCAATTCAGCAAACGGATCGTTTGTTTTGAATTGTGCCTTTTCGAAATTCTTTTCACTAAACGAATCGACGTCAAAAATAATGGTTCCACCAGGATTCATAAAAGCTGCATTCGCCTTTATGGCTGCTGGATTCATTGCAACCAGCACATGTGCCAAATCACCGGGTGTGGTGATCTTCTTTTTGCCGAATTGTACCTGAAATCCTGAAACTCCACCAACAGTTCCCTGCGGTGCCCTGATTTCGGAAGGATAATCTGGAAAGGTTGAAATGTCGTTGCCAAGCAAAGCCGAGGTATCCGAAAACAAAGTTCCGGTCAGCTGCATTCCATCGCCCGAATCGCCGGAAAACCTAATGGCAACCTCTTCTAGTTCTATTACTTTTGCGTCTTTCATGTGATATAATAATTTATAGTCGGTCGTCTGTTTATTGATTGTGCATTTTTGGTACATTAACATTCATCCGAACCACTTTTTGCTACAAAACTGACTGAAATGTTAATTTTTGACCGCAGCAAAAATAACCAATATTTAACACGACCGATATGATATTTTCAATTATTTACACCTACTTATATAGAAATCTATATGTGTTGATTTGATCGTTAAAACTGAATTTCATTCAAGATTAATATCTTTGCCCGTATAATTAAAAAGGTATCACGAATGGCACTTGTAAAATCACTTTTAGGAAAAACACCGGAATTTGGCGATAATTGTTTTCTGGCCGAGACTGCTACCATTATTGGCGATGTGGTAATGGGAAACGATTGCAGTATCTGGTACGGGGCTGTTCTTCGGGGCGATGTTCATTATATCAGGATCGGAAATAACAGCAATGTTCAGGATAATGCAGTAATTCACGCCACTTATCAGAAATCGCCCACCAATATTGGAAACAATGTGACCATTGCGCATGGAGCGATTGTGCACGGCTGTACCATTCATGATAACGTGATGATTGGGATGAATGCTGTTGTACTCGACGATGCCGTAATTGAAAGTAACAGTATTGTTGCTGCCGGGTCGGTAGTAAGCAAAGGAACCGTAGTTGAAAGTGGAACTGTTTATGCGGGTATTCCGGCAAAAAAAATTAAAGATATTGGTCCCGAATTGCTCGAAGGCGAAATTAAGCGAATCGCAAAAGCTTACGGAATGTATTCGGGCTGGTACAAATAAGTTCGGGATTAATCGAGTACAAAACGGTAGGTTATGGTGCCGGTTTGTAGTTCATCAGCGTTTTCATCAGCATTAAACCTCGACTGAAGGGCTGCTCTACGGGCAGCGGCAATTAATACTGGATTGGCAGTGGTCGAACCTTTCACGCCGGCTTCGGCTTTTGTGACAGCGCCAGCCCTGTTAACTGTAACCTGCACGACTACAATTCCTTCTTCGTTTTCGTTGTAGTCTGGTTTCGGTAGTGATACCCTTGTCCGACCTGCCAGACTGAAAGACGGGCCGTTGCCGACACCTCCGCCAGCTCCGTATTTTTCAGCATTGGCGGTTCCCTGCGGGCTTCCCTGATTGCCTGCGCCAAAAGTAACGCCCTGACTGGTACTTTTTGAATCAGCAGTTCCTTGTCCCGAACCACCAAATGCATTTTTTGCGCGGTTATTTATTTCACCCACTTTTCGTTTTTCGGCAGCGGCTAAAGCCAATCGCTGATCTTCTTCTTTCTTCTGTCGGGCAATTTCGGCCAATCGCTGTTTTTCTGCGTCAGCTTTCCGTTGTTTTTCAATTTGTTCCTGACTTTGCTTTTCCTTCAGGAGTTTTTCTTTTTCAATATCTTTTGCTATTTCAAGCTCTTTTTTCTTTTTTGCCGATTCCATGGCAACCGTTTTCTCCATATCCTGTGTCATCAATGCTTCCTTTTGAACAGGAGCAACTGCTTTTTGAGATGGTGGAGGTGGTGTTTGCGTTTCGACCCGTTTTTCTTCCTGATCTTTTTCGGGTGCAGTTTCACTGGGCGCAGGTTCTTCAGTGCCAAATCCGGTTTCAGAATCGCCAAAGTTGACGAGAATGCCTTCCTCGCCAGGCAAAGGTAGCGGAGTAAAAAAGCCAAAAAACAGCAGCAGAACCAAAACCACAGCATGTGTGATGATGGTACCAATCAGACCTGTTCTATGTTCTTTAATGTAATCCATTATTCTTCGGGTGCTGTTGCAAGAATCATTTTAATATTGTTGCGTTTTGCAATATTCATGATGGTAACCACCTGCTCAATCGGAACCGATTTGTCGGCATGAAGAGCAATGTATGTTTCTTCATCTGCCTTGATTACTTTCTGTAAAAATGGTTCAATTTCAGAAATTGCAACTCTTTTTAAATCACCATCTTCGTTGATGTAATATTTCAGGTCGGCGGTTATTGAGATGGTTGTAATTGCTTTTGCAACTGTTTGATTGTTGCTTTGCGGCAATAACAACTTGAGCGCATTGGGAGCCACCATTGTTGATGTAATCATGAAGAATAACAGCAAAAGAAAAACAATATCTGTCATCGAAGCCATACTAAAACTCACATTCACCTTATTTCGACGTTTTAAAGCCATGATATCTTTTTATTTTGCCGGTTCGTTTAGCATATCCATAAATTCACTTGTTGCAGCTTCCATATTAAATACCACTTTTTCGACATTGGTTACCAGTATGTTGTAGGCAAAATAGGCAACAATACCTACAATTAGCCCTGCTACGGTAGTTACCATCGCCTGATAAATTCCTGAAGAAAGAAGTGTGATGTTAATATTGTTTCCGGCATTTGCCATGTCGTAAAAAGCCGAAATCATACCGGTTACGGTACCAAGAAATCCAAGCATGGGCGCTCCGCCGGCAACACTGGCCAATACAGGAAGTCCTTTTTCGAGCTTCGAAACTTCCAGGTTCCCAAGGTTTTCAATGGCTGTGGTAACGTCGGCCATTGGTCTTCCGATGCGCGAAATTCCTTTTTCGATCATTCTTGAAGTTGGTGTATTCTCGGTTCTGCACAAGGCAAAAGCCGATTCGATTTTTCCATCAAGAATATATTCTTTGATGCGATCCATCAAACGGGGATCAACTTTGCCGGCTTTGCGGATGGCGATGTAACGGTCGAAAAAGATGAAAACTGCAATAAACGACAGTAATACAATCGGGATCATCAATGGACCGCCTTTAATGGCCATATCGAAAAATCCGGTTACTATTCCTTCAGGTTGTGCTGTGGCAGTTCCTGTTTTTACTCCTGCAGCCAGATTTTGACTTGCCTGTAAGATGATAAAATTCAGCATATACTTTTTGTTTTAGTCAGTACTATAAAAACGAGGCATACTAACAAATAGTATGCCTCGCAAAAATACAAATTTTTTAGATGTCATTTTTATCAGGTAAATTCTAATACATATACCCCTGCACCAGCCAGATAGCCCAAGAGGGCCAGCCACGAAATTCGTTTCAGGTACCAGATAAAATCTATTTTTTCGAGACCCATTGCAGCCACTCCTGCCGCCGAACCGATAATTAACATGCTGCCACCTGTTCCGGCGGTATAGGCCAGAAATTCCCAGAATACACCATCCTGAACAAAATTGGACATGTAGCCCGTTGCCCCAGCTTCTGCAATTGGGTACATTCCCATTGCTCCTGCAACCAGTGGAACATTATCGACTATTGAAGAAAGTACTCCAATTGAAATGGCAATCAGGTTAACATTGCCCAGCTTTTCGTCGAGAAATTGCGATAATAATGCCAACTGTCCGGCTGATTGCAATGCGGCAACTGCCGATAAAATGCCAAGGAAAAACAAAACTGTGGGAGTATCTACTTTTTTAAGTACAGCAGTTATTTTCAGGCGGTTCTTGATTTCATCAGGCTTGTTTCTGTGCAGTATTTCGGAAACGACCCATAAAATACCCAACGAAAGCAACATTCCCATGTAGGGCGGCAAATGGGTAAAGGTTTTAAACACAGGAACAAAAAGCAATCCGCCAACACCCATACTTAGCATCAGAATCCTTTCTGAATGAGTGGTATATTCTTTTTCATTCAGGTTAATTTTTGGCCTCACTACATTTCCTTTCATGGTAAACGAAAGTAAAATGAGTGGCACAACCAAACACACTAAACTTGGTAATATTACTCCCTTAATAATACTTAATGCGGTAATTTGTCCGCCAATCCATAACATGATGGTAGTAACATCGCCAATTGGCGACCATGCGCCACCGGCATTGGCAGCCAACACAATCATACTGGCATAAAACCAGCGGGTTTCCTTATCGCTCACCAGCTTGCGCAGCAGAGCCACCATCACAATGGTTGTGGTAAGGTTATCAAGCAAAGCTGACATGAAGAAAGTAAGGATGCTTAACAGCCAGAGCAGTTTTATCTTGTTGGTGGTATCAATTTTATCGGTAATAACTTTAAAACCCTGATGTTGGTCAATCACTTCGACAATGGTCATGGCGGCCAGCAAAAAGAAGAGTATCTCGCCAATTTCGCCGATATGGTGTACTATCTCATAATCAACGATGAAATGGTGAATGGCATTCAACCCGGTTATTTCGGGGTAGTGCATCTGAAACTCTTTCCACGAAAGGCTGAAACCCATGTTCAGGATATTTTCGCCATCGAGAATATAAGCCACCCAGCAAAGCGTTCCGATAATCAGCGCCGAAGCTGCTTTATCAACTTTTAGCGGATGTTCGAGTGCAATGGCAACGTAACCAAGCACGAAAATAACAACCATTAGTATAAACATAAGTCTAAATTTAGATATTGGTTTTTTGTGTCCGTAAATATAGAATTTTGAATAGATTTTACGAGATTTCAGGGTTGAATATTCCCTTGATTTATCATCGGATTTTAGGATTAATTTGGCTTAGCCTGAAGCGTTTTTCTCCTGAAAATACTCTTAACCTTTTCCCATAGTTCGTCGAAGGTATCAAAATCTTCGCGGTACGAGATTCCAACTCCCTGAGTATAAGGCGATGTTTCGTATATCAGGTTGTTGTTGGCATGATTGTATGCTTTAAGCTGAAGTTTTCCGTTTCTGGTGATTTTTACGTTTACATCGGCATCGCCAACCAGCCCGCTGTTATTGGCATTTGCCCGTTGCGACGCGTTGTTGCCGATATTGCCATTGATGCTCACCCGGTCGTTAAATATTTGGGTGCCGAGCGCCAATTCAACTTCATCGTTGGTGATTTGGTTTCCCGGGCGGTAGTTAAAACCAATATCAAAATCGTTGTTAATTTGCGAAAGCCAGTTACTGAACTGATTTGAAAGCAATTCGCTTGCGGTTGAACCTACCAGATTGTTGTTGATTGCCGAAAAATTTCCCCGCATATATTCGGGAGTATAAAATTTGCCAAGTACCAGAAGTGAGAGTATTTGTTTATTCATATCTTCTTCGCTATTAATGTATTGCCTGACTTCGTCGTTGATTACTGATTCAGCTGAAGGTAATTCTATGTCAAATTTTATTTCGGGATTACTAAGATTTTTCGAAAGGGCAATTTTGCACATTACCGGAATGCGCTGTGTTAAATCGGCATTTTCGGTCGAATTTGCGAATAGTTCGCTTAACGACGCTTTCAGTCTGTAAATAGCGTTCAGGTCGATCGTGGCGTTTACCGGATCGCCTGTCCACTGAATAGTGCCTCCCTGCTGGATTTCGAACTTTTTGTTGATCACATTCTGGAGTGTGAAGAGGTAATCTCCCTGTTCAACGGTGTATTCGCCAAACAGGCTGATGTTGCCTTTGTTATCGATTCCAATTTGCATATTTCCGGAACCCTGCGAACGGATTACATCACCAACCTTCGAATTGAAGATCAGCTGTGCTTTTGCTTCAGGAGTGATTTCTACATTGAATCTCATTTCGAGGTTCGACTGGGTAACTGGTGGTTTTTTCGATTTAACTCCGGATGTGTTTCCCCGGTTTATAAAAGTCAGGAAATCATATTCGAGCGCTTCCTCCGAATATTCCAGAAAAATATTCATATCGGTACCTTTTTCGGTACTTGCAACTCCGTCGATAAATACATTCGCCCCTTTTCCGGTGATGCGGAGGTTGCCGCTGCCAAATAACTTTCCGTAGAATTGCTCATTGTGGGCCGATGTGGTGTTGATTGCCATTATATTATTGGTTCTGACTGACAGATCGTAAACCATCTTCGAAAAGCTCCGGTGTTGTATCGATCCATCAAAAAATCCGCTGTTCCCATAGTCATCAAGCACCCTGATTCCGGGAAAAATAATCTTGTCGCCCGCGAATTTTACAGAGTCATTCATGGTGTAATTTACCTGTAATTCGGTAAGCATTAACCCTGCTTTGTCGGCATACAAAGCTCCGTCGTGCAGTAAGTGTTTGCTCGATCCGTGAACATGTACTTTGCCACTTGCAGTGCCATGAAAATTGGTGAAACTGCTGCCCAGCAGCGGCTGAAGAATGAGCAATGAAAACTGGTCGAAACTGGTGTTTACCGAAATGCTGTCTTTGGCCGGATGGTAGATTCCGCTTGCTTCCAAAGTCTTTCTATTGCCCGAACTAACAAGCATTTCAGCATTAATTTCTTCTTTGTTCGGATCCCAGCTGGTATGAATACCCGCATCGCCGAGGGTGTGCCGCAGAAGTCCTAAATCATCGATTTTCAAATCAGCCAAAAACAAGGGTCGCTGGTAAATATCAATCACCGACAGGTTTCCGTTCAACGCACCACCCAGTTTCAGGTTTCCGGCAATAAAAGTATTCAGCGAGTTCAGTTCAATCTGGTTAAAAAGTATGTTCAGTTTGTCGGTCTGATTTTTAGCGATCGAACCATCGAGCATTATCTGCTGGGCTTTATTCGATAATTTCAGCTTGTCAACTTTTATTTGTGTCGAGTCGATTGTAATCAGTGCCGAATTTATTTGCCATAAAGTATCGGCCAGGAACAAACGCGTAGGTTTTACCGATATCTCGATATGCGGACTGTTCTTTTGTCTGAAAAACTTTGTATTCGTATTGACCGATCCGCTGTACGAAATCTTTCCTAAATTATCCCACGCCAGTTTCGAATCGAGCATATCATTCCCGGCCTCCGAAAACAGCGAAATGTTGTGCATTTTAAACTTTTTGCCAAGGGCAAATTCATCCATTTTATTCCTGATGTTAAGCTCCGAAACACCATCGATGTTGATTGTATAGTTTTTAAATACAGCCGATTGATATTTTATTTCAGGAAAAGTTGCATTGACAGCCAGGGTATTCGCGATAGAATTTATTTTTCCGGAGACAGTGGCCGGATTCATCATCAGTTCGGGAATTAGCGCCCGTGTGAAACGGTTGATATCTTTCAGTTCAATATTAAAATCGAAATTATTGTGAGTCACGAATGTTGGAACAGTAAGTCCGGTGGAAGGCAGGTAGGTGGCAATTATTTTCTTAAACGAGTTGTGCAGGTTGTGAAGTTCGTATTGACCGCGAATATCGGCATCCAGAAAATCGGAACGCAACTGCAAAACCGGTTCGTTTTCATGAAATGTTTTCAGATCGAAATTGTCAAACAGTACTGTGTCGTTTTCGTTTATGTAAGTTCCTTTACTGAAATGTATTAAGCCGTCGAGGTTGTCGATATTGTTGCCGGTAAAATTGGCATTCAGCGCAAACGAAACCTCCGATTTTTTGAATTTCCGATCCAGTTTCAGCGCCCGCAGATCGGCCTTTTCTAAAAGCATTTCGAAATTGAAAACCGGAACCGGGACATTCAGGTCGAATTTACCGTCGAACCTCATTGCCAGATTCGGGTCGTCAACCAATAAGTAACCATCAAATTTCTTGTTTAATACGTCACCGTTCAGGCGGATATTTTTGTACTTATACCCGTAAACCATCATGCTGTCAATCTTTCCCGAAACTTTGGCTGAAAAGTCGCTGGTTTGTTTGTTTAAAATCCCTTTAACATCGCCGTTAAAGGTTATTCCATCCAGTAAATCGGTTTGCAGTACTTTGCCAATTTTAAAGTTAACAGTTCGCAGCCGGCCATTAATTTTAAGCTTTTCACCATCAGAGGGAACAAACGACAAGTCGGTGGTTAATACTCCCCATTTTGATCTGAAAGTTCCGAAAGCAACAAAATCGCTTATAAAACCTGTGAAATTCCCTTTGTATTCAATAATTCCGGCCTGAAGAAGTTGTGACGGAATTTTCAATTGCTTAATGTTCAGATTATCGGGAAGTTTAACTTTCCGAATATCCGTAAAATCGGCAAACGATTGTTTCAGGTCGATGTGCATGTATGTATTCTGAATGTCGGGCAGTCCGTTTAAGTATAAATCGAATGCCAGTTGCGTGTTGTTGCCAATGCTTAGGGCAATATTTTTCCCTTTCAAATCGGCCATTGTTCCCGAGATTTGTCCCGACACATCAATATTTTCCTCCATCCCTTTCAGGCTGGGTACCAACATTCCAATGTCCTTCATACTGACTCTCGATTTTCTCAAATCGAGGTTGACTTTCATCTTTTTCAGGTCAAACTTAGTTCCGGGTTTCTTTTTGTCAATCCTGATATTGAGGTCGGTAATTTCTGAATTGGCGGTTTGCGCCCGGAGGTTCATCAGTTTGATTGAATCGCCGGCAGCAAGGAAACGGGCAGAAAAATTGTGCAGATAGAATTCCTTGTGGTCGTTTAATTGAAACTGAGTGATTGAAAAAGCAATTTTTTCAGGCTTAAGTTCCAGATCGGAAACTCCGAGCGAGATGTTGCGAAGATCGATAAGTTGTGGTCCGATGCTGTCGTGGTAAGTATATTTAACCGATGCTTCGTTGAACTCAAAACGGTTCATATTGAAATTGAAATGAAGGCTGTCGGATTTAATCGTATCCTTTTTTGCCAATAAGTCAATAATGAACTGATAATTAGTTGTTCCGGCCGAATCTGATTTGAGATTAAGGTAGGTTTTGTTCAGTTCCAGCTTTTCAATTCCGGCGTATTTCTTTTTAAAACTGAAATGACTGATTTGGGCTGCCAACTCGTGTACATACAAAAGCGAATCGTCTTTTTGATCTTTTACAAGCACATCTTCGAGAACAATTTTATTGAAAAATGAAATGGAAACACCTTTAATAGAGATATTTGTGTTGAATTGCTGCGAGAAATGCCCGGCAAGTTTCTGCACAAGATAAGTTTGTACTCCCGGACTCTGAAGAATAAAGTAGGAGCCAAAGAGCAGGATAAATACCGTGCCCAGAACCGAAAATCCTATTGTGAGTGTTTTTTTGATAATTTTGTCGCTTGAAATTGTTTACAAAATAATACAAATAGGCTGATAAAAACCAGTCTGCTAAAGAAATTAAACGCTTTTGCCGACTTTTTATTGAAATATGAACAAGGAAAAAGACATTGTGATTTTAGGCATCGAGTCGTCGTGCGATGATACTTCGGCCTCGGTGATTAAAAATGGGTACCTGCTTTCGAATATTATTGCAGGTCAGAAGGTTCACGAATTGTACGGCGGTGTTGTGCCAGAGCTTGCAAGCCGCGCTCACCAGCAAAATATTATTCCGGTGGTCGATCAGGCCATCAAACAGGCAGGTGTTAAAAATGAGGATATTACCGCTATCGCTTTCACCCGTGGTCCCGGACTGCTCGGTTCGCTTCTGGTAGGAACTTCGTTTACCAAAGGATTTTCGCTGGCAACGGGCGCCCCGATGATCGAAATCAATCACCTTCAGGCACATGTGCTGGCTCATTTTATTCAGGAATACGATCAGCCTTACGACCCACCAAAATTCCCGTTTATTTGCCTCTTGGTTTCCGGCGGAAATTCGCAGATCATCCTGGTGAAAGATTACCTCGATATGGAAGTAATTGGCCAGACCATCGACGATGCGGCAGGCGAAGCTTTCGACAAATGTGCCAAAGTGATGGGACTTCCGTATCCCGGCGGTCCGTTTGTTGACAAACTGGCAAAAGAAGGTAATCCGGATGCTTTTCAGTTTTCGAAACCCCGCATCGCTAATTTTGATTACAGTTTTAGCGGACTGAAAACCAGCTTTCTGTATTTTTTGCGCGACCGGCTGAAAGAGAATGAGAATTTTATTGAAGAGCGGAAAGCCGATTTGTGCGCCTCGCTTCAAAAAACGATTATCGATATTTTGCTCGATAAACTGGTGAAAGCGGCCAAAGAAACCGGCATAAAGGAAATTTCAGTAGCCGGAGGCGTTTCGGCCAATTCGGGTTTGCGAAATGCCCTGATTGAAACAGCCGCCAAACGCCACTGGAAAATGCACATTCCGAAGTTTGCGTTTACCACCGACAATGCTGCCATGATTGCCATGACCGGTCATTATAAATACCTGAAGGGCGAATTTATTGGTATGGACGCCGTACCGTTTGCAAGGATGGATATAAGGGTGTAGCAAAAGAGGAAAATTTTCTTTGATGTTAATTTACAGCTCTGCACTACTGCGGGGCTTTTTTTATGGGCATTTGTAACCCCGGACGAACAAATTCCATGTCCGTCCGCTAAAGCGAGACGGCAAAGAATAAGTAACTGGAAATATAAAATGTCGCATTTGGATTTGTGTTTTTAGTCTGACTCACCCCCTTTCTTTTGAAGAGAGAGGGTGAGTATTTTGAAAAGTACGATAGTAAATTTATCTCACTGCTCAAATCTGCTGTTCAATCCGCTCAATCGGTTTAAATCTGCGTTTTATTTTATACCGGTGGCATTATTTTCATCCGGAGCCAACAGCTTGATTGATCTTTTTTTTATCGTTCAACAGTCAAAACTGTAGGGTTGGTGTATAAAAACGTGCAGTTCACAAAATAATTGGAAGCGGCCTCAGCGAAACCTACCAGGTGGTTAACATTTTGTTGTAACTTGTTTGATATTATTTTACACAATAAAACATCAACGTATGTCAACAACTAACGATTACAACGAATTGCTGCCCGTTATCAGAGCCATTAAGCCCAATCAGGTGTTAATCCCCAGCATGCCCATCGACGTGTTTGTGCAGGAAGCCGAAAACCTTTTCCACTGGTGCCTCGACGATATGCAGGAGCTTACCCGCGTGGGGCTCTTGTGGGATGTGGTAATCAGTCTGCCTGCGCGGTCGGGAGCCTGCCGCGAGGCACAGTCGCTTTGGATCAAAGAGCGCAATACCAGTCAGGAAGCCGAAAGCAATTGGAAAGTGGAAGCCCCGGCAGCCTTCGACCTGCGCGACGAGCTGCTTCATCAATTCAGATTTGCTTTCCGTAACAACGAAGGTTTGCTGGCCCGCGTTGATGAAATTGCACAGGGTAATACCAACGCCGACATGGTGCAGGACCTGAACGACCTGGCCGTGCTCGGAAAAGCCAACACCGCCCTGCTCACCGTCATTGGGTTCGACCCTACACTGCTCGACCGCGCAGCCGATGTTGCCGACCGCATGGGCGACCTGCTGGGCGCTACCAACGGCGAGCGCAAATCGGTGAGCGAAGCCATGCAACTGCGCGACAAAGCCTACACCTACCTGAAACTGGCTGTTGACGAAATACGCGAATGCGGCAAATTCGTTTTCTGGCGCAATCCCGACCGGCTGAAGGGGTATATAAGCGATTATCACAAACATTAAACAGGGAAAACAGCTATTGCCCCGGGACGATCATATTTCGCCCGGGGCGATGATTTTTACTCCCGGGACGGTTTCAAAACTCCCGGGACGCAAAAAAATAAGCCCGGGGAGGCAAAATTTTGCCCGGGACGGCGAAAAATCCCCCGGGGCGAGTGGGGACGGGTATTTTAGCCCAAACCAACTGAAATAAAAGCAACAAATAGTTTTGATTTATAAACATAACTACTTACTTTTAAAACCTTTAAAAATGAACAGCAACAGCGGAGTGGAAACAAGTGGAATACAAAAATAGTACTGTAAACTTTCCGCTATTCACTAGTTACCGCCAATATTCTGTCGTCACTTGAAACATTTTCGGTTTGTGACATTTTTTCAATTTCGACAGTTCCGGCAGATTTTTGAGAGTTTCGCCTTTTGATAGGTTTTTTGCAGTTTGACAGGTTTTTAGATATTTGGATTTGGGCAACTTGAGAGAATTTCTCGGTTCGACAGATTCGAGCCATTTGAAAGATTTTTTTTTAAAAATTGGTTTTTAGGTCGGTTCGGTTTGACACCGTTTCGCTTTTGAGAGTGATTTTCGACCCAAACGTTCATTTCCAACTTGACACAGACTGCAACTCGAAACGTTATCGCGGACAAGGTTTGCATATTCGGCTTGACACATTTTGCAAGCTGGAAGCGCATTCCCGGACAAGTTTTTAATATTTCGTGGACTCGTTGCCAGGCAATTTGCAACTTGCCACGAATTCGCTGAGAGACAGCGATTTTTTTGAGAGAATCGTTTTTATTGACAAATAATAATCGTTATTTCAAGTGACCGAAATACTGGCGGTAACATCAGCTACCCTCAAGCCGGGTTTTGGTGGCTCGTTGACAGGAAATTAGTAAATTGAAAGGCAGCTCTTCGTAGGAAGTTCATCTGTTAAATCCCGTCCTGCGTGTAGCTTCCTACGTTATGGGCAAGGTTAAGGGCTAGACGATTGACGAATATTTTTATCAATGAATAAAGAAAAGTGGACAAAATCACCGTGGACAATAAGTATCGGCTCAGCACTATTCAGTTTGCTGTTGACGATGGGTTATGACTATTCCAAAGAAAAACCTATTCTTACAACTGTTTGGTCTATAATTAAATGGATTAGGAATTTACTATGGACAATAATAAATTTTGACTTAAAAGTATGGTGGATAATTATAGCTGTAGCTTTATTTATTTTAGTAATTGCTATTATCGACAAATTTAAAAAAGAAGAAACATTCAAGCCAGACTTTTACAGTTACCGAGAAGGAACATTCAAACGATGGAAATGGACTTGGACTTGGAAGATTCGTAGCTCAGACAATGTTTGGGTTATTTCTAATTTGGAAGCTCATTGTCCAAACTGTGACACTCCAATGATTGAACGTTCAAGCATAATGTATGGATTAAGTTTTGATTGCCCAAGATGTGAATTTCAATCAAAGGAGGGACAATGTGATGAACCTCATAAAATTGAAAGAATTATACTTGACAATATTGATAGAAAAAGAAATGAAAAGAAACCCAGCCCATAACTTCAGCAAATGAGATTTTAACAAGAAAATTTTAACAACTTTATTTTACAATAATGGAACTATACAATCCTTTTGAAGACCTAATATTATTGGATAATAGAATCTATAAATTAGCAGAACGTTCAAATATTATTAATAATCGTTCTGAAAAGGTAGAGAGAGGCAAATACGAATTGCAATCTCATATAAATTCAATAGATGAATCAGTATTTTCAGACGAGGAAATAGAAAAATATAATACCCTAACAAGACAATCATTTGATTTAGTCCAGAAACGAAAAGAATTAGCAGAAGGTTGGAAGAAATTGAAAAATGAGAGAAATGAAATAAATGAGTTTAGTGAGAGAATGCTCAAATATTACAAGGACCTTAGTGATGGGGCTGAGACATCAAAAATAATGAATGAGCAGATTGAACAAAAGCTTTCGCAATTTCAGCAAGTACTTACAAAACAAGAAGAAATACTTTCTAACAGAGAAAATATACTTGAAAAAGAGGAGCAAATAGTTAGCCAGAGTCGACAATTATTAGGACTAAAGATTTGACTTCTTTACGTTGATAATAAAGAGAGTAAATTAATGACACTAAATTTGGACAGACAGGAAACCCAGCCCATAACATCAGTAGCCGTTGCACAACGCCTGATTTATGACCGGGTTTTGTCGGGATTCTGAAAAAAGGATGGTGTGCCTGAAAAGATTTTTCAAAAGCCGGTTTTTTACCGGTTTTTCAGTTTTGGAGGGTTATAGGCCTAAAACAGGGCCGGAAAAACCAAAGAAAAGGCGATTTTAATGCCAATCCCGGGGTCATTACTCCCACTCCGGGTTCAGCTTTGGTGGTGATAAACTTCAGCAGCTTTTTCAGGTTATAAGCCGTCGCGGCCAGGTGCATTACCTTGTTGGCCTGTTTGAGCCCTATCGTGTTAATCTTTCGCAGTCCCATAAACTGGGTCAGTGTTCCCCAAACAGGCTCAACTGTCGATTGTCGCTTGCTTTTCATCTTCCGGCCAAACCGGCTCCTCACCCGCTCATTATTCCGCTCGTACTGTTCAACCCAGATCGTGATCCTGATGCGCTTTTCGTAGCTCTTGCCCATGCACTGTGTCTTGATCGGGCAGTTTTTACAGTCGTTTCGTTTGGTCAGGTAATGGTCCTGCAGCGTGTTTTTTTCCAGTTTTCGCCCACGGAATGTTGCCTTCTTGCCTTCAGGACAGAGCCAGTAATTTCCGTCTTTGACAAACGTAAAGCCTTTGGGGCCTCCCTTGTATGTGCCATGTGGCGGGATGTAGCTTACCAG
>DPRM01000024.1 GCA_003537645.1 Prolixibacteraceae bacterium
CGCATATAAGCCCGAACATTCATCCTCTTAACAGGATTTATGGTGTATTCCATGTCGAAACGGACAGTGCTCATATCTGCTTCAGCTCTTAGGCGTGGAAGTTTACTCACATCGTTCCAGTTCTTACCATCTCCTACCCCAGCCAGCAGGTCGCCGCCCAGCGTACTGATGCTATATGGCAGCAATTCCTGATTTTGTTTCATGCTTCCCAATACGACAGTTGCATTAAAACGACTGTCGAGTGGTAAATCAATCCCTGCCGAAAACAAAATACTGTTAGAATAATTGTCGGGAGCAAGTGCACGCTGTCCAAAGTTCGAAACATTTCGGGGCGTACCTGCGACTGTAGCAATATAATCTTTACCGGCATCCGGAGCAAAAAAGAGATTTTGCCAGCGTGAGGAGGATATTTTGTTTGTGAAATTAGAAAAGAGGTAATCCAACTTAAGCTGAATGAATTTCTTATTAAAATTAGCATTCGCGTGAATTTCGCTGACATTGTATTTTACAGGGTCAGGTATTTGAACGTTTAGGGTACGGGGTGGCCTGTCGCCAATAGTACCATTGGTATAGCGAGTGCCATTTCTTTGCTCATTCATAAAATCGACACCAATTTTTAATCCCTTAAAACTTGGCAGATTTAAAGCTACCGAAGTCCGGTCGCGCTGGGTTCCAAGTTTAACTGGCATCAACAATGGTGAACTCATGTACTTAGACAAAAGATTATCGTTTATGGCCATTTGTGCAGTGGTAGGCACCAACGAAGGTGTTCCGGTAGCATCATTTCCGTCCTTTGTTATACCAGAAAGAGCCGATAAGGTATAAAGTCCGTTGCCACCATCCATATAAGGAGTCATTGCCTTATTACTTAGATGATGCGGAGTACCACTGTATTTGACCACCAAATTCCAGCGGCTTTTTACATTGCCAATACGAAATAGTGCATCCTGATCTTTTCGAAGCACTTTATTTCCTTCAATATCTAAAAACAAACCGTTTTTCTGATTAAAGAGATTGAAATTCAAGTTGTGCAAATAGAACCCATCCCGCAAATCACGATATTCGTTGAACTTACTTGAATTGTTATCTATATTAATTATACTGACGCCAGGAGTAACCCCAACGGATACACGGGTGGAATCCTGTGCCAATGAATTAATGCTAAATGCGATAAGAAATAAAGCTGTTGCTAAATATGTTGATTTTTTCATTTTATCTCCTCCTTGAATTATCTGGTTAATTTTGTACCTGATGGGTGATTAGAACCATGTACGCTTATATGACAATTAACGCAGCCATTTCCGTATGGTGTACTTACCCGGTTATAACGGTATTCATTGACATGCCCTCCATATTGGTGACAACTAACACACAAGGTAGCGCTTTGTGTAACAAGCATCGCTTTATTATTGGTTCCATGAGGATCATGACATGTTGCACAGTTTTCACGGGCTGGTGCATGTTCCCAAAGGAATGGACCACGTTTTTCCTGATGGCAACTGTAGCAAGTCTCGTTCACGTTGCCTTTGGTCAACATTCCATTTCCGGGTGCACCATGAGCATTATGACAAGAGGAGCAATCAACTTTACCTTCCTTAACCGGATGACTAGAATTCCTGTTCATCTTAGCCGCAACATCTTTATGGCAACTTGCACAAAGCTCCAATTGATTAGGTTTTGACAGCATTGCAGACGGAGAACGTTTTTCCATTACTGTATGGCAAGATACACAACCGACTTCGGCTGTTTTATGCAAACTGGTTTTCCAATGCATACGCTCGCCTCCCTGATGGCATTGCATACAAACCGCGCTATATTGTTCCACCGAAAGTTTCAGACTTTGGTCCGGTTCCTCTGCATGTTTGCTTCGCGGTCCATGACATGCTTCGCAGTTGGCAGCCTCAAGCGAACCTTTGGGATTAAGGCCAAGCATGCGACCATGTGTAGTTTCCATGTATTTTCCCTGAATATCGTCATGGCATTCCAAACATGTTTTCGTGTTGCCCACGAAAGTTGCACCTTTAAACGCAGCATTCAGTTTTACCCAATCAAGTTCTCCCCGATCAGATTTCACTTGCCCTCGTGAGGGAATGCTTAGAAGCATCGATATAAATAAAAGGCTTAAAACGATGATGTAACCGGATTTACGTTTCATTTGTGGTATTTTTTGATAAACAATTTGACGACTATCTTTGCTAGATTAAACTTTGATGATTTTTCTTAGTCTCAATGAAACGACAAAAATAGAATAGTTAATAAAAGTTAACCAATCTTACTTCCTGATATTTATTCGATGTTGAATTGATTTAAAATAGGTTGAAATATGGAAAACAAGCAAATTGATACGAAGAATAAACTGGATATTGGGTTGACTTTTAAGATTTCCCGGTTCAAAGAACAGATCAAGAAAACCAAACCGCACAAACACGACGAATATTACGAACTGATATTCATTAGTGAAGGCGAAGGTTTTCATTGCATCGAATCGGAAAAATACCTGGTTACCTCACCGGAATTTTACTTTCTCAAACCGGGACAGTTACATTTCTGGCAGTTCACTTCCATTCCCAAAGGTTTTGTGATCCTGTTTAAAGAGGCTGAATTTGATGCACTAAAAGAGAGTGATTTACTGGAACTCTATCACCAGTTAACCAGGACTATCCGGATGGAATTAAAGGTTGAACAATTTCCGGGAGTACTCCTAAATGAGATTTTGAATGAATACAACCGGAATGCCAGTTACTCCCAACCAATTATTCACGGCTTACTAAAAGCGTTGCTGGGTAAATTACTTCAGATATCCGAAGATCTGCCTCATCAATCAGGTTTGCCCCAATCTACTTACGATAAGTTTCATCAGCTTTTGGTGAAAGAATGTCCACGGTTACACAAAGTGAACCAGTTTGCCGATCTGCTGAACACAACTCCACAAAACCTGAACGCCGTTTGCCGCAAACAAACCAACCGCAACGCAAGCGAAATCATCACGGCGCAAATTCTGCTCGAAGCCAAACGCTACATTTTGCATACCGACAATACGGTGAATGAAATTGCCGAAATCCTCTCATTTTCCGACACTTCCAATTTCGTAAAGTTCTTCAGGAAAGCCGAAGGACTGACCCCTATCCAATTCAGGGAAAAACATTTTCAATAATACCATTTTAACAGTTTATTTGACCATAGCCGTGTTGTCGCTTCCATATAAATTTGTATCATTCAAACTAAATGGAAATGAAGACAATAATTCAAATGCTTTGCATATCGACGATTGCATTTCTGTTTGCCTGCAACGGCGTTGATAAAAACAAATCATCGGGCGCTGATGGATGGTTAAACGGAGATGAGAGCCAGAAACTCGAAACCATTGCCAAACATCTGCGGGGTTTTGATATGGCTATGGTCGAAACCGGCTATCGTTACCAGGAATTGTATTGGGCCGGAAAGGACGAAAACTGGGAATACGCTGCCTATCAGGCTGAAAAAATAAAGGTTGCCATTGAAAACGGCTTGGAGAGAAGACCTAAAAGGGCCGAATCGGCAAAGAACTTTTTAAAAGTAGCTTTGCCCGAAATGGACAGTGCCATTGCAAGCAGGGACACCTTACGGTTTTCACGTGCATTTAATGCACTTACATCAAATTGTGTAGCTTGCCATGCGCTGGAAAAGGTTTCATATGTAACTGTTAAAACTCCTGTTGAGCGACAATCCCCGGTCAGAAAATAAGAAATACTAAAATATGGAAATCATTATTATTGCAGTTGCTGCCTTTATAACTGCCATTCTCACTTTTTTTTCCGGATTTGGGCTTGGAACTATTTTAGCCCCTGTATTTGCAATCTTTTTTCCCATCGACGTTGCAATAGCATTGACAGGCGTTGTACATTTTTCGAACAACCTGTTTAAAATTGCTTTAGTGGGGAAGAAAGCCGACAAAGCTGTCTTGCTCAGATTTGGAATTCCGGCAATTTTAGCCTCGTTTTTAGGGGCATGGTTGCTTCTTAAAATTACCGTATTACCAACACTGTATCAATATCAGTTGTGGGGAAAGGATTTTGAGATTACTCCGGTAAAAC
>DPRM01000023.1:0-8968 GCA_003537645.1 Prolixibacteraceae bacterium
AATCCACAGGTTTTCCGCTTGATCCCAACAATTGGGTCAAAACTTTGAATCCATTCCTATCTCCACGATTTTGTTAACAAATGTACATAAACACGAATGGGAACCTTCCGTTAGGAGAGTTCCCATTCACTTTTGGTTAACCCGAAGGTTATCCTCAGTGCCAGACTACGGTTATTACGACTGGCTTTCCAAATCGGCTTTTCAGCCATTTCTTTCAGCCTTGAACCTTCCGTTAATGCCTGTTACAGCATCATCTTTCGGTTGTCCGCCCGATTGTTTCTTTCGATTCAATCTTCACGGACGAAGTTTCAGGTAGGCCATCTGTTTTCGACCGACCTTTCGGCCAGACTTGACTGATGAGAAAGTGTCAGATTATACGAATATAATTTACCACTCCGACCTGTTTTCCGAAACCGAAGTTTCTTCCGACCTGTCACTTTTCCTGATCAACAATTCTATGAACGTAAAACGATCTTTCGAAAGTTGAAGAACCTTGAAAGCAAGCTTTCTGTCCAAACTTCAGCTCTTCCCGCATGCAGATCCGAAGATCCGGATGATTTGGTTTTAAATCCGGTTAAAAATTCAATTCCAACTCCATTCGTTCAGGGCAGCCTTTTATCGCTTATCTGATGAAATAAAAATACAACATTGGGAGCATATAAGTCAAGCATTTTCAGGAGTTTAAACAAACTTGATATCATTTGATGTTATCAACAATTGTTTATAAGTTTTTCATACCAGAAACCGATTCCTGATCGAGGTTCTACGTCAATAAACATATCATTATCAGAGATATTAACAAAAATAAATACAGAAAAAGAAGTAATTTTTCAATCCTTTTTGGGGATTAAAACGACTAAAACCAAGGATTTCCATGTTAATATGAAATGCCGGAGCCTCGATTTTTAATTCTTTCAGAAGAAACTTATAAAAAGCAAGATATTCAGGAAAGTAACAATACTGCCAATAACAAGCATTAACCCGGTGGTAAATTTTGAATTGGCATACTTACCCATTACCTTTTCAGAAGAAGTAAGATAAATCTGAAGAAAAATTGTAAATGGAAGTTGTATGCTGAGAACCATTTGCGAAATAATGAGCGCTCTGAATGGATTACCAATTACAAAAATCAGGAGCAATGCTGTAATCAATGATAACGCTATCCCCAACCGGCTGTGGTTGTCGTTGATATCGTAAGGTTCGCTAAACAAGCCTGAAAAAATACTTCCACCAGCCATTCCCGAAGTAATTGTACTGGCAATTCCGGCAAAAAGCAGAGCAATAGCAAACACTACACCGGCATTGTTGCCCAGCAGTGGTCCCAGCATCGACTGGGCTTGTTGCAATTCGTCAACTTTTACACCGTTCGAGAAAAAAGTTGTCGCTGCTAAAATGATCATCGAACTGTTAATCGCCCACCCAATCAGCATTGATACAAGTGTATCAACAAATTCGTAATCGAGTTGCTTTTTGATAACAACATCATCTTCGAGGTTCCACTGCCGGCTTTGTATTATTTCTGAATGCAAAAACAGATTATGAGGCATTACCACTGCACCCAATACGCTCATAATAATCAGGATAGAACCCTGCGGAATAGATGGAACAACCCAGGCAATTCCGGCCTGAACCCAATCGATTTCGACCAGACTAAGTTCGTATAAAAATGACAGGCCGATGATGGAAACGAAAGCGATTATAATTTTTTCGATGAGGGCATACGAATTTGTAAACAGCATTACCCCAACAAATATAACTACCAAAATTGCGCCTGCCGGAATGGGTATTCCGAAAAGCATCTGAAGGGCAATTGCACCTCCCAGTATCTCGGCCAAAGAGGTGGAAACCGAAGCCAACATTGCTGTTCCGAGAATTGATCGCGACACCCAGGGCTTGGTATGTTTAGTGGCAGCTTCAGAAAGACATAAACCGGTGGCAATACCAAGATGGGCAACATTGTGCTGAAGAATGATCAGCATAATGGTAGATAAAGTAACCATCCATAGCAAGGTAAATCCGAATTCAGCGCCCGCAGCAATGTTCGAAGCCCAATTCCCCGGATCAATAAAACCTACGGTTACAAGCAAGCCCGGACCGATGTACTTCAGTATTTTTAAAGCACCAAAAGTTGGTTTGTGATTTTTATTATCGAGCTTTTTAAGAAACGAAAACATACCCCTTTTTTAGTTAGAAATACCTGCCAATCATCGGATGATCAACAATCATCATTCTCAATTTCAGCGGATCAATAGTTCCCTGCTGACGATAAACTATTTTACCTCCCGGTTCTACCAGCAAAGTATATGGAAGCGCACCTTTCCATTCAGGATCAACAGCCTCGATTAACTGGTAAATATTACTTCCTGAAAATATATAGTTATTGTTGGATGCTTCCTGTTCTTTCAGAAATGAAAGAGCTTTCTCTTTTCTCTCGGGTTTATCGGTACTGATCGATACAAATTCAAAATCACGCACGCGATACATTCGGTCAATTACTACAAAATCCGGAAATTCCATTGTGCACGGACCGCACCAGGTAGCCCACACATTGATTAATCGTAGCTTTTGTCCTTTATTCTGAATAAGTTCCTTCACTCCGTCAGCCGAAATTTCGTTGATCGATACCGGCAAAGCTGCCCACTTTTTGTAAAGTTGTTCGGTATAATCTTTCTTCCACGACCATTTCATTGAACAGCCAAAAACTTTGGTAGTTGCCTGATCAGGCTTTTTACCCGACAAAACCGCATCAATAGCATTTCGTAAATCTTCGCCATTGGCAGTTCCAGGTTTTTCAGACTGATCGATACGACCAACATATTGTAATCTGCGATCTGCATCGAAAACAAACGCATGAGGGGTTGCTACCGGACCATAAGCCAGTGCAGTCTTCTGGTCATCGCTATCATACAGGTATGGAAAATTATACTTTTTGTTCTTGTACCTGATGATCATATCTTCAAAAGTATCGCCCAGGTCAGTGTAACCCAATTCTGACAGGCTAAGCGCATGGTTATCGTTTGAAGAAATCAGAAGAACTTCTACTCCTTTCGGTTTGTAATCGTTTGTAATTGAAATGATGCGATCTTCGTAAGCCTGTGCTGTGGGACAGTGATTCGCACTGAAAATAATAACCAGCACCCTGGCTTTCGAAAACGAATTGAGGGAGTACATTTTATGGTCAGTACCTTTCAGGTTAAAATCAGGTGCAGATTGCCCAATTTCGAGTGTTTTGGGCTCCACATGCGTATTCTGCGCAACCGAAAACAAGGCAAATACCGAAAAAACTTGCAGTAAAAACAATTGAATCGCTCTCATGTCTTTGGTGTTTTAAAAGTATTTATCAGGCTGGATTTGAGTTTCTTCTGTCGGGTCTTTTCCCCGATGAGTAATTTCTTTTTCCCTGCGGCCTTCCGCCTTTACGTGGCGACCGGACTTTCCATACGGGACCTTCACCCATTTCAGGAGGTACAGGAATTTTTATTACTTCGCGTTCGATAAGTTTTTCGATACGCTCAAATTTATCCATGTCCAGTTCATTGATAAAACTTATTGCAATACCTGTTTTATCAGCCCTGGCAGTTCTGCCAACACGATGTACATAATCTTCAGCCGATCCGGGAACATCGAAATTAATAATCAGGTTAATATCCTTAATATCAATTCCGCGACTTAAAACATCGGTAGCCACTAACACACGGGTTCGTTTTGACCGAAAGCGCATTAATACATCTTCACGCTCTTTTTGCTCCAGATCAGACGATATTCCTTCAACCGAATTTCCGGCCCTTTTCAGGCTTTTCACAATATCGTTTACCTTTCGTTTGGTCGAACTAAAGATCAGAATGCTGTCTAAATCAGGTTTATCTGTAATCAGGCTATTGATTACCGGAATTTTCTGATTTTCGTAAACCACATACGCAGCCTGTAAAACTCCTTCAGCAGGTTTCGAAATTGAAGTGCTGAACTCAACCGGATTGGTCAGAATTTTGGAAGCCAACTCTCTGATTTTTGGGGGCATAGTCGCCGAAAACATTAATGTTTGCCTTTTCTCTGGCACGTAACTTAGGATACGCATAATATCGTCATAAAAACCAATATCAAGCATACGGTCAGCTTCATCAAGAACCACATGCTTTATTTTATCGAATTTCACATACCCGAGATTCAGGTGCGAAATCAATTTCCCCGGAGTAGCAACAATAATATTTGTTCCCTTTGTCAATGCTTTGCATTCTGCATCCCAGTCGGAGCCATCGCGACCACCATAAACCGTAACAGAATTCATGTTCAGGAAATACGAAAAGCCTTGTATTTGTTGGTTAATCTGAATGGCAAGTTCACGGGTTGGAACTATGATCAGGGTACTTAAATCGTGGTTGTCTTCAACTGCCAGATGATCGAGAATTGGCAGAACAAATGCGGCGGTTTTACCTGTCCCGGTTTGCGCACAGGCTAAAATGTCATCACCTTTTAAAATCGACGGAATTGTAAGCTCTTGTATATCAGAAGCTTTTTCGTAACCCATATACGATATTGCTTCGAGAATTTTATCATTTAAACCAAATTCATCAAATGTCATATTATAAAAACTGTATTAATGTGTTATAATTCTGGAAGTTCGAATGACCTTTCAGAAGTGAGTTGCAAAAGTACAAAAACTTTATCAACAAAAATTATTATCACAACATGCTGTTTTCGTTCGGGAAAAAGCAATTCAATTTGTATTTTTGTGCCGTTAAAAAAAGTTACATAAAAACTGTTACAAAAAAATCTGTTATGGGAAGAGCGTTCGAATACCGCAGAGCATCAAAAGAAAAACGTTGGGATAAAATGTCGCGTACATTTCCGAAATTAGGAAAAGCTATTACAGTAGCCGCCCGCGAAGGGGTTCCCGATCCGGAAATGAATGCTAAACTTCGCACTGCAATCCAAAATGCGAAGGCGCAAAATATGCCCAAAGACAACATTGAAGCGGCTATTAAACGTGCCTCTGGTAAAGATGCCGAAACTTTTGTCGAAATAAATTATGAAGGCAAAGGCCCTCATGGAGTTTTGATTTTTATTGAATGTGCCACCGATAATCCTACCAGAACAGTTGCAAACGTAAAAATGTACTTCAATAAATCGGGAGGCGCTTTGGTACCAACCGGTTCACTCGAATTTATGTTTTCGCGCAAAGCTGTATTCGAATTTCAGAAAAAAGATGGAATGAACATCGAAGATCTTGAACTGGAATTGATTGATGCTGGCCTTGAAGAAATTGAGGAAAATGATGGAGTTATATATGCTTCAGGAGATTACACCAACTTTGGCTCCTTATCTCATGCACTCGAAGCCCTAAAAATTGAAGTTACAAAAGCCAATCTGCAACGAATACCAACTACTCCGGTTGAATTTACCGAAGAGCAATTGGTTGACATCGAAAAACTGATTGATAAAATTGAAGACGACGACGATATACAATCAGTATTTACCAATATTGCTTAAAATAAAACGTTGATGAGCAAACGTGAACTCAAAAAATACCTGAAAGATTTATCGAAAGAACAACTGGAAGAACAAATCCTCGATTTGTATAACCGCTTCGGAAATGTAAAAGAGTATTATGATTTCGCGTTTAACCCCAACGAAAACAAACTGATTGAACAATGCCGCTTCCAGATAAGCAGAGAATACTATCCGGTTAGCAGCAGGAAAGCAAAAATGAGGCGTTCGGTGGCGCAGAAATGGATAAAAAAACTGATAACGCTTGATGCCGATGCCTCATTGCTTGCCGACTTAATGTTTTTCAATATCGAAATAGCCCTCACATTTTCAAGTGAACACATTATTCGTCAGGAATCGTTTTTTACAAGTATGTACAAATCGTTCGACGAAGCCCTAAGATACGTTTCGGAGCAAGGGATTCTTGCCGATTTTAGAGGAAGAATAGAAAAAATTGCCGGTGATACATGGGATCAGAAATGGCCAAACAGAAATGCATTTGAAGACCTATCTGATATGTACCTTCAATGATTTGAATCGAGAAACCTTATTAATCCTAAAATGCTTTCCTGGTCGTCATATTTCACATCATTCGTTTTCTGATAGGCCTTGAGCAGGTTCTCCTTTTCAGCATACAATTTAGCGAGCTGCCTTACTGTTAAAAACTTGTTTATTTTACCATCCTTTTTCAGCCAAAAATGGGTAAAAGGTTTTGTTTCATAACCTTCAGGAAGTTTTAAATCATAAACCTGACCACCGGTGAAATAAGACGAGTAAGTAGTAGTGGCAGATGTTTGCGAAGTTCCTCCATAAGCAGCCGGTTTTCCCGGATCTTTTACTGTGCATTTATACTCGGCATATAGTTCCGATTTTGACTTGTAAATCAATTCAACAAATTTATTATTCAGCAAAAAGAATTTTCGGCTGCCAATATAAACTGTATCAACCAGCTCCAACTGACCGATAGCCAATTTTACGCCCCGATTATCAAAAATCATTTCTTCAGTAAGCGAATTATAATTCAGTAAAGCCTCATTTTTTTCTCCTGATTTCATTAAAACAACCCCACTCGTAAATTCGGGTAAGAGGTAATGTGTGAGTTCAACCACTTTTACCTGCGAACTGCAAACTAATGCCAACAAACTAAATATCAATGCGTAATAGACACGTTTCATAGCTAAAAAATTTATTTGCAAATAATTTATAAGAGTTAAAATCAATGAGAAAATCAAAGTTAGAATAAGTTTGAAATTATTCCGGAATATAGTGAGGAGGTTATGAGATTTTTTTTAGTTTTGCACACACAAAATTTAAATGCCCAGATGGTGAAATTGGTAGACACGCCAGCTTGAGGGGCTGGTGCCGGTTACGGTGTGCAAGTTCGAGTCTTGTTCTGGGCACTAAAGCGGAGGTTTCGTCAAAGTTGACAAAACCTCCGCTTTTATTTTGTTCCAAACCCCGCTTCAGCTGCGGGATTACCGAGAAAAATGAGTTTACTCTGGTGGTTCGATATTGATCAAATTCTCGATTATAAATAATTCCTTGGGAGTGTAAATTATCAGACAGAGTTTAATTTACACTCCCGAATTTCCGGTTTCCAACGAAGACATGGAGCGGTATCTGGGGTTAATCAATTCGAAACCTTCCCGGGTGAAAAGTATTGTGTTAAGACAAAATGGGATAAAATGATTTTACCTTTGGGTGGGTAGAATTAAATTGCTTAACCAAATCATAATGTTAAATGTCGTTCCTGAATTTCTTTCAGTACTTTTTGAGATGCAAGGAAAATAACTGGCTTCCCCGATAACGGATTGGTTTGCGTGACCACTACCGTTTTATAAACATCTTCAATGTTCTGAAATGTAAGCACTTCTTCAGGAGTACCCTGGATGTGCATTTTACCTTGATTGATCAGGATCAGGCGGTCGCAGTATTCTGAAGCCAGGTTTAGGTCGTGAATCACCATCAGCACCGATAATCCCAACTCCTGGTTCAGTTGCTGAAGTAAATTGAGTATATGTACCTGGTGCGTAATATCGAGGTGCGAAGTTGGTTCGTCAAGCAAAAGCAATTCGGGTTGTTGGGTCAGCGCTCGGGCAATTCCGGCCAGTTGCTGTTCGCCACCACTTAGTTCCGACATTAACCGATCTTTAAAACGCCAGGTATCGGTCATTTCCATGTACTTCCGGGCAATTTGAAAATCCACTTCACTTTCAAAAAAGCTAAACCGATTGTGGTAGGGAATCCGTCCCATCAGCACATAATCTTCCACACTTATATCGCCGGCATCGCTAAACTGGCTAACAATGGCAATGTTTTGCGCACGTTGCCGGGGCGAAAGCGAGAGCATATTTTTTTCGCACAGAAGTATTTTGCCCGATTTTAAGTTCAAAGTACCCGTAATAGCTCTGAATAATGTGGTTTTACCCGATCCGTTTGGTCCAATAATTCCGGCAAACGAACCTTTTGGGATGTCGATATTGATTTCGGACAACTGAAATTTCGGATATCCGCAGCAAAGGTTTTGTATATTTAAAATGTACGGGTTCATCATCCATTATTTTTAAGTGTCCGGTGTGACGATCGGCTCATCATCAGTAAAAATACTACGCCACCAATAATCCCGGTTATCACACCTATTGGAAGTTCGTTGGGCGAAATAATAGTGCGTGCAATCACGTCAGATAAAACAAGGAAAATTGCGCCCGACAAAAAAGAACTAACGAGCAGAATCCGGTAATCGGAGCCAACCAGCAGGCGCATCAAATGCGGAATTATCAGCCCCACAAAACCAATAACTCCAGCAACAGCCACACAAACCCCTGCCAGCAACGAGGCCATTAAAAATAAAAGTTTGATGGTAATATCGGTATTGATTCCAAGGTGTTTGGCTTTTTCTTCTCCAAGCCGCAATGCATTAAGTGGCTGTACGAAAAAATACGAAGCAGCCAGCGACACGAGCGCCATTACCAATATAATATAAATCAGCGACATATCTGGCTCGTCGAGCGAACCCATGACCCAGAAAACGATGCCATGCAAATTCTCGGAACTGCTGGTGGCCATCAGCAACATCATAGACGATGAAGCGATGAAACTGACCATTACCCCTGTAAGCAACATGCTTTGAATGTTGATCCGCCCGCTTCTGGAGCTGATTGTGTAAACCAGAAAAATAATCAAGAAAGCGCCTGCAAAACCAGTCAGCGGTAGTACGAACGAGCCAATTAACTGGTGTAACCCAAACACAATGGCAAAAGCCACGCCCAGCGAAGCTCCTCCTGAAATGCCTAGGGTATAAGGCTCAACAAGCGGATTGCGGTAAACACCTTGCAATAAAATTCCTGAAAGGCTGAGTGCGCCTCCAACGGCAATTCCCAACAGTATGCGGGGAATACGAATCTGGCTGAGAATGGTATATTCCATACTATCATTTCCCTGGCTGAGAATACTGAAAATATCAAAAAATCCCAGGTTCATTTCG
>DPRM01000023.1:9023-26606 GCA_003537645.1 Prolixibacteraceae bacterium
GGTTTTTGGCTGATAAAGTCAAGTAATTCATGTTCCGAAATGACATTGTCGCGTACGGAGATCAGAATTTCATCCATAATTAACAGATCAGGGCTTTCATTTCGGATGTATTCCGACAGTTCAGCCAGACCGCTTTTAACCTCTTTCCTGCTGCTCTCGCGGGTTACCGACGGATTGAACGACCAGTGTCCATTGGTAAACCCCAATACGGTCGCACCCAGTTTCTGCAAACTCTGAATTTCGTTGTAGCCATACAATTCAGGCTGTTTGTTGAAATGCGTGTAACAAACTTTCAGTCCATGTCCCAATGCACGAACTGCCAACCCAACCGACGCTGTAGTTTTTCCTTTCCCTTCGCCGGTATAAATGTGTATTAATCCTGTCATAATGTTCAAAGTTTAAAGTTCCAGGTTCCAGACAAACTGCATTTTTGCTTCTTATTTGGACATTGGATATTGTTTATTCATTATTGGAAATTTTCGTTTAGCAAATTCTGCCCACTGCGACTTGATCATTGATTATCTTTTCCCATCGCCAGATAAATATATTCCAGATCGCAACTGTTGCGGATATGTGCGGCCAGCTTATCGTATTGCTCGTTTTTATATTCCTGATAGTTAAATTCCTGAAGTTTGGTTTCATGGCCACAGCTTTTCAGGATAGACTGAATAACAGGCAGATTGTCGAAAATGCCGTGCAGGTATGTTCCCCAGGTTTTTTCATTCAGAAAACAGCCATCAGCCGATCCATCGCTCAGCTTTGCCAGCGGCGAACCATCGAGCAATTCGGTTTGGCCCATGTGTATTTCGTAACCTGTGCAGTTTTTCCGTTTATTTCTGAAGGTAAATGCGCTCTGAACCGTCCGCTTTTCGGCTGTCAGCGTGGTTACTACCGGCAAAATTCCCAGTCCCGGCATAAATTTGACAGAACCTTCAACATGTTCCGAATCGTAGATCTCGCGTCCCATCATCTGGTAACCACCGCAAATTCCATAAACCGCATTTCCGATCTGATGGCTGTTCAGAATTGCTTTGGCCAGCCCCGATCTGCGTAAGGTTTCAAGATCGGCAATCGTGTTTTTCGAACCGGGAACAATTACCACATCAGCCTTTTCAATCTCTTCAGGATTGGCGGTATAAAACAAATTGATTTCTGGTACACGTTCGAGCACATTAAAATCGGTAAAATTCGACATGTGACGAAGTAAAACTACAGCTATATTTACCAGTCCTTTCCGCGTTTTTCCTGATTTGTGATCAATCACCACCGAATCTTCATCGTCGATGTGAATGTCATGAAAATAGGGAACTACGCCCACCACCGGCACTCCGGTAAGTTGTTCCATCATTTGCCTTCCTTCGGCAAACAAATCAATATCGCCCCTGAATTTGTTGATCAGAATTCCTTTTACCAGTGCGCGTTCCTCAGGAGGAAGCAATTCCAACGTGCCATAAACGCTGCCAAACACACCACCACGGTCGATATCTGCCACCAAAATAACCGCCGCATTTACTCCCAAAGCCACCCGCATATTGGTAATATCCTTGTCGCGCAGGTTTATTTCAGAAATGCTGCCTGCACCTTCAAGCACCATCGGATTGTATAGCAATTCAAGCTTCCGGTAAGCTTTCATCGCATCAGCAAACAGGGCATCGCGGTCGGTTCCCAGAAAATATTCTTTGGCCGACTGGTTGCCTATGGGTTTTCCGTTCAGCACCACCTGCGCATTTTGATTACTGGTTGGTTTCAGCAAAATTGGGTTCATTTCGCTGCAAGGTTCAATTCTGCAAGCCTCGGCCTGAACTGCCTGTGCGCGACCCAATTCGAGACCGTCGCTACCGGCAAACGAGTTGAGCGACATGTTCTGCGCTTTAAAAGGAGCTGGCGAATAGCCGTCCTGCTTAAAAATGCGGCAGAATCCGGCATTGATGATACTTTTTCCGACATCGGAACCGGTTCCAACAAACATGATGGGACGAAGGTGTTGTTTCATTATTCAAAATTAAAAGTAGTGATTTGCCCGTATCCCAACGGAGTTTGAAACGCTTCTTCCGGAGTTTTATGCTGGAGCAGGCACATCGTTGCGCGGATAACTCCGGCATGGGTAAAAACTAGTACCCGTTTGTATGAAAATTGCCGCAACTCATTCAAGAACAACTCAACACGTTTAATAAGGTCGGCACATGATTCTCCATTCGGGCAGCGGGTATTCACATAATCGGCAAACCATTTTTTCCCGTCTTCAGATGCAAACAGAACATTCCAATCAACCATTTCCCAATCACCAAAATCGAGTTCAGTCAAGCGATGATCAATCCGAGAATCGTTATCAGGAACAATCTCGCAAGCTAATTTTGTGCAGCGACTCAGTGGACTCGAAAAAACGGCATCAAATGTTTCCAGTTCCAGTTCTTTTCTGATTTGTTCAATTTCATTTCTGAATGTCGGAGCCAGCGGAACATCTGAACTTCCGTAGCAAATACCTGAAGGAACATCAACCGAAGTATGTCGGACAAGTGTTAGTTTCATGCCTGAAGAGTTTGAAAAATTACAAAACCCAGATAAAATTCCACCTCGGCAATTTGTTGTAAAGCGCCCAGGCAATCTCCTGTATATCCACCTAATTCACGGGTAATATATCTCCTGAAAATAAAAGTGGTGAATAACATTACTGGCAAAATGGCCAGCGAGTAGGCCAATGGCATGAAAACCAGCAAAGCCAGTCCGAAGAACACAGCCAGGGCGAAATCGAAACCTTTGCCTTTTTTACCAATGGGTTTAGTTTTGCTGGTTGCATCTTCGCGCGAATATTCGGAGGTATAAATAATCAGGATCGGCATTAAACGGCTAAAAGCATGCCCTGTGAGAATCATCAATGAAATACTTTCAGGAGCAATTGCATGTAAACTTCCGAATTTGACAGCAAGTATTCCGAATAAACCGACGCTTCCATAAGTTCCAATCCGACTGTCTTTCATGATGGTGAGGATGCGCTCGCGGGTGTATCCGCCGCCAAAACCATCGCAAAAATCGGCAAAGCCATCTTCGTGAAAAGCGCCGGTTACAAAAATGGTCGTTAGCATACTCAGCAAAATGGCCAGTTCCAGAGGTAAAACGAACTGCAAACAGTAAAAAACAGCTGCACCAATTCCGCCCACGATCCAACCTATGAAGGGGAAATAGCGTGTTGACCGGTTCAGCATTTCGTCGGAATACGGCAAATTTTTCGGCACTGGAATGCGCGTATAAAACATGATGGCATTCAGGAAAATATGTAGTTGTTTTCGCATACAATAAGTTGGAGACCTGACAGGTTTTCAAAACCTGTCAGGTCTTAATTTGACTATTCTTTGTTCGCCACTCCGGCCGTTTCGAAGCTGGCCATTTCGTTCAGGAAACTGACAGCAGCTTGCACCAGCGGTAAAGCTAAAGCAGCGCCGGTTCCTTCGCCCAACCGCAAATTTAGTTGAAGCATTGGCCGGGCATTCAAATGTTCGAGCATCAGTTTATGGCCTTGCTCGTCAGACGAATGGCAAAATACACAGTTTTCGCGAACTTCAGGATTAATCCTGATAGCTGTTAATGCAGCGGCTGTTGCAATGAATCCATCGATCAGCAGAATCATTTGCTGGTTGCGGGCTTCGAGCATTGCGCCCACCATCATGGCAATTTCAAGTCCGCCAAAGGTAGCCAATGTTTCTTCAGGAGTTTTTGGATCGTATTTCTCCGAAATTTCCTTCAGAATCAGCATTTTATGGGTGAGCTGTTCTCCCCGCATTCCCGTTCCCGATCCGGTACATTCTTCGATTGAGATATTCATAAACCGGTGCATCAGCAACGACGAAGCAGAAGTATTGCCAATGCCCATTTCTCCAAAACCAATGATATTGCAGCCACCTGAAACTTCGAGTTTCGCCAGTTCGCGGCCTTTTTGAATCGCTGCGGCACATTCTTCGGCGGTCATGGCTGGCTCATTCCGCATGTTTCGCGATCCACGTGCAATTTTGGCATCTATAATTTTGGCATCAGCCGGAAAGTCGAAATCCACTCCGGCATCGACGACTTTCAGGTTGATTCTGTTTTGGCGGCAAAAAACATTGATGGCAGCTCCGCCAGCCACAAAGTTCATAACCATTTGCCAGGTTACTTCTTTTGGGTAAGGGCTCACTCCTTCGTCGGTTAGTCCGTGATCGGCGGCAAAAACCAAAAGTGTCGGATTTTTCAGTTCCGGAGTCAGCGTGTTTTGAATCTGGCCAATTTGCAGGGCAAGCTCTTCGAGGAGACCAAGCGAACCAATCGGTTTGGTCTTAAAATCAATTTTGTGTTTGAGTTGTTCGTTGAGGGTCATGGGTTGATGAATTAAAATGTTGTCGTTGTTGTCGTTGTTGTCAGGTTAAAACCGCTACGCGGTTTTTTCTATGTAACCGATATGCCAACTGTGGTTATAATCTGCAAACGGTGACTGATCACTTGATTTTTACCGGGATTCCCGAGATCATCAGGAAAACCTGGCTGGCTTGCCGGGCGATGTGCTGGTTCATCCAGCCTTGCAGGTCGGCAAACTGGCGGGCAGATTCTTCTACCGGATGAATACCCATGCCCAGTTCATTGCTTACCACAATCAGGCTCATGTCTTTCTGCACAAAGCGGTTCCATTCGCATTTGGCTTCTTCAAGCGAACGATCGGCATCGAACTGATTATCGAAAAAAATATTGGTCAGCCACAGGGTGATGCAGTCAAGTAAAACGGTTTCCCCATCCACTTCGCAGGCTGAAATTTCTTTTTCCTGCTCAATGTTAATCCAATGCGGACCGCGTTCGTTCTGGTGTCGTTGGATGCGAAGGCGAAAATCGTCGTCCCACACTCGGGCAGTGGCCAGGTAAACCGGGTTTGGGCTGGCAGATTCGGCCATTTGCTGGGCAAAACTGCTTTTTCCTGAACGGACTCCTCCGGTTATGAATGTAATTTGAGCCATATTTTTAAGATTAGCCACAAAGGCACGAAGATTTTATTTATTCATACTTTGTGCCTTAGTGTCTTTGTGGCATTAAACAATTATTAAAACGTATATGCCAGTTTGGCCACAATGCTTCGTCCGGGCATGTTGTAGCCGTCTTTTTCCGAATAGTTTTCATCCAGAAGGTTCGATACCGTAACTCCAAAATTTACCTTTTCGGTGAACGCGTATCCGATGGAATAATCGAAAAGCACGTATTCCGGATGTTGCAGGATTTTGTCGGTCGCTTTATAGCCACCTTCGGTATAATAATTGGCCGCCACAATTCCGGTACGCAGGCTGCCAAACGAATCTTTTTCGAGGCGGGAACCAATGAAACGGCTGTTCAGGCGCATGTTTATTTTATCGTGACGGTAGTTCAAACCGAAGTTGCCATTGGCATTTCGCACATATTGCATGTCGCGGGTCAGCATTTCGGTGCCCACCAACTGTGTAAAATCGTTTTCCAGGATCCAGGTAAAATTGGCGTATGCTTCCAGTTCCGGCTTTTTAGGCAGGAATTGCCCCAGATTGAACGACGACATCAGTTCAATCCCTTCCATCTTCGAGTCGTTTGCATTCACGTAAGTGTATTCTCCCGAAGCCATTTTTTCTTCCACAATCTTATGGTCGTGCAAAGTCTGGAAGTACGACACATCAACCCTTAGGCTGTTTTTTGCCGAAGAATAGCCCACTCCAAAGTCGGTTGTGCGCGATTTCTCCGGATCAAGATCAGGATTACCGACAAACGATTTTCCTGAAACAGTATATTTCCCAGCTACTTTAAAGGCATCCGGAACCGAAAATGCAGTTCCGAAAGAGGCATGGGCTTTGAAGTTTTTCAGGAATTGGTATTGTGCTCCTACCGAAGGATTCAACGTGTTGTAATGGGCATCGGCTTCCGGAGCTTTCAACCCGTCGTTGGCATCAATGTGATAGTTAAACCGGTCGTAACGAATACCGGCATTCACATCAAGGTTCTTGATGGAATATGCGACTTGCGAAAAAGCAGCCACATTGGTAAATTTGTTGTTAGGTTTGTAAGGATCGGCAGGTGTCCCGATGGCAGAAAAACGATCCGATTGATAGTCGTAAACTTTCAGNNTGAACCGGAAATGATTCTTCGCGCTGTTTTGTTCCAGCGTTACATACAGGTTGAGGCGGTTCACATCTTTTTTGCTTTGTCCGTAGGTTCCCCAGTAGTTCCCGGCGGTTTCCACGTCGTAGGCAAAGGTGTAAGCTCCTTCAGTATTAATTTTCCACTGCTTACTGATGTCGTAATTTACAAACGCATTGGCCGCATTCAGCTCGTACTGCGAATTGTCCATCGCATCGCCATACGAAGCCTTATCCAGAATAAGTTTATCGCCATCCAAAATTTTCAGCAGATTTTTCTGGCCAATCCGGTAATCTTTGGTTTGCTCCTGACGGCTGTAACCCAAGCCATAAGTAAGTTTCGTCCCTGAATTCCCTGTGAAATTTCCTGAAAGTTTTCGGTAACCAAAACTTCCCGATTCAACCGAAACGTGCCCTTCAGGAACAGCGCTGCCGCGCTTGGTGATGATGTTCACTACGCCGCCCATGGCATCCGATCCGTAGAGTACAGAATACGAACCTTTTACGATTTCTATCTGCTCCACATTGTCGAGGTTAATGGTAGCCAGATTGTTGGTTCCGGCAGGCTTTCCGTTGATCAGGAGCAAAGTATAGCTGCGCGAATGGGCGCTTGGCGAAAAACCTCGCATCCCAATGGTGGCCGACAATCCGGGATATTGAATAATATCGAGGTTGGTGGTGCGTTTGAGGACTTCGGCCAGATTTTCGGCCGGTAATGATTTGATCAGGCTTGATGAAATAATTTCGACTTTCTGCGGAAGGTTTTTCAGTTTTTGTTCCATCCGCGAAACCTGAACGGTGACTTCTTCAATCGGATACACTTTTGTTGAGTCAAGCATTTCGGCTACTGCACCAAGTGCGCATAGCAATCCCAGGCTCAGACTGGCAATCTGTTTAAAATTCATAACACTGCTTTTATGGTTAAACATTAAAAAATNNCAGTGGCAGGAGTTTCAAAAAGTTTGTATTAAGGCTTACAGCTGCGGGTACAGCTCCGGTTTTTCACCGGATTCCCTATTAGTCCGTGTTGGCGTAAACCAACGTTGGAACCATTTCCGGAGGCAAAAGTAAAGATTATTTTGGATTGAAGGTGTAAATTTTACCACAGAGTGATCAGATAAACACAGATAAAAAATATCTTTTGGGTGGAACAAAATGTAGTCATAGCGTAAATCCTTACAGATTAGGAAAGTGAATAGGAATTAAATTTATAAAAATCGGTGTTATCTGTCGTGTTAAATAATTTTGCAGGCACAGATCAGCCCAACCATAACCGCACAGGTGAAGAAATTCAAAACGCAGGTTTTATAAAAATCGATGTTCGTAATTATCCTGGCGTTCTTTCCAATGTAAGGCTTCTCAACTAAAATACCGTGGTACACATTTGGTCCGCCAAACTGGCAATTTAGGATTCCGGCCAACGCGGCTTCCGGATAACCGGCATTGGGGCTGCTGTGTTGGTGACCGTAGCGAAAAAAATAAACTAGTCCGCGCCAGCTTAAACTCAGAATAACCATCAACAAAGCCGTAATTCGTGCCGGAATGAAATTGATAATATCGTCGAATCGCGCCGCGAACCAGCCGAACTCGCGGTATTTCTCACTTTTATAGCCGACCATTGAATCGAGCGTGTTGGCCATTTTGTAGGCCATCATAGCCGGAACGCCTCCCAGCGCATAGAAAAACAGCGGGGCAATCACCCCATCGCTGAGGTTTTCGGCCAGCGTTTCGAGCACTGCCGTGCGTATTTGCTGCTCGTTCAGGTTATGGGTTTCGCGGCCTACAATGTAGCTCAGTTGTTTGCGCCCTGCTTCCAAACCTTGTTTTTCAAGCGCTGAAATCACTTTATGCGCTTCCGAAATCAGGCTTCGGTTTGCCAAGCCATAGAAAACACCAATACTCGCCAGAACAACAAAAAGCACTTCGATGTTTTTTGCCCATTCAAGCAAAAACCAAATAACCAGGTAGGTTGACAAAATCAAAAAACCAGCCATCACCATCCCTTTTGCTTTTCGGTATTTTCCTGAATTTAGTTTTCCGGAGAAAAAATTGATGAAATGGCCAAAAAGTCTGATGGGATGGGGCAACCAAAACGGATCGCCTAAAATAGTGTCGAGCAAAAAGCCGACTAGTAGCGGGATTATAATTAGTAATTCGGGAGTCATCTCAAGCTATTTAAATTCCACTCAAGTAAACCAGTTATCAGCAACTGATTGTTTTTTTCATCTCGTGTATAAACCCGAAAGTAGCGTTCATTTAATCCCTTGAAATTCGAGGCATCGCGAATCAAAATTCCGTGTTTATCAAGCAAAAACCGTTTCAGTAGAGCAGCTGTTCCCGTTTGCATTTCAATTAGGAAAAACGGTGCTTCGGAAGAAATCACTCGAAAACCGTCCAATTGCCCGATTTCCCGCTGCAAGCCGGACGAAAGCTGACGGAGGATCAGCGTATCAGGTGAAAACAGGGCGGGATGATCAAATATGAATTTCCCGGCTTCCTGCGCCAATACATTCACAGACCAGGGCTGCTGAAATTTCCGGAGTTTTTCTGCCAGTTTCTCCGAGGCGACGACATAACCAAGCCGCAATCCGGGAATTGCACAACATTTTGTAAGTGAACGTACTACAATCAGGTTAGGATAACTTTTTGTGAGCGAAACGACTGACTGAAAATCCGCAACAAATCCGGAGTAGGCTTCGTCCACCACAAAAACGATATTGGGATAAACATTTAAGGCTTCTTCAATCATCGAAAAAGAGAAAACATACCCATCAGGATTGTTCGGATTACCAATCCAAAACAGGTCTGCTCCCAATTCTAAAGCATTTTTCCATTCATGTTTTCTGAAAAACTGAAGTTGGTGATTGTGCATTCGGCAGGCATCTTCGTACTCGGAAAAAGCGGGATAAAGAACACAGGATACCGTTTCGCGAAAAGCCAGTGCAATGGTATAAAATGCTTCTACCGATCCGTTAAACGCCAGCACCTGATTCGGATTTACATTGTGCGAACCTGCCATTTTCCTGCATAAATCATCTGCGTCAGGCTGGGGATAGTTTCCGGCAAGGTGCAGGTTTTGCTGCAAATGTTCAATCAGTTTTGGAGCAATTCCGCCGAACCATACATTCGAGCTAAAGTCTGCCAGAATTGTTTGCGAATATTGATGGCTGTCGTCACCGTGACCTGAAATCATAGTAATTCCTGATTTACTTGTAGGTTAAGCGGATCATCTCCTCCAAAGCATCCACAAATAGGACAGGGGTTGGGCTGCAGGTTTTGTCGGAATCGAGGATATAAATCTGTTTGCTTTTGCTGGCCGAAAGCGATGGATATTTCAACCAGGTTTCACGCTCTTCTTCGGCCACAATACCCATGGTTACAATAAAAATAATATCAGGATTTTGTTTTAGTACATATTCGCGGGTAATGCTGCCGTTTTTAAGTTCAGAGGCGATGTTTATTCCTCCCGAAAAGCTGACAAAATCGTCCATGAAAGTATTAGGGGCAGCACAAAACAGTGGTTTGGCACCGATTTGAATGAATATTTTCGGATGTTTACCAAGCGGAATTCCGGCTTTCAATTTAGTCAGTCGTTCTTTTTGCTGCGATACAATGGTTCTGGCTTTAACGCCTTGCCCAACCAGTTCGCCAATCTGGATAAAATCGATACAAATTTCATCAAACGATTTCGGATATGGCTTATATTCAACTTTAATTCCCAGTTTTTTCAGGTTGTCAATGGTTTCAGGTTTGATGAGCGACGAAGCAAAAACCAAGTCAGGTTTAAGCATCAGTGTTTTTTCCAGGTTCACCGTAACGGCTGTGCCCACTACCGGAATCTTATCGGTAGCCTCAACCGGGCAATAGCTGGTACAACCAACCAAACGGTTCTGTTCGCCCATCAGATAAAGGCTTTTGGTGATCCATGGAACTAGCGACACGATGCGTTTGGCTTCCTGGGCTTGAACAAACAAACAAAGAACCACTAAAAAACTGAGGGAATATATCTTTTTCATATTTGAATTTTAGCCACTCCTAACCTCCACTTAGGGGAGGAATAAAAAGCCTTTCCGCAGGAGAGTATACGTAGTAAAGACTTGTAGAATAACAAAAAATACAAAGCAATGTATTAAACAAAGCAGTAGTCCTCCCCGGTGGAGTTAGAGGGGGCTTTCAACTGATTTCCAGAAACCAGTGGTTATCCCTGAACGTGACTGCTCCCTTCTGAAACGCAATCGGATATTGGAAATTGGGTCCGTCAAACACAAAGGTGTGGAACTCGCCCAGCTCTGCACAAACGTCAACACCTTCTATTTTTGAAAGTTCGTCAACAAACTCCTGATCGTAAATTTGACCGATGAAATGTTTAGTCAACTGTTTGGCATTTACCGAAACCACGATGGTTTTGAAACCCGATAGAATAATTTCGGCAGCAATTTCGCTCACCGGATTGTCCCACAAAGGGAAGATGGCTTCAACGCCACATTCCGAGCAAACCCGTTCAATCCAGTGACGATGTTCCCACAGGTAAATGTCGCCAAACACTCCGCCGGTAATTCCATGTTCTTTTAATTTCAGGATAGCTGTTTTAAAATTTTGCTCATAATTGACACGATCTGTTTTGGGCTGTAGCAATTCAATACCCAGCGCTTCTGCCTGACGAACCAATAAATCCTGATGAATCCCATGCGAACGCGAAAAATCTGAATCGGCATCGCACATGTTCAGGAGAAATTTTACCTGATGAGTTCCTGTTTTTTGGATACGGTAAAGTGCCAGCATACAGTCTTTACCGCCACTCCACGACGAAAATAGTTGCATAATGCTAATTGTTATTCCGGAAGAAATGAAATGGAAACAGCTGTTGCCCTTCACCGATCTTTTTTCCCGAAGATTCGACTTAAATGATTTTGAATTGGCAGGTCTTCTGGCTCACCTTCTTTTTGAAGCCTTCCCACCCAGAGCGCGCTGGACAGTGGCATGCAAATCAAAAAGTTTATAAAGGCTTACAGCTGCGGGTACAGCTCCGGTATTGCACCGGATTCCCTTTTCAGACGCTTCCCGAACAAGGAAGTTGGTCACCAAGACGCGACAAAAGTAGGAAAATTTGCAGCGAAAATTATTCTATGCATAAAATTTGATTTAGAAAATTACCATCTTCAGCCAATTGGCTTTAGAAATCACCGTTAATATGGAGTTAAATATAAGAATAGTTCGAACCCCAGCAGGTGGGGCACGTTATCGGACAAGTCCAGAAATGATGGATTTGCCCCATTTTTCGTGCTTTGCATTTTGCTGTATCATTAAGCAATTAAACATTTAGTGGCAAGAAAAGAGTAAGTTGTTTGTAAATTCTAAAATAACTTCATTAATGACAAACATGAAAAATAGAATAATTGTAGGAAAGGCATTGTTCAATGAGATTTCCCAACTTATTGAGAAAATAAGCAGCAATTGACTATACACGCCAATAGTACTCTTACCACGCTCTTTTGGTACATTGACATCCGAATTAATCAAAGCATACTTCAAAATAGGCGTACGATAATGATAAACAGATTGTCGTTACGCTGTCACGAAAATTAACAGAGAAATATGGAAGAAATTTTGAAGAGAAGAACTTACGCAGGGTTTTTCTATTTGCAGATCATTTAACCGATAAAGAGATTGTCGATACACTATCACGACAATTGAGCTGATCCTATTTTTTAATACAGTTGCCGCTCAAAAATCCTGAAGCTATTCTTTTTTATGCCGAATCAGTTGCAGGATAGAAGGGATTTTTATTAGAATTTAGCTGACAAATTAAAATTCACGGATATATGGAGTCAACATAAGCGTTTGCGATGCTTTTGCCTCGCTCTCGAACTGTCCGCCATATTCAATCCGGTAACCTTCAGGCAAATCGACTTTCTCCTCGATATTCGTCTGAAGGTCCTTTACAACGCTTCGCGGATCACATTCGGTAACATTGGCCGAGATCATCCTTCGTTAACTGAAGGTGGTTATAATTATGTTCATCCACAGTAACCACAGCCACCACTTTTTTATTCTGATTAATTAGGATGTCCAGGTATTCATCCTGTCTTTCAATGATTCCTTTTTGTAAGGGCTTGCTTGCAGTGTAAGGCCTCTTTTCATCATTTCTGCTGTACCACATGTCGTCGCCACTGTGTCCGCCATTTGGGAAAACAGGTGTGTGCTTTGTAACGAATAATACGGTCGATAGACGGATTCTGTTCAAACTCCTGCATGATTTTACGCAACCAATCCATTTGGTTATCCATCAAATAACCATGTAACCCGCCAATAGTATAGCTGTTCCGGCTTAGTGTCGGGGCATACCAATAATCACTGTTCAAAACAATCATGGCCACATTATCATAAAGAGCTGCCATTTTTTTCATGATATAAGCAATTGCACCAAAAATCATTCGCTCTCCAGAACCTGTAGCATGACGGCTATCACTGGTATATGCAAAAACAAACGGCTTTCGGCTACCTGCATTTGGGGCTGTAGTAATATGGTAGGTTTGCGAATGAGAAGCAACTTTTACTGTATAATCGTATTTGGTTCTAGACGTTAAACCACTTACATTAAACTCATGATGTGTTACCGGGGCTGTATCTTTCATTACTTTATTATTTATAGATAAGGTCGAAATAACAGGTTCGCTGGTCTCAAACTAGATAACAGCTTCAGTAGCAGAAATATTATTCACAAAACTTTCCGTTAACGAGTGGGCTTGTTGTTCGAAATACTGGCAGTGGGTGCGGAGCTTTTCCATAAGGAATCAGACCATAAGTAAGCATTCCTTTAAGATTAAAAAAAATCAAACACTAAGCCATCTTCAGTTCCTTCTGGATTATCAAAGAGCAGTTTGATGGTATATCGAGAGCCAGCCGTATCGGCATAAAATTCCTGACGATCATTATCATAACAGAGACTGTTATTTTCATCATACTTAATGTTGGTGTATGAACCGGAAATAGTGCCCGGTTGAGCTTTTAATGAAAGCCAGGTAAATCAACACCAAGGCAACTGATAGTATTTTTTTATACTTGAATGTTTTATTAATGAACGTTGATCTTTAAAAGTCGTTTAGTTAAGGGGCGTCATTGCAAACGAAGTGAAGCAATCCGCCCGTTAAAAGATCGCTTCGCCCCTAGCGATGACGATTCTTTATATCCAATTTCTTAACAAAACGACATTACAACATAAATTTCAAAATTATCAAGAAGTTATCAATATCATGATTCTACATAGTAGCCAAAACCTTTTGGCGATGTTCTGTTCCCCATTTTTGAAGTTGCATAATAATGGGGATTAATTCGTTTCCGTGTTCGGTTAAAGCATAGATAACGGTTTTAAGATTATCATTAACCTCTGTTCTGGTTATTACTTCATTCATTTCCAATTCCTTTAGCTCCTTCGAAAGAATTCGTGGCGAAATCTCATGGCATTTTTTGATTTCATTGAAACGTTTTGGTTCAGATGCCAAACAAAGAACAATGCGCATTTTCCATTTTCCGTTCAATACATTCAGCAAATCATTTAAGGGAAGAAAAAATGCATTACACAGCTTTTGCGCTAATAATCAATGGATTTTTAGGCAAATGGCGTACAAAATATAAAAAATTTACATTCCCTTGGTGGTTATTAATACACGCTTTATTTCTCTTGATTATCCCACTTCGTATAGGGCTAGATACTCCTGCAATGTCCATTCCTCTCTTCATTGCTTTTGCTGTGTTGGGGCAATTTATTGGTTCAAAATATTCAACCTAATAATAGTCAATGCGAAATGAATATAATTGAAGTTGTTGGAATAATCTTAATTTGCACATTGGCATTAAGCTATTTTATTTATTCACTTAACAATATTTACTGTGTAATAATGGATAAATTATTCAACGCTTTTGTTTAGGAAGTACTTCGTTATATTTTAGGATGCATTTTTGCCACAATCCAATACATTGTTCCCAGCTTCTATTTAATTTCATATTTAGTTTCCTTGCGTTATCGTTAAAACCATCGCCATGCTAAAATCATTATTAAAAAGATGCTACCATAAACGACTGAAATCAGATAATTTGGGACTCCTGTTTTTTCAAAATTTTGTTTTTGATTTAGTCGTTTCACAACCATTATACTTAACCAAACCCCGGCAACAATAACTAAGGTCAAAAGAATTGAAACGACAAAATTTAGCCAAAAGGGCATTTGTTTTATAACGATCTGTCCGTCAATGATTTTATGAGCAGTTGAAACGCCTGAAACATCATCGAAAAGATGTTCGAAATACGGTATTCGCGAGGTTGATTTTAAAATTGCTTTATCCAGGTGAGCTGCTGCAATGATTGGAACGAATGCTATTCCATAATTCAGAAAGTAATCTTTCATTTTTAAGGTAGCACCGGTTAATCTGGAAATTAAAAAAGGGAAAAGCCAAATAATCAGTGGGAATATTGCAAAAATTACCGAACCTTTGATAAAACCGATCAGTAACTTGTTGTTCAAGGCCAATGGCTTAATAATCATGTCAGGGAAATAGGCCAGAAGCCTATTAGTTACAGTCCATTCAGACCAAATTTCAGAAATAACAAATCCGGAAACCACCAATACAAAAACCATTTCAGCCATTTTTAACGGTTTCAGCCTGAACAAATCATTTGCAAAACCGATTTGGGTAAACTGTGGATTGGGTCTGTTGGCATTGGGTTCTGATTGATATTTGCTACATGTTTTCATACAACCTGCGCATAAAATACAATCAGAATTATCGGTGATAGTGGCTGGATACAAGTCAACCCCGCAACTTTTGTAGTTCAGGTTGTATTGATACTTTTTGTGAATGCAGGATTTGTCCTTACAGGTATCGCAAACATTTTTGTTTTTGACCCGGTAACCGAAGAATGCAAGTCTTGAATACAGACCCAACAAATAGCCAACAGGGCAAACATAGCGGCAAAAAGTATTCTTTTCGTAAATACTTCCAACAAGTATTGAAACACCAACAATAGCTAAAAGATAAATGGCCATAAAGAATGGGTTTCGGTGGATAGCAAAGCCCTGAATTCCTACAAAAAGGATAATGATGTAGAACGCCGTAATTGCCCAGCCGGAAAGCAGCCATGCCGTACGTTTTCGCTTTAACCCGATTTTAGCAAAGAACGTTGTGATGATTTCCACGGGACAAACCATACACCAAATTCGCCCGAAAAAGATTGCTCCAATCACGATTGCCGGCCACCAGTACGACCATACAATCAGGTTACCAAGATTTGTATTGCGCAACTGGTTAATAAAAGCGGCATCGGTTGAGTAAGCTGTCAAACCCACAACGATTAAAACGATATAAGCAATTAATGAAATGTATTTCAATGAAAGGGGAAAATACCATTTGGTAAGCAGGTTGTTGATTTGGTTCATGGTTAAATTTCTAAATGATTCCTAAACCCAATAAAATCGAGATCAGCAAAAGCATCACAACTACCACTACCTGAATAATATGAAGCGTGACTTTCTTTAACAGTTTATTTCCGATAAATGCTCCTGCAATTGCCGCCGCGGTCGCTGAAATAAGCAATGTCAGATTTTCTTGCAGATTCGATGAAGTAAACCGCGAAGCGTAAACCGAAAGTCTGGTAAAGTCAACCAAAGAAGCAATAATAACCCCGGTGGCAATGTACGCTTCTTTACTCAAGCCGCTTTTTATGAGGAAAGCGCTTCGCAAGGCTCCCTGAATACCAGCCAGTCCACCCAAAAAGCCACTTAATATTCCGCCCAGAATCAGCTTGTTTTTACCAAACTGAATTTTCTGAAAACGGGGTAAAAACTCGAAAAGTGAAAAGAATAACAAAAGGATAGCAATAATTAGTTTCACAGGTGTTACTTCAAATTCCCTTCCCCACATTTCATATTGAAATAATGAGGGTAAAACAGTTATTTTAATCAGCACCCAGGCGCCGAGAAAAGAAGCTGCAATTGCCGGAATTCCAAAACGGATTAATACCCATTTGTCAGCCTTTTTACCCACCAGAGCCATTTTAAAAAGGTTGTTGGCGAAATGCACCACACCTGTTAACGCGATGGCAATATCGATTGGAAAAAACAGCGCAAAGACGGGCATTAGAATCGTGCCCAGTCCAAAACCTGAGAAAAAGGTGAGAATAGAAGTAAAGAAAGCGGCAATACAAATGATGATAATTTCGGTCATAAAAAGTTACATTTTGCGCTTGCAAGATAACCTGACTGGTGAAGGAAACTGTGGTAGAAATAAAAGATAAAATGGTATTATTGAAAATATTTCTCTCTGAACTGAATCGGCGTTACCCCTTCGGCTTTTTTGAAAAACTTGACAAAGTTGGAAGTGTCAGAAAAATTAAGGATTTCAGCAATTTCATTCACCGTATTGTCGGTATGCAAAATGTAGCGTTTGGCTTCGAGCAGAATTTGCGACGTAATGATTTCGCTGGCGCTGTGGTTGGCTTGTTTGCGGCAAACGGCGTTCAGATTTTGTGGAGTTGTGTTCAGCAAATCGGCAAACTGGTTCACTTTGTGTAACCGTGGACATTCTTTCACTAAAAGTTGGCGAAATTTGTCGAAAGTATTTTGAGGCAAACCAGATTGATGAGGCTGATCTTCGGATATCTGAAGTAATTTACCCAGCAACGCTTTTAGCAAGCCATGAATAATAGGATGGGAATAACTGGCATTCCGGCTGTATTCATTCAAAATCTCATTCAGGAGTATTCCCGGAAATTGTTCAACCTTTAATTCCATCCGGGTAGTCCTGGTTAACTGGTGATAGAGTTCCAGTAAATCACTCTCTTTTAGTGCATCAAATTCAGCCTCTTTAAACAGGATCACAAAACCTTTGGGGATGGATGTGAACTGCCAAAAGTGTAACTGTCCCGGTTTTAGAAAGTAAAATTCCGGAGCGGTAACCAGGTATTTTTCCGCTTCAATACAATGAAAACCTTCGCCTTCACTAATGAATATCAGTTCGCAATATTCGTCATGCTTGTGCGGTTTGGTTTTCTTGATCTGCTCTTTGAACCGGGAAATCTTAAACGTCAACCCATCATCAAGTTTATTTTTCGTGTCAATTTGCTTGTTGTCCATCATTTGGGTTAAAAGTAAATTATTAATCAATTAAACAAGTCTTGATTTATATCAATTCGATACCAGAGAAACATCAACAAGCGTTCCCTGTTAACAGTTATTAACTATTCTATTTTTGTCACATTATTGAGAATAAGACAACTCAATAAGTTTGATCGCAGTAAAGTAATCATCAAATTACACCACAAATGAAAATTAAATCCGTTTACATTATCGTTTTAAGTCTTTTATTTATATCAATTCTTTTAAGCATTCCCTCACGAGGGCAATTGAAAACAGATAAGGGAGAACTCGATTGGGTAAAACTGAACGCTGGCTTTAAAGGGGCAACTTTTGTTGGAA
>DPRM01000008.1 GCA_003537645.1 Prolixibacteraceae bacterium
AGGAACGCTGGAATGTGGAGAAATTTATTCACCGCGAAGGCATTGTGTACGAGCCTAATAAATGCATCAAATGTGGCATTTGCGTGCGCTTAACCCGCCAGCATCAGGAAGAATTTGGCTTTACCTTTATTGGCCGCGGATTCGACGTAAAAGTGGGCGTTCCGTTCAACGAGAGCGTTCAAAAAGGATTGGAAAAAACGGCTGAAATAGTGGCGAAAGCTTGTCCGACCGGGGCGCTGTCGATGTTTAATATTGAAGAGCAAATCTAAAACAACTAAATAACCTGCTATGAGAACATTTTTATTAAGTCTTATTTGTATGCTGTTGCTATCGTTTTCTGCTGAAGCAAAAATAAAAGTACTGATTGTTGACGGACAGAACAATCACGAAGTATGGCCTAAATCGACCATCATGATGAAGCAATACCTGGAAGAAACAGGTTTGTTTTCAGTCGATATCAAAAGGACAAAGTTTACCTGGATGGGAGGACGCGAAAAAGCATTTCTTCCATTGGCCGGTGTTGGTGAAACACAGGATTTGAAAGAACCAAAAACTGATCCTGATTTTATTCTTTCGTTCAAAAAATACGATGTGGTCGTTTCCAATTTTGGCTGGAGAGCTGCCGATTGGCCCGAAGCTACGCAAAAAGCGCTTGAGAAATACATGAAGGACGGAGGCGGTTTTGTTTCGGTGCATGCTGCCGATAACTCGTTCCCAACCTGGCTGGAATACAACAAGATGATTGGACTTGGCGGATGGGGCGACCGGAACGAGAAAGATGGTCCGTATGTTTATTATACCAACGAAGGTGAATTGGTTCGCGACAATACCCCCGGCCCGGCAGGGGCGCACGGTCCGCAGCACAATATTCCGGTTACGGTTCGTGTTTCCGACCATCCGATTACACAAGGAATGCCTAAAGTTTGGATGACGCCTAAAGACGAATGTTATGCGAAATTACGCGGTCCGGGTGAAAATATGATCGTTTTGGCTACAGGTAAAGATATGTCGGGTAAAGCGCCAACCGATCGCCACGAGCCACTTTTAATGGTGCTTAACTACGGAAAGGGCCGTATTTTTCATACGACTTTAGGACATGATGATTATTCGTGCGAAGGGGTCGATTTTATCACCACTTTTGTTCGCGGGGTACAATGGGCAGCAACCGGTAAAGTAACAATCCCGGTTCCGGCTGATTTTCCAACTTCGGAAGAATCAAAAAGCCGTAAATTTGAACTGAAGAAATAAGTTGAATTTCTGGAAAATTATCATGTGTTACTGTTTTATTGCTTGAATTCACATCCAATGGTTCTGAAAAAAGTCATCTTGCCGGTATTTCTGTTTATTTTTTATTCCGGATTTCTTTCCGCCCAATCTTCCTGGCCCATCTTTCGCGGAAATCAGCAGCTTTCGGGTGCGATTTCTGCCAGTCTTCCGGAGAAACCTAAGCTGTTGTCCTCGTTTCAAACGGGCGACGACATAAAAGCTTCACCAGTTATTTCAGGGCAAACGATTTTCTGCGGATCGACTGACGGAACCATGTATGCCATTGGGTTCGACGGAAAACTGAAATGGAAATTCGATTCCGGAAATGCCATTGAAGCACCGGCTTTACTGCTGGATGGTTCGGTTGTGTTTGGGTCACTCGATGGAATGTTTTTCAGGCTCGACGAAAAAACCGGCAAGCAAATCTGGAAATACAAGACTGATAATCAAATTATGGGATCGGCAAACTGGCTGAAAGTGGGTAGTCAATTTCGGCTGGTGGTTGGCAGTTACGATTATAACCTGCATGCGGTGGGTTTTGCAAAAGGCGACAGCATCTGGCAGTATGAATCGGATAATTACATTAACGGAGCGCCGGGAATTTATGGTAAAAACGCCGTGTTTGGCGGTTGCGACGGTTTTGTACATCTGGTGAACATCGAAACCGGGAAAGTGTTTAAAAAGATCAAGCTGGAAACCTACGTGGCTTCGTCGCCGGTGATTGACGGCAAGTTTGCTTATGTGGGCGATTACGAAGGCAAATTCTTTAGCATTGATTTGGAAGCTGGAAAAATCGCATGGATGTACGACGATAAAGAGAAAAACCTTCCCTTCATCGCATCTCCGGCTTTAAGCGGTAATTTCATCGTCATCGGAAATCAGGATAAGTTTATTTACTGTTTCGATAAAACTACGGGAAAAGTGGTTTGGAAGGTAAAAACCAGTAACCGCGTAGAATCGTCGTCGGTTATTGCCTCCGGAAAAGTAATTACCGGAACGATGGACGGAATGCTATACATTCATGACCTGAAAACCGGTGCTGAATTGTGGAAATATGAATTGGGCAGCCCGATCATTGGAAATCCGGCAGTCGTTTCAGGAAAGATCGTGGTTGGTGCTGGTGACGGACGGATTTATATTTTTGGATGATAATAGACACAATTATCAGGAATCAAGTATCAAGACTTTTTTCCTGATACCTGATACTCAATACTTGATACATATAAACTATGAAAATCGCACAAATAATTCCGGGATCGGGCGGTAGTTTCTACTGCGGAAACTGTATGCGCGACAGCAAATTTGTTAGGGCTTTGAAGGATTTGGGGCATGATACCATCAAGGTTCCTTTGTATCTCCCAATCTTCGACGATGCCCACGATCTGGACGAAGTACCCGTTTTTTACGGCGCAGTGAACCTTTACCTCAAGCAGCAATTCCCGATTTTCAGGCACATGCCTGCTTTTATGGAACACGCGCTCGACTCGAAAAGTGTATTGGAAATGGCGGCCCGAAAAGCTGGTTCTACCCGCGCGAAAGGGTTGGAAGAAATGACGATTTCGATGTTGCTGGGCGAAGATGGCGGTCAAAAAGAAGAACTGGAACGACTGGTAGATTGGCTGGCTGATGAGGCCAAACCCGATGTGGTTCACCTCTCGAATGCTTTGTTGCTGGGACTGGCGCACCGGATTAAACAGCGGATGAACATCACGGTAATTTGCTCGCTTCAGGACGAAGATGTGTGGGTGGACGCTATGTCGGACCATTACCGTCAGAAAGTCTGGGATTTGATGAGCGAACGAGGAAAAGATGTGGATGTGTTTATTCCTGTCAGCAATTATTTTGCTTCAGAAATTCATCAGCGTATGGTAATTCCTGAAAGTAAAATGCAAACCGTTCATTTGGGTGTTGATACGGCTGATTATTCGCCCAGGCCCATTGCAGAGAAAGGACCAATGATTGGCTACCTTTCGCGGATGTGCGACGAAAATGGTTTAGCCGTATTGGTCGATGCTTTTATTTTACTGCGGAAAGATCCTGAATATTCGTCGGTTCAGCTTAAAATTACCGGCGGAAAAACCGGTGATGACTTACAATTTATTAAAGAGCAAAAACGGAAACTGGCCAAAGCTAAATTAGAAGCCGATGTATTTTGGGTCGATGAATTTGAAGGCGATGAACGACAGAAATTCTTCGATTCGGTGCGCCTGATTTCGGTTCCGGTGCTGAATGGCGAGGCTTTTGGTTTGTACATGCTCGAAGCGATGTCTTCCGGAATTCCGATGGTTCAACCTGCTTTGGGCGCATTCCCCGAAGTGATTGAAATCAGCGGCGGCGGTGTCGTTTACGGCGAAAATAAACCTGAATTACTAGCCAAAGCGCTCGGTGAACTTATTTTCGACGATGCCCGTCTTCAGGAATTAAGTGCCGCCGGAATTGCCGGTGTGAAAGCGCATTTCGATATTCATGCCCAGGCAAAGAAAATGGTGGCGGTTTATGAAAATGTATTGAACAAGGCGTAGTAATTATTATTCTGGAATTCATTTCTTTCAGAAATAGAAATTTACCCAAAGGGCTCGAACGAAGTAAAGCTGAATTCCATAATTGTTTGATCAACAACTTGAAAAAAGACTTTATCTGAAATTCTGTAACAGCCAAAAATTATTTCACGGTTAATAAGAAGTTTGTAGCTTTACGAAAAATACAAGCTCATGGAATTCTATCAAAGCGAATTGTTTACCTACGGGCTTTTGCCTCTGCTAATTTTTCTTGCGCGTATAACAGACGTTAGCATCGGAACCATTCGCATTGTGATGGTTGCTAAAGGACAGAAAATGATTGCTCCTGTTCTGGGATTTTTCGAAGTACTCATCTGGTTGATTGCCATCAGTAAAATAATGCAGAACCTTGATAATTGGGTTTGCTATGTGGCTTACGGCGCAGGCTTTGCAACCGGAAATTACATCGGTATGATCATCGAAGAAAAACTGGCAATGGGCATCATTCAGCTTCAGATCATTACCCGGGTGGATGCGCACAAACTGATTGAAAAATTAAAATCCGAAGGATACGGAATCACCCATCAGGAAGCACACGGCGCTGTCGAAGAAGTTTCAATTATCTATTCCATCGTAAAACGAACCGAATTGCCACACGTGGTTGACATTATCCGAACGTACAATCCAAATGCGTTTTACTCCATTGCCGATGTCAAATTCGTAAACAAAGGTCTGTATTCGCAGGTGAACCCGATGCAGTATTGGCGAAAAGGGAAGTAAGTAGTCGCAGTGGTCAGTCTCAGTGTTTAGTGAGTGAAACAAAATTTTTCAGCAACATAGTTGCGAAATATTTGTAGCTAAATACCATAAAGCTGATCCGTCCGTCCGCGAAATAATTTTCAACAATGCTTTTCACATCTTTCGGATGGAATAGTGAAATCCTTTCTATTTTCAAATTTACTTCATGTTGTACAAAAGATATTACGCGACTATATTTTTAGTCAATTTTAACTAAAAATATTTGGTTGACTAATTTTATAGTCATATATTTGTTTCGAAGGATTGACAATATAAAATTTAGTGATATGCAACTGACAAAAGCTGAAGAACAGGTAATGCAACATTTATGGGAAATGGGAGAGGGGCTGGTTAAAGACATCCGCGACCGTTTCGACGAACCAAAACCTGTGCGCAACACTGTTTCTACCGTATTGCGAATTCTGGAAAAGAAGGAGTTTGTTTCGCACCGAACTTATGGAAACGTGCATGTTTATTATCCTTTGGTAACCAAAGAAGAGTATTCGAAAACACAGCTTTTCGGGTTAATGAAAAGTTACTTCAATAACTCGTTCCCGGCAATGGCGTCGTTTTTTGCCCGCGAAAAAGACCTGACCATTCAGGATTTGGAACAATTGATGGAAGAAACACGGAAAGAACTGTCGAAAGACTAAAACCAACAACATGGAAGCATTGGCAACTTATCTGATTAAATCGTCGGTTTGGCTGACAGGTTTTGCGCTTGTTTATGTATTGTTTCTTCGGAATGAGCGATTCTTTGTTTTGAATCGTATTTACCTTGTTTCCGGAATTCTGGCCTCACTCATTTTTCCGCTTCTCACTTTTCGCTATACCGTTTTGCTGCCGGTGATTCCAACTGTCGAAATTTCCGAGCCACAGGTTCAGGGAATTACAGCAGTAAACGAACCATTCCCAACTCAAAATGTATTGCTTTTGTCGTTATACATCGCTGGAATTATTTATCTGACATATAGAATTATAAGGCAAACACTTCCTGTTTTCCAAATTATCCGGAAGTCAGAAACGCAACCCTTTAGTTCGGCAAAATTGATCCGTACTGCTGAATATCCCGCTTCGTTTTCATTTTTCTCGTTCGTATTTGTCAATCCTTCAATCGACGAAACCGAAACGCGAGAAATTGTGAACCACGAACTGGAGCACATCAGGCAACAGCACTGGATTGATTTACTGCTGTTTGAAATCCTTCGCACGGTGCAATGGTTCAATCCTGTAATTTGGCTGTATGGCCATCTGATCAGGCAAAACCACGAATACCTGGCCGACGAGCGTGCGCTGCAGCGTAGCTCCAATCCGGCTATTTACCGTGCTGCTTTGCTGAACCAAATGTTTGGCGGACCGGTGATTTCACTGGCCAATTCGTTCAATTATTCACTCAACAAAAAACGATTTAACATGATGAAACAAACAATAAGTTCACCCATCAGAAAACTCAGACTTTTATTGATTTTACCGCTCATAGCGGGGGTTTTCTATGCTTTTGCCGCGCCGGAATACAAGTTTATCCAGGCCGATGAGCTTGCAATGAATGCAAATCAAAACGAAAAAACAATAAAAGGAAAAGTTAGTGACGAAAACGGGAATCCGCTGAAAAGCGCATCAGTTGTCATTTTGGGCAAAACAATCGGAACCATAACCGACGAAAACGGCAATTTCATGCTCAAAGTAACCGACGATTCGCCCATTGTAGCTTCGTATGTCGGTTTTGAGACAGCGAAAGTAAATCCTGATTTTGAAAAGGAGATGCAGATTACAATGAAGGGTGCAACCGTTTCAATTAAATTGGACGATCAGATTTCTGAAGCCAGGAAAAAGGAACAAATTGATTTAAACAAATCGAATGTTTTGGTCATCGTTGACGGAAAGGAAACTACCAAAGCTGAAATGGAGAAAATTAATCCAGAAAAAATTGAAAGCATCGATGTTCTTAAAGACAAAGCATCGATTGAAAAATATGGAGAAAAAGCGAAAGATGGGGTTATTTTAGTTACACTGAAAACAGACAATCAATCTACCGCCACTCAAACCTTTAAAGTTCAGGCGAATTCGCCATTGAAGTTTGGAAATACAGGCAGTGCTGGAAATCAGCCATTGATTGTGATAGACGGAGTTGTTGCTGAAAACCAAAATGTAAATAGTATTCCTCCTGAAACCATAGAATCAATTTCTGTTCTAAAAAATGAATCGGCAACAATTCTTTATGGAGATAAAGGCAAAGATGGAGTAATTTTAATTACAACGAAAAAAGGAATTTCCAAGTCAACGAATGATCCTGTTGAAGTAAAAGTGAATGGATTTGGCCAATATCAAAAGAAAGATGAATCATTTATATTATCTCCTTCTGCAAATTTTAGCATGAAAAATGCCGGAATTGCCGGGAATCAGCCATTAATTGTATTGGACGGAGTTATTGATCCAATCCAAAATATGGAAAAAATTGATCCCAATACCATTGAATCCATTAATGTTTTGAAAGGTGAATCGGCCATAACCAAATACGGAGAAAAAGGCAAAAATGGAGTGATCGAAATTGCCAAAAAGAAAACGGGCGATGTTTTTACCTCTGTGGAGGAAATGCCCCAATTCCCCGGCGGATTTGAAGCTTTAAAATCCTATGTTGCCTCTACCATGAATTACCCGGTCATTGCCCTTGAAAATGGAATTCACGGACAGGTATTTGTGAAATTTGTGGTTGATAAAACTGGAAAGGTTACCGCTGCTAAAATTTCACGTGGGGTTGATCCATCTCTCGACAAGGAAGCTTTACGAATTGTAAATTCTTTGCCAAAATGGACTCCCGGCAAACAAAACGGCCAGTCAGTTGATGTGGCCTACGAAATGCCTGTTAACTTTAATTTACCAGCTGATTATCGTCCAAAGAGTAATGAGAAACTGCGGGTAAGGGCAACTACCGATTCATATACAAAAAACAATCAAACATTAAAATTGAGTATTGTTCCCAATCCAACAACTGACGATGCAAGAATTACATTAGATTGTTCCGTTCCATCAAACAAGCTGGAAATAAGTGTTTATGACAGTTCTGGAAAATTAATCAAGAATGCATCTAAAAATGGTTCGACTTTTTCACTATCGATTAACAAGCTTTCACCTGGAATCTATCTTGTGGTCGGCATAGACAGCGAAAATCAATTAAAGGTAACGAGCCAACTTGTAGTAAATCAATGATATAGTGAATGAAAAACTTAGAACTAGCTAATCCAATGAAAAAAGTCCTATTTCAGATCATTCTTTTTTTCGCTTTTTCAGGTGTATTTGCACAAAAGGGAAAAGTTACCAGTGCATTAAACTACAAAGATTCAGGCAAACTAGACAAAGCCGTGACCACCATCGAAGAGGCAATTGATGCCAGTAATCCAAGAACTGAAAGTTCAATCAACTGGCCGCGAACCTGGGAAGTTAGGGGCGAAATTTATCAGGCAGTTTTCCAGTCGAAAGACGAAAATTATCGGAAACTCCATTCCGATCCACTTGCCGAAGCTTTTAAATCGTATCTGAAAGCCATTGAAGTGGATGCCAAAAATAAGTTTTCGAACAGCATCAAAATAAAGATGCAGTTGCTCATTCATGATCTCTCTATTCAGGCAGAAACAGCTTACAACAGCCAAAACTTCGACAAGGCGTTTGCTTCTTTCGAGCAGATTATGGCGATTGAAAATACTCCGGTTTTCAAAGCAGTATCGCCCGAAGCTGTTGATACGGTTATTATTTTCAATGCCGCTTTGACAGCCTTTAATTCCCAAAAATTCGACAAAGCTATCGAATACTTTACAAAAGCTGCAAATTACAAATACAATGGAGCACGAACCTGCGAACTACTTGCTGAAAGCTATCTTGCAACCAACGATACCATTGGCGCTTTGGAGATATTGAAGAAAGGCATCATTGAATACCCTTCCAATAGCCAGATACTTGTTCTTCTCATCAATATTTGCGAGAAGAATCATAAAATTGAAGATGCCTTGAAATATTTGGATTTGGCCATTTCGAAAGAACCAGAGAATGATTCTTTCCATCTTTTTCGGGGTATTTTATTTGACCGAACACATAACACAGATGAGGCCATCAAATGCTACGAAAAAACAATTAAGTTGAATCCCCACAATATGGACGCATTTTTTAACCTGGGAATAGTTTATTACAACCGGGGCGTTAACCAGATAGAAGTGGCCAATTCTGTTCCTAGCAATCAGCCAGAAAAATACGATGCTGAAAAGAACAAAGCTGATCTTGAATTCAGGAAAGCCCTGCCCTATCTTGAGAAGGCTCATGAATTAAAAGCAAACGACAAAATGACCCTCGAATCGTTGAAAAATGTGTATTACCGCCTGCAAATGCTCGACAAGCACGCAGAAATTGTAGAGAAAATGAAGGGTATTTAAAGACTTAATTCACTTGTAAAAATCAAAGGCGATCATCTTTCAACGATCGCCTTTAATTTTATTAAAAAATACGCAAACCTGTAAGCCGGGTTCTGTACCCATCTTTCGACGGGCCTTTATCATTTGTCTGGCCGTTTCGTCACCGAAACGATCTAGCAGCCTACCCCTCACGACTTCCGAAGAATCAAAACGGGCCGTTCTGTATTCCGGCGTACCGGAAAATCATGATATATTTGGCTTTGCAACCCATCAGAGGTACGGCTGGCGATGTTGCCACCACCACCGGTGAGCTTTTGCCTCACCTTTTCACCCGTTCCCGGTTGTGACACGTCAAAACCGGGTGGTCATTTTCTGTTACCTTACTGCAAGCTTTCACCCGCCTTCCTGTTAAGAAGCATGGCGCCCTGTGTTGCCCGGACTTTCCTCTCTCCCGAATAATCAGGACAGCGATAAAGCGGTCTGCGGTGCAAAGATGCAGAAAAAAGTTTCAGGTTTCAAGTTCAAAGTTTCAAGTATGTTGGATATTGGTTATTGATTATTCAATATTGGATATTTAAAAGTCCCAATATCCAACGGCCAATACCCAATTTTCAAACGATCTTTACGATCTTCATATGGAACCTGAAACTTGAAACTTGGAATTTGAAACTTCTATGCATTACGCAAAATCACCATTGTTGCGCCGTAGCCATATTCCTTGAAACTGGCATCCTGAAAGTAGTATTTCTTGTATTTGGTAGTGAGCTCTTTGCGAAGTTCCTGCTTGAGGGTTCCGTTTCCAATGCCGTGAATAAAAACAATGCGGCGGGTTCCGTTGGCAATGGCAGTTTCCAGTTCATTGCGAAACCTTCCCATCTGAACTTCGAGCATTTCGTGATTCGACAATCCGCGTGTATCTTCCAGCAGCTCATGAATATGCAGATCAACTTCCACCAAATCGGGCGATGACGCTTTTTTTACAATCACTTTGGGCTCGTCTTTTTCAATAGCGATTTGCGAAAGATCGGTTTCGGTAAGTTTTGCAAGCTCGGCTTCCAAATCAGATCCGAGCAACGGGAAAACAATGGCATTCTGCGCGAAAAATCGTGTTTTCTCATAACTGTTCTGGCGATAAAATTTCACCGGATTCAGGCGTAAACTTTTCACCACCGGAGCTTCCAGCTTCGATGATTCTTCCATAAAAAATACCATCTGAAACTGAAATTCGGGCAGCTCGTTCAGATCGAAACGGCTGAAACTTTCCAGGTAACGTTTGCTGTTCGGGTTCATTTTTCCTGATTCAACACTCTTGTACCGCTTATCTTTCAGGTGGCTGTAATTATAAAGCACAAAATTGTTGCTGTCGTTCACCATGTAAACCTTCAGTTCACCTTCCACCGGATTGTTCGAATCCTGTGGTACAAAAGCCATGTAGCAATTGGGCGTATCTTTTCCTGAAATGTATTTTGGTTCAGCTTTTGGCAACTCCTTTTTTACGGGTGCTTCCTCTTTCTTTTCGTTGGCCCGTAACTTGGCATGACGCTTTTCCGAGTTCATCGAATTCGCATCGTCCAAAACAACCAGTTCGCTTATCAGCACCGGAACTTCAAATCCATCGTAATCTTCAACGCTCACCATTGTTTTATTGATCACCGATTTAACAACTCCACCGCCCACAGCATTCAGAAATTTTACTTTGTCTCCAGCTTTTATCATTTTTCTAAATTTTTTTACAAAACTACAATAATCAGGTCAGGAAAGTTTGTTTTATTCATATTCTCTGTGAAACTCTTTTAACGCTGTGGTAGAAATTTTTCGTTTTGATTTGGTATTTTTGCCGCCTGAAAATTATGGAAAACAACAACATCCTTAAAAAAGTGCAGGCATTATCGATCAGCGAATATGCCTACGAATTGCCTGACGATAAAATAGCCAAATATCCGCTGGCTGAACGCGATCAATCGAAATTACTGGTCTGGAAAAACGGACATATACAGGACGCGCAGTTTCGAAACCTGCCAGAGCACCTGCCTGCAAACAGTTTGCTGGTTTTCAACAACACTAAGGTAATTCGCGCAAGGCTTCATTTCCTGAAAGAAACCGGCGCAAAAATCGAAATTTTCTGTCTCGATCCACATGAACCGGCTGATTACCAGATCGCTTTTCAAACTACCCAATCGTGCGTTTGGAAATGTATGATTGGCAACCAGAAAAAGTGGAAAGGCGAAAAGCTCAGGAAAATAATCAGTATTGATAATACCGAAATTGAACTATGCGCCGAACAAACTGATCCGGAACAGAATAAAAGTCTGATCAGGTTTAGCTGGAACAATCCCCGATTCGAGTTTTCACGCATCATCGAACATGCCGGATCGCTGCCCATTCCGCCCTACCTGAACCGCGAAACAGAGCAAAGCGATCTGGAACGCTACCAAACAGTTTATTCCAAAATTAAAGGCTCGGTAGCCGCACCCACCGCCGGCTTACATTTTACCGAAAAGGTTTTCAGCCATTTAAAAAACGACGGCCACGAACTGGCCGAGCTGACACTGCACGTTGGCGCCGGAACGTTTCAGCCCGTAAAAAGTGAAACCATTTCGGGGCATGATATGCATTACGAGCATTTCTACATTACACGCGATTTTCTGAATAAACTAATCTTTCATTCAGGAAAAAAAATTGCCGTTGGGACAACTTCAGTGCGCACACTCGAAAGCCTTTACTGGCTGGGCGTTCAGGCATATAAAAATCCGGAAATAAGTATTGACGATCTGAAAGTTTCGCAATGGGAAGCCTATCAGGAAGGTGAAAATATACTTCAGAATAAAGAAGTATTGAAAGCGCTTATGGGATTGCTCGATCGGGAAAGAACCAATATTTTATCGGCTTCGACACAGATAATTATAGCTCCGGGATATTGTTTCAGGATTGCCGATGGATTGATTACCAATTTTCATCAGCCACAAAGCACCTTGTTGTTACTGATCTCGGCGTATCTGGGAGAAGCTTGGCGAGATATTTATAAACATGCCCTTGCAAACAATTACCGTTTCTTAAGTTATGGCGATAGCAATTTGTACCTGAAGGATTAATTTGCTATTGACAAAAATCAACCGGTTAATGCCTCATTATTAAATTTGAAAAGCTATTTTTGTGGCCTTACCAGAAAAAGTTGGTAATATATTTAACTAAACTGTCAGCCTGTGTTTCTATTTGGAATTTTATCGAGTCCGCTGCCGTATTTGCTGATTGCCATATTCTATTTTTTTGGCTTTGCAACAGGTATGTTCTCAGGCAGTGCCGATAGCGAAACAAGCGAACTGGTTCAGGTTAAAAATATTCAGGCTGAACCACAGGAAAAAAACTTCGAAACAGCTGAATCAACTTTTAATTACCACGATTACTTCCATCAGAAAAAAATAACCGACAGCACTGTACTTTCGATGTGGCCTTCGGCTTTTAGCCAAAAGGAAAAGCTTATTTACCTGGTTCATAACATCAAAGTGCATCATTCGGCTGTTTCTGAAACCAATTTCAGCCGTCCTCCTCCTTCGTTTAGCTAATACCCAATTCTTACACTTTCCTGTAAAAAGGAACAGACTCTTTATAAACTTAAAGCAATTAAGTCTGTTTAATGGTGTGCCTTAACGAATTAATATTAGCTATACTGATAAAGATTTTAATATGATTGGCCTGATAGGAATTAGCTATAAAACGGCATTGGTTGAAGTCCGCGAGAAATTTTCATTTACAAAAGAAGAAATTATTCCATTTTCGGAGATGCTGCAACAGCAGACAGAAATCTCAGATATTGTACTGATTTCGACCTGTAACCGGACAGAAATTTACTTTTCACAAGATATTCACGATCACCAGACTGCCTTTGAACTGGTTTATGAAGTGATCAAAAAATTCAAGCAGGTAAACGACCATTGCTGGCACTACTTTTATCACCGGTCGAATGCCGGTGCTGTAAGGCATTTGTTCGAGGTTGTTTCGGGGCTCGATTCACTGATTATTGGCGAAGATCAGATTATCGGTCAGGTAAAAGAAGCTTATCTTACCTGTACTGAAGCCGCTCTGACAGATGCAGTGCTGATGCGCCTTTTCCAAAAATCGTTCGAAGCAGGCAAGCGTGTCCGCAGCGAAACCGGAATAAAATTAGGAATTACCTCTGTGAGCAGCGCTGCAGTCGAAATGTGCTCGTGTTTGCTCAATGGAGTTAAAGATAAAAATGTATTACTGATCGGAACCGGTGAAACCGGGAATCTGGCATTGCAAAACATTGTAAAAAAAGGTGTTGGCAAAGTAACAGTTACTAACCGTACTTACGAAAAAGCAGAAAAAACGGCTGCCAAATACAAGGCAGAAGTTCTGGCATTCGACCAGTATGAAAATTCGCTGGATCAATGCGATATTGTGATGGTTGCCACAGCATCGCCCAAACCGCTGATAACAAAAGAAATGGTAATGCGGTCAATGGAGGCCCGTTCCAACCGGCAACAAATTTATGTTGACTTATCAGTTCCCCGAAATATCGAAAAAGAGGTATCCGAACTCGAAAATGTTAGTGTACTTGGCGTTGACGACCTTCAGGAAATTGTAAATCAGACTACCGAAAAGAAAAAAGAAAGTGCAGCAAAGGCTGTAGTCATTATCGACGAAGTGGTGTCTGATTACACTGAATGGCTTGCAAGCCGGTCCTTGCGTCCTGCTATCAATACAATAACTACCAATCTTCAGGCTATTAACGACGAAGAATTATCGACTTACCGCAAATTAAGTAATCCTGAAATGCAGGAAATTGTGGATGATTACGCCAAACACCTTACCCAGCGGTACACCCGGTTACTGATCAAAAATCTGAAAGATTTGACAGATAACGGAAAAAATATCGATTCGTTAAAAACCATCAATGATTTATTTAAATTCGTGTAATTTATTTTACCAGCAAATCAGCCTGGTTTACTCTTGATTAATCTCAATGAAAAATAATATTAGAATTGGAACACGTGGCAGTCAACTGGCACTCTATCAGGCAAAAAAAGTAAAAGCTACGCTCGAAAAGCTATTTCCTGAACTTCAGGTTGAATTGAAAATAATTAAGACAAAAGGTGATAAAATTCTCGATGTTGCGCTCTCGAAAATCGGCGACAAGGGATTATTTACCAAAGAAATTGAGAATGAACTGATCGACGGATCAGTCGATCTGGCAGTTCACAGCCTGAAAGACCTTCCGACCACACTTCCCGAAGGTTTAAAATTGGGAGCAGTGCTTGAACGTGGCGAATTTCGCGATGCATTGGTCAGTAAAAACGGCAAAAAACTATCAGAACTTGGTGCCGGCGATGTGATTGCAACTTCCAGTTTGCGCCGCCAGGCCGGGCTGATGAAGATGAACAACCAGATTATCATCAAGGATATTCGCGGAAACGTGAATTCCCGCCTTCAGAAGATGGAAGACGGTTATTGCGATGCCATGATCATGGCCGCAGCCGGGTTGCAACGCCTCGAACTCGAACAATATATCACTGAAATAATTGATCCTGAAGTGATTGTGCCGGCAGTAAGTCAGGGCGCCATTGCCATCGAGATTCGGATGAACGATCCGGAGGTTGAACTACTGATGCAAAAAATCAATCATACAGAAACCTGGAATGCAGTAATTGCCGAACGAGCATTTCTGGCTCATCTGCAGGGCGGATGTCAGGTTCCGCTTGGTTGTTTCTCGAAAGTTGAAAACAACATTTTAACCCTGAAGGGATTTGTTGCATCGGTTGACGGAACCCGGTTTATTAATGAAACCATTTCAGGAGAAATAAGCGAAGGAGCTGCATTGGGCGTTCAAATGGCAGAGAAAATGCTCGAAAAAGGAGCCTTCGAAATTTTGAGCCAGATCAAATCATCGAAACCAACAAATTAATTCAAATGAGCAAATTACTTGAAAATAAGGTGTTCATTTCAACCCGTCCATCCGGACAATCTGCTGAACTTGAAAGTCTTTTATCTGACGAGTCGGCGAAACTGATTTCAATGCCTACCATTGAAATTCGGCCGCTTCCGCTTGACGAATTTTCGTGGTTACAGCTTAAAAATCTCGAATCGTTTAACTGGATCGTATTTACCAGCCCAAATGGTCTTCGTTTTTTCTTCGACCGGCTGTTCGATCTTCAAAAACATTACGGACTTCCGGAGCAATTAAAAATTGGGGTGGTTGGAAAAAAAACTGCTGCTCATCTTGAATGTTACGGAACTTCAGCCGAATTCATCAATTTGGGGAACACCGCCGAAGAATTTGCTGCCGATTTTATCAATCGTGTTGGCGTTGGCGAACATGTACTTTTTCCGATAGGCAACCTGGCGCGATCGGTTATCGAAGACAGAATTTCGAAAAAAGCGATTTGTACGCGTGTGCTGTTTTACGAAACGGTAATGCCTTCGGAAATTAGCAACGAAGCGCTTTCACTCGTTATCAGCAATCAATACGATATGATTATACTGACCAGCCCATCAGGTTGCAACAACCTTCTTCAGCTGGTTTCAGGAAAAATGGATACCGCTTCCCTTCGGTTGGTTTGCATCGGACAAACAACCGCAGCCGAAGTTATCAGGAGCGGACTTGAACCACTCATTACAGCTGGCATGGCTAATTCACAAGGAATTACGTCAGCCATTATCAATTATTTTCAGAAGAAACAACTCATAACCAACTAACTATGTCATTTCCAATAACACGACTAAGACGGTTAAGACACACCCCCGTTTTACGCAATTTAGTACGAGAAACAATACTTACCCGCGACGACCTGATTATGCCACTCTTTGTTTGTCCGGGAACAAATGTTCGGATTCCGATTTCATCTATGCCCGGTAATTTCAATCTTTCGGTTGATTTACTGGTTGAAGAGTGCCGTCGTTTATACGGACTTGGGATTCAGGCAGTGCTGCTTTTTGGTATTCCTGAACACAAAGATGAACACGGACTGGTCGCCTGCGAACACAACGGAATTGTACAACAGGCTGTACGTGCAATAAAAGCCGCTTTGCCTGATTTATATGTAATTGCCGATGTCTGCAATTGCGAATACACGGTACACGGACATTGCGGAACCATTGTTGATGGCGACGTTCACAACGACCTCACTTTGGTAACGCTTGCCAAACAATCCGTTTCGCTGGCTCAGGAAGGTGTTGATATGGTTGCAC
>DPRM01000020.1 GCA_003537645.1 Prolixibacteraceae bacterium
CCACCGTATGATGGTCAGCTTCGCCAAAATGTGTATGCTCACATGGGATCGGGCGCAAACATGGTTGAATACTGGCATTGGCACTCGATTCATTACGGTCAGGAAACTTACTGGAAGGGAGTTCTTTCGCACGATCTGCAACCCAACCGGGCTTATGCCGAATATTCGAAAGTTGCCCACGAACTGCAGAAATTTGGTAAAAAACTGGTTAACCTGAAAATCACTAACAAAGTCGCCATTTTGTTCAGTCACGATGCCAATGCAGCACTGAATATTATGCCGTTCAAGAATGGGAAACAGGACATGTGGGGAGGAACCAGCAATGCTTACCGCAACGAACTGGTTGGTCAATTTCACAAAGTGCTGTTCCGCAATAATGTGGGTGTCGATTTTATTTTTCCTGAAAATGCGAAATTCGAAAATTACGATTTGGTCATTATCCCGGCGCTGTACATTGCCAGCGACGATGTGCTGAATAAAATAAGCAAATACGTTGAAAACGGTGGCCATGTAATCATGCAGTTCAAGAGCGGATTTTGTGACGAAAATTCGATGGTTCGCCCGATGCTGGCGCCAGGACCGCTGCGCAAAGCCTGTGGTTTTTATTACCAGGAATTCTCGAATATCAGAGAATTGACACTGAAAGACAATCCGTTTAAAGTGGAAGAAAAGGCCAATAAAGCCTACGATTGGGCCGAATACCTGATTCCTGAAACAGCCAAACCGCTTGCATGGTACGATCATCAGTACTTCGGAAAATATCCGGCCATTACCATCAATAACTTCGGAAAAGGAACTTTGCTTTATCAGGGCTGCGCTGTTTCCGACGAAATTCAGGAAAAACTGATTCTTCAGGAAATGGATCGTGCCGGAATTAAAACCGTTGACCAAAACCTGCACTGGCCGCTGGTTACCAAATCAGGAGTAAACGATGCCGGCAAAAAAGTGCATTACTACTACAATTACAGCTCACAAAAAGCGAGTTTGGCTTATCCGCACAAAGCCGGTACCGAACTGGTTGCCGGAAAAGCGGTTGCTTCAGGAGCATCGATGGAAATCGGTCCTTGGGATGTACTGATTGTGGAAGAAAATTAAAAAAATAAGAAACAAGGAATAAGGAGCATTGAAGTTTGTGTTTCTTATTTCTTGTTCGATATTTCAGAATTGAAGAGGTAGCTTCAATCGTTACGCGATAACATATAGAATCCAAACTGATAAATCATGAAACGACGATCATTTATCTCTCTATCAGCATCCGGAATTGCTGCATTGTCGGTAATGCCTTCAGGATTAACTGCAAGCGAAAGTTCCCCGTCGAGAGTTCGTTTGGGCGGACCAGTTTTTGAAAAGTGTAATTCTCCGGAAGAATGGATTTCAGCATTGAAAAAACTGGGCTATCGTGCTGCTTATTGCCCAATTTCGGTTGGCGCTGATTCTGCTTTGATAAAAGCCTATAAAACAGCTGCTGCGAAAAATGATATTGTAATTGCCGAAGTGGGAGCGTGGAGTAACCCGATTTCGCCGGATCAGGATACCGCAAAAATGGCCACTCAGAAGTGCATCGATTCGCTGGCTTTGGCCGATGAGATTGGGGCGAGTTGTTGCGTGAATGTGAGTGGTTCGCGAAACTTGAAACATTGGGCAGGTCCGCACAAGGATAATCTGACCGATGCCACTTTCGATTTGATTGTTGAAACTACCCGAAAAATAATTGATGCGGTAAAGCCAACGCACACTTATTTCACGCTGGAATGTATGCCCTGGGCTTATCCCGATTCTGTTGATTCTTACCTGAAACTTATTAAAGCCATTGATAGGAAACAGTTTGGAGTCCACCTCGATCCGATGAATTTAATTACCAGTCCGCAGATTTATTACCGGAATGGAGAAATGATGCGCGATTGTTTCCGCAAACTCGGGCCGCAAATCAGGAGTTGCCATGCCAAAGACATTATTCTTCGGGAAGACAATGCCGTTCCGCAACTGGATGAAATCCTTGCCGGTAAAGGTAATCTGAATTACAAAACCTTCCTGTCAGAATTGGCTAAACTCAAAGATATTCCGCTGATGATGGAACACCTTAATTCATCAGAAGAATATGCACAAGCCGCAGCTTACATCCGGTTGGTTGGTAAAGAGGTAAATGTTGAAATGTAGATAAAAATAACCCCATCAGAGTTCGAAAATTCTGTTGGGGTTACAATTATTGGCAATCGAATCACTATCGTTGCCAGTGCTTGCTACCGCCCCAATTCCCTTCTTCAGCAAATCGAAAATTGGTAAAACCTATCGATTTTCTTAGATTGGAAAGCAATGTCAGTGTTTCGTCCTGATTGACTTTATGCAGCTGAGTTTTCGGATAAGAATATTGTAACTGAAATCCACCGAAACTGGTTGAAAACTATTTTGCTGGTGCGGGCGGCGAATTCAGAAATCCCCATGAATTTAAACGTTTAATTGTTTGTGTATTACCGGCCAAAGCAAGTACCGATATCAGTAAAAACAGAAGTAAAGCTTTTCTCATAATTTTCTCATTTTTGATTTTGAGATAAAATTAGATCAGCTATCACATTCCTGAAATATGGTAAACGTCGTATTTTCTTATTTCAACAGATTGATCACCCTTTTTAATTTTTCTGCAATTTCTTGCGCCAGCGGCTCCAGTGCAGGGTTTTGAATGGCCATCATCGATGCAATCGGATGAATAGCGGCCACTTCTGTAGTCCCGTTTTCTTTGTCGGTTACAACAATGTTGCAAGGCAGCATCGTACCAATCATTTCTTCAGCCTGTAAAGCTTTGTATGCAAATGCCGGATTGCATGCCCCCAGAATCTTGTACTGCTTAAAATCTACGCCCAACTTCTCCTTTAACTTGGCTTGCATGTCAATTTCGGTCAACACGCCAAATCCTTCTGTTTTCAATGCTTCTGTAATTTTTACCACTGCATCGTCAAAACCGGTATGCAAAATGGCACTGAAATAGTATTCCATGTTTTTTATAATTAGAAAATAGTTGTCAATACGTTCATTAACTGTTGTTTCGTGTGAACTCCGGGTTGTTTGTATTTTATTTCACCGTTCTTGAAAATCATGAGTGTTGGAACACTCTGAATCTGGTACCGGCCAGCAATCTGCTGATTTTGATCGACATCAATTTTAATCACCCGAACCCGGTCGCCAAGTTCGGTTGCCACCTCTTTCAGTATTGGCGACTGCGCCTTGCACGGTCCGCACCACAAGGCATGAAAATCAACGATAACAGGTTTTGTATCATTAACAATTGAATCAAAGTTTGCTTTCATGTGTTTATAATTGATTTTTTATTACCACATGGAACTCCCCAATAATCATCCTCCTGTTTGAGAAAGATTTTCTTATGGTCGTTTCATACTACGAAAATAGAAATCCTGAAAAATGTCTGCGAATACCCACTTTGGTTATTTTGGAATAAGTTCCCCAGCCTCTTTTCATCCAGTGCCCAACAAAGGGCATCGGAATAATGAACGATGTTTTCGTGTTCCTGAAAACAAATGCTGCACCATCGCCGGTATCCATCACACATAGTATGTTGGGCGATTCGTGGTAATGTTTTTTAGTGCCGGATCCCGTTTCAGTAGAAATAATGTTGTGCGCAGCAACCCTGCCCATCAGTTCGGCAACATGTCCCTGTTTGGCAATCCATTCGGGGCCTTCCATTGCCGAAATATCTCCAATGGCATACACATTTTCCATTCCGCGTACCTGACACGAAGTATCGATCTGAATAAAACCAGCTTCGGTTACGGGTAAATCGCTTGTCTGCAACACATGATGTCCGGTAGAAGCGGGGATAAACAATGTCAGATCGGCATCCAATTTCGATCCGTCCTCAAATACAACCGATCCGGGTTCGAATTCGGTAATTTTTTTCCCAAACCGCTTTTCAATTTTATATTGATCGAACATCTTGTTCAACATTGGCAAAGCATTCTTGCCCATTTTTGCTCCCGGTTCATCCATAGGTGCAAAGAAGGTCAGCTCAAAATTCTGTCTGAGTTTCTTCTTTTTCAGAAGATTGTGAATATTGAAAATTAGTTCGAATGCAGGCCCGCCGCGAACAGCCGATTTATCTTTTGGATTTCCGCCGAAACCAATTGCAATTTTTCCGCTGCCTTTATCAATCAATGCATCAATTCCATCGCGAATAGATACTGAAACTTCAGGCTTCCCACAAATTGACAGAGTGTTTTCGAGGCCTTTGTGTTTCATTTTATCGGCACCAAAAGCAATCACCAGATAGTCGTAATTCAGTGTTTGGTTTGTGCAGATTACTTCATGGCTGGTTGCATGAATTTCCTTAACTGAATCAATGATTACTTCGAAGGGATATTTCTTCTGGATTTTTGCCAGCGGAACTTTCACATCGTTGAATTCTTTGATGCGCACCGGAACCCAAATCGAAATGGGAAACAGATACAGGTAATCACGGTCGGAAACCAGCGTTACTTTGAATTTCCCACTTTTTTGTAATTGAATCGCTGTTTGGATACCGGCAAATCCGCCGCCAAGAATTAAAACTTTTTTCATCCGAATACAATTAATATAATTTATTATTCAGGCTCAGCCATCTGCCGCCATTGTGAACATTCATAAAACCGTTTGATTTCAAAATTCCCTTTGCAGACGCGCTTCTCATTCCTGATTCGCAGCAGGTAATGATAGTGCGTTTTTTATCTTTAAACTTTTGAAGATTCTTGTGCAGTTGCTCAACCGGAATATTGACCGATCCTTTGATATGTCCGTATCCATATTCACTTTTGGTTCGAACATCTAAAATAATTGCCCCTTCTTTCATTAACTGGGCATAGTCGATTGATTTTATTCCTAAAAATTTCTTAATTGTTTCAAACATAGTTGTTTATTTAATTATTTTATTTCGGCAAACCAAGATTGATCATCGCTTTGAAGTAGTCGCTTTCGTGGCAACCTTCCACCGTACTAACCAGTTTCCCATTCACAAAAAGTAAGAGCGAAGGTTCACTGGTAATCTCATAAACGGGATGAATGTCCTGAACCTGACTCACATCAGCAATAAAAACAGAAATCGTTTGACTCAAATGCATGGCTTCAGTAATACTCCGGAAAGCACATCTGGAAAATTCATTTTCAGGATTGTGGATCAGCAGAGCAACACGATCGTTGCCTGCCATTTTTTGCAGGAAATCGACGTAAGAAAAAACGTTTTGCATTTGTTTGGATTTATTGGTTAATAATTATCTGCGTCTCATCATTTGCATTAAACCACCACCGTTTTTTACGTTGGTAAAACCCAGTTGCTGTAGCACTCTTTGTCCGTAGGCAGATCGGGCTCCTGATGCACAGTAAAGTGTAATGTCTCTCGATTGGCTGCCTAACTCGCTGGTTCTCATTTGTAATTCATCTAACGAAATGTTGATCGCGCCTGGATAAGCTCCTGAATGGAATTCTTCCGGAGTACGTACATCAATCACCACGGGTTCGTTTGAAGGAGCTGCTGCAGAAGGTTTTGTATTTCTGCGCGACATCATTGCTGAAAGTCCACCGCCGTTAGTTACATTGGCAAAACCTACCTGCATAAGTAATCGTTGCGCATATGCCGAACGTGCTCCGGAAGCGCAATACACCACAACTTCGCGGGCGGCATTATTACCTAATTCTTCAAAGCGATACATTAATTCATCCAGCGGAATGTTGATAGCACCGGGAAATGCTCCGTCTTCAAATTCTTCGGGAGTGCGCACATCGACCACAATCGGCGAATTCACATCTTTTGCATTTGCAGCTGTTTTTTCTTCCGTCTTTGCAGTTTCTTCTTCCAGTGATTTTGGCTCAACAGGTAAAAGGTCTATTTTCAGGTGCTTAAATCCAACGGTTCTGGCTTGTCTCTGAATCGAGGTGTGTCCTCCTGAAATATTGGTGACATCCTTGAACCCTGCACCCAGCAAGGTACGCAGTGCCTGATGTCCTTTTTTTCCGGTTTCGTCGTAAACAATTACTGTGCGATTGGCCGGAATGGTATTGATTTGCTCAGCCAATAATTCCAGCGGGATATGAATGGCGCCTTTTACGTGGCTTTTTTCGAAAGCGAAAACATCGCGAACATCAACAAATACTGGATTTTTACCTTCGATAAAAGCATCGAGCTCGGTAACTGTAACCGCTGGACTGAATCCTGAAATTCGGTTTTCAGCCGTGTAGGCAGCCATATTGATTGCATCGTTTGCCGTTCCGATTGGTGGCGAATACGCAAAGTCGATATCGGCAATATCGCTGACGGTCAGTTTTGCGGCTGTAGCAGTTGCTATCACATCCAACCGTTTGTCTGCGCCTTTGTATCCAGCCGTCTGTCCTCCAAGAATAATTCCGGTGTTGCGGTCATAAACCAGCATCGTGGTTACCGTTTCTGCTCCGGGATAATACGAAGTATGATGTTCTTTGTGAACAACAACCGAATCGGCATCAATTCCGGCAGCACGAGCCTGTTTCAGCGAGAATCCGGTTATTCCGGCAACCGCTTCGAATACACGCACCACCGAAGTTCCTATTGCTCCTTTGTAGCTGTGATTACCGCCAAGTGCATTTTCAGCAGCAATTCGACCCTGACGGTTTGCGGGACCAGCCAAAGGAATGCGAACTTTTTTACCGTTCACGCGATGTTCGATTTCGACCATATCGCCAGCCGCAAAAATATCAGGATCAGAAGTTTGCAATTGTGCATTGACGAGCAATCCACCAGCTTTACCAATTTCGAGGCCTGCATCAATTGCCAGTTGCAATGTTGGGCGAACGCCTATCGATAGCAAGACCATATCGGCATCCAGTACTTTCCCATTGTCGAGTTTAACCGTGCGCGGCATAATTTCGGTAACCCCGGCGCCAGCGTGAATTCCAACGCCGTATGAAAGCATTTCATTTTCGACAAACCCAGCAGTTTCGGCTTCCATAATTGCCATTACATGTGGCATCATCTCTACCACATTTACTTTCAAGCCTCTTTTTACGAGAGCTTCCACCATTTCGAGACCAATAAAACCGCCACCTACAACTACTGCATTCTTGGGTTTTTTCTCTTCCAGATGATTAGAAATCTTATCCATGTCTTCCAAAGTCCACAGCGTGAAAACATGATCGTAATCGGCGCCTGGCAAGGTAGGTTTAATCGGACGACCACCCTGTGCCAGGATTAATTTGGTGTATTCAAATGTTTTTACTTCACCGCTGCGGGTGTCCAGTGTTTTTACTTTGTGAGCAGCTCTGTCGATTGACGAAACGATGGTGTGGGTGTGTACCTCAACACCATATTGTTCGTTGAAACTCTCCGGACTTTGCAGAATCAGTTTCGAACGGCTTTTGATGTCGCCGCCAATGTAATATGGCAGACCGCAGTTGGCGAACGAAATGTCGGGTCCGGCTTCGAGCATTGTAATTTGTGCAGTCGGAGAAATGCGGCGAACTTTTGCCGCCGCAGTTGCTCCGGCCGCAACTCCCCCTATAATTAATATTTTTTCCATGTTGTTATCTATTATTAATTCGTAGAAACTTATCAAATTTATATTGAACCCACTTCGGGGTTCTAAAAACAAATATTTTATTTTCCTCAGGTTTCACCGGAGGTTATTCATATTAAAGTCCTTCGGACTTTTGCTTTACGTAAACCCTGAAAGGTTCAATTTGAATAATCGTGGGTGCTAACCCGCGGAGAATGGCACTGATGATAACACCCAACCCTGAAAGGGTTGAACTTGTGTTAAAACCACTTGTCTATCCAGCTTTTGCAATTTCCTTCAGCAAAAACTCTTTCGATTTGATTCCGACAAAACGGTTGACTTCTGTGCCGTTTTTAAAAAGGATCAGGGTTGGTATGCTCCTGACTTTAAATTTCTGGGCAAGCGATTCGTATTGCTGAATGTCAACTTTTCCGACATGCGAGTTCCCGCTCAATTCAGAAGCCACATCGTTCAAAACAGGCGCCATCATTCGGCAGGGAGCACACCATGTTGCCCAGAAATCGACCAGCACTATTTTGTTTTTGGTCTGTTGCTGAAAATTTTGGTCAGTCAGCGTTAGAACTTTTTCGTGGTCGGACACCAAGGGCGTGTTTTTCATTTTTGCCATCGCGAAATAGCGGAGCCCGATGAAAGCGGCCATTAAAACTCCGATTATAATAAATGTTGTTTCCATGTTTCTTTTCTAATTTTTGTTTATTCTATTAACTAATCGTTTATTCTTGCGGCAAATTCCTGATTCAATATGGATGTTATCTGCGATTTCGTTTGAATACTTGTTGTAGCTTTTACGACTTCCCCGTTTTTGTAATAAATAGTAAAAGGAATTCCCATAAAACCGCGAACTTCAGGCAAAGCGCGAATAACCTGCGATTCAGGATTGTCAAATTCCATATCGAAGAATTTTACATGGATGTATTCACGTTCCAATTCTTCAGCAATCCGGTAAACCGGCACACACATTGGCCCCATGCGGCCACAAACGATCACAACATTTTCATGTTCACTGATGATTTGTGCATGATCGGTAGCGCTTTCGATGTGTTTTAAATTGGTGTATAACATTTCTGATTTGTTTAAATTGTTACAATGCAAAACTACATCTGAAATAAAGAAGATTTGGGGTTTTAAGACAGAAGCGCATCGGCTCCCGGATTGAACTGCGACAACTTTTTTATTGATTAAAAACTAACTTTACCACTTCAATTCAGAAAATTATTAGAGTATATGAAACCCATTCTTGAAACCGACCAGGATTTTTTTTGCGATCTTCAGGCTCCATGTTTTCAAACGCTCACAACTGATGAGGTTGAGTTGGTAAGGACAAGTAAAACGCAGGTATTATTTCGAAAAGGAGATAACCTTACCAAACAGGGGACTTTTGCTTCGTATGTACTTTTTGTGATTAAAGGGCTGGCCAGGCAATATGTTGAGGGCGACAACAATAAAACGTTTAACCTGAGAATCATCAAACCAGGTGAGTTCGTCGGATTATCCTCCGTATTCGAGAGAAATACATTCAATTATTCGTCGGTGGCATTGACTGATTGCCAGGTTTTTCTGGTCGAGAAAGAAGCGATCGCGCAAATAATCAGGCAAAACGGAACATTCGGGCTTGGAATCATCCGCCGGTACGTCGAGCAAAATTCAAACCTTTACGATACGCTCAGAACGGTAATGTACAAACAAATGAACGGGCGAATAGCTGATACACTGTTATACATCGATAGTTTAAAAGCCGAAAATCCTGAAATATTTCAACTTCTGTCGCGAAAAGACATGGCCGATTTTGCCGGTATTTCAACCGAGAGTGCAGTAAAACTCCTGAAAAGCTTCGAGAAAGATGGTTTGATAAAACTGAATGAGAAAGATATTGCAGTTGTCAATCAAAAAGAATTACTGGAAATAAGTAAAAAAGGATAGATTCCTTAGCACTTTCCTCTGCTGCAAGGGCTGTTCACCAAAAAGAAACCCATCATTCCACCCCAGAATGTACTCATAAACGGACTACTGGTAATCGCGCATGTTCCTGAAGTACAACCAACAAAGTAATAATACGAAAAGCCGGCGAGAGCACCGATGGAAACTGCTAAAAATGGTCTCCAGAAATACCAGGATGTAAAAAATTCTTTGATTGTTCGTGGTCTTGGTTTAGCTTCGCAATTATTTTCCATCACATTTGTTTTAAATTGTTTGCCTGCAAAACTAATAAAAGAATGTTGTGAATCGCATTAGTGACACTTAAATCTTTTTAGTGACACTAATTCAGTTAAATTTACACCAGTTAAGAAGTACTCTATGAACGAAATATTCAGCAACAACCTTGATCCTGAACAGCTTGAAGAAATGTTCAAGAGTGATGAAAAATGCCTTGAATTTCTGGCAAGTATAAAATGGGCAAATGGTTTTGTTTGTAATAAATGCGGAAATACAAACTCTTGCCCCGGTAAAGAACCGTTTTCGCGCCGCTGTACAAAATGCAAAGCCAAAGAAACTGCGACCAACGGAACCATTTTTCACGGAGTGAAATTTCCAATAAGCAAGGCTTTTTATATCGCTTATCAGGTTTGCAAAGGGAAAGAGGATGTTTCTTCCTACGAATTTGGACGCCGCCTTTCGTTGAGACAAATGACTTGCTGGAACTTCAAAACAAAAATTCAACATGCGCTCAACGAAATGGATTCGCTTACTGACAAGGAGCGAAACTCTATGGAGAAGATTTTAACAAGCTAATCCGATCTTTTTATTTCTGCGCTACCAGCAAAAACACCGGGTATTTTGTACCCGAATCGCGTTTAACTTCGAAACAGGTTTTGTATTCAATATTCATAAACCCGGCTTCAGTTAAAATTTCTTTTAGCTTTTCCGGGTCAAATCCTAAATGAACCTTTACCTCTGGGCCATGAAACGATCCATCTTCAGGATATAAATCGGCAATTGCCAGATACCCGCCCGGATTTAGCAAAGAATGAAATGTGTAAATAATTGCTTCGTAATCATTTACATGGTGCAAAACCATCTGATTGTAAATAATGTCAAAATGATCATCATAATCTTTGTGCTCCAGATCGAAACAAATTGGCAGAATATGATTGGTTTTGTGATATTCAGTCTTTTCAACGCACACCTTTATCATTTCCTGCGAATTGTCCATCAGGGTAATTCCTGAAAACCTGTCCTTCAGTAGAAAACTAAGAATACCAGTACCTGCGCCATATTCGAGGGCTCTCCATGAAGGAGAAAAAGGAATCATTTCTTCAAGTCCGGCAGCAATCGCAACCGAGCGGTCAATATGCATTTTATCTTTGTCCCACTCACGGGCACGGGCATCAAATTCGCTCATTATGTTTTGGTTTAAATGAATAACCGTAATATTACCTGATGTCATAAAAGTCATTCAACTGTCATTTGGTAGTCATTCCGTTGCCGGGAAGTGACAATAAATGACCACAACTGACTGACAAAAAATGCCAATTAGGTGTGTAAAACGGACTATCATATTGATTTATTCTTCATTGTAAATACTCTGGATGATCAATCCCGCCAAAGTAAATCCGTAAATAGCAGTAATGTGTGCAACAGTTCCGTTGATCACTGCTTTCTGGCTGCACCATTCGTGATCGGCCAAATCAGGATCGCCCGGCGCATTTTTCGACTTCGGGCACAAACATTTATCTGTTCCGCACGACGAACCTGCGCCTTTGTTTTCGAGCAGTTCTTCGCTGTAGATGCACATGAATTTTTTAGCAGGTAAATCGCCTTTGCGTATTTTTTTCCGAACAATGTGACCCAGCGGGCAACCTTTTACTTTCCAGAATTCGGCCACGCGTATCCTCGTCGGATCAAGTTTCAGCGAGGCGCCCATCGATGAAAAGAATACAGCATTGGTGCGGGTAGCTTTGCGGATCAAATCAATTTTATTGCTCAAACTGTCGATGGCATCGATGATAAAATCATAAGAATCAAGATCGAATGAATCGGAAGTTTCAGGATTGTATATTTTCTGAAGTGTTTGTATTTCGGCAGAAGGATTGATTTCGAGCAATCGTTTTTTCAGTGCATCGGTTTTAACTTCACCAACGGTTTGCGTGGTGGCGTGCAACTGACGGTTGATGTTGGTAATGCAAACTAGATCAGAATCCACGAGGGTCAATCTGCGTATTCCGCTTCGTACAAGGCTTTCGGCGCACCAGCTTCCAACTCCGCCAATCCCAAATATGATCACGTTTTTTGAGGCAATCTTCCCCATCACTTCGTTGCCCAGCAGTAACTCTGTACGCTGAAATATTCCCTTTTCGAATGCCATCAGATTGTATGTTTAATCAGAATTCTTCAATAACTAGCTGCCGCATTGGTAATTGCAATTGTGGCAACGGCTTATTTCTCCTTTTAACCGTTTTTCGATCAGTTCATCAATCTGGTCGCGGAGAGGTTCTATCGTGATTTTCTGAATAACTTCGTGAGCAAAAGCATTCATCAGCATCAACCTTGCATCTTTTTCTCCAATTCCGCGTGCACGAAGAAAGAACAGTGCCTCTTCGTTAATCTGACCAACAGTTGCACCGTGGCTGCATTTCACATCATCGGCATCAATAATCAGCTGGGGTTTGGTTTGCATGCGGGCTTTATCCGATAGCAAAATATTGTTGTTTCGCTGGAAAGCATTGGTTTGCTGCGCATCACGCGCCACATGAATTCTTCCGGCAAAAGCACCGGTCGATTCATCGTCGAGTACGTTTTTATATATCTGGTTGCTCAAACAATTGGGCGAAGCATGTTCAATCATCGTAAAATTATCGACATGTTGCTTCTTGTCGGTAAACGACATTCCGTAAATGCTTGCCTCACAATGATCTCCGCTAAAAGTTACTTTCAGGTTATTCCTGATCAGGCCTCCGTGCAGACTGATTGCGCCCGTTACCAGCGTCGAATTGCGTTGTTGCTTGTAAAACGCTGAATTTATTGTAGTTGATTGGTTGTGGTGGTTCTGAATTGTATAAACATCGACCATTGCATCTTCGCCAATAAAAACTTCGGAAACAGTATTGAACAATACCGCTGGAGCCGTCAGTGTATGATCGCAAACCAAAATTTTTACCTGGCTTCCGGGTTCAGCAATAATCAAATTTCGCTGGGTTGCCATCAGATTATCGTCGGAACTTAGCAGATTAATTATCTGAATTGGCTTCTCAATTGCCACACCTTTCGGGATATACATAAAAAAGCCATCTTTTGCGAAAGCAGTATTCAGCGCAACGATTGAATCGTTCGACAATCCCGCCTGACGATTCAGATAGTTTTCGAGCAATTCGGGTCGTTCATTGGCAATTTGTTCGAGGCTGCCAAGTACAACTCCTTCCGGAAGGTCGGTTCCCGGTTTGTTCCCGCTGTAAAACCATCCATTCACCAGAAAAACCAAATGAGTATCGAGTTGAGGAACATTGCATTTGAAGACTTCATTCAGGTTTATTAATCCCGATTCCCGTAGCAATTCCTGATGGTAGTTTTTTTCAAACGAAGGTTTCAGATTGGTGTATTTGTAATCTTCATTCTTGAAATCCGGTATTCCGGCCTGTGCAAATCGTTTGATCGACACTTCGCGCATCCGGTTAAGAATTTGCGAAGAGCCTTGATTCAGTGTTTCCCTGCTCTGTTCAAACAGCGAAACCAACCGATCGGCCTGTGATATTTTTTCAGAAATAATGCTCATGATTATTGATCGTTCCCGTTTTTAATCCAGTCGTACCCTTTTTCTTCCAGCTCCAGCGCCAGTTCTTTTCCGCCCGATTTTACAATCCTTCCGTTGTACAGAACATGCACAAAATCAGGAACAATATAATCGAGAAGTCGTTGATAGTGGGTTACAACAATGGTGGCATTTTCGGCTGTCTTCAGGGCATTCACGCCTTCTGCAACAATACGGAGTGCATCAATGTCCAAACCCGAATCGGTTTCATCCAGAATCGACAGTTTGGGTTCGAGCATTGCCATCTGGAATATTTCATTTTTCTTTTTTTCTCCTCCTGAAAATCCTTCGTTCACCGATCGGTTGGTCAATTCAGAATCNNAGGTGAAGCATTTCCTTTTTTGCACGCATCAGTTTCAGAAATTCTCCGGCAGTTAGCGGGGCAAGCCCTTTAAATTTGCGGTGTTCGTTTACCGACGCTTTCAGGAAATTTACCATTGGCACGCCCGGAATTTCGACCGGATACTGAAAACTAAGGAACAATCCGCTGCGTGAACGTACTTCAGGCGACAATTCCAATAAATTTTCTCCCTGGTAAGTTACTTCGCCTTCAAGTATTTCATAATCATCTTTTCCGGCCAAAACATTGGCAAGTGTACTTTTTCCTGAACCATTTGGTCCCATGATGGCATGTACTTCGCCGGCTTTCACTTCAAGGTTAATTCCTTTTAGTATTTCTTTGCCTTCAACCGAGGCGCGTAAGTTCTTTATTGTAAGCATTATAAAAAAAGTTTCAAGTTTCATTTTCAACGTTTCAGGTTTGCTCTATGTTCAGAGTTGCCCTTGTTTCTTATTTCTTGTTCGATATTGGATATTCAATATTTTAAATTGGATATTTTTCTTCTTTATCCCACGCTTCCTTCCAAACTAATTGTAAGTAGTTTGTGCGCTTCAACGGCAAATTCCATCGGAAGTTTATTCAGCACTTCGCGGGCATAACCGTTTACAATCATCCCAATGGCATCTTCAGTAGAAATACCTCGCTGGTTGCAATAAAAAATCTGGTCTTCGCCAATCTTCGAGGTAGTTGCCTCATGCTCAACAATCGACGATTTATTCCCGACTTCGATATACGGGAATGTGTGGGCGCCGCAGGTCGAACCCAGCAACAGCGAATCGCACTGCGAATAGTTGCGCGCGTTGGTTGCTCCGGGCATTACTTTTACCAGTCCGCGATATGCATTGTCGCTTTTACCAGCGGAGATACCTTTAGATACAATCGTGCTTTTCGTGTTTTTGCCGATATGAATCATTTTTGTCCCGGTATCGGCCTGTTGATGGTGATTGGTCAGTGCTACTGAGTTAAATTCTCCAACCGAATTGTCGCCGATCAAAACGCAACTTGGGTATTTCCATGTAATTGCCGAACCGGTTTCTACCTGCGTCCAGCTTATTTTTGATGATTCGCCACGGCAAATTCCACGCTTTGTAACAAAATTGTAAATCCCGCCAACTCCGTTTTTGTCGCCCGGATACCAGTTCTGAACCGTNNTGAAGCTGATTTTCGTCGCGCATCGGAGCAGTGCATCCTTCGAGGTAGCTAACGTAACTGTCGTCTTCAGCAACAATTAATGTGCGCTCAAATTGCCCGGTTCCGGCAGTATTTATCCTGAAATAGGTTGAAAGTTCCATCGGGCAGCGAACGCCTTTTGGAATGTAGCAGAACGATCCGTCGGAAAAAACGGCTGAATTTAGTGCTGCAAAGAAATTATCGGTGGTCGGAACAGCCATTCCGATGTATTTGCGAACCAACTCCGGATGTTCAATCAGCGCTTCGCTGAAAGAGCAAAATATAATTCCTTTTTCGGCCAGTACTTTTTTGAAAGTTGTGGTTACCGAAACGCTGTCCATTACCACATCAACTGCTACTCCGGCCAAATGCTTCTGTTCTTCGACCGGAATTCCCAGTTTTTTAAATGTCTCGAGCAAGTCCGGATCAACCTCGTCTAAACTTTGATATTTTGGCGAAGTCTGCGGGGCAGCGTAATAAATTGTTTCCTGAAAATCGATGGGAGGAATCCGTAAATAAGCCCATTCCGGCGATTTCATTTTCAGCCATTCCCGGTAGGCTTTCAAACGGAATTCGAGCATAAATTCAGGTTCTTTCTTCTTAAATGAAATTAACCTGATAACCTCTTCGCTCAGTCCTTTTGGGATTACATCTGTCTCAATATCAGTAACAAAACCGTATTGATATTCCTGTGTCGTTATGTCGTTTAATAATTTATCCTGATCTTCCATGTCACACTGTTTTCTGTCTCTTCTTATTTCAATCTTTTAACAATCTAATCCGTTGACTGTTTAAAATAAATTGCAAAGATAAGGAACTAAAGCTATTTTTGTCGAATCTTTGGAAGCAATAAATACCTCCAAGTCTGAATATTTAACATGGAAAACACAAAAAAGCATACTCAACTTGCAGAACTTGGCGAGTTCGGATTAATTTCCCGTCTTACAGAAAAAATTCAGTTAAAAAATACAAGTACCCTGGTTGGAGTTGGCGACGATGCAGCCGTACTAAGTTATCAGGATAAAAAAATTGTGGTAACCACCGATTTGCTTACCGAGGGAATTCATTTTAATTTGATGTATGTTCCATTGAAACATTTGGGCTACAAGGCTGTCGTGGTAAATCTTTCAGATGTTTTTGCGATGAATGCCACTCCCCGGCAAATTACAGTTTCACTGGCAATTTCAACCAAATTTTCGCTCGAAGCCATCGAAGAGCTTTATTCAGGAATTCATCTGGCCTGTGAAAAATATGGCGTTGACCTGATTGGTGGTGACACAACCAGTTCGCTCACGGGATTAACCATTAGCGTTACTGCCATTGGCGAAGCAAACGAAGATGAACTCGTTTACCGCAGTGGCGCTAAAGTTACTGATTTGGTGTGTGTAACCGGCGATTTGGGCGGTGCTTACATGGGGCTTCAGTTGCTCGAGCGCGAGAATGAAGTTTTTAAAGTGAATCCAAACCAAAAGCCACAATTCGAAGGATACGACTATATTCTTGAACGGCAGTTAAAGCCTGAAGCACGCGGCGACATCAAAGAATTGCTGAAAACACTTGATATCAAACCAACTTCGATGATCGATATTTCAGACGGACTTTCGTCGGAAGCACTGCATTTGTGCAAGGCCTCAAAAGTTGGTTGCAGTATTTATGAGGAAAAGATTCCGCTCGACCGGCAAACCAAAGATTTTGCCGAAGAGCTGAGCATCAATCCGCTGGTTGCGGCGCTCAACGGTGGCGAGGATTATGAGCTCCTGTTTACTGTTCCGCTTGCCAGCTACGATTTGATCAAGAAGGAATTCGATATTACTATCATTGGCCATATTACTCCTGAAAGCGAAGGTGCGAACCTTGTTACAACTGGAGGTTCAGTCATTCCTTTGCAGGCTCAGGGCTGGAATCCGTTGATGAATAAATAGAAATGAGTTATTTCTGGCATAACGAATTCGAAAAATTCACGCTAATTTTTAAGGTGTATTCGAAAAATTCACGCTAAATATTAAGATATACTCGAAAAATTCACGATATTTGTTTTTATTGTATTTTGTTGTAATCATTACTTTGTTGATTATGAATGTAATAAGAACAATTCAGAAGCCTTTAGCCGATATACTGAAATCAAATCGCAAGATTGTTGTGCTTTTCGGGGCGCGTCAAACCGGAAAAACTACTTTGTGCAATCAGGTTCTGGCAGATATGACAGGTAAAATTTTGAAAATAAACGGCGATGAAATAAAATATTCAGATTTGCTTTCGTCACGCGATTTTTCGAAAATGAAGCTTTTACTGGAAGGATTCGACATTCTATTTATTGACGAAGCTCAGCGGATTCAGGATATTGGCATTAATCTGAAAATTATTTACAACAATATGCCAGAGATGAAGGTGCTGATTACAGGCTCTTCTTCATTCGAACTTGCCAATCAGGTAAAAGAACCACTGACCGGCAGAACTTCTACCCTGAAAATGATGCCATTTTCGTTGCAGGAATTGCAGCAGAGTACAACTATTTTTGATATTCAGCAACGATTGGAAGAGTTTATGCTCTTTGGTCTTTATCCTGAAATTACCCATTATGCCAATTCCGCAGAAAAAGAAAAATACCTCAACGAATTAAGCACTTCGTACCTTTACAAAGATGTATTGGAACTGTCGAATATTCGCAATTCTTCCAAAATAAGCAGTCTGCTCAAGCTTCTTGCTTTCCAGATAGGAAGGGAAGTTTCGCTTAACGAAATCGGGCAGAGTCTGGGAATGAGCCAGGAAACAGTGAGCAGCTATATTGATCTGTTGGAAAAATCGTTTATCGTTTTTCGACTGAGCGGTTTTAGCAGGAACCTGCGCAAAGAAATTGTTAAACGTGACAAAATTTATTTTTGGGATTTGGGCGTCCGAAATTGTATTGTTCAAAATTTTGCACCACTTAGTTCGAGGACTGATGTAGGTGAAATGTGGGAGAATTTAATTGTTTCTGAACGATTAAAATATTTGTATAACAATCAATTAACTGTTAACTCCTATTTTTGGAGAACCTATACCGGTGCAGAAGTTGACTATGTGGAAGAAAAGAACGGAGAGCTTTTTGCTTACGAAATCAAATATTCAAAAGTCAAAAAAAATGCTCCGCAAACATGGATAGAGAACTACGGCAACAATTTTAAATGCATCACAAGAGACAATTTTTGGGAATTTATAATGTGAGTAACCTCTTTCCCTCCGAACTCAAAGATTAATTCACCTTCGACTGAAGCGCTTTTATTTCTTTTTCTAACTGAATTTTCTGCTTGAGGGCATTTGACAAAGCAAGTGCATCTTTAACGGCTTTTTTGTCAAAACCTTCGAGAACGATAAAATACATACGTTTCCCCAGGAAAACCGCTTTGAGGTTGCGGTCGGCATTGTCGGCAATAAACTGGATTACTCCGTTGTCCTTTCCGTTTTTGTAGCTTACTTTTTCCCAGTGGGTGTTCATAAATTCGCTGTGATGATTGTTGGGGTCGCTTAGCTGAACACTGTCGGTTTTTGCCTGAAAAACGCCATCGTACACCCGCAGTCCGATATGGTTGAGCCATTGCTCACCGTAATAATTACTCGAAATAAATATTTCACCACGCTCGTCGAGGTGCAGTTGTATAAACGACTTGTTCCACCTTCGTTCGAAATTCTGCATTTTATGTATGTATTGCGAAAAGCGGTCGTACTCGGTTTTTTCTGTATTGAATAATTTTTCGAGTTCAGTTAATCTGACTGTAAGTCTGTCATATTGATCTTGTTTCCGGAATAGAATCTCGGAATTAATTTTTTTGCTGAATTCTTTTGCTTTCCCGGTAATTTCAACGGCTTCAGGAAATAAAACCATAATAGAGTCAAGTTGGATTAAAGCCGTGAGTGAGTCTCCCTGTTCGCAAATATTTATGGCCAGACCAAGTTTTTCTTCGGCCTGTTTCTTATATGATTTTCCGCACGATAAAAGTGCGGTGAGTAAAAATATTCCTAAAATAAAATCAATATTTTTCATGTATATCTAATTTGCTTTTAAATTGCCACATGTAACTCACCTTCATAATCATTCACCTGTTCGTATGATTCTTTCCCTTGGCTCGTTTCATTATTTGCAGTTTAAAACCTGTCTTTTGCACTTCAAAGAAAAAGATATTAAACGAACGATAAAAACAAATCGACTAACTTTTTATCTATATTTATCAGTTTAAAATAAAAAACCATGATCACTTTAACCCAACTGGAATACATTGTTGCCGTTGATACCTTCCGCCATTTCGGACGCGCAGCCGAAAACTGTTTTATTACACAGCCAACTCTAAGCATGCAAATTAAAAAGCTCGAAGAAGATCTTGAAGTGGTTATTTTCGACAGGAGCAAACAGCCGCTGATCCCAACTGATGTTGGCCGCCGGATTATCGATCAGGCACGGATAGCCCTTCAGGAGTCGGAAAAGATAAACAGCATAATAAAAGAGCACAAAAACCTGATTTCAGGCGAGTTAAAAATTGGCATCATACCAACTCTGGCTCCATATCTGCTGCCATTGTTTATTGGAAACTACAAACGCAGATTTCCAAATATCAATATTCGGGTTGAAGAGCTTACAACTGCAAATATTATCGACCACCTTAACCGCGACCTGTTGGATGTCGGGATATTGGTTACTCCGCTTAAAGAAGACCGCATCAACGAAAAGCCCATTTTTTACGAAGGAATGTTGTTATATGTGCACGAAAATCACCCGCTTGCCAAAAAGGAAAACATTGTGCTGAAAGATATTGCGACACCAGAGATCTGGCTTTTAAGCGATGGACATTGCTTTCGCGACCAGGTTGTGAATCTTTGTTCGTTCAAAGGAGCAGCTAATACTGCGTTGCCGTTTCATTTCGAATCAGGTTCACTCGAAACAATTATGAATATCGTTGATAAAGAAGGCGGAATGACCATTATTCCGGAGCTGGCAACCCTCGGGATGAGTGAATCGCGCTTCGATCAGGTGAGAAGATTCAATGATTTCAACCCGCTTCGTGAAGTTAGTCTTGTGTATTCTCGGCATTTTGCAAAGTACAAACTCATCGAACTGCTTTGGAAAGAGATTGTTGCGTCGATGCCTGAGAAAATGCTTCAGAAAAACAGGGGAACAATTGTTGAATGGCGATAATTATTTATCACAAATTGTTTGTCAATTCAAAAATCTTAATTTTCTTTGCAGCGCCAAAATAAAAAGCCGGTTGCTAAACGAAGCGAAAGGAATTTTGGTAAAAAATCCTGAATAAATTTGGTGGCTAAAAAAAATGAGTTATTTTTGCAGTCCCAAATCAGGGATATAACAAGTTGGCCCGTTCGTCTAGGGGTTAGGACGCCAGGTTTTCATCCTGGTAGCAGGGGTTCGAATCCCCTACGGGCTACAAATAAATTTAACAATTTAGAATACTAAAAAATGGCACATCATAAATCGGCAAAGAAGAGAATCAAACAAGACGAGGTAAGAACCTTGCAGAATAAATACTATGCCAAGACAATGCGTAATGCTGTAAAAAAATTACGTCTTGAAACTGACAAAGATGCAGCTGCAGTAGCTTTACCAACAGTTGTTTCGATGATTGATAAACTTGCAAAAAAGAATATTATTCATCCGAACAAAGCTGCCAACCTGAAATCTTCACTTGCTTTGCATATCAGCAAAATCTAGAAATATTTTTACAAAATATACGAAGACCGTCTTAGTTTTAAGACGGTCTTTTTTTGCTTGTGGTTATCCGAAATATGAAAAAAGGCAGGTAGTTCAACGAAACTACCTGCCTTTTCTTATTGAATCAGAAGCTTTTATTTCAGCACATCCTGTGCCGCGAGTACCAGAAACATGAAATTGGTGGCGCCGCCGCCCAACACGTATTCGGTTTGCTGCCAGAAATAGGGCCATTCTTTCAACTCCGGAAAGTCGGGACGAATAATGCCGGTGCCCGAAACCGAACCTCCGGGAATAAACGAACGGTCGGCGCGGTTAACGCCGTAAGCCTGAAGAACTGACCGCGAACCAACTCCGGAAACAAACGAGGAAGTGTTTTCGCCCGGATGGTTGCCCAAAACAAAATTCAAGGCATTCAGCATGGTAGTGGCATCGTAAATTTCAGGAAAACATTTCTGCAGGAAGTACATGTTAACGCCGAAACTCTGGATGTTCCAGCCGTCGCCCCAAATATGCGGACGATAAGGAACTCCAAAAGGATTTTCGTTCTGCAATTTATCAACTTCGGCTTTGTAGTTTTTGGCGGCAGTGGTAACCATTTCAGTAAATTTCTGATCATTCACCTGCTTCATCACACGACCAGCATAGCCAATCACGTCGTTTCGTTTCAAAACTTCTGGAGTTGTGTATTTCAAAATGTCAGTCCGGTATTTTGCATTTCCGGTAGTTATCAGCAATTCTACAGCGGCTTTTACTTTTGCCCCGGCCAACCGCTGGTTTTTGTCGGCATCAACCAGTGCATAAATGGCTTCGGCAGCTTTGAGCGACTGCACCGACAGCGTGTCGTTAAATCCCTTCATGGTGCGGGCGCCGGTAGCCAAAGCTTCGGCCGCATCCAGTTCACGTCCCGGATTTTCTTCGGTGAAAACCAAACGATCGTCCAAAACGCCTGATTCATGGGCAGTAACTTCATCTGTTTTTAGAGCTGGATTGTATTTACGGTTGTCGGTCATTGTGGCGGCATCGCCCAGATGCACATACTGACGAAGATTGTTCTCGATAATCCCGCGGTATAAACGGCCTAAACTCTGATAGCCAGCCACAATGGTAATTAACCCGTGTTCGATTTGCTGCAGAAGGTCGTTTTTTCCATCAGGAAGATGAATTTCAACAAGCTTCTTTTGCTGATCAACGGTAGTTTGGTCAATTTCAGGTTTAAACAATTCGTACGCCTGCGATAAAATCCAGACCTCTCCGGCCTGTGATTCCACGCGCAAATCGTAGTCGCCGGCATCGTGCCAACCACCGCGGTCCAGTCCGTGAACCTGATCCAATGGTTTGAATTTGGTGAGGGTGGATGGGCCTTGAACATATCCATCGAAATGATTGGTATCCACTGGAGCCATCAGCGCATCGTCGGTATGGCAGAGGCCGTGCCAAACGCGGTAGCCCTCGTTTACGCGCATGTGGCACATTTGCACCGGAAGAAAATACTCTACCGTTGGCTGCCATACATGCCGGTCGTAAATCGTATTGCTAATTCGGAATGGTTCAGTGGTGTTGTCGGCATATTTTACCTGATAAATGCCGGGAGTTTTCACATCAGAGAAGTCGAGCTGGTAATAGTTGAAGCGAAGGAATTTACCCCACTTTTTAGGCTCAACAGTTCGGATTTCTTTTAAGCCGCCATCTTCAGAAATACGGTACAGACTAGCCTTTTCTAACTTCGGATCGTTCTTATCCACCTCAATCACGGCAATTTTTTGCTGATCGGGGTGATAGCCGATCTGGCTGACATGTACCACCGGTTTCGAAAGGAAATTGGGTAACAAATTGCAGTCGATTACCCATTCTATAGCACCTTTGGTTTTGCCCGGAGTTACCAGCGAACGAACCACGAACCATCCGTTGTTGTGGTAAAAACGTCCGTCCATCAATTGCAATGGCTGCCCTTTGCTTTCGATCACCATTGTCTGGGCAGCAGTTTCAGGAGCAACGGTTAGTTTTTTGCCTGTTGCCATCGGGAAAGCCTGCCATTTGCCTTCCACATCTTTCTGCATAGGGCCGTTTGGCTGTGTCGGGAAAATGCCCGATTGCTGATCGAGGTACCAGCTTTTACCAAATAAAATTGCCGGGAAAAGCTCGAAATTAAACCCAACTTTTTCTTCCCAGCCTGCAGGAAGTGGTTTATCAAGATCGACCAAAATGCGGAATTTATTGCCTTCGCCTACGACCCGAACGTGATAGGTGAAATACAAATCGGGATATTCAATTGGGTTAAAGCCTTTTCGGTTAATGCTCGAATCGGGATAAGTACATTTTACGCTGATTTCGTTTTTAGTGCGGTCAACCGAGCGTTTACCGACTTTCGGAATTGGCTGCCATTGTCCGGGAGTTGGTTCAAGCCGCAAATCGCCATTGGTGGCAACACGCGTTCCGTTCTGGATGATTCCAACTGCACCCTGATGCCCTTCAGGATAAATATCGAAAAACACCATTACATTCAGTCCCGGCTTTTCGAAATACTCATTTTCGTTGATTTGCAGCGACTGGGCGTTTGCTCCTGAAGTATAAAAAAGAGCAAAAATCAGGAGGATTAAATAAAGAATTTTGTTCGTCATAATTGGTTTGGTTTAAGTTTACGAGCAATTGAAGGCCGTTGGCCTTCTTGTCTTATTGTATTATTTACAAGTTATAGTTTTTAAAGATACAGAATTTGTTGATTTTACAAATGCATTTTTCATGGTCGATAAAATGGAGGAATTGCCATTTTGTGCAGGAATCGGCATTCCTTCGCCTGTGCTTTTCATTTTGTGCTCCATAAATGTATCTTTGCTCCTGAACAAAAAAAATACGGTATGGCTTTCACTGCATTCCGGGGTATGAAACCCTTTCCCCAACTGATGTTCTCATTATTCGTAATGGTTGCTTCGCTGCTGGTTTTCCTGGTACTGTCCATGATTTTGGCTATTCCGTTTTACGGCATCGAAGGTCTGATGGGCAGTATGTCTGATACAGGAATGACTGCTCCTGAAAGCCTTGGTGTGCTAAAATATTTTCAGGTAGTACAATCAATCGGACTGTTTGTAGTTCCACCTTTTGTAATCGCCTGGCTGTATCACGGAAATATTGGCGAATATCTGATGCTAGACAAAACAACTTCCTTTCCTAACTATCTGTATGCCACACTGGTGGTTTTGTTGCTTATTCCACTCATTAATTTTATTGGCGAGATTAATAGCCAGATGAAACTTCCCGAATCTTTTTCAGGAATTGAAAGCTGGATGAAGACAATGGAAGAATCGGCTAAATTGCTGGTTGAAAAGTTTATGAAAGTGGAGCATGTTTCAGGATTGCTATTTAATATTTTTATGATAGCCATTCTTCCGGCTCTGGGCGAAGAGTTGATGTTTCGCGGGGTTATTCAGCGTATTTTTTCGGGCTGGACAAAGAATTACCATTGGGGAATATGGATTACAGCCTTCCTGTTTAGCGCCATGCACATGCAGTTTTATGGATTCTTACCACGGATGGCGCTGGGTGCAATGTTTGGTTATCTGCTTGTCTGGACCGGTACAATGTGGGTTCCTATTCTGGCACATTTCGTTAACAACGCGATGGGTGTTTTGGGCTATTTCCTGATCAATAAAAAAGTGATTTCAGGAGATATTGAAGAATGGGGAACCGGATCGGAGCAAATTCCGTTATTGCTTTTCAGCATTGGCTCGGTTGGTCTTTTGTTATTCCTGATTTACAGAAACGAACAGGCTAAAACAAAAATGCCCGTGAATCAGGAATGATTCACAGGCACCACGAATTGATTGATTTTATTTAAGAAAAAACAATACTCTGCTGAAGACTTTCAATTTCCGCTTTTTTCTGTTCCGATGCACGGTAAACATACACAATCCCATATTCAGAAGCTTTTTCACGCTTTTCGTCATCCTGAAGGTGAATCATCGAGTTTTCCACTTCATTCCACATTTCCTGAATCAGCTGATCGGCTTGTTCGCGCAATTCGGCAACTCTCATCGAGGCGCGGTTGGTAATATTCTGAAGCATTTTCTGGTGACGGTAGGCTTCCTTGAATTCTTCGTAATGTACTTTCACGAGTGCGATTGATGGACTGTAAATAGGGCTGCCACCTTTCATTACCCGTTTTTGCTCTCCATCGATAATTCGTTCGCCCCAGTCCAATACGTTGGCTTCGAGGTTTAGCGGAGGGGTTGCCTTCGAATTTGCTTTCAACCCATAGAATTCTATCACCTCGGGTTTCATCTCGCCGCGCAAAATAGCAAAGTTTACAACCTGAAGAAAATGTGACAAATAGAGTTTCGACTTCCTGAAAATTTCGCCGTATTCTTTGGAACGATCGAACTGGTTTTGCTTGGAGATATTTAACTGGCGGATAGCACCCAGAAAATGCGGATAGAATACCTGCAGTTTCTCAAGGGTTTGCTGACTGAAAGCCAGTTTTGTTATTGATGTTCTTTTACCAAGTTCCAGACCGGCTTCGATGGCACGAAGCCTGGCCACATCGGTATTCGGTAATCTCCTGTAAGGCATAAAGCGGATTTTAGATAGACTATTGCGAATATACAAATTCGTTGTAGCAAATTCTGATCTTCGCAAAAGAACTAATCAACAGTAAATTGTTTACAAAGCTATTCAACTGGCTGTATTACTGAATTTTAAAAATTAGAATGTCGTAGATATTAACAATTGATTGCTTATAAACTACCCTGTTTTTGCCTGAAAATCATCTGTTTTTGAAATTTTTGTGTCGTCCTAAAAAAGCGATA
>DPRM01000123.1 GCA_003537645.1 Prolixibacteraceae bacterium
CAGATTTCGGATTACAATTTCAAGGAAGATTTTACCTGGTACCCCAATTCGAGGAACAAGCTCACGCTGGGTTTTAACCTGATTTATCACCATTTCGAACCAGGAGCGGTTGATGCCAACGAAGGTTCGTATTTCACCGACCTGAAACTGACCAACTACAATGCGCTGGATAATTCGCTGTATGTGTCGAACGAACAAACCATTGGCAGCCGCCTGACTTTGAGGTATGGATTGCGTTACTCCTATTTTCAGCAAATCGGGAAAGCGACTGTGAGGGAATACCTGAACCCGGACAAACCCAACGACGAAGAAGTAATTGGCACCATAGAATATGGGTCGGGGAAACTGGTTCCACCTTCTTATCACAATCTCGAACCGCGCCTCGCAATCAAATACATGCTCGATCCGGAGAGCTCGCTTAAAGCTTCGTATAACCGAATGGCTCAAAATCTACACCTTATATCAAACACCAATTCTCCCACTCCGCTCGACATCTGGCTACCCAGCAACCATTACATAAAACCACTGATTGCCAACCAGATTGGTTTGGGATATTTCAGGAATTTTAATAATAACATGTTCGAAACTTCGGCGGAAGTATATTACAAAAAAATGAAAAATGTAATCGATTATATTGATGGCGCCGAATTATTCCTGAAAGAAGACATGGAAACCGAACTGCTGCACGGAAGTGGATATGCCTACGGATTAGAGCTATACGCAAAAAAACAGGAAGGACGGCTGACAGGTTGGCTTAGCTACACTTTATCGCGGTCGATGCGCAAAGTTGAGGGAATTAATGAAGGAAATGCTTATCCGTCGAGTTACGACCGCACGCACAGTGCCTCGGTGGTGGCCAATTACGATTTGAGCAAACGCTGGAATTTATCGTCCACCTGGGTGTTTTCAACCGGAAATCCAACGTCGTATCCAATTGCCAAATACGATGTTCAGGGCACTACAGTTTACCACTATTCGGCTCGTAACAGCAACCGCATTCCTGATTATCACCGCATGGACGTTTCGCTGACTTATGATTTCAAAAAGAACGACCAGCGCAAGGTGAAACAGTCGCTTAACTTTTCGGTCTATAATGTCTATGCACGCCGGAATGCTTATTCGGTTACTTTCCGCCAGAATGAGGAAAAACCAAATGTTTCGGAAGCCACCCGTTTATCCATTATCGGAAGTGTGATTCCATCAGTTACTTATAATTTCAACTTTTAAAATTCTGACGATCATGAAAAACAATATAGAAAACAAGGCAGAAGACAGAAGGAAAAACAAGCTCATTTCGAAGCTCCCTCTTTTCTCTTCTCCCTTTTCCGTTCTCCTTTTTCTTTTTCTTTCTTCCGTCCTTTTCACTTCGTGCGAAGATGTGATTGACGTAAAGCTGAATGATGAAAATCTGAACTTATTTGGTGTTGAAGCCAGTATTACCACGCAGGATGAACCAGGTGTTTTCCTTTACAAAACGCTGCAAGTCAATCAGGATACAGAATATCCGGGAATAAGCGGGGCTGTGGTTTCTGTTTCCGACAATGCCAGTCCGGCCAATTCGGTTACTTTGGTTGAAGATGAGCAAAAAAAGGGATTTTACAGTGTCCCTCAAAATGTCAGTTTTAAAGGAATTGCCGGACGCGAATACACTTTGACCATTCAGGCTGAAGGCACAACTATCACTGCCAAAGAACAACTGGCCAGAGTTGAACCGATTGACTCCATTCGCGTTTTTCCATCGATGCGCGGAAATAAACTTTTTCTGGCAGTTTTTACCTACGGAAAAGAAACTCCGGGAATAGGAAATTTCTATAAATGGGATGTTTTTGTAAACGATTCTTTACTAACAAATGGACAACGGTTAGCGGTTGCCAGCGACGAATTTGTGGATGGAAATTACATTTCGGGACTGGAGGTTTATACCGATTTCCACAATACCGACAAAGCGGCTGAAGAACGCAAAATCAATCTGGGAGATACCATTTATGTGAAACATACTTCCATTTCGAAATTTGCATATTACTTTTATTTCCAGATGATTAATCAGAGCGGCACCGGCTCGTTGTTCAGTGTTCCGCCAGCCAACATCAAAAGCAATTTCACTTCAAGCGATGGCAAACCTGTTTTAGGACTTTTTACTGCGCGCGATGTGTCGGTTTCGAACAAAGTGATTGTTGATCAGAAGATTGAAGACCAGTTGAGAAAACTGAAATAGCAGATAACATATTAATACCTATTTCAATTTTGGTTACTTCGCGGATAAAATATTAACCACTAGATATTAAAAAAGAGAGCAAAAAGCTCTCTTTTTTAATATTCTCAATTTGAATTAAGGTTACTCTCACAATTTCACCGATGCGCTTGCATTCTTTGCTTTCAACGATTCGTAGTTAAACGTAACTTCGCCTTTGCCTTCAATCAGGAATTGATATTCAACCACCCCATAACCGGGAACTGCCAGAAACTGAATTTCGGGTTTTTTATCCTTGAAATCGACTTTGTTAAGCCGGTTATCGGTTAATTTACCTCCGGCGATTACTTTACCACCTGACACTTTGAGCATATCCTGCTGGTGAATTTTGGTTTTCACCGCATTGGCAGTCATCGATGGCAATCCCTTTTTATTCTGCAAGCGAACCCGAACCTGGTAAAGATTTTTACCAATCTCTTTCTTGTCAAATACTTCCATCGAAATTTCAGGTGTATTTTCGGCAGCCAGAAAAACAACCGATGCATTACGATGAACCAATTCGGGCAACATAAACGGATGCGGCAAACGAGAACTCATTTTCACCCAACCACCAATTTCAACGTCACCATAAACTGCATGTTTATACGATTTCCATTCTTTGTACTGTTCGCCTTGCACCACATTGTCGTTAAATTTCAGCTGCTCGCGCGAAAGTTCCGGATTTGCTCCGCGCATTGAACTACTTGTGGTTTCGGTAGTTGTGGCAGGTTTTGCCACATTCTCGCGATAAGTTTCCTGTTCGCGCTTAAACAGTTCGCCCACAAACGAGAAAGCCCCGTGCAAATAGTAAAGATGCGAATCGAAATCGCCGTAAGTAGCATACAAATCGTACGACGGCATATAAACATATCCGGGAGTAATTTTGACAGCTTCCTTGCCAATCACGTCGTAGGCAGCAACGTCAGTAGGATCGATCGTAACCGATTTTTCGGAAGGAACCCGTAACCACATTCCGCCGGAATTGTGAAAAGCAAAACCAATAATAATATTAGGGCGACCAGAAATGTACTCGTTGATAGCTTTTAAGCCAACTCCCGAAAGCGGAAAATTACCTGCACCACTTTGAACGTATTTGGGCTTCCAGTCATAGCCCCAATTCCGGTTCGGATCCAGATAGCCCTCGGCATCTTCATTCAGTTTACCATCGTTGTCGTTGTCAATTCCCTCGGAGCCCAGCAAAGTGTATTCACCCTGTTCTCCCGGTTTAACTCTAACCAAAACACGACTATCTTCCGGGTCTGCTTTGTATTGTCCGAACGGATCCTTGATGCGCATCTGGGTAATGCTTCCATCGCCATCCAGATCATCTGGAGCATCTTCGTCAAACAGGCCATCGTTATCATCGTCATTGGGTACGCGAATGCTTCGGCTCGAACTTGGAGTATGAGCATCAGCAAAAAAATGGTAACGTCCATCCACATTAACAACCGGAATGATGTAATGTACATTTTTATCGACCACCTTGGTTACTTTTTCATTTTCGCCATATTTGGTCAGCAGCATGTTAGCGTAGTACAAACAAACTTCGCCAGCCTGAACTTCGTTCCCATGAATATTTCCATCCACATAAACTCCCGGTTTCGATAGTTCTGCTCCGGTTTTAGGATTATTTATTGTGAGTGCATAAATATCACGGCCTTCCTCGCTTTTTCCCAGAACTTCGAGCCTGGTTATTTCAGGATAAGCTTTATGAAGGGCGTTTAGCGCTTCGGTTACTTCTTCGTAGTTGTAATAACGATCGAATCGCAACGGAACTTCTATTTTGCCTTTACCGGCAGCAAATCCGGTAACAACAACTAATATCAACTGAAAAATTAAGATAGTTCGTTTCATGATTAACCTCCGATTTTAATTTGTTTGACTACCGAACCAAAAACTGCCGATTCAAGTTTCACCGAAATTGTTGGTTTCTTATCTGTTTTCACCAGCCATTCCAGCTTTTTAACCTGATTTCCACCAATTGTTCCAACTGGTGTACGCTTCAGTCCTTCCAGAATTTCAACATCACCATCAATAACCAGCACAAGCGGAGCGGGCTGCTTATTGCGTTCGCCAATCGAAATTGGATAGGGCAGATAAGCTTTGTTTTCGATGTACAATTCAATACGGTAAACACCAGCGCCCAAATCGGTAATCTTCTGATCAGCAATACTTATATCGGGTAATTTTTTGCTAAGTTGCAACAGCCACGGCAGCTGAACCAGCAATAGTGAATCAATTTTTTCTGCTTTCGGAGTGGTCTCCAGATAGGGTGCAAACCCGCCAATTTCGACCTCACCCAAAGTTGGATGATTAAATTTCTGCCAGTTCACAAATCCTTTTCCATCCCAGGCTTTGTCGGAATAAGCCAGCAACGATTTTTCGCCGTCGGATAATCCTTCGCCATTTTCAGGCTTCGCCGATTTCTTCATCATTTCCACCATTTGTTTCGGTGTAACGCGTCCCGATTTCATCATTTCTGAAATTCCCTTTGCCGAAAACTGTGCGGGAGCATTGTTGGTTTTCAGGAACGCGGCAATTTTTTCTTCGCCCAGAGCAACAAACTCATCTCCACTCATTTTCTCAACCTCGTCCAGAGAAATTGATTTATCACCTTTTTTTTCTTCTTTAATTTTAGGTGCAGAAAATAAATTCATACTGAACGATGGCACTCCCAAATGATAATAGGCCCAAAGTTCGAACGATCCGTCTTTATCGGCTGCGGCTTCGAGTGTTTCTATACTGAAGTTTTTGCTTTTCAGGTATTTCTTATAGTCTTCTGAAAATTTAGTGTAAAATTTCAGGTCATCGTCGAGTGGATTGACTGCCGCACCAAGTCCCAGATAACTGGTAACCAGTGCCGGAGTAACCTCAACGCCAGCCGGAACGCGCGATTTCATGAGCTCAACAATCTCGTTCATGGTAAAAGTCTGGTTCGGATCGATCCCAAACTGGGTAGCTATCCGCGCCGGAACTTTGATGCTTTCGAGATTGGCATCTCCTTTTCGTCCGCCTTTGGGTGGATATAAACAAAAGTTCGAAGAACCCAATGTATGAATCATGGCAATGTTTGGCCGGTCGTAAATAAACTTCATAACCGCATAAGTTTCGGGCGATTGACCCGGCCACAATCCGGCTTCTTTTTTCGATTTCGGGAACAGGTGAGGGAACGAAATCCCGATGTTGATGCCACCCACACCATCCTCGTTATACTCCCCATCATTATCGTTGTCATTACCTTCAGTATAAATTTTGTATTCGCCCCGTTCGTTCTTTCTGGCATCGGCACGAACCATTATCCGAGGGTCGTTCTTCGAAACGAGGTAAGATCCGGTCATATCTTTTACGCGCATTTGGCTAATCAGGCCATCGCCATTCAGGTCTTCAAACCCGTCTTCGTTGGTTGCCTCGTCCATGTCGTTGTTCAGGGCAAAATCGTTTACCGAACGTTCGTATTTTGCTCCTGAAAAGTAGCCTTTTGCGGCATCGGGATTGGGTAAAGCAAGAATGTACCATTTTTGTCTGGCCATGTAATGAGCCGAATCGAGTAGCATTTTGGCCAGCCGAAGCGCTCCTTCGGTAGCCAACGGAACATTGCCTTCGAAGTTGGCACCCACAAAAATGGCAGGGCCATCGCCCGAATTTTTACCAATTTCGAGTATGGTAACCGGTTCGCCACCCGGACTGGTAGCCAAAGTGTGCAACCGGGTTTGTGACGGATTACTTTGCTGAAGTTGCTTCAGGATTTGCTGAACTTCGCCGGGATTGTGGTATTTGTCGAAGGAAAGGGTGTTTTGGGCGTTCAGTGGCCCGACAAAAAAGGCAGACAAAAGCACCCATAAAATGCAACACAGGTTTTTGTACATGTTGAAGGTTTTGTGGTTGGAAACTGGAGAATAAAAGTAGCTTTTTGTAACTAATTGTTTATTATTTTCTAATAACATTTTAGCTAAGCCGATAAATACGGTGACTTATCTTTTTCATTTCCGCTTCCAGACACCTTACCCTCTGCAACTGGCTATTGGGGAAACCGTTATATCGAACGATTATCTATCTTTTCATCACCCCGTAGCAAAGAATCTTGACGATGTTGTCAACACTTTGTTCGAGGTTTACCTTGCTGTAATCGCCAGCCGAAAGTGGCATTTCCAGTCCTTTGATGGCAGTCGTGATTCCGATGGCGGCCAGGGTGAGGTCATACACTTCGAAGGTATTTTTGCGCACGCCTTCAATCAGGATTCGTTTAATCATCCTGATTTCTTCCTGCTGGTGGCGGTGTTTGATGTTTTCGATAAATTCGATGGCCGTTACATCGTTTTCGAGCGCATTGTAAAAATTGGCCATTCCCCTGAAGGTGGTCAGTTTTGTAAGTATATAATCGCGTAATTTATCAACAGGGTCGGTATTGCGGTTAACAACAATGTCGAGTTCTTTGCGGAGCAAATCAACTTCTTTTTGTATAACTGCCTGAAAAAGATCCTCTTTGCTCGTAAAATAATAATAGAGTGAGCTTTTCCCTTTACGAACAGCGTTGGCGATATCGTCGAGCGTTGTTTTTTTATAACCGTACTTGCTGAATATTTCCTGAGCTATTTTCAGGATACTTTCGCGATTTGCGTCTTTTTTGTTCGTTCCGTTTTCAAGGTTCATCGCCATAACAAAAATTTTTATTCAGTAATTAAAATAAGGTTGATCACAGAAAATTAGGAACTCCTCCTTTACTGCAAAGAAACTGTACATTTTCTAAATTTTACAATCTTCTCCAGTTTTTTTGCATTTCAGCATAAAAATTGGGTAAAATGAGTCGTACGTTTTGTACTCTGATACGTATTTCAGCTGTATCAGGTTGATATGATAAAGTGAAAAAATGAGTTACTTTCTACTTTTCTGTTTCTCTTTTATCAAACGGAAATCGAGTTGTTTTTTCTCGAGGTTTGCCCTGATAATCTCCACTTTAACCTCGTCGCCCAATTGAAATTTGCGGTGCGAATGGCGGCCAACCAGGCAATAATTTTTCTCATCGAAAATGTAGAAATCATCGTCGAGCGAACTGACCGAAACCATGCCTTCGCATTTGTTCTCNNCCGATTTTATCCTGCATAAATTCAACCTGCTTGTATTTGATCGACGATCTTTCGGCGTTGGCCGCCTTGTTTTCCATGTCGGAGGAATGCTTGCACATTTCTTCCCATTTGGGCGCATTCACTGTTCGTCCGCCTTCGAGGTAACGGTCGAGCAGGCGGTGCACCATCACATCCGGATAGCGGCGAATGGGCGAAGTAAAGTGGGTGTAGTATTCGAACGAAAGTCCGTAATGACCAATGTTCCGGGTGGAATACACCGCTTTTGCCATTGTGCGGATGGCCAGGGTTTCAATCACATTTTGCTCGTTTTTACCCCGTACATTTGTCATCAGCAGGTTCATCGATTTTGAAATCTGACCCGGAGTTCCGAGTTGCAATCCATACCCGAATTTGTGGATGAAATGATTGAAATTCATTAATTTATCAGGATCTGGCTTGTCGTGAATCCGGTACACAAATGTTCGTGGTGTTTTATGATCTTCCGGATTGCCGATAAACTCGGCTACCCGTTTATTGGCCAGCAGCATAAATTCTTCGACCAGCTGATTACTTTCTTTGGCTTCCTTGAAATAAACAGAAAGTGGTTTGCCGTTCTCGTCGAGATTAAATTTCACCTCAATCCGTTCAAAACCGAGCGATCCCTTTTTGAACCGGCTTTCGCGCAATTTTACTGCCAGGCGCTGCAAGGTCAGCACTTCGTCTTTCAGCTCGCCCTCCCCGGTTTCGATGATAGCCTGCGCGTCTTCATAGGCAAATCGTTTGTCGGAATGAATTACAGTTCGCCCGAACCATTGTTTGTGAATTTCGGCCTCGTCGTCGAGATGAAAAATAGCCGAAAAACAGAGCTTATCCTCGTTGGGTCGCAGCGAGCAAACCCCATTCGAAAGCTTTTCGGGAAGCATCGGAACCACGCGATCGACCAGATAAACCGAAGTAGCACGTTCGTAGGCTTCCTCATCAAGAATTGATCCCGGAGTTACATAATACGAAACATCGGCAATATGAACGCCCACTTCCCAATAACCATTTTCGAGTTTACGCACCGAAAGGGCATCGTCGAAATCTTTGGCATCGTGCGGGTCGATTGTAAAAGTGGTTATTCCGCGCATGTCACGCCGGCGCAGGATTTCCTCTTCAGGAACCTGATCGGGAATTTTTTCAGCAGCTTTCAACACATTTTCCGGGAAACGCAATGGCAGGTCGAACTCGGCTAAAATGGCGTGCATTTCAGTATTGTTATTGCCTGCATCGCCCAGCACTTCTATTATTTCGCCAAATGGATTTTTAGCGCGGGCCGGCCATTCTGTTATTCGGGCAATGGCCTTCTGGCCATCGATCGCACCATTAAGCTTTTCGTTCGGAATAAAAATATCGAAGGCCGACTTTCCGGAAGGGATAAAAAACGAAAAATTACGCGACTTGGAAATCGTGCCCACGTAAACAGATTTTGCACGTTCCAAAACTTCAACAACCTCGCCTTCAGGTTGTTGCTTTTTATGCATGGCATACAATAGTACTTTTACCTTGTCGCCATCCATCGCGTGGTTCAGGTTGTGGGCCGAAACCAGCACAGGCTTTTCCACTTCTTCGGAAGTGATGTATGCAAAACCCTGCCGTTGAATATCGACGATGCCGGTAATACTCCCGCCGCGCGATTTAAGTTTGTATTTTCCCCGCTGAACCACCTGCAAACTGGTGCTTTCGGCAAGTTCTTCGAGTACTACAAAAACCAGTTTTACTATTTCCGGATCCTGAATCTTGAGCAGATCGGCTATTTGCTTGTAGTTAAAAGTTCGTTCGGGTTGATCGTAAAAAATATTCAGGATTGCATTTTTAAGCTTTGGTTTGTTGAATGTTTCGACCTGTTTGGCCTTTTTATCTTTTTTATGTTTTGCCATAATTCGGGTTATTTTAAATTCAACGTAAGGTAGGAAACATTTTTTGAAACAAGGATTTACAAAGTCTTCAATTTATTAACAAACTGCCTGATTAATTCTGTTTGAATATTAATTCACCATTTCTCATCCGGGATTAAATTCGTCAGCAGACGACTAATGCTATCCCGTTTGACCATCTTCTGGAAATTAAAATTTGTGTCGAGGTCTGCGCTTTGGAGCTGACCACTCATATTTTTAGTACATGCCATAATAACTGCCCAAAAAGTATAACTTTAGGCAATACAATCTGAAAAAACTATTTTAAGCATTTGATTGTTTTAAATTTAGAGTTGAAGCAAGAATAAAAAATAGTTTCAAATTCTGATAAATTCAATAACTTGATGAATCATAAACCAAATCTTCTGATTGTTGACGATATAAAGATTAATCTCTTCTTGCTTGAGTCGATCCTTAAGAAAGTTGATGTCAATCTTGTGAAAGCCTCATCTGGTTTTGAAGCTCTTGAAAAGTCAGAGGGACTTGAACTTGCTCTGGCAATCGTTGATGTAAGAATGCCAGGAATGGATGGCTTTGAAGTGGCCGTTAAACTAAATGAGAAAAGGCTGGAAGACAAGGTTCCTGTTATTTTTCTGACTGCAAACCATGGCAATGAGACTGAAATCTTTCAGGGATATAATTCAGGTGCAGTCGATTACATTATTAAACCATTCAGTGCTGATATTCTGGTGTCAAAAGTAAAGGTATTCATTGATCTCTTCAACCAGAAACAGACAATTATCAGAAATACAAAATTATTGATTGAATCATCAGAGGAGCTCAATCGGGTTAATGCCGCCCTAAAAATGAGCGAGGAGAAATACAGGAGTTACATTGAACATGCTCCACATGGAGTCCTGATTACTGATGAGAAAGGGAAATTCTTAGACATAAATCAATCGGCCTGTGAAATAACAGGCTTTTCACCCAACGAGCTTCTGGGAATGTCTTTTCCCGATATTATTATTCAAAACAAAATATTAAAAGATAAAAATGAGGATTTCAGTAATTTTCTGAGCCAGATTCCAGCAAAATTTGAATCGATATTCAATCATAAGAATAATTCAAAAAGATGGATATCAATTGAAACAACGAAGCTCAACGAAGGCAAATATCTTTGTTTCACCCAAGACATAACCAGCAGAAAACGAGCTGAGCAGGAACTACATTGTTCTCTTCAGCAGCTACATCAGCTAACTCAGCATATAGAAGAAGTAAGAGAAAACGAACGAGTTGTAATTGCCAGAGAGCTTCATGACGATTTAGGGCAAGCGCTGACTGCTGTTAAAATTGATCTGGGAATTATCAAACAAAGCATTACAGACCAGAATGTAATTTTAAAAATCGATAAACTATCAGGACTTGTTCGGGAAACCATACATACAGTTCAAAGACTAACTTCAGAATTACGGCCCCAGATTATTGATGACCTTGGACTTGAAGCAACTATTGAGTGGTACACCGGTGAATTTGCCGAAAGAAACAGATTATCCGTTTTTTGTCATTTGGAACCTGAACTTTCATTTAATCCAACAACTTCGCTCACCATTTTTCGAATCATGCAGGAGTCTCTTACCAACATTTCCCGATATGCAAAAGCCAGCAGAGTTGATATTGAACTGGTAAAATCGGATGAAAATGTTGAATTTAGCATTGCCGACGATGGTATTGGCATCGTCGAAAGTGAGGTAACATCAAAAAAATCGTTCGGAATTATCGGTATGAAAGAAAGAGCAGCCTCGCTGGGAGGAACATTCGAAATTTCAAGGGGAAAAGGAAAAGGTACCATTGTAAAAATTTGTTTCCCGCTAACTAATACAACAAAACATGAAAATTCTGGTTTGCGATGACCATAAAATTGTCAGGGATGGGCTGAAACAAATCCTCCAGCAGCTTGGTGGATCGACAATAATTAAAGAAGCTGGGGATGGGAATGAGGCTTTTCAGATTCTGAAAGAAGAACAATTTGATATTTTATTGCTTGATATCTCACTTCCCGGAATGAGCGGATTGGAAGTTCTTCAATCAGTAAAATCAAGATGGCCATCAACCTATGTTTTAATGCTAAGCATGATGACTCAAAATCAATACGCAATTCTTGCACTTAAAATGGGAGCCTCCGGATATTTGACAAAAGATACTGCTTCGGAAGAATTAATACTCGCAATACGTCGTGTTTCGGAAGGAGGAAAATACATTTCGAATACCCTTGCCGAAAGCATGGCTCTTCATTTCTCAAAAGATACCAGCCGCCAAAAACACGAAATGCTTTCCGGCCGTGAATTCGAAATCATGGTTAAACTGGCCAACGGAAAGTCTCTGCAGGAAATTGCCAATGAGCTATTTATTTCTGATAAAACTGTAAGCACCTACAGAACCAGGATCATGGAAAAAATGGAACTAACTAAAAATACAGAACTTACCAAATACTGCATAGAATATAATCTGATCTAAACACTCCTTCAGGTAAAAAAGAAAAGGGTTAGAAAGCTTACTATCAGCTTTTTTAACCCTTTTCTTTTTATCACTTCCCGATTGTAGTATTTCTCCTACAAAACTTATCGCATATTCCCTACATACATCAAGCGTAAACCCTACAATCCACTCTTCGGGCTGGCTATACTTTTACCATGTCGAAAATAAACAACCAGACATGAAAATTTTACTAGCAGACGATTCAGTTTTAATTCTTGAAAGACTTCAGCAAATGCTGGCCGGAATCGACCAGGTTGAAATCGTTGCAAGTTTGAACAACGGAATCGACGCGCTGGACTCTCTAAGAACTTTTAACCCCGATGTAGCCATTCTCGACATTCGCATGCCAGGGTTATCCGGAATCGAAGTTCTAAATACATTCAAAAAAGAGAATAAATCAGTCATTTTCATCATCCTGACTCTGCATTCTCAAAGCTACTTCAGGCAAATGGCCATTAAGGCCGGATCCAACTATTTCTTTAATAAAGCCGACGATTTTGAAAAGATTTCATCGATTGTAAACGGGCTGTGTGAAAATAGAAAAGAAGAAATTATTAACTCCTAAATAGTATTGCTATGAAAATTTTTACCAAATTAACAGTTATCGTGTTTATTTTACTGAGCTTCCAATTTGCAGAAAGCCAGAATGTAAACTTCCGGGGATTTGAACTTACAGGCAAAAATCAGGAAACCATCCAGATCAATCAAACATTCAACCAAAGCACGGAATTAATACCATTTGACGGTAGAGTTTCCGCAATTTTCGGTTTAGCCATAAAAGCCAGTATTACTTTTAATGATGAAAAAAGTCTCGTAAGGATTATCTTAACAGATAAAAATAGCGACGAATACCTGGTTTACGAAACTTACCCGCTTTTGGAAGAAAGCTCGTCATTTTCAATCGATAACCTTTGTGAAGAAACAGGTATCCTGACCGGAGTGAAACCCCAATCGCTGAAAATTGAGCTAAGCAATGCATCTGTTTCAATCCGCAATATAACATACTCAACTTCTCCGGAACAGGGAGTTGATTTGGAAAAAACAAAAAAAGAAAAGAAAGATCTTCAGAATAACCGAAAAATCAATCAGATCAATAGATCAATCAATGCAAAAGGCTTGGCCTGGGCTGCCGGAGAAACTGAAGTATCAGCTTTATCTTATGCCCAAAAAAAGAAACTATTCGGCCAAAGTACTTTCCCTGCAGGAATTGAATATTACGTTGGTGGAATTATCCAGTCAGGCGATGGTTTAACTTTGAAATCAGCTAGTTCAACAGGTATGGCAGAAGAATGGGACTGGAGAAGCCGTCATGGAAAAAACTGGGTAACAGAGGTGAAAAATCAAAGTAGCTGTGGTTCTTGCTGGGCATTTGCAGCCACCGGAGCTACCGAAGCATTGGTAAACCTATTTTACAATCAGCCACTAAACATGAACCTTTCAGAACAAAATCTTTTGTCGTGCAGTGGAGCCGGAGGATGCAGCGGAGGATATCCAAGTATCGCGTTGGATTATATTAAAAATACCGGGATTATTAATGAAGCAGCATTTCCTTATTCAGCAACCGATCAATCCTGCACCAATAAATCATCCAATCCAACCGATCAGTTTAAAATTGGAGGAAGAGTTGACTTCGGATCATCAGCTTATCCGGTTTCGGAAGACAACCTGAAAAAAATGATGATTAAATATGGTCCTGTAAGCGGTGGTCTTTTAGATTGGAGCCACGCCATGACTTTGGTAGGCTGGAAAGTAGTAAATGAAGGCGACCGCTTTTATTATCGTAACCTAAATAAAGTAACCGTTTGGTACACAGTTCCCGCCGGAAGTACATTGATTGGAAAGACTGTCTGGATTTTCAAGAATAGCTGGGGAGGAACTTGGGGAGATGCCGGTTATGTATATGTTGAAACCAATATTACCAATTTCGCATGGACTCATGCACTCGTAGCCCCAGTTCAAAGCCTGCAACAAAATTACTCGGTTCAGTGCGCAGATAACGATAAAGACGGATACTACTGGTGGGGCGTTGGCTCAAAACCAGCCAACTGTCCTTCCTGTCCCGATACTCCTGACGGAAATGATGCCGATGCAACTCTGGGCCCATTAGATGCTTACGGAAACTGCATCCCGCTCAATTCAACACCTTCGGCTCCTATTGCTGATTTCACATCTGATCAAACCATTATAAACGAAAACACAACTGTTAACTTTACCGACATATCTGCAAATTCACCGGTTGCCTGGGCATGGACATTCGAGGGTGGAACTCCGTCAACTTCAACTGCTGCCAATCCGGTGGTAACATATAAAACTGCCGGTAAATACAACGTGACCCTGGTGGTTACAAATGCCTACGGATATAATACCAAAACAAAAACCGGTTATATTACCGTAAATACATACGTTCCTGTTTATTGTACTTCGAAAGGAACTGCATTGACAGAATGGATAGGTCAGGTTTCAATGAATGGCTCAACATTCGCCTCAAATTCAACAGGAAGCACAGGATATGCCGACCTGACTGCCAACATATTCAATGTGTCAGCCAATAGCAATTACAATATTACCCTAACGCCAAATTACTCCGGAAAAGTTAGTTCCTGGGGTTGGAGTGTGTGGATCGATTTTAACAACGATTCAGATTTCGATGATGCAGGAGAACAAGTGCTTACTGTGAGCAAAGTTAAAACTGCGGTTACCAAAAATATAAGCATTCCTTCAGCGGCAATCACTGGGAAAACCCGAATGAGAGTAAGCATGAAACGCAACTTAATTCCTGAAGCCTGTGAAAATTTCAGTAACGGTGAAGTAAAAGACTATTCAGTAAACATTTCAGTCGCAGCATCCGAAACTCTTTCGCTTAAGAGTGCGGAAATTGGTAAACCTGAAATTAATCAGCCTGTAAGCTTTACCCTCTTCCCCAACCCGGTCGAAAATATTCTTAATCTGAAAGTGGAAGAGGTATCATTTAAAGATACTTATAGCATATTCAATCTTCAGGGAGCTTTAATTTCAAGGAATACGATTAATTCAAATCTAACCCAGATTGACGTAAGCAATTTGCCTTCAGGGATATACATTGTAAATGTTGAAAACGGCGCACAATCGTATAAGAGTAAGTTTATAAAAAACAGATAAGAAGTATTCGCGATTTACTTAATCTTTAACCCTGACCTAAACAGTCAGGGTTTTTTTGTAAGCAATTTTTAGCTAAAAGTTGCAATCCATATCCTTCAGGCCAGAAAGTTTAACATCTATTTGGGAAGGAAAAAATATGCCAACATCCGTGTTTGATAACTCAAATGGCCAGTTTGATAGCTGGTCTAATTTTGGGATCAAATAGAATAAAGGATATTCGTATCTTTAATTCAGTGATCTACTTCTGAAAATAATAAAGCAAAAATCAACATGAAAACACAGTGATATCTATTGATCAGCTTGAGATATAAAAGTTCGTAATAAAAAAAACTTAGATAGCTCACTTGATAGGTGCATACTTCGACAAAAGAAGTAAAAGTGTTATAAATTAACACACTACGCTAACTAGATCCCCAAAAAACATTTGATACTTTTAATTTCAAATGTGAATGCCATCTCTACTTTTTATGACAAGTGGTTTTAAAAATTTTAAATCTAAATTATTTATGAATAAGTTTTACCAACATCCGAAGTTTAAGGATAATGGATTATTTCTTTTAGTTGAAAATAAAAGAAGTTCATTTCCTTCGCCAAAGTTATTTTCTACGGCGTTGCCAAAGAAGATGTACCATGTTCTTATTTCTCTTTGTCTGCTGCTTGTCAGCACACTTGGTTTTTCTCAAAGCGCAAACCTCGATCAGGCCCGCAACGGATCGGCCACCAGTCCTATTTCTCCTGTTAATTGGGTGAATGGTAATGTGAATGCCCAACAGGCACACATGGTCGAAGGCTATTCAGTTCCTTACCGCGTAATTATGCAGGGGCTAACAGCTGGTGTGCCAGTTGAACTTGATCTGGAATACGATACCAGACACAGCGGCGCTAATGCCATCGACTTTATTACTTCTTACGATAATCTTGATCCGCACGATTATTGGAACCATCCACCTGAAGTTGTAAATCCAATTCAGGGATTTTCCGGAATGGGTACTTCTCAGCCTATTTATATTACCCAACCTGGTGCCGGGAATAATTCACTTGCCACGGCCGGAGCATACTTCGACCTCTTTAATTCAGAAAAACCCGGGAAAAACTTTATGTCGATATGGGGTGCAACTCCAGCAGCTGTAAATCCATTTTCTTATTTAATTGAACAACCGCTTGTTGGAAATACTTCAAGTACCCGATTCAGAGTAAAATTTACACCAACACAATCAACTGTAATTCTGGCCTGGGGTGGACACGTTGCACGAGGCCTCGATTGGGGAGCTGGCAATTCTGCCGGAGGTATCAATGGTTCTCCATATCATACCCGCCTTATCGACTGGAATTTGAACAACCTTGGAAATCAGGATCGCTCAATGGCTGCTGCGGTGGTTTTAAGTGGTCCAACCTGCGATTTAATCGTTTTAGAAACGCCTATTAATGCATCCTGCTTTGGAACAGCTACAGGATCAATCACCCTTGATGTAACAGGTAGCTCAACCTATACATTCGCATGGACAGGTCCGGATGGATTTGCCTCCTCAAACCAAAATATTTCAGGATTAAAAGCCGGTGACTATACAATATTGGTAACTGATGACAATAATCCTAACTGTACTTACAGTACCATTATTACTATCGGGGAACCTGCTGAAGTTACCGTTTCGGCTGAAGCAACAAACGTTACTTGCTACGGTGAAGCTGACGGAACGATTTCAGTAACCGCAAGTGCAGGCGCTACCGTGGTAATCAAAGACGCCGAAGGAAACGTGGTTGAAGGACCTGCTTTCGGCCCTGGCGTTTACACAATTACTGCAACCAATGCTGGCGGTAACGAAGGTGACATTTGTTCTGATGAAACAACTGTTGAAATTACTGAACCTGCAGCACTTGTCCTTGAATTAACCGCTCTTCCTGAAAATTGTGAAGGTACAATGGACGGAAGCATTGAGGCTACCTTCTCTGGTGGAACTGGCACTTTGATGGTTAGCATTGATGGTGCTGATTTTATGGAACAAGCTTCTCCATATACTTTCCCAAATCTTAGTGCTGGGCTTCACACAATTGTTGTAAAAGACGCCAATTGCGAACTTAGCAAAGAGATCACTGTTGAACTGGTTCCATGTGTACTGGAATGTAATACAGCATTTGGATATAATCCAGCCGGAAACTCGAACACGACTTGTTTCCTTAGCGATGGATTTGACAGATGGGGATGGACAAACAAAATATCTCCGGAAACATCCACCACATTAGATCTTTATGCTGGTGCAGCCAAATGTTCTATCTCTGCTGAAAAACTGGCAGGAAATGTTAAAGTTGATTATTTTGCAGGAACAGTGACTGTAACTTACACCATAAATGCAGGTTACTTCATGAGCGAAGCTCACATCTATGTTGGTTCTACCAAATATCCAATGGTTAAACAAGGTAAGCAAACCATTGCATCTGTAGCCCCAGGCCAATACAGCCATGTAAATGCCACCTTAACCAACGCGACAACATACAGCTATAGTTTCTCCGGAAAATCAGGCGATTTGTATGTGATTGCTCATGCTGTTGTATGCAACTACGTACAAGTTGTGGTTGAACCAGAATTGAAAAAAGCTCGCATTACTTCTGAATTGGATGCCGCTCCGCTGAAAATATATCCAAATCCATTTAGTGATCGTGCAATATTCGAATTTGCTTCTGCTAAAGACGGCCGTGCTGTACTTGAAATCACCAATATCGTTGGCCAAAAAATTGCCACTCTTTTGGATGCTCAGGTAAAAACTGGTGTAATGAACCGGATTGAATTCCAACCAAGAAACATAACCGCTGGTATTTTAATTTACCGGTTAATTCTGGACGGAAATGTGCAAACCGGTCGGATAATCTATAAAAATTAATCTATAATCCATTTTCAGGATTAAACATCTTAAACATAAAGGGTGGCTGGCAACAGTCACCCTTTTAAATTTTTAATATCCACAAGGTTATCAGGAAAGTCGATCATATTCGATACCGATTCAATTATCCTCAAAACAAATTGATTCTGAAAATGGAAGCTATGTTTTTCTTATATTCGGATGTTTTTTAATCGACATTGGTCAGCATGAGAAAACTTTTATTCCTGATTCTCCTTTTAAAGTTTCAAATAGTGTTTTCGCAGCAGCCAGATCCTGATTTTGCTGAAAAAATGGCTTTCGGCGAAGCCCGTTCATTTTTGAAATCGGCAAAATTCACCGAATCATCCAGCTATGCCGGGTACGATCTGGTTTACCAGCAACTGAATCTGGAAGTCGATCCGGCTGTAAACTATATTTCAGGATCGGTATTTTCGCTGGTTAAATTGCTGAAAGAAAACATCGAAGAAATTCATTTCGACCTAGCTTCTGAGCTGACTGTCGATTCGATTTATTTTAACCTGAACAGAGCTGATTTCCAGCATCAATCCAACAAAATCTCCATTACAATTCCTGAGATAGCAGCTAAAAACGGTCTCCACGAAATCGAAATTTTCTATCACGGAGCGCCTCCGCAAACCGGTTTTGGTTCGTTTATCATCTCGAAACACCAAAATGTTCCGGTACTCTGGACTTTGTCGGAACCATACGGAGCGCGCGATTGGTGGCCATGCAAGGAAAGCCTGGCCGATAAAATTGATTCGATTGATTTGTATGTTACCTGCCCAGCCAAATACAAAGCCGCCAGCAACGGCAAACTGATTTCGGACCAAATTTCAGGAGAAAAACGCACTGCACACTGGAAACACCGCTACCCTATTGCCACCTATTTGGTTGCCATTGCGGTAACCAACTACGAAACTTATACTGAATTTGTGGAGACTCCCGACGGGAAAGAAATTGAAATACTGAATTACTTTTATCCCGAATACGTTGAAACCGCCAAAACAAAAGCGAACGAAACGCGCGGAATCATGAAGTTTTTCAATTCCCGGTTTATTACCTATCCGTTTGCCAGCGAAAAATACGGCCATGCCCAGTTCGGATGGGGAGGCGGTATGGAGCACCAAACCATGAGTTTTATGAACAACCTGAATTTTGAACTGGTTGCCCACGAAATGGCTCACCAGTGGTTTGGCAATTACATTACATTGGCCAGCTGGCACGACATCTGGCTAAACGAAGGTTTTGCAACTTACCTTACCGGACTGGCTTACGAAAACCTGCTCGACAGCGCTGCCTGGCCAAGATGGAAGGACCAACAGTTGAAAAGAATTGTTTCGTCGCCCGGCGGATCGGTTTATGTAGCAGATACTGCCAATATAAGCCGGCTTTTTAACGACCGTCTGTCGTATTCGAAAGGCGCCTATTTGCTGCACATGTTGCGCTGGGAAATGGGCGATGAGCACTTTTTCGGTGGAATGAAAAATTATCTGGAAGACCCGACAGTTGCGAATGGTTTTGCTACTCACGATAAATTTGTAAAGCATCTTGAAACTGCCGCCGACACTTCGTTTACCGAATTTTTTAACGACTGGTATTATGGCGAAGGTTATCCGACATACACGCTTACACATTTTCCTGATCCGGAAAATCCGGCAAAACAAAAACTTCGTGTGCGCCAGATTCCGTCGCACGAATCGGTCGCTTTTTTCGAAATGCACTTGCCGGTTCGTGTATGGAAAAATGGCAGATACAAAGATTTGCGGGTTTTCCACACTCAACAAAATCAGGAATTTGTAATTTCCGAAGAAAAAGCAGATTCCATTCAGTTTGATCCTGAAAAATGGTTGTGCGCCAAAGCTGATATTGTTTTGCCTGCAATCGAAGTCACCAAATCAGAACAGATTAAAATCATTACTGAACTCTCGGGCAGCAAAATCAGAATTATTTTGCCTGAATTTTCAGGAACAGAAATGCTTCGGGTTTTTGATATAAATGGCCAGGCTGTTTTATCCGTATTACTGAATGGGCTGGACTCGCGGATTGAAACCGGAACCATGAAAAAAGGCCTTTATCTGGTAGAAGTGCTAACAAAAACCCGAAATAAGGTAGAGAAAATAGTGGTGAATTAACGAAATACTTAATGGGAAATTCTAAACATCTGAAATACCCTTGCAAGCGTTCCATATTTTTACCAACTTGTTACCCTGAACTTCTAAACCTTTCAAGCTATGACTAAACTATCCACTTCTCTCATTGTATTTATTTCATTTTTTTTCCTGAATCCTTCATTTTCGCAGAAGCAACTAAACAAAGAACTTCCTGTCAGAGGATTTTGTATTGCTGCCCCGGGTGTTGAACGGGTTAACGATTTTGTGAAATTCATCGACGAAGAACTTGCCCCGAGAAAAGTAAATACCCTGATTTTGAGGGTCGATTACAATTACCAGTACAAAAGCCATCCTGAATTGCGCAATGAAAAAGCCCTTTCGAATGCCGACGTAAAAAAGATGGTCGAAGTTTGCCGCAAACATTCTATCCGGATTATTCCACAGGTAAACCTTTTAGGACACCAGTCGTGGGCGGGCAGTATTGGGAATTTATTGAAAGTTTACCCCCAGTTCGACGAAACGCCATATGTAAAAATGCCCGAAAAATACGAATGGCCCAATGCCGATGGATTGTACTGTAAAAGCTATTGCCCGCTGCACCCCGATGTACATAAAATCGTGTTTGATTTAATGGACGAGATTTGCGACGCCTTTGAAACCGACGCTTTCCACGCCGGAATGGATGAAGTTTTTTACATTGGCGACGATAAATGTCCACGTTGCTCAGGCCACGACAAGGCCGAGTTGTTTGCCGGTGAGGTCAACAAAATCCGCAATCATCTGGCGCTCAATGACCGGAAACTTTGGATTTGGGGCGACCGCCTCATTGATGGAAAAACTACAGGAATTGGGATGTGGGAAGCCAGCATGAACAATACACACCGCTCTATCGACATGATTAACAAAGACGTAGTGATTTGCGACTGGCACTACGAACGTCCTGACCAAACGGCTGTGTATTTTGCCACCAAAGGATTCAACGTGGTAACCTGCCCGTGGCGAAATCCGGAAAATGCAGTGAAACAAACACAGGATATGTTCAGGTACAGGGCTTCGGTAACGCCGGTAATGAAAGAGCGGTTCCAGGGAATGATGCAAACAGTATGGTCGGGTGCCGAACAGTTTATGGATGAATTCTACGGAGGCAAAAACGAAACTACCCCCAACGGCTTATCACCGGCAAATTGCTTCAAAACGATGTTTGCAGAAATCGAAACACAAAGTAAATAGTCACCAAATTAGCGTTACGGTTTGCGGGACCCGAGTTACACGAAACCCCAAAACCCGCAACGCGTAACTAGCAACACTCTCCATGCAAAAACGAATTTTTTCCATTGATGTTTTCCGGGCAATCACCATGTTGCTGATGATTTTTGTGAACGATTTCTGGTCGTTGAAGGGTATTCCGGCATGGCTCGAACATGCCAAATCCGATCAGGATTTTCTGGGTTTCTCCGACATCATTTTCCCCTGTTTCCTGTTTATTGTCGGGATGGCGATTCCGTATGCCATTCGTAACCGGCTCGATAAAGGCGACAGTCATTTCAAAATATTGCAGCACATTGTAATCCGCTCGGTGGCGCTTCTGGTAATGGGATTTTTCTCGATGAATATTTCCGGGCTAGACATAACAGCTTCAGGATTAAGCAAACAGTGGTTTCAGGTACTGATGATTATTGCCTTTTTCCTGATCTGGAATTTGTACCCGAAAGCCGAAGACCGGAAAAAATACCTCTACATTGGTTTGCAAGTGCTGGGAGTTTTGATACTTGTTTCACTTGCTTATTTCAGCAAGGAAGAGCTCTCACCAGGATGGTGGGGAATTCTTGGCCTGATTGGCTGGACTTATCTTATTTCGGCCCCGGTTTACCTTTTCGCCCGAAAATCGGCTGTGGCGTTGCTTGTAATCTGGTTCCTTTTCACAATGCTCAACATTGCCGATCATGCCGGNNCTTTTGCTCGACCGGGCTACCAGTGCCGAAAAGCGCAATAAACTACCCTTGCAGTATATCGGAATTGGAATTCTGCTGCTGATTGGCGGCCTCGCTTTGCGCAACCTCTTCATTATTTCAAAAATTCAGGCAACGCCCACCTGGGTTTTTCTGTGCAACGCAATTTCTTTCGGGTTTCTGGCACTGATTTATTTTGTGGTTGACCTGAAAGGAAAAGCGAACTGGTTTGCACTGATTAAAACTGCCGGAACCAGCACATTAACCTGTTACCAGATTCCATACGTTTACTACATCGTTGCTGCTCATGCATTTACACTGCCTGTTTTCCTGAAAACCGGCGCGATGGGTCTGGTTAAATCATTCGTTTATGCTTTAATCATTATTGGGATTACCGCCCTCTTGGGGAAACTGAAAATCAAGTTAAAAATCTAACCCACTTAAAACGAACTGATATGAGAAACCTACTTGCTATTTTCATCATTTGTTTTGCCGGAAGCGCTGTTTTTTCGCAGCCTGCTTTTAACGGCCTGGATACCGATTTGGGTAATTTATACCGTTTATCGAACGCTCAAACCCGATCAATCAGTCCCGAGAATTTTACAGGTGAGAAAGGGAAAGGCGGAATGGCTCATCCCGATGATAAAGACAAGGTTAACGTGGCCAATGCCAGCTTTGCCGCCCGCGACCTGGGTCAGGGATGGAAAGTAAATCCTTATGTCCGCATTCAGCCCGGCGAAACTTTTACAATGGCCGAAATTGAAGGTCCGGGCGCCATTCAGCACATTTGGATGACTCCCACCGGTAACTGGCGCTTTTCAATCCTTCGCATTTATTGGGACGACGAAACCGAACCCTCGGTCGAATGTCCTGTCGGCGATTTCTTTTGCATGGGCTGGAACGAATATGCGCCGCTCAATTCACTGGCTGTTTGTGTAAATCCCGGAAGCGCGTTTAATTGCTACTGGACCATGCCATTCCGCAAAAAATGCCGCATCACGATGGAAAACATCAACGACAAAGATCCGATGACACTGTATTATCAGATCGATTACACCCTGACCGATGTTCCGGATGACGCTGCTTATTTCCACGCGCAATACCGTCGTACAAATCCGAATACAACTTCAGATTATACAATTGTTGATAATATTAAAGGAAAGGGCCAGTTTGTTGGCGTTTACATGGCCTGGGGTGTCAACAATAACGGATGGTGGGGCGAAGGTGAAATCAAGTTTTTTATGGATGGCGACAAAAAATTCCCGACAATTTGTGGCACCGGTACTGAAGATTACTTCTGCGGATCGTACAATTTCGACCGAAACGGACAGTACAAGGAATTTTGCACCCCGTATGCCGGGCTGCACCAGGTTATTCGTCCCGACGGAACCTACAAGGCACAACAACGGTTCGGTCTTTATCGCTGGCATATTAAAGACCCCATCAGGTTTGAAAAAGACCTGAGAATCACTATTCAGGATTTGGGCTGGAGACAGGGAGGCAGATACCTGCCACAGCAATCAGATATTTCTTCGGTTTGCTACTGGTATCAGACCGACCCGCACACCAAATTCCCCCAATTGCCGAAATGGGAACAACTTGAAGTATATTAATCTGGATTGATCTATATTTTGCATCAGTCATTTGGTGGTCATTCTGTTGTCATTTCCTGACAATTGAATGACTACCAAATGACTTGTATTATTCCGGATATTCTTTACTCAGATTGATTTCCTGATTACTCTTTCGCGCTTCGCCCAAAACTGCGGTACGGATCTTTCTCAATTTCAACATCCGGTTCGCGGAGCGGTTCGCCGTGATTTAGCCTGAATGAAAGGTACTTGATGCTCAAACCGCGGTCGAGCCATTGCTTCTCGTAGAAAGTCTGAATCGACAGCACTTCGTTCAGGATTTCGGAGTGGTACAAATCTTCGGTTTTCTGAATTACGACGAACTGATTTTCGTTAACCATCGCTTCGGAATACTTATACATGAAATTGCTGTCCGACTTCAGGTGAATAATGCCATTCGGACCCACAATCCGGCGGTAACTCTCAATGAAATTAGTGGCGGTAAGTCGTTTGCGGGTCTTTTTCATTTGCGGATCGGGGAAAGTGAGCCAGATTTCGGCTACTTCGCCTTCAGCAAAAAACAGGCGGATATTTTCGATGTTGGTACGCAAAAATCCAACATTTTTCAGGTTCATCTCTTTGGCCTGTGTGGCGCCTTTCCACATCCGCGAACCTTTTATGTCGATCCCGATGAAATTTACTTCAGGAAAATGCTGGGCAAGTTTTACCGTGTATTCGCCTTTTCCGCAGCCCAGTTCGAGCACAACCGGATGGTCGTTTCCAAAAAAATCGCGGCTCCATTTGCCTTTAAACTGAAATTCTTCGGATTGTAACTGCCTGAACGGCACCTGAACAACGTGTTCGTAAGTTGCCATATCGGCAAACTTTTTTAACTTATTCTTCCCCACTGTTTTTTCTTAAATGTTTGACCGCTTATATACCTATTGGGCGTTTTACATCAGTCATTTATGGTCATTATGTGGTCATTTCCTGACAATTGAATGACTTTTATGACATTGGGTATTATTGCGGATATTCATATTTTCTTAATACGTTTTCTCTATTCTGAACCCAATGTCGCGGATACCCGGCAGCACGTTGTCGCGCATTCCCTGTTTGATGTGAAATGTGTAATTTCCCTTGTGCGGAAAGTAAACACTGCTTTTATAAAGTATCTGATTGTCGTGCAAATCGCCAATGCCACTGCCCTTCCAGCGACCCGATGCTTCGGCCAGCGAAAATTCAACCGTGTCGGTAATCATTTTTCCGTCGGGCGAACCCACTGAAAGAAACAGCCAGAGATTGCTGTACGGATAGGTTCCCTTGTTGCGGATATTCACATACAAATTGTGGTTCCGGATGGTATCGGAAAGAGCGACATCGAAAATAACCACCGAATCTTTGTTCCAACCATTGTTGTCGAGTGTTTTGTATGCTTCGAACACTCTTTTGCGGTCGCACGAGACAATTCCTGTGATCAGTAAAATTCCTGCTATAAATATAAAAATCTGTTTAACGCGCATATAAATTGCTCTTTCATTGTGTTTTAACGCTTATTCCTGATATTTGGCCGGCTTATGCTTTTGGCTTATTAAAGTTTCGCCGGTCTCTGTTTCCGCTGTGCCTTTTTTTCTTCGACTTGTTCGGATTATCAAAACGTGTAAGCGAATCGCGTGTTGACCCGGCTTCGAAAACAATTTCGGCAACGGCAGGTTTTGCCTCAACTACTTCGCCCAAAAGCGAAACTTTATGTCCTTTCTGGTTCGAACGGATGATTTCTTTTACCCGATCGACCGATACCGGGATGAAGATTCCGGTTTTATCGCCCACTTTCGAATACCAGTAAATCCGTTTAAAAATATCAGCTTTCTGGTACTGGTAAGTTCCGTTTTCAACTTCGAGCTGGTTGTTGGTTGGCGGAAAATCTTTCTGGGCATCCAGATAAGTATCCACTTCAAAATTCAGGCAGCATTTTAGTTTTCCGCACTGTCCGGCCAGTTTTTGCGGGTTCAGCGAAATATCCTGGTAGCGGGCCGAGTTGGTTGTTACCGACACGAAATTGCTGATCCACGAAGCACAGCAAATTTCCCGTCCGCAAGGGCCAATTCCACCAATGCGGCCAGCTTCCTGGCGTGCACCGATTTGCTTCATTTCGATACGGATTTTAAAAGTATCGGCGAGCACTCTTATGAGCTGACGAAAATCGACACGATCGTCGGCAAGGTAATAGAAAATGGCTTTGGTGCGGTCTCCCTGGTATTCAACATCGCCAATTTTCATGTTCAGATTCAGTTCATTCGAAATCTGGCGCGACTTCAGCATTGTTTCGTGTTCAAGCGCGATGGCTTCTTTCCATTTTTCGATATCAGCCGGTTTTGCTTTCCGGTATATTTTGCGCAAATCGCCATTAATGGTGGTGACTTTGTGCTTTTTCATTTGCTCCATTACCAGATCGCCGGTGAGGGTTACAATCCCGATGTCGTGACCCGGATTGGCCTCAACAGCAACAATTTCGCCCTGCGACAATTGCAGGTTATTTACATTCCTGAAGTAATCTTTTCGTGTATTCTTGAACCGAACCTCCACCAGATCAGTCGGATTGGCAATATTGATGACATCGCCCAGCCAATCGTAAACATCGAGCTTTGAGCAGGTACCGCCGTGGCCGTTGCAACAGCCGCGATCAACCAAATTCAGATCATCCATAGTTGTAAATTTTGCTTTCCGAAATATTATATCCTGATACAAAAATAGTTATAAATGCCAACAAAAAAACCGCCCTTTTCTCCTGAATAAGCTTCCGATCCAAAACTGTAACTCAACACTGAACACTACTTTCTGATCAGTTTCGTGATTTTAAAAGCCACATCGGTGAAAATAATTTTAGGATTTCCATTCATCCCGATATGATTATAGGCCGTTTCAAAAACTTCCGACATTTCAATGATATTCCGCTCGTTGATGAAAGGAGAAAACCGCTTCGAGAATTCTTCTTCCTGCTCGTTCATGAAAGTGAGATCTTTGTTCTTCAGGTTGTAAATAAAATTCTCGCGCAAAATCATCAGGCAATAGTTCAGCAGGTTTTTTTGCTTTTCTCGGCCAATGCCGGCAATCTGATCAACCCATTTGAACAGGTCGGTAAATTTCCTTCCATACGAACTTCTCATCAGCTCTTTAAACCGTTCGAGGTTAAAAAGGGTTTGCTCGTCGGGCTGAAGCAATTCCAGCGCTTTACCGTAATTTCCTTTGGCGAGGTGCACAATATTGCGGATGTCGTGGCCTTCGGCTTCGGGCAGTACGGCAATGGCTTTTGCAAGCGAATCCGGATCAATCGGAGGAATCGTTATCAGCTGGCAGCGCGAACGGATGGTGCTGATGATGTCTTCCTCGCTTTCGGTAATCAGGATGAACAAGGTTTTAACCGGCGGCTCTTCGATCATTTTCAGCAGCTTGTTGGCGCAGGCAACGTGCATCTTTTCGGGCAGCCATATAATCATCACCTTGTATTCCGATTCGTACGATTTCAGGTTCAGTTTCCTGATAATTTCTTCGCTCTGATGCGAATAAATCAAGCCCTGCGCATTCTCCACACCAATCTGGTCGAACCACTGGTCGATGCTGAAATAGGGGTTTTGCGCGATCATTTGTCGCCATTCTTCCAAAAAATTATCGCTGACAGGTTCTTTGAATTTTGGTGTTTTTATTACCGGAAATACAAAATGAAGATCGGGATGGATTAACTTCCGGAACTTTCGGCACGAAGGACATTCGCCGCACGAATCGCTTGCCTGACGGTTGGTACATGCAACATATTGCGAGTATGCGATGGCAAGCGCCAGTTTACCAGTTCCCCCGGGGCCGGCAAAAAGCTGGGCGTGGCTTACTCTTTCTCCCCTAACCGACTGAATCAGCCGTTCTTTGGTGGCGCTTTGTCCGATAACTTCTTTAAAAAACATACAGGATAAATTGTGGAGTCCCAAAAATAGCAATTCCTGATGCAAAACCAGTTTTCCCATGAATTAGATTTCAACAATCAATAACATTAACATAGGTAAGTAACCCTTCTGGTAGAACTTTTTACAATGTTTAGAAACATCTAAATTGCATGTGTCTAATTTTTAGATACTTATGACTAAATGGGGGGGGGCGGCTTTTATTTTTGCTATTGACTTTAATGAATGAATATTGTAATTTTATATGTCAAATCTATAAAATCAACGACCTATGAACCACAAAATCAGCTCGTTTATAATCCTTTCTTTGATTGTTTGGGAAATCTCCGCACAATCATTTCTTTCAACAAATAAGTTGTGGAGTACAATGTCAGGTCCGGTTAGTGGTTGTTCTTCATACTTCTGTAGTAGTTACTACACCAAATTTGATGGCGACACGCTGGTAGATGGAATTCGCTATATGAAGGCTCTCCGCAGCGATGATCAACAGATGAAGAAATGGATTATTGAAGGGTTCATCAGGGAAGAAACCAATAAAAAAGTATTCTATCGGGATATAACTGCCAAGGAAGAATGCCTGTTGTACGATTTTGGCTGTAAGGCTGGCGATACCCTATTTTTGAACTGTGTATGCAGGGAATCAGGTTTTCTGGTTGATTCAATTAAAACTTTTGTAAATGATGGAGTTGCGCGTAAATATTTTTACCTGACTTACCTGAAAATTAAAACAACAAAGGAGGTTTGGATTGAAGGAATCGGAAGCACATTAGGAATTCTGAATGGTGGCAGTTTTAGCCATTGTATGACTGGCGGTGGCGAAGCCTTATTGTGCTTTACCGAAGATGGAATTAAAAAATATCAGTCACCTTTGGTCTCAAATTATTGTTTTTTGAATCCCGACATTATCGACGGCATCAGCCCCGAAAAAACCATATCCGAATTCAAAGTATATCCTAACCCGGTTTCAGGCAAGCTGTTTGTTCAATTTCCCGCAATTACAGCCGAAAATTATACCCTCGAATTGTACTCGGTAAAAGGAGAATTAGTAAAAACAGAATGTGTGGAAGCTTTCGCCAATCTGTGTCAAATAGATGTGAGTTCGCTTCGAAATGGCACTTATATTCTACGCGTGATTTTAGACTCGGAAAAATATGCTGAAGAAGCAATAGTTATAAAACAATGATTCAGAAAGCATGGGATTCCATCCTCCAAAAGGAGATGGAATCTCTTATTATACACATTACAATAAATTATGAAAACGCTCCATTTACTCTTATTGCTTCTGGCAACCACCGCGCTAAAAACCCTGGCACATAATTATCAAACCATATATTCCAACCAGTCAGTACTTTTCAAAGAATCTTTAGGATACCGGATTAAAGGACTGCGGGTCGATTCGGTGAAAATAGTAGCCGCCGACACCGTTTTGTATCCGTTTGCTAACATCCAGGAAGTATCGAAATATTGCTATTCTCCTTACAAAGCTTCGTGGAATAGAAAAAAGCCTTGTTCTACGATCGCGCGCGGACGACTGTCATCATCTATTCCTTCTTTCTATAAGTATTTTGCTCCTCTGGAGCCTTTACCAATCAATCGTTTTGCTTGGTAAGGGCCAACTGCGACTTCTTCGGACTTCGGACTCCCGTCTTCCCCCTCCCAACTTCTTTACCCCAACATTAAATTCAGGAAGGCAAAACCGGTTGAAATTAATCACTCCGATATATTCGTTATATTTGAGCTGAATTTTTTGTACCACTTAAAAATAACAGATATGCAAACAATTGAAACTTATGATTTCGCCGGAAAAAAAGCGCTGATCCGCGTGGATTTTAACGTGCCACTCGACGAAAATTTTGTAATCACCGACGATACCCGCATGCGTGCAGCTGTGGATACCATCAATAAAGTGATTGAAAAAGGCGGTTCTCCTATTATCATGTCTCACTTTGGCCGTCCGAAAGCCGGAACTGATGCTAAATATTCGATGTGCCACCTTGTTGGTCATTTAAGCGAACTGCTTGGCCGCGAAGTTAAAATGGCTCCGGATTGTATTGGCGAAGAAGTTCAGGCAATGGCCAAAGCCCTGAAACCGGGCGAAGTTTTGTTGCTCGAAAACCTTCGCTTCCACAAGGAAGAAGAAAAAGGCGACGAAGCATTTGCCGAACAACTGGCTGCCAACGGCGATTGCTGGATCAACGATGCTTTCGGTACTGCTCACCGCGCGCACGCTTCGACCGCTGTAATGGCCAAATTCTTCCCTAACGACAAAATGTTCGGGTTCCTCATCGAAAGCGAAATTGCCAGTTTGGACAAAGTATTGAAAAACCCGCAACGTCCGTTAACTGCCATCATGGGTGGCGCCAAAGTTTCGTCGAAAATCACCATCATCGAGAACCTTCTCGACAAAGTTGACAACCTGATTTTGGGTGGTGGTATGACTTTTACATTTGTGAAAGCCCGCGGCGGCGAAGTTGGTACTTCAATCTGCGAAATGGATTACCTCGACACTGCTTTGGCCATCGAGAAAAAAGCGGCTGAAAAGGGCGTGAAAATTTATATTGCTACCGATGTGGTTTCTGCCGATGCTTTCAGCCCGGACGCCAACACCCAGGTAGTTCAGGCAAATGCTATTCCTGAAGGATGGCAGGGATTGGATGCCGGTCCGAACAGCATTGCCATGTTCAAAGAAGTAATTGAAAATTCAGGAACTATTCTGTGGAACGGTCCGGTGGGTGTTTTCGAAATGGAGAAATTTGCTGTTGGCTCGAAAGCCGTAGGCGAAGCCATTGTAAAAGCAACATCAAAGGGCGCTTTCTCGCTGGTAGGCGGCGGCGACTCTGTTTCGTGCGTTAACCAGTTTGGTTTTGCCGATGGTGTTTCGTACATCTCAACAGCTGGTGGCGCTTTGCTCGAATACCTCGAAGGACAGGTTCTTCCGGGTGTTGCAGCAGTAAGAGGTGAATAGTAAGAAAGCCCCCTCCCAACCTCCCCCGAAGGGTGAGGAGTAAGAATTGCTTTTATCAATATTGAGTGAAATACTGAAAACCCGGGGCAAATGCTTCGGGTTTTTTTTTATTCTTCAATTGATTGAGTTAAAAAACTTATCAACCTGATTTCAATATAAAAAAGGATTCTTAAGTCCGTTAGGACTTCAATATCAATAGAAAAGAGAATCATAGCCATTGGCTTTTCCCGTCAGGGAATTAATATTTATCCCCTCACGGGGAATTTTGTTCTGTTTTAAAATAAGTTCTATTGATATAAATTCCCTATGGGAAAAATAACAACACATTATCAATGGGCTATCTAAATATTTGTATCCAAATCAGTTTAACAGAGATCGCAACTTATCTACCATGAAAAAATCACAACTTGCAATCGAACATTTCAAAACACTGAATTGTGCCCAGTCGGTGCTGCTATGTTTTGCGGGCGAACTAAAGCTCGACGAAATGACTGCGCTGAAGATTTCTGCCGGATTTGGCGGAGGAATGGGTATGGCCGAAACTTGCGGAGCGGTTACGGGGGCATACATGGTTTTGGGTCTGAAAATTCAGGAAGAAGGGAAAACTATTCAGGATATTAAGGCCGAAACGAAAGTAGCAGTGAAAAGATTTAATGAGTTATTCGTTGCCAGACACGGCTCTTTAAAATGTAAAAAACTGCTTGGAGTAAACATCTCTACTCCTGAAGGTGCGGCTGAGGCCAACGAACGAAAGCTGTTTGATACGATTTGCCCTCATTTGGTGGCTTCTTCGGCTGAAATTATCGAACAAAATTTTTGAACTTCCAGCTGCCATTTGCGTTTCATTGTTAAATCATTAACACATTCAGACTATGAAATGTAATGTTGGATCGACTGACCGAATACTCCGGCTCGTGGCAGGATTAGGAATTGCCATCGGAGGCGTTATTTTTGAAAGCTACTGGGGCTTAATCGGAGTTGTTTTTATTGCAACTGCAGTCTTCAGGTTCTGCCCTTTGTACACTGTGTTTGGAATAAATACCGATAAAAAACAATCGTAATTTACGATTCGAAACTAAACGAAAAGGGCTGTCACATTGTGTGGCAGCCCTTTTTTATTTGGTTGTAAATCCCGGAAAGATTAGTTATAAACAGTTTCCCATTTAGTACATCTTCTAACATCAAGGTGAATTGCATAATAGGTAAAGCTTTCAACTGGAACTGTTAATGAAGTTCCCTTATAGGTTGTAAACAAGCCTGGTGTTGGTCTGCTGGTTGGGATTGTATTGTAACCCTGAATTTTTACAGGTTCATCTACCGGTTGTAGTTCCCATCCTTCGGCAAGAGTGATAGTTACATATCCACCACTTACTTCAACGGTACCTGCATCGATTTTCTGACCTGCCCAAAGTGTTTGAACGCTGGAACCGGTGTAATAATACCACCATGCTTTTCCTAAGCCTTTAGCTGAACCGCCAAAAGCAGTTTCATTTTGATATTCAGTACATACTTCTGTAGGCTCTTGTGTTGGAGGATTACAGCATATTGTATATTCAGAATACCATCCCCATCTGTTTGAATCGAAAGCTGTTCCTTCACTCCAAAGAGTCTCACCACCTGCAGAAGCATGTGCATAGATATAAATTGTACCTCCACAGATTACAGGAACATCGGCCATTGGAACCTCAAATGTATATTGAGTAAAACCTTCATCTGAAGAATATTTTAAGTCAAATTGTCCTGGAATAGGAGCACCATTTGCAGTTGGCACTAAAGATATATCTGTCCCTACCCATAATTGAACCTCTGACATCGGATAATTTTCAGAAGTGTTGTAAGTCACATAAATTGTTGTTTCATTGTTCCAAACAGTAAGATTGCCCATCTCAATTGTTTGTCCACCAAATAATTTATAGGTTGCAGGAGTGCATGCTGTTGCACTTTTCAACATCAGGTTCTGATCGTCCTGAGCAACTGCAAGATCTTCGGTTTTGCTACATGAACTAACAATTACCACCAGAGCAAATAAGAAGGTCCAAATACCTCTTTTGTAAATTTCAATAGAATTTTTCATCGTGTTTTAATTTAAATTTAATTTATAGCTTTTATTCTTAATCTTACTTTTTAACGATTGCACTTCACTAAGTTACGACACTAAGACAACACAATTGGTGTTTGGTTTTGCGGTTTCAGGGGCAATGAGCAAACCATGGTTCTGACTGATCAAACCATGTTTTTTGACATGCGAAAAGAATACGAATATTTCTCATGAATTAATTTTAGAGACCTATTCGCTGAGTGATATATAAAAAGCAGTTGTAATTGACAAATAATGGGATTTAATAAAAGGGCAATTCGGGTGGCAATTTATAATCCAAAATCGCTAAAAGCCACGGGTGCTTTTCCATTCGGCCCAATTAATAGAGGAGAAGTAGCCCCGGAGCATTCCGTCGAAAAGTTTCACTGTTTGAAGCCGTGTGTTTGCAGCGTTAATTTTCTGTATTTCTTCGGGAATCTGCAAAATACGCTGGTCAAGAAAAGTATTTAAATCGCTGATAGTCTGTGCATAATTGGCAACCGATTTTACTTCAGCAACTCTCCGGATGTTTACGGGCATCAGAATGTTTTCAGAAACTAATTCAGGAATATACCGTGAAAATTCGCTGAAAGTATTTTCAGGAAGTGAGTTTTGCCAGTTAAGATAGCCGGTAATAATTTGAATCAATTGGTCGTTGTTTTGCGGAGTTGGCTGCGCCGGAAGTGCTGCCAGTTGCTGCTTCGAATTATTTACCAAAGTTTCGAGCGTAGTCCATCCGGGTTTTATGGCCGAAAATACAGTGATGTCCAAAAACGGGTCATCGCTCGGAAGACCCTTGAAAACGATTGCGGTTTTATACGAGGGATTGCCGGTCTTTACGTCGTCAATGGTCGATTTCAGTACGTTAACCGAATTCTGAAGGTCGCGGATAGACTGCTGAACCGCGCTAAAATTCAACCTGAAAAAACTTCTTTCAATACTGTCGCACATTAGTTGCGTTGCTTTCAGCTTTTCTTTTACCTGCTCGTTGGCAATGCCTGTTGCCTCAATGTTTTTACTTGTAAACCAGACATCAGATTCACCTTCGACTTTAAAATAGAGCGTTCCTTCGGCAGTATTTTCCTCGCTGATTAATTGTCCGCCCTGACTGAACTGCCAGCTGGTTTTGCCGGTAATTTTGAGATAGGATTGTGAAAAATGCAGGCTCGAGACAGTTATTTCGGCTGACTGACTGGCAGTTGATTTAATCTGAAGGAATTCGTCGGCTGCAAATCGGATATCTTCATTAAGTAGTTTCCAAACCGCATTTTGTCCGTTGATCTGGTAAGATATTCCGTCTTTTCCTCTTGTAAGAATTTGGGCAGTACCGGCTATGTCGGCATAGGTATCCGGAAATTTGCAGAAATCCCTGCGTCCGCCCTCTATATCAACTTTAATCAAAAATTTTTGACCGGGCTTGACAGTTAAAATATCGCCACTTTTTGATGGTTTCCCATCAACTGTAATCTGAAGAAATGGTTTTCGTAAGGGTTGAACTCCGTAGCCAATTACGACCATTAAAACCATTATTACCTGAAGTAAGAAGATTCGTTTCATATCTCCTGGTTTTTCTGTTCATGAACCTGGCTAAAATTAATCAAAAATCGATACGAAATGTATGTTTTTAATTCATAACGATTTTTTCGGTGAAAACCTGAGCTCCGGCTTGTACCCGCAGAAAATATATGCCGGACACCAATCCATCAAGTCTTACAGTTAACGCTTTAGAGTTGGGTTTTACAGTTCTGATTATTTTTCCATCGATCGTAAATAACTCAATAGTACGAATCACGTCCTTCGATTCTAACTGAATTTGATGGGTCGCCGGATTTGGATATACGCGCAATTCAGATTGGTTTGTTTTTTCAGAAACATTGGTTGCCAGTTCTTCAAAGGCCGGTAATTTTTTGTCGCTGTACAAACGATATTCACCCGGTTTCAGGAGTATTGAGGCATTTACATCTGCAACTGTAAATTCGTTACCGCTGAAAAACTCGAACCAGTTTCCGGTATGCTGAAAGCCGGGAACGATGGTTTGATCAGTCACACCAAAATTGCCAACTAGCGTAATATTGTGGTCGGCCAGATTCAGTTGTATTTTTTTCGTGATGCCATTCAGCGAACGGGTTTCTGTTCCTGAAGTAAAAACGTCGAACTGGTCGCGCAACCGCAGCATGGCCGAATAAACATCGAACAATTTCAGGCGTTTCGGGTCATCCAGATAATTCCAGCGGACAGGCTTTTCGCCCACCCTGCCATTCTGATCAATCGAAACATCATAGCCAAGCTCGCCAAACTGCCAGATCATTTTGGGGCCGGCAAGCGATAAAAAAAACGTTGCAGCCAGTTGGCTGCGTTCGAGTGCCGTTACAAATTCCTTCGTATTATAAGTTCCCGACGAATTTCCGAAGCTAAGAGTTTTGAACATCTGCCTTTCCTCGTCGTGACTTTCCATGTAGGCCACCAGTCCCGGTTTTGAATAGCCACGCTGCTGATACGATGCCCAGCTGAAATCTGATTTATTCGAATCGTGGTAACCCATTGCAGCTTCAGCAAAATTAAAATTCGTATTTCCCCAAATCAACATGCCGTTTTTGTATGCAGCCAACTCTCGCTCTTCGGTATTGGCAGCAAAATGTTCGAGAATAACAAATGCTTTAGGGTTGACCTCCCAGATTTTATCGGCCATCCGTTTCAGGATAGAAATACGTGCCGCATCGTATCCGCTGCCATCGCCGGGCGTGTTGGTAAAACCTTTGGTGAAATCGAAGCGGAAACCATCGACCTTGTATTCTTCCAACCAGTATTTGTTAACCCGATCGACAAAATCTCTGGTTGCCTGGCTTTCGTGGTTAAAATCGGAACCCCAGCTGTAAACCGGATTGGGCGATGTTTCGTTAAACCACGGGTTATCAGCAGCCGGACGGTTTAGCAAACCATTCCAGTACATTTTTACCATCGGGTTTGAGTTGTACGAATGGTTCAAAACCATGTCCTGAATGACAATAAAACCCTGCTTGTGAGCCTCGTCTATCAAGGCTTTCAGGTCGTTTTTTGTTCCATAGGCCTTGTCGGGTGCAAAATAGAAATTCGGATTATAACCCCAGCTGTTGTTACCTTCAAATTCGTGGAATGGCATCAGTTCAATGGTGTTTATTCCCAAGCGTTTCAGGTAGGGCAGTTTTTCCTGAACAGCTTTATAAGTCTTTTCGGTGGTAAAGTCTCGGATCAGCAATTCGTAAACCGAAAGTTTACTTGCTGCCGGTATAGTGTAGCTGGTAGTTTCCCAGATATATGGTTCCTGTGCTGTTTGCAAAACGGAAGCGCGATCAGAGGCTTTTCCTTCAGGATAAGGCAAAAGATTGGGATAAACTGTTGATTTAATGTATTTATCGTCGTAAGGATCAGAAACTTTTTCGGTATAAATATCGGCCACTTTAAGTTCGCCATCAATCAGGTATTGAAAAATGTATTCCTTTTTTGGGGTAAGGTTTTCGATCTGAAGCCAGAAGTAGTCGCCATCCTTTTTCATAAGGTAATTGTTGTCGGGATACCAGTTATTGAAGTCGCCCGTGACGAAGATGTGCAATTTTTTAGGGGCAAAAACGATCAGTGTGGCGGTATGGTCGTCGATATAATTGATACCGGCTTGCATACCGGCAGGTTTGGTCGCGTTAATGTTTGATTCGCGAATGCATACATAAACCGAATCGCGCTTTATGCTTGTACTTTGCGTGGCGCTTACTTTGAGCCAGTAATTTCCGGCGTTGGGTAATGTAATACTCTGGTTGATAGATGTTCCGCTTTGCGAAGCTATTTCCTGGTTGTTCAGAAATAATTTCAGATCGGCTGTTGATGTTGCAGAAGCCGAAAACTGGAAGGATTCATTTTTTTCGAAAATATTGATTTTTGAAGGCGACGAAATGCTGACGTTCAGTCCTTCAGTAAAAACAGTTACAAAAATATCTTTTCCACCGCTTGCCTTTCCTTCTTTGCTTCCATCCGCACTGCGGAAAACAAAAGCCATCTGTTTAATGGTTTCGCCTGAAGGAACACCGTAAAAGCTCCTGATATCAGGAGAAATTTCGAGGGTATAAAGGTTGGTTGCAACACGGGTAAGTTTTGCTTTTGGCAGGTTGGTAGTCCAATTGGCAATTACATATTTCCAATCGGCTGTTGAGGTACTTTTATCGGTTATCACCCCAGCGTGGGCATAAATATCGCCTGTATAATTCATCAATCCAGCCGTTCCCTGCGTAGCGTCGAAGGTAATAGTTACAGCTTTGTTGTCGTTTGGCAGGGCCGGATTGGTGGTAATCTGCGCAAAACTTAACTGATAAAGAGCTACCAGCCAGAATAGAAGGTTGAATTGACGTAACATTTTAATTGGAATTAGGGATTAAAAAAAGGCCTATCCGCCCGGGTTGAGCGGATAGGCCATCAATATTGCATTATTAGTTTTTAGTAATCGTAGCTTTCAGGTTCCATGGATCGAGGGTAATGGTATAATTACCATTGGCCGAAACGCTGATGTTATCGCCACCGGCGTTCAGTGCACCCAGGCTTCCACCCAGATTAATATCCCATCCGTCGTTGGCTCTGAATTTAAATGCGCCCGGCGATTTCAGGTCTAAAGTAACAGTGAACACTTTTTTGGAAGCGTCCCAGGTCATGTTGGTGTCGTTGTCCCAACCTCCGGGAGTTGCATCGCCAATTACACCCCATCTGTTTGCGCTGTATTTGTAGGCATTCGGCTTGCTTAAATCCAGGGTAAAGGCGTAGTCAGATTCAACGGTCACGGCAATATTGTCGCCACCGGCATTCAGATTCGCATCTTTGCTTGAACTTCCGTAGTTGAAATCCCAATTGTGGTTAGCCCTGAATTTGAATTCGGCTGCAGTAAGATGTACCGAACCAATCCATGTTTTTGAAGCAGGATTGTATGTCAGCGGAGTTTCGTCGTCCCATCCTTTAGGCGAAGCAGAACCAATTACACCCCATGTAGTTGCAACAGCGGTATAAGTCATTGCAGCAGCATCAGCATTTATCTTGTAGTAGCCTGCCGGAGATTTAATATTTCCACCATTGCCATCAATTTTTCCTGCGCCGCCATCACCATAATTTGGTCCGTCCCAGTTTGGCTGAGTGGCGAATTTCCATTCGTTGGAGCTGTTGGCCATGTAAACATATCCTTCCAGTTTGTCGGGTGCAGTAATTGTGCTGATTACCTGTGGCGACTTATCGGGCGACCAATTGGCCAAACCTGAACCTGGATAACTGGCTTCAACATAGTCGCCTGGAATATTCCAGGTACGAATGTTGGCCAAAGTAGTAAACATCACATCGCTGCCATAAGCAGTACCGGCGCTGTTTGTTGCGAAAGCACGAACATGGTATGTTGTGAATACCGATAAACCTGTGAGGTTGCTTACAAATGAACCAAGACCTGCACCACCGTCAATTTTTGTATCGGCGATAGTTGGGTTGGCACTTGTGCTCCAGACCAAACCTTTGGCGGTAACCTCGGCACCACCATCGTAAGAAACATTACCACCAGTAACAGCTGAAACTTTTGTGATTCCGCTAACAGCAGTGGTTGTAACAAGCGGCAAATCGACCAGCGTTTTGAAACTTACTTCAGAACCGTATCCAGTACCGGCGCTGTTTGTTGCATAGGCACGCACATAATAGGTTGTATTTCCTTTCAGTGCAGCCAAAGCGCTTACGAATGCGCCCGCTCCCTTGTCGTCGGTTGTTTTGCTGTCGGCAATTGTAGGCGCCGGATTTGTTCCGAAAACAACACCACGAACAGTTACTTCGGCACCACCGGTAGCGGTAACATTACCTCCACCTGCGGCAGAATTACCAGTAATTGTGGTAATTGCAGCAGTTGTAAGCACCGGAACAACTGGTAGAGTTGTAAATGAATACTCTTCACCGTAAATTGTACCTGCTGATCCGGTAGCATAAGCCCTTGCATAATATTTGGTAGCATAAGCCAGTCCGGTCAATGTTACATTAAAAGTGGCAGATGTACTTTTTTCGGTGTATGCAACTTTTTTGTTTGCAATAGTAGGAGCAGTAGCTGTATTGTAACAAACCCCTTTTTCGGTAAAACCATCGCCTTCGGCAACCACGAAGCCAACCACTGTTGCAGTAGCCGAGGTTACATTAAGCAATTGCGATGTGGCAAGCTGCGGAGCCAGTCTCACGTCGGTATTTTCCTTTGTACATGCAGCAAAAATGATTGTTGCAGTTAAAAGGATGGCCAATGTTCTGTATATGAACATTCGTTTCATTGATATCATTTTTAAATGTTTCATACAAACTAGTTTTTAGTTATTTTACAGTTACCACCCACTTCACCCTTAACCGAGTTTGGATTAGTTATGGTTAGCACAATGGTGTAGTTACCAGCAGTTACAGTTAAGTTTGATCCATCAACAGTCAAACTATTTGCAGTACCACCTAAATTCCATGCCCAACCATCGTTCAGTCTGAATTTAATATCACCATCAACCAGGTTAATGGTAATTTTCCAGGTTCCGGTAGCAGCATCGTAATCCATTTTTTGGTCGGGTGAATCCCAGCCATTTGGAGTTGCAGATCCAACAAGACCGATCATGTAAGCATCCAGCGAATAGGTAAGCGCCTTGGTATCGGCTACAAATTTGTACCATCCGTTATCTGATGAAATAATTCCGGTACCATTCACTGCAAGGGCTGCCCCATTTGCTCCGTAAACAACATTTGTATCAGGATCTTTCAGTGTAAATGGTTTGGTTTTATCAAGTTTTACAAGTCCGGTATATTTACCGTTGCCCAGAGCTGATTCAATTTTCTGGTTGATTCCGGAACCAACTAAATCTAAACGTGGCAAACCATAAGTAGTAACATTTACCGTTTTTATTTCTGAAGAATATTCCAGCGGATTAGCACTTGTTCCGAGAGCACCGGTGCCTGCATCAACAGATAAAACTGCCCTCATCCGAAGATCGACAGCAGAAACCTGGTCGGCAGGGAATTTTTTAAGTAAAATTCCATTCAGGTCGCTCACAGTAATTTTCATTTGGGTATTCTTAATACCTGAAGTTAAAACAGTGGCATCCTTGAAATTATTTCCCTTCGGACATATTTCCAGAAAATAAGTGGCAGACGCCTGAAAACCGGGATCGACAGCGGTACCAACAAATACCAGTGTGTCCATTCCTTTGGCCCTTTTAAGTGTCAAATCAGGAACAGTCTGAATTGTTGGTGCAATTGGATTGGTCAGCATCACCACTTTTGTTTCGTCCTTCTCACACGAAAACAAAAGTCCGATCAACCCAATTAAGGTTAAATATATAATTGAATTTTTATTCATTGTTCTGAAGTTTAAAGGATTAATATTTTGGATTTTGTTTGATGTTCGGATTGGCCGAAACTTCAGCTCCAGGGATCGGGAAAACATTCAAATGGCTGTCGGTATTGGCTCCTTTGAAGATACCGCCTTTCCATTGCCAGAAGTAATTTCCATCGGTAAACTTACCAAAGCGAACCAAATCGGTACGCCTTTGAGCTTCGTAATAAAATTCGCGGCCACGTTCGTCCAGCAAAAACTGATCGGTTAACTGTGCTTCAGTAATGTTTCCGCTTGCATTTCCGTAAGCGCGTGTTCTGACTACATTGATGTCTTTCACTGCATTGGCTTTATCATTCAGGCGATACAATGCTTCGGCTCTCATCAGGTAAGCATCGGCCAGACGGAAAACGGGGAAATCGGTGCTTGCGTAGGCTGTGCTGTAATTCGAAGCCTGTGAACCATCTGNNCGTTTGTCTTTGCTTTGCGAGAATGTTGGATCGCTTGCAGGAACCGGAACATTTCCGTAGGTAGCAAGCGTATCGACCAAAACGTTCATGAATTGTTTTCTGGCTCTGTTTCCATTCCAGTTGGTATTCGATGTCAGACCATGAAAATCTTCGGCTCTGATGTAAACTGCGTCGCTGCTTGATTCGATAAGGAAAGTAGTTCCTACATAACCCTGAGTATTAATTCCATCCTGCTCCCAGGCAAAAATCATTTCAGGATTACGGCGACCGTCATTGTCGGCGCTGAAGTTTTGTCTGTAGTTGGCAGCCAATGAGTATTTTCCGCTGTTTATTACTTTGTCGGCATAAATTTTACAGCTGTCCCATTTTGCAGTTCCGGTATAAACCTGTGCGTTAAGATAAACGCGTGCAAGTAACATCCATGCAGCAGCTTTATCGGCCTGGGGATACGAAAACTTTGGTTCGCCCAGTTTTGTTTCCAGGTCTTTCAATTCAGACACGATGTAGTTGAACAATTTGATTCTGCCAACTTTCATGTCAGGGTCGAGCTGTTTTGGGAAGAATTTGCCAACACCATCGGCATCGGTTGTAAACGGAGGATTGCCAAACAAGTCCATACTCCATGAGTAGGCCAGCGCTCTTAGGAAGCGTGCTTCTGCGTTGTACTGCATCACAGCCGGGTCGGTATTTCCATTTGTAAACCTGATAAAATCGTTCGCATACGTAACACTTAGGCTTAAACGCTGATAAACCGCTGTAAGGAATGGATTATTAACATTCCAGGTTTGGGTATTCAGGTCGGAGATACCCACATCACCCCATCCGCAAATAGCTTCGTCGGTGGTTATTTCCTGTAAGTTCCAAAGTGCGCGGGTGGTGGTAAAAAAGTTACCGTCAGAAGCAGCGATGTCGTCGCCACCGTTGGCGCCTTGTCCGGAGAGCATGAAACTGGCATAAATTTTTCCCAGAGTTTGCTTCATGTAAGCAGGATCGTCGCCTAAGTTACCGGCAAGTATTGTATTTGGATCCTTTGGCTTTACATCCAGATCTTTCACACACGATGTGATCATCAGCGATGAAAGAAGAATTCCGAATATTATTGTTTTTTTATTCATATCTGTTATTTCTTAAGAATATTAATAGGATAAGCTTATACCAAGCATAAAGGTACGGGGCCTTGGATAGAAATTGTTATCAATACCGCCTGAAACTTCAGGATCGATTCCTTTGTATTTAGTGATAGTCAATACGTTCTGAACTGTGAAGCTCACGCGTGCCGACATTTTATCAATGAAGTTATCGAAATTATATCCAGCGCTTACATTGTCGAGTTTAAAGAACGATGCGTTTGAAACAAAGTAATCGCTTGTAAACTGGCGTTTCACGAATTTTGTATCGCTAAGGAATGTTGGAAAATTCTTCCAGTATCCAATCTGATAGGTCTGATCGTATGAAGCTCCGGCTGCCACCTGGTTATAAACGTAATTTCCGATGTTGGCGCGGGTTGAAGCTGATAAATCGAAGTTTTTGTAGTTAAACCTTGCCGAGAAACCGAACAGATAATCGGGAACCGGATTGTGGTAAATGTACTGATTGGCAGTATTGCCATTTACTGTACCACCTTTTCCTGAAAGATCGACATACAAACCTTCAATCGGGTTGCCATTGGCATCGTACACCTGTTTGTTCAGGAAATATGAATAGGCTGGGTAACCCACTCTGGTAACTTGTTTTTGGCCTGAAAAGGCGTCGCCATAAAGTACACCAATGTAATTGGGATCGTCGCTGATGAGCAACTTGGTAATTTCGTTTTTGTTGTAGGTTGCATTGAATCCCAGGATGAGCGACATATCTTTTTTCGAGATGGGTGTCAGGTTTAATGAGAATTCAGCACCTTTGTTTTCAAGACTTCCTACGTTGGTTAACAACTGGTTAGAGAAGTTACTACCACTCGGAATTGTTACAGTATTCAATAAATCGTCGGTAACACGTTGGTATAGATCAAAAGATCCGGTGATACGGTCGTTCATGAAACCAAAATCCAATCCGATGTTCTGGGTAGTTGTTTCTTCCCACCTGATGTCGGGATCGTAAGCGCTTGGCCGCAATGTTGGAAGGAATGTGCCGCCAATCGGATAGTATGAACCTGGCGATGAAGTGATATATCTTGCCTGTGCAGGATAATCGTTACCGATGTCTTGTTGCCCGGTAACCCCCCAGCCTAACCTTAATTTAAGATCGGAAACAGCTTTTACATTTTTCAGGAACGATTCTTCTTTGATTTTCCAGGCGAAAGCCGCTGATGGGAAAAGTCCCCACTGGTTTTCATCAGCAAAACGTGAAGATCCGTCATTACGAACTGTAAAAGTCAGCAAGTACCTGTCCATCAGGGTATAATTCAAACGTCCGAAGAATGAAACCAAATAGTTTTCTGTAATGAAAGTCGAGCTGTCCTTCTGTGCTGTTTGAGTTGGAAGATAATAACCGGTAGTGTTGCTTTTACCTTCGCGTTGAAAATGCTGCCATGAATAACCGGCTGTTGCATCGATTCTGCTTTTAATCTGAGTAATATCTTTTGCATAGTTCAAATAAAAATCAAGCAAGTCGTTACGGTTTTCGGCACTGTAACTATTTATCCGGCCCCAATAAGGACTCGTTAGATTTGATGGAGATGTTGGCGGACGATTGTTGTGTCCTTCGCTAACAGTATAGTCACTTGCTACGTTTAAGTTTGCACGAAGTTCTGGAATAAACGGAATTTTGTAATTCACCTGAACGTTACCAATTACGCGCTGTACATTCGATTTATTGTCGGCTGACATTAACTGTTCAACTGGATTTGGAGTTCCAAGGTTAGCGCCGTAATTGCTCCACTGGAAATAACCATCAGATTTAACATTGCCGTCTTTTACCGGTTGAGTTGGGTCCATGTTGATTGCTGAGCCCAATGCACCCGAATCACCAAAGTTGTTGTCGGTGGTCATTCCCTTCGCATTAATATTCACTTTTAAAGTGTTATTCAGGAATGAAGGGTCTAAACTTATTGCAGCGGTTAACCTTTGCATGTCGGTATTTTTCATGATACCATTCTGGTCGGTATAACCGATAGAAACACGGTATGGCAAGGTTTTATACGCACCCGACAGGCTGATATTGTGATCCTGCGATACGGCTGTGCGGAAAATTTCGTCCTGCCAGTCGGTATTTGCATTTCCAAGCTTTGTAAAGCTGTCGGCACCAAATAAATCTTTGTGCTCGTAGGCAATCTGGCGCAATTCGTCGCCCGAATAAACATCAACGAATTCGATGGCGCTTGAAACAGAAGTACTTCCGTCGTAAGAAATTTTCATCGGGCTGCCAACCAATCCCTTTTTAGTGGTGATAAGAATTACACCGTTCGAAGCCCTCGATCCATAAATTGCTGTTGCCGAAGCATCTTTCAAAACAGTAAATGTCTCGATGTCGTTGGGGTTAACAAATCCAAGGAAGTTACGACTTCCCGAAACATTGTTATTGTCAAGCGGAACTCCGTCAATAATAATCAAGGGGTCGTTGGAGGCATTCAGAGAAGAACCACCACGAATACGAATCGTCGATCCGCTTCCGGGAGCTCCGCCCGATGTAGTAATTACCACACCGGCACTCTTACCAACCAATAAATCCTGTGGTGAAGTTATAGCACCTTTATTGAAATCTTTTGAACTAACGGTGCTAACAGATCCTGTTGCATCCGATTTTTTTACCGTTCCGTATCCAATTACAACCACTTCTTCCAGTTGTTCATTGTCAACCACAAGCGAAACTGATAAGTTAGTTTGTCCCTGTGCAGTAATCTCCTGGGTTTTGTAACCGATAAATGAAAACTGTACAATTTCACCCCGGTTGGTTTGAAGTATAAAACTGCCATCGGCTGTGGAAATTGTTCCGTTGGTAGTTCCTTTAACGACGATAGAAACACCCGGCAAGGCTTCTCCCGATGAACTATCGGTCACCTTACCCGAAAATACCGATTGCTGTGCCATTGCGAAGTTTCCCAGCAGAAGCGACAACATCAGTATTGTTACTTTTAGGTTTTTGCGAATAATCCTCATGTTTTAATTAAATTATTGGTTCAAATACTCGTTTAAAACTCATTGATTTGATTTTTTAGTTAATTCCTTAAGTTTTTTGTCCGTTTTTCTACTTCATTTATTATTAATTCCGTGACCAAAGTATATAAACCGTTAAAATTTAGTTAAAAAATGTTACATCCGTTTTTCTGCAATCGTTTGCGAAGTCGTTTGCATACAAAATGTTATTAAACAGGTAGTGGCTGGTAGGTATAAAACACCTGTATTTTCCTGCAAAATTTTTGATAATTTGAGCATCTCAATTATTCATTATCTTTATGAATTGCATTGAGAGTTTATATAAAAGGATATGAGAAGTAATCAGATCACAATTAAGGATATAGCGCGGATTCTGGGTATCTCGCCTTCCACTGTTTCGAGGGCGTTGAAAGATCATCCGGACATTAATGTCGATACAAAAAAAGCGGTGAATGAGCTGGCCAACAAATTAAAATACCAGCCCAATGCAGTTGCCCTAAGCCTGAAAAACAGCCGCAGCAATACAATTGGGGTAATTATTCCTGAAATTGTACATTACTTCTTCTCATCGGTCATTAGTGGAATTGAAGATGTTGCTTCTCAAAAGGGATTTACTGTTATTATCTGTCAGTCGAACGAAAGTTTTGAGCGTGAAGTAGCCAATGCCCGAACTTTACTTTCACACCGGGTCGATGGAATTCTGGTATCTATTTCAAAAGAGACCAATACATTCGATCACCTTATTAATCTTCAGGAAGGAGGAATTCCACTCGTATTTTTCGACCGCATTGCTCCTGAAATTAATGCCGATCAGGTGATTATCGACGACATGGAAGCCTCTTACAAAGCTACCCGCCACTTAATTGAAACCGGACGTAAACGAATTGCCCACTTTGCCGGTCCACAAAGCCTTATAATCGGGCGCGAACGATTGCAAGGTTACCTGAATGCCCTGGCCGAAGCCGGATTGCCTGTTGACAACCGCCTGATTATTGAAGCCGACACGTTCGAAAAAGCCCGCAATGCAGTTGGTGAAATGCTGGATGCAGGTATTGTTCCCGATGGAGTTTTTGCGGTGAACGACCTGACTGCCATAGGAGCCATGCAAACCATTCAGAAACGCGGTTACAAAATTCCTGATCAAATTTCAATTGTCGGATTTTCAGACGGCCGTTTCTCCGGAATAACCGATCCGCATCTTTCATCGGTCGATCAGCATGGGTACGAAATGGGAACCACCGCTGCGGAAATGCTTTTTCACCGGATATTATCCGACGAAGATGAATATGTTCCTGAAATAAAAGTACTGAAAGCTGATTTGATTGTGAGAGGAAGCTCGGAAAAAGAATAAGAGCATTCACTTCTTCAACGCTGCCTTGCTGAAAATATACTCCGGAATTTCAACATTGAAATCAATTTTGGTAATCTTGAATTCGGTGCCGTCGCCTTCTTTCAGCATGTCTTTATAAACTACAGTCGCAGGAAACCACCGGCCTTTTACCTGAATGACATCCTTCATTTCCAAACGTTTGAGCAATTGCCCGCTTTTCGCAAACAGTTCCTGTTTCAGCGGCACAAAACGCTCTGCATCAACCCACATTTTTTGCAAGTGGTAGGCAACGTCAGTCACCTTTGCGGTGAGTTCAATCAGATAGGTTTTACGATCGTACATTTCTTCTTCACCCAGCACTTTTGCCGTGTAAATGTCTGTGAGTTTGCGGTCGTCCATCATGTCTTCGTACGAAAGGTCGGAGCCCATCACCGACTGTCGCAACAGGTGACCCGAAATCTGGATGATGCGGTCGGTCGATGGAGAGTAAATCCAAAGCTGGTTTTCGA